>NZ_JAUQOL010000011.1:0-351119 GCF_047689505.1 Saccharothrix sp. BKS2 | reverse complement strand
CGGGTTCTGGTTCGACGTCGTGGTGGTCGAGGTCGTGGTCGTCGTCGACGTCGTGGTGGAGGTCGACGTGGAGGTGGACGTGGACGTCGTGGTGGAGGTGCCGGTGGTGGAGCCGGTGCACGTGACGCCGTTGAGCCTGAACGAGCTCGGCACGGGGTTGGACCCGGTCCACGAGCCGTTGAAGCCCGGCGTGACCGACGCGCCCGTGCCCAACGCCCCGTTGTAGCTCGCGTTGCGCACCGTCACCGCACCGCCCGACTGGGAGAACTCCCCACCCCACATCTGCGTGACCTGCTGCCCGGCGGCGAACGACCACTCCAGCGTCCACCCCGACACCGCGTCGCCCAGGTTCGTCACCGTCACGTTCGCACCGAAACCACCCTGCCACTGGTTCGTCACGCTGTAGTCGACCCGGCACCCGACCGCCGCATTGGCATTGGTGCCGGCCGCCATCACCAGGCCCCCGGTCAAAGTCGCCACCGACACCGCCGCGGCGATACCGGCGATCCGGCTCCCCCTGCGTTCACCAATGTGCTCACCCATGCGTCGCCTCCTTGCGAACAGCACTCCTGGACAGCGGTCCTCCACGACCCCGACCACCACTGACCGGCGGTATCAGCGGTGGTCACAGGCTCTGGGAACGCTCCCAGGGAGCATTGCGCAAGTATGCGCAACTGGCAAGAACATTCATGTCGATGAACTGGCGGCCGGAAAGAGAGGCGCGCCGCACGATTTTTTCGCGGCCCACCATTCACGGACGTGAACGAAAAAAAGTGCGGAACGGCAACCCGTTCCGCACCTCCGCGATGACCGACGGCCGGGAACGCCCCGGCCCGCACGAGCCGGGCCGGGGCGTCCCGCGGACCTACACCCGGCCGACGCCCGCGCCCGCGGTGACCAGCGAGGGCACCGAGGAGGCGAGGTCCGACGAGTAGGCGTAGTAGGTGCGCGGCTCCACCACGGTGCCCAGGGTCTGCGGCGCCCCGGAGTTGACGTAGGCGTTGTTGCGCTCGACCACGCGCCCCGGCCCGCTCTTGTCGTAGCCGGACAGGATCGGCTTGGCCACGTTCTCGAAGTAGTTGCCCTCGACCACCACGCCCGCGTCTTCCGTGGACGCCACGCCGTAGAGCGCGTTGCCCCGGTAGTAGTTGTTGTAGACGTGCACGGGCTCGCCGAACCGGACGCGGGGGTGCCGCTGGTCGGTGCGGTCGAAGAAGTTGTGGTGGTAGGTGACCCGCAGCTTGCCCCGGTCGGCCGTGTAGGTGTCGGAGTGGCCGAGCAGGGCGGCCTTGCTGTGGTCGTGGAAGTGGTTCCAGGAGATCGTCACGTAGTCGGACTCCCGCTTGACGTCCAGCAGGCCGTCGTAGCCGCGCGAGAGGTCGCAGTGGTCGATCCACACGTGGTGCGCCTTGTTGGTGACGCTGATCGAGTCGTCGGACGCGTCGGTGAACCGCAGGTTGCGGATGATCACGTTGTTGCCGGGGCGGGTGGTGGAGCCGAGCTGGAGCCCGCCGCCGGTGATCTCCGAGCTCGACCCGACGCCCAGGATCGTCTTGTTCGCGACCACGGTCAGCATGTCGTCGCCGACCTGGATACGGCCGGAGACGGTGATGACGTAGGGCTCCTTGCGGCCCACGTAGTCGGCCAGGGCGTCGGCGGTGGTCACGGTGACCGCCTGGCCGCCGGCGCCGCCGGTGGTGCCGTTGAGGCCCAGGGCGTTGACCGAGGCGAAGCCGTCGGCGACGGCGAGCGCCGAGGGGTGCTGGTACGGCGTGGGGTAGGCGCTGGCGCCGGCGTTGCGCGGGGCGGTGGCGGCGAAGGCGGCCAGCGCCGAGCCGGCGAGCAGTCGCCGGCGGTTCAACGGGCTCATCGTCCCCTCCTCAGATCCGGCCCACGCCGACACCGGCGGGCACGGTGGTCCGCAGGTTCGCGGCGTTGTCGGGCGTGTAGGCGTAGTAGGTGCGCGGCTCGACCACGGAGCCGAGCGTCTCCGGGGTGCCGGAGTTGACGTAGACGTTGTTGCGCTCGACCACGCGCCCAGGCCCGCTCTCGTCGTAGCCGGAGTAGATCGGGAAGGGCACGTTCTCGAAGTAGTTGTGCTCCACCAGCACGCCCGCGTTCTCGGTGGACGCCACGCCGTACAACGCGTTGTCGCGGAAGTAGTTGTTGTAGACGTGGATGGGCTCGCCGAAGCGGACCCGGGGGTGCCGCTGGGCGGTGGCGTTGAAGTAGTTGTGGTGGAACGTGGTGCGCAGCTTGCCGGTGTCCGGGCCCGAGTTGGAGTCGGAGTGGCCGAGCAGCGCGGTCTTGCTGTGGTCGTGGAAGTGGCACCACGACACGGTGATCAGGTCCGCCCCGCGCACGATGTCGATCAGGCCGTCCGCGCCGCCGCTGAGGTCGCAGTGGTCGATCCAGATGTGGTGCGAGGACTGCTGGATGCTGATCGCGTCGTCGTCGGCCCCGGTGAACCGGAGGTTCCGGATGATCACGTTCTGCCGGCGGTACATGTCCAGGCCGCCGCCGTTGATCTCGGCGCCGGGCAGGCCGATGACGGTCTTGTTCGACCGCAGGGCCTGCTTGCTGCTGAACCGCATGATGCCGTCGACCTGGATGATGTAGGGCTCGTTGCGGTCGCAGTAGTCCAGGAACGTTTCGGTGTCCCGCACGGTGACCACGGGACCGCCCGCGCCGCCGGTGGTGCCGTTCTGGCCGAGCAGGTTGGTGCCCGCGAAGCCGTCGGCGGTGGCGAACGGCGCGGCCCACACCGGGTTGGTGGTGGTCGCGGGCCTGGCCGCGGCGGCTTTGGCGCCCGCGGCGGTCAGGGCGGTGGCGGCGGCGCCCGCGAGGAGGCCGCGCCTGCTGATGGGGCTCATGGCCGGTCCTCTCAGATCCTGCCGACGCCCGCACCCGCGGGCACGACGGTCGGCACCTCGGCGGCGCGGTGGAGCGTGTAGGCGTAGTAGGTGCGCGGCTCGACCACGCTGCCGCGCGTCTCGATCTCGTGGTTGCAGTCGACCAGGATGTTGTCGCGCTGCACCATGCGGCCCAGGTCGCCGCTGAAGTCCACCCGGCCGGGGTTGTTCACGCTGTAGAAGTAGTTGCCCTCCAGCACCACCCCGGCGTTCATCGCCGACGCCACGCCGTAGCTGTTGTCCCGGTAGTAGTTGTTGTAGACGTGCACCGACTCGCCGAACCGGACGCGCGGGTTGCGCTGGTCCGAACCGTCGAAGTAGTTGTGGTGGTAGGTCACCCGCAAGCGGCCGATGTCCTGCGCGCCGTTGTCGTCGTCATGACCGAGCAGCAACGTCTTGTCGTGGTCGTGGAACCTGTTCCAGGAGACCGTCACGAAATCGGAGCCGCGCTTGATGTCGACCGCGCCGTCATCGCCGTTGGAGAAGTCGTTGTGGTCGATCCAGATGTGGTGGCTGAACATCTGCACGTTGATCAGGTCGTCGGTCGCACCGGAGATGGAGAGGTTCCGGATGATCACGTTGTGCACGGCGTTGGCCGGGGGAGAGGTCACGTCGTCGTCCACCGGCAGGCCGATGTTGAGCCCACCGCCGACCAGCCGGGCGTCGGTCCCCAGACCGATGACAGTCTTGTCCGAGGACACGTCGTGCATCCCGTCCGAGCTGCCGGTCGGCAGCGTGATGGTGCCCTTGACCTGCACGACCAGCGGACCGGACCGGGAGATGTAGTCCAGGAACTGGGCCGGCGTGGTCGCGGTGACCACCGCGCCGCCCGCGCCGCCGGTGGTGCCGTTCTGGCCGAGCGCGGAGACCGAGGCGAAGCCGTCGGCCGACGTGGCGGCCAGGGCGGGGGCCGCGCCGGGCGCGGTGAGCGGGGAGGCGACCAGGACCGCGGCGGCGATGACCGCGGCCCGGGGCAGGGCGCGCCTGTTCCCGGCAGTTGTGCGCATGGGTTTTTTCCTTTCCCGACAGGAGTCAGGCGAGGGGCAGGGAAAGTGATTCTCATCGCACCGTAAGAGGTGTGTTCCGCACATGTCAACGCCGGATTTCCGGTTCACATATGTGGTTGTTTCAGGGGGTGGTTCTGTTCACATATGTGTTCTATTTCCGGTCTATTCCAGGTGACTGCGCATTCGATCTGCGTTCGATGCCGGAGGTTCGCTCCGCCGGGTGGGCACTCGAATGCCGATCACCGAGCCGGCGGTCATCGAGGAGTGCAAGCCTTGGTGGATGGGCCCCTACCGCGCGCCGCGACCTCGCCGCCCCGCACTCCCGCGCTCGTCCGGACGGATCACCCGACCGCCCGGTCCGCGCAGGTCGACCGGAGAACGCGGGCGGCGGCGACGGTCCGGGCGGTCGTGGAACTGGACTGCGGTCGCGTCGCTGCTCGCGGCGCTCGCGGCCGCGGCCGGTGTGGTGTTCACCGGTTTGTCCCTCCAGGCCACCCGCGCGCAGAACGCCGTTGCCGAGCAGGGGCAGTTCACCGACCGCTTCACCAAGGCCGTCGACCAGCTCGACCGCACCGGCCCGGAGCACCTCCAGGCCCGCTTGGGCGCCATCTACGCCCTGGACCGCCTGGCCCGCGACTCGTCCCGCGACCACCCCACGACCGTCGAGATCCTCTCCGCGTTCATCCGCACCACCGGTGGCAGGCCCGCCTTCACCAGCGGGAGGTTCGTCAGGGCCGGGCTCTGCGCCAATCAGTCGGTCGCTCCCGACGTCCAGGCCACCCTGACCGTCCTGGGCCGCCGTGACGCGACCCGTGACCAGGGCACTGTGATCAACTTGTCCGGTACGTGCCTCGGTGGGGCGGCCCTCACCGACGCGGACCTCGGCCGGGCGAACCTGGGCGGCGCGAACTTCGCCGAGTCGAACCTCGGCAGCGCGACCCTGACCGATGCGAACCTCGCCGGAGCGAACCTCACCAAGGCGACTCTCGCCGGCGCGAACCTGACCGGTGTGGACCTCACCACCGCCGACCTCACGGAGGCGAATCTCGGTGGAGCGACCCTCGCCGAGGCGAACCTCGACAACGCAACCCTCACCGGTGCGTACCTGAGGCAGGCGGACCTCGGTGGGGCGACCCTCACCGAGGCGGACCTCCTCGGCGCGCACCTCACCTACGCGAACCTCGACAACGCGAACCTCGCCAATGCGGACCTGGCGCAGGCGGACCTCACCGACGCGAACCTCAATGGCGCGGACCTCGCCTACGCGAACCTCGATTATGCGGACCTCGCCTACGCGGACCTCGGTTACGCGTATCTCATCGACGCGGATTTCACCGGCGCGTACCTCGCCGGCTCGAACCTCACGGGCGCGTACCTGGCCGATTCGAACCTCACCGGCGCGTACCTCGCGGGTGCGAACCTCACCGGCGCGGACCTCACCGGCGCACGACATGACGAGAACACCATCGTGACAGGCGCGGTCGTCGACGAGAGGACGAAGGGCGCGTGGTGGCGTTGATCTTTCGGTTAGGCCACAGCGCATACGCTGGGTAGCACTCCGACTCCCTCTTGGCGCTCAATCGGCGGTGTACGACATGCGCCCCCTGTCGGAAGTATGCAATGCGGGAGGAAAGTCGACCAATTCGGAGGGAAAACACCTGTGTCACCGAAAAAACGTTTTTCTTTTGTTTTCGCCACAGTTCTCGCGCTCGGTGCCTCGCTCCTGTTCGGAGGCACCGGGATCGCGTCCGCGACGCAGCCGCCGGGCGGCGCCGTGGCGGTGGACCTGCTGTCCGACGTTCCCAAGCACGTGGTGCTGGACGCCGCGACCGGGCGGGTGGTGTCGGCCGTGCCGGTGGGGGAGTTCGGGACGCTCATCTCCAACCACAACTACTGCAACTCGGGTGAGGGCTGCTACCACGCGGGTCGGACGCCCTACGCCCACCAGGGCTTCTTCGGCACGCCCGGGACGTTCACCGGCTCCTGGCCCTACCGGAGCAGCTGGTACACCGGCCGGTACACCGCGCGGGCGTGCTGGGTGGGGGCGTGCGCGCAGGTGGCGCTCGGCCCCAACACCACGGCGACGTTCGGCGGGACGCTGGTGACCGGGACGTCGTTCCGCATCTACTGAGCGCCTCCGGGCCCCGCTGCGGACGACCCGTCGGGACCTGACCGGATCCGCGGGTCAGGTCCCGGCGCGGCGGCGAACGAGCGGGCGGGCGAGTGGGTGGGTGGGCGGAGCGGCGGCCACAACAGCACCACAACAGCGGGACAACGACACGTCCGTAGACCTTTCGGTGTCAGGCGGGGAGGGCTCGCCGGGTAACCGAGGGGAAAGTTTCGATGAGTACACACTTCCGCAGTCGTCCGAAGCAGTCGTGGCGCCGTGCGCTGCCCGCGGTCGTGGTGACCGCCGCGATGGCCGCGGCGCTCGTCCCGGCGCACGCCGTCGCCCAGGTGAGCACGACCACGGTGGTCGAGGAGGACCAGGACTTCCCGTCGGTGCCCCTGCCGGACCCGACGCGCACCGACCCGGAGGTGCTGGCCGTCGTCAGCGCCGCGGCGGACGCCCTGGAGTACTCGACCGCGGTGGTGGCGGCCGACCCGACCCGGGAGTACCCGGAGGGCACGGTCGAGGCCGGCCTGCGGGCCGGGCTGCTGACCGTGCCCGCCGAGGTGCAGCGGGAGATCACCCGTTCGGCGCAGGCGATGGTCAACGCCGACGTCGACGCCAGGGTCGCCGAGTTCGGCCAGTACGGCAGGAACGACTGGGCCACCCACGCCCGGCTGGGGTTCGCGGGCGTCTTCCAGGCCGAGACGCTGCGGGTGGACCGCGCGGCGCTGACCGCCCGGCTGAGCGGCCAGGCCGACCAGTTGGCGACCGAGGGGCGCGCGGCCGAGCAGCAGGTCCACGAGGAGGCCCGCAGGCTGGGGGTCGACCCGTCCACCATCGAGCGGGTCAAGGCGCTCGCCCTGGACATCACCTCGGTGAAGTGCCTGGGCGAGACCGACGACTGGTCGCCGAGCGACGAGATCTCGATGGGCGGGTTGACCATCGGTTCCGACGGGGTGACCACGAAGATCAGCCCGTTCAACGTGCACGACGACTTCGACACCGGTGAGATCATCACCTACGGCAACGGCGGCAAGCGGTTCTCCACGCTGAACATGTCCCAGGCGGGCGTGTGGCCGCGCTACTACGGGCACAGCGTCTTCCTCGCCGAGAGGGACGGCTTCGGCGGGTTCTCCAAGGCCCTGACGAACGCCTGGGAGCAGGTCAAGGGCTACGTCCAGACCGCGATCGAGAAGCTGGTCCAGGGCGTGCTCTCGCCCTACCTCGGCGCGGCCATCGCCGGCGCGATCGGCAAGGCGGTCGCGTGGCTGGTCAAGACCTTCATCGGGTGGCTGGTCAAGCTCTTCCAGGACGACCTCTTCGCGCCGCAGCACGTGAACGTGAAGCTGCCGTCGAACGCGAAGTTCATGTACGAGAACCCGATCTACCTGGGCTGGGACGACTCCCGCTCGCCGACCATGTCCGGGTGGTACAAGGGCCACGGCGGCGGCCACTACCGGGTCAACGCCCACCTGGAGGTCCTCTCCTGACCTCGTCGGGCACCACCGGCCGAGCCCTGAGCGGAATCCGCTCAGGGCTCGGCCGGTCGTCGTACCGGGCGCGTTGCCGCCCGGCACCGGGTCAGAGGAAGTCGCCGCCGCGGGTCACGGCGCCGTAGGCGTCCACGATGCCGTACCCGTAGAAGCCGTTGAACCGGGTGTCACCCACGCAGGTCGCGGTGAACTCGGCCGGTCGGCCGACGTCCTCGTACGACACCGTGCGCGGCTCGGGGCAGGCCCGCGGGGTGGCGGTGTTGACCAGCACCGCCTGGACCCGGTCCGGGGACATGGTCAGCGTGCCGGGGCGCGCCCGGTCCTTCTTGCCGTACTGGCTGACCACCAGCGCGGCCACGCCGGTGGCGTGCGGCGCGGCCATCGAGGAACCCTGGAGGTAGCGGTAGAAACCGCAGGTGGTGGCGTCGCAGTACCTGGCCACCCCGGCCGCGAGGCCCTGAGGGGTGATGGCGCCGTCGGCGTCGACGTCTCCCGCGGCCACCGCCACGTTGCGGGGGTAGGTGGAGCGGATCAGGTTCTCGTTGGTGCGGTACCAGTCGGTGCCCAGGCCGTCGCGGAAGTAGCCGCCGGGGGCCGACAGCACGGTCTGCTCGGTGCCGTAGTTGGCGTAGTCGGCCTTGGCCGTCGACGGGCCGAGCGCGGACACCGAGATGACGTGGTTGCCCTCGGTCGGGAGGTTCAGGCACGTCGCGTTGTCGATCGCGCGGGGGTAGGAGGCGCCCGGCGGGTAGTTCGGGCTGGCCGCGTCGGTCCGCGGGTTGCCCAGGTCCTCGTGGTTGTTGCCGCCGGCGCCGATCAGGGTGACGCCCTTGCGGTGCGCGTAGTCGAGCGCGCGCTGGACCGCGGTGATCGTGGTGCGCTGGGCGATCTGCGCCTCGGTGCCGTCGGCCGGGTTGGCCGTGCAGTTCATGTACCAGGGGTCGACGTAGAACGACATGTTGATCACGTCGAGGCCGATGTCCGCGCCGTAGGTCAGCGCGTCCACCACGGGCTGGAGGAAGAAGTAGCCGGAGTCCTGGCCACCGCGGATGTTGACCAGCGACACGTTCGGCGCGACGCCGGACACGCCGAAGCCGTTGGCGGCGGCGCCGATGGTGCCCGCGACGTGCGTGCCGTGGCCGCCGTCGTCGCGGTCGGCGGGGTCGACGCAGCCGCGGAACTCGCACGGCCCGTCCAGCTCGTCGCCGTTGGGGTCGTTCGGGATGTCGATGGTGAAGTTGCGGGACAGCTCGCGGTTGAAGTTCGGCGCGATGTCCGGGTGCGTGCCGTCGACCCCGGTGTCCAGCACGCCGACGTGGACGCGCCGGTCACCGGCCTGCCGGGCGCGGGCGATGTCGGAGCGCACCAGGCGCAGGCCCCACAGGGCGTCGTCGAGCGGGTCGAGACCGGCCGTAGTGCGGGGTTGGCCCTGGGGGGCGGGCCGGGCGTTCGCGCCGACGTGCTCGGTCTCGACCTCGTGCTGCTCGCGGACCTGCCGGTTCGCGCTGCGGGGGGTGTGGCCGATCGGCCGCACCGGGGCCGCGCCGAACACCGCGTCGGCGGCGGTGACGCGCCGGACGAACCCCGTGGCCGGCGCCTTCACGGTCAGCGTGCCGACCGCGGCGTTCTCGGCGGTGACCCGGCCACCGGCGGCCTCGACGGCGGCACGCGCGGCCGGGAGCGGCGCACCGGTTTCCACGAGGACGGTGTAGTCGGCGTCCTGCTGCTGGGCCGACACGGGTTGGACGGTGGCCACGAGCACCACCACCGCGCTCGCCACCGCGAGCACTGGCCGAGCTAATCGTCTGGGTCTCAACGTTGTCTCCTCGCACCGGATCGGATCGCGTCGCGACACCCTGTCACAGGCGACCGCCGGCGGTCAGGGTCCTTCGTCGGGTTCCGGGTACGGGGTACGGGGTGCCGGTGGCGGTTACGCCGTCCGGGCGTACCAGTGGTCTAGACCTCCCTCTAGCGTGGTCCGGACCATCCCGTAGCCACCGCCAGTGCGAGGAGAACGATGTCGATGAAGAGGTGGGGCGCAGCCGTCACGGCCGGCGCCCTGTCGATCGGGCTGCTGGTCGCCGGCGCCCCGGCCCAGGCCCACGACCGCCACGGCTCCGGCGCCGTCCGCACCGTCGGGTACTACACGCAGTGGAGCTTCGCCGACCGCGGCATCCCGGTCCGCTACCTGGTCGACAACGGCACCGCGGCCAAGCTCACCCACCTCAACTACGCCTTCGGCCTCCTCGACGAGCAGGGCAGGTGCGTCAGCTCCGACCCGGTGGCCGACTACCAGCGGCCCTTCACGGCGGAGCAGGCCGTCAACGGCAGGGCCGACCGGCCCGGCCAGGCGCTGGCGGGCAACCTCAACCAGATCAAGCAGCTCAAGCAGAGGTTCCCCGGGCTGCGCGTCTACATCTCCCTCGGCGGCTGGACGGGGTCGAAGTACTTCTCCAACGCCGCGCTCACCCGGCAGTCGCGCGCCGCGCACGTGAAGTCCTGCGTCGACCTGTGGCTGAAGGGCAACCTGCCGGGAGCGCCCGCCGGTGCGGCCAAGGGCGTGTTCGACGGCATCGACCTGGACTGGGAGTGGCCGGCCACCGAGGGCAACGCCGGCAACGTCGTGCGCCCCGAGGACAAGCAGAACTTCACCGAGCTGCTGCGCGAGTACCGCGTGCAGCTGTTCGCGCAGGGTCTGAGGGACCGCAGGTCCTACGACCTCACCGCGTTCCTGCCCGCCAACCGCGAGGCGCTGGACCGCGGTTACGAGGTCGAGAAGGTCTACCGGCTGCTCGACTTCGCCACCGTGCAGGGTTACGACTACCACGGCACCTGGGAGAGGACCACCAACCAGCAGTCGGCCCTCCGCGTGCCCGAGGGCGACCCGACCACGCCCCCGGACAGCGGTGAGATCGTCGTCGACGCGCACCTCCAGCGCGGGGCGCCGCGCCACAAGGTCGTCCTCGGCGTGCCGTACTACGGCCGCGGCTGGACCGGCGTGACCAACTCGAACAACGGCCTGTTCCAGCAGTCCACCGGCCCCGCCCCGGCCACCTACGAGGCGGGCTACGACGACTACCGCCTGCTCAAGAACCTGCTGGCCGACGGGAGCTACAAGCTCTACCGCGACGAGGCGGCAGGCCACGCCTGGCTGTTCGACGGCACCACGTTCTGGACCTACGACGACCCGATCGAGCTCAAGCGCAAGGGTCGGTTCATCCGCGACCGCGGGCTCGGCGGCGCGATGATCTGGTCGCTGGACGGCGACACACCGCAGGGTGAACTGATCAACGGGCTGTACGCCGGTCTGCACCGGCGCTGAGGAGACCCGCGGCTGTGACGACCACGGGGTGCGCCGCGCGAGGCGGCGCACCCCGTGGTGGGTCGGCCCCGTGGTGGGTCAGCCCACCGGCCGGGTCAGGCCGGTGAAGCGGCGGGTCTGCGCGGTGATCGCGTCCTCGACCGGCATCCGCTCCAGCGAGGACGCGCCGTAGAAGCCGTGGACGCCGGTGGTGGCGCCCAGCACGTGCCGCACGTCCTCCGGCTCGGCGATCGGACCGCCGTGGCACAGCACCAGCACGTCGTCCCGCACCGCGTGCGCCGCGTCGGCCCACTCCTGGAGCAGCCCCGCGCACTCGTCCAGGCCGCGCGAGGACACCGCGCCGATCGTGCCGCCGACGGTCAGCCCCAGGTGGCAGACGACGATGTCCGCGCCCGCCTCCGCCATCGCCTCCGCGTCCCGCGCGGAGAACACGTACGGCGCGGTGAGCAGGTCGTGCGCCGCCGCGGCCGCGATCAGCGACACCTCCAGGTCGAACCCCATGCCGGTGGCTTCGAGGTTGGCCCGGAAGTTGCCGTCGATCAGGCCGACGGTCGGGAAGTTCTGCACGCCGCAGAACCCCATCCGCGCCAGTTCGGGGAGGAAGACCTCCGGGTCGAGGAACGGGTCGGTGCCGTTGACGCCCGCGAGCACCGGCGTGCGCGTCACCACGGGCAGGATCTCCCGGCCCATCTCGACGACGACCTCGTTGGCGTTGCCGTAGGCCAGCAGCCCGGCCAGCGAGCCGCGGCCCGCCATCCGGTACCGGCCGGAGTTGAACACCGTGAGCAGGTCGACGCCGCCGTTCTCCTGGCACTTGGCCGACAGGCCCGTCCCGGCGCCGCCGCCCACGACGACCTCACCCCGCGCGGCCTTGGCGCGCAGCCGCTCCAGGACCTCGGCCCGGCGGAACCGCGGCACGGCCGCTACTTCCCGCGCAGGTGACGGAGCACCGCGCTGATGTCGTCGTCGCCCAGGCCGTCCCGCACCGCCGCGGCCAGCCGCTCCCGGGCGCCCGCGACCACGCCGCCGTCGACGCCGCCCGCCTCCAGCACCAGCCGCAGGTCCTTCTCGGCCAGGCCGAGGGAGAACTGGGTGGAACCGGGGTCGTCGAGCTTCTTGCGCACGCGCGGGACCAGCGGGCTGACCACCGTGCCCTCCAGGGCGGTCAGCGCCAGTTCCTGGTCCAGCCCCAGCTCGTCGGCCAGCGCCAGCGCCTCGCCCACCATCACGAACGACGCGCCGAGCACGATGTTGACCAGCAGCTTCACCGAGGCGCCCGCGCCGAGCGGCCCCACGTGCTTGACCTTGCCCAGCACCGCCAGCACCTCGGAGGCGGCCGCGACGTCGTCCGCGGAGCCGCCGGCGTAGATGCCCAGCTCCCCGGAGGACGCGGCGGGCAGGCTGCCCTTCACCGGGGCGTCGACCAGCCGGGCGCCCCCGGGCAGGAGCTCGCGCAGCGCGGCCACCGCCCGCGGCCCGATCGTCGACATCTCCACCACCAGCGCGCCGTCCGCGAGGCCCGCGGCCGCGCCGTCCGGCCCGGCGAACACCGCCTCCACGGCCTCGGGCCCGGTGAGCATGGTGATCACCAGTTCGGCGCCGGCGACCGCCTCCGCCGGCGTGCCCGCGGCGCGGGCGCCCGCGTCGACCAGCGGTGCGGTGCGCTCCGCGGTGCGGTTCCACACGGTGAGTTCGTGGCCCGCCGCCACCAGGCGGCCGGCCATGAGCGAGCCCATTCGGCCCAGTCCGAGAAACGCTAGTCGAGTCACGGGCGTGGACCGTACCGGAGGCGCGCGTTCCCGCAAGGGTCTTTCGGTCGGGTTCATCGCCTATCTATAAACCACTGATCGGTCTAATGGAGATCACGCCCTGTGAGCAGGGAGGCCCAGTTCAAGCCCTGGTAAAGCCCATTCGTTTTCCTTATGGCCACTAACGGTCTATTGGCTGTTCGTCTGTTGTTCACCTAGCGTTGCGGTCGCTCAGACGCCGTGAGGGCGTCGTTGCCACTGGGGGAAGCATTGGCACCAACTGGAGCGCGCGCTGCCGAGCGCGCGCAGTACGAGCACGAGCACAGACGGGGGACCGCCGGCCTTTCTGAGCTGGTGTGGCGTCACGTCCGGGTCCGACCGGAGGCGTGCGCCGTCCACTCGCCCGGCACGGGGGAGTCCCTGACCTACCGACAGCTGTGGGCGCGTTCCGAGCGCGTCGCGGCCGGCTTGGCGCTCCGAGGCGTCGAGCGCGGTGAGGTCGTCGCGGTCGACCTGGGGCGTTCGGTCGACCTGGTGGTGGCGCTGCTGGGCGTGGTGCGCGCCGGCGGGGCCTACCTGCCGCTGGACGCGCACGCTCCCGCCGAGCGCCGCGCCCTGCTGCTGGAGGAGGCCGGTGTCCGCACCACGCTGACCGCGGCCGACCTGGAGGACACCGGCGCGCGGGAGGACGAGGACCGCGCCGTGGACGGGACCGATGTGGACGCGGCCTATGTGGACGCGGCCGACGTTGACGGGACCGTCCCGCGCGGGACCGACGTGCGCGCCGCCGGCGACGACCCCTGCTACGTCAACTTCACCTCCGGTTCCACCGGGCGCCCCAAGGGCGTCGTCGTGCCGCACCGCGCCGTGGTCCGGCTCGTCTCCAACGCCCGCTACTGCACCGTCGAACCGGGGGACCGCGTGGCCAACGCGTCCAACCCCGCCTTCGACGCCACCACCTTCGAGGTGTGGCACACCCTCACCGCGGGCGCCGCGGTGGTGGTCTTCCCGGCCGTGACCGAGCTGCGCCTCGACGACTGGGCCGAGCTGGTGCGGACCGAGGGCATCACCACGATGTTCCTGACCACCTCGCTGTTCCACATGGTCGCGCGGGAACGGCCCGGTGCATTCCGGGACCTGCGGACCGTGGTCGTCGGCGGGGAGCAGCTGGACCTGGCGGCCTGCCTGCGGGTGCTGGCCGAGGGCCCGCCCGGTCGGCTCGTCAACGGCTACGGGCCGACCGAGACCACGACCTTCGCCACCTACTACGACTGCACGCCCGACTCGTTGGCGGGCCGCGACCGCGTCCCGGTCGGGTTCCCCCTCCAGGACACCCCGGTCCACGTGCTCGACGCCGAGCTGAGGCCCGTCGAACCGGGTGCCACGGGTGAGCTGTGCGTGGGCGGGCCCGGCGTGGCGCTGGGCTACCTGAACCGACCCGACCTCACCCGCGAGCGCTTCGTGCCCGTCCCGGACGGCGACGGCCCGGTGTACCGCACCGGCGACCTGGCCAGGGTGCTGCCCGACGGCGCGCTGGAGGTGCTCGGCCGGCGGGACCGGCAGGTCAAGCTGCGCGGCTTCCGGATCGAGCTGGAGGAGGTCGAGCGGGCCGTCCTGGCCACCGGCCTGGTGGACAGCGCGTTCGCGGAGAAGCTGGGGGAGGGTCCCTCGGCCTACCTGGCCTGCGCCGTGCTGCCCGTGCCCGGCGCGGACCCCGGCGACGCCGCCGGGCTGCCCGCCGCCCTGGAAGGCGCCCTGGCGCGCTCGCTGCCCGCCTACGTGGTGCCGACCCGCTGGCACGTCCTCGGTGGACTGCCCTACGGGCCCACCGGCAAGGTGGACCGCGCCGCGCTCTTCGCCCCCCTGCGGTCCCCGGCCGAGGAGGACGGGGAAATTCCCGGTGAGGGTGTATCCACGACCGGCGAGCCGGCTCCGATAAGTGTGGCGGGACAGGTCGAACTCGTCTGGAAGGACGTGCTGGGGGTGCCCGCCGCGGCGCCCCGGGACAACTTCTTCGACGTGGGAGGCAACTCGATCCTCGCGATCCAGCTGGCCTCGCGGCTCCGCGAGCGGCTCGCGGTCGACGTGGAGCCCACCGACGTCCTGCTCGCCGAGTCGCTGGCCGAACTGGCCGACCGGGTGGGCGAGCGGGTGTCCGCCAAGCCCTAGCGGCCCGTCCGCCGAACCACCACCCCCGGCACGGCCGGGGCACCACCGCACGTCCCCACGCGCCCCGGGCCGCACCGCGCCCCGAGGTGTCCTCGCCATGCCCGATTCGGAGATCCCACGCGTGAATGACCTGCCTTCCGGCCCCACCAGGCTGGGTGCTCGCGTCGCGCCGCTCTCGTTCGCCCAAGAGCGGCTGTGGTTCATCGACGCCGCCGCGCCCGGCTCCGCGACCTACAACGTCCCGCTCCTGCTGAGCTGGCGCGGGACCGTCGACCCCGCCACCCTGACCGCCGCCCTCAAGGCCGTCGTGGACCGCCACGAGGTGCTGCGCACGACCTATCACCTGCGTGACGGCGCGCTGGTGCAGGAGATCGGCGACACCGGCGAACCGGCGGTCGAGGTCGTCGACCTGTCCGGTGTGGACGGTGCTCGGGACCGCGCCCGCGCCGAGGCCGCCGACCTCGCCCGCCGGGGCTTCGACCTCGCGGACCGGCCGCCGCTGCGCTGCGCGGTGTGGCGCGGCGTGCCCGGCGGGGACCTGGTGCTGCTCGTGGTGCACCACATCGCGGTGGACGGCTGGTCGCTGCCCTCGCTGTTCGCGGACCTGGCCGCGGCCTACGACGCGGTCGAGGCGGGTGAGCCGGCCGCGCTGCCGGAGCTGACCGTCCAGTACGCGGACTTCGCGGTGTGGGACCGGGCCGTGACCGACTCGCCCGCGATGGAGAAGCTGCTCGCCGACCGCGCCGAGCAGCTGAACGAGGTGCCCGGCGACCTCCTGCTGGGCCCGGCGCGCCCCCGCGCCGCGGTGGCCGACGGCGACCGGCCGGGCGAGGAGCACGTGTTCGCGATCCCGGCGGAGCTGTGGACCGGCGTGCGGGACCTGGCCCGGACGCTGCGCGCCACCCCGTTCGTGGTGCTGTTCGCCGCGTACCAGGCGGTGCTCCAGCGGTGGTCCGGCCGCGACGACTTCCTGGTCGGCACGGTCACCGCCAACCGCCCGCACGCCTCGGTGGAGCAGCTGGTCGGCTTCTTCGTCAACACCGTGCCGCTGCGCTGCCGGCCCGAGCCGGACCTGGCGTTCGCCGAGCTGTGCAAGCGGGTGCGCACCGAAGCGTTCCAGTCGCTGACCCACCAGCGCATCCCGTTCGACCGGCTGACCACCCGCACCTCGCGCGGCACGGCCACCATCAGCTTCGCGCTCCAGAACATGCCCGCCCCGGGCGCGGACGGGCGGTGGACCGGACCGGAGCTGCTGCCCACCCGGACCGCCAAGTTCGACCTGATCCTGATCGTCGAGGAGGAGCTGGGCGGCCCGCGCGGGCGGATCGAGTTCGACACCGACGTCTACCCCGCCGAGGTCGCGGCCCGGCTCGCCGGGAACTTCCTCACCCTGCTGACCGCCGCCGTCCGCGACCCCGGCACCACCGTGGCGCGGCTGCCGCTCGGCGCCGCCCGCGAGGGCGTCCTCGTCGGCGCGGACCAGGACCTGGACGGGGCGGTGTCCGTGCTCGACCTGGTCGGCCGCGGCTTCACCGACCCCGGCGCCACCGCGGTCAGCGCCGCCGGCGACCGCGTGTCGTGGCGCGAGCTGGACACCTGGTCGCGCGCCGTGGCGCACCACCTCGCCGACCGCGGCGCCGGACCCGGCGCGTTCGTCCCCGTGCTGGCCGCGCGCGGCCCGGCGCTCGTCGCGGGCTGGCTGGGCGCGCTGCGCACGGGCGCCGCCTACGCGCCGCTGAGCCTGGACACCCCGGCCGACCGGCTGGACCACGTGCTCACTGAGCTGGACGCGCGGGTCGTGCTGGTCGACCACGCCGGCGCGGCGCTCCTCGCGGCGCACGGCACGCGGGTGGACGCCGTGCGGATCGAGGACCTCCGCGCCGCGCGTGACCTGCCCGAACCGGTGCCGACCGAACCGGTGCCGACCGCACTGGCGCTGCCCGAATCGACGCTGCCCGAACCGACGCCGACCGCACCCACGCTGCCCGACCCGGTGCTGACCGGCCGCGAACCGGCCGTGGTCATCTACACCTCCGGCACGACCGGCAGGCCCAAGGGCGTGCTGGTGCCGCACGGCGGGATGCTCAACACCGCCGTGTGGTGGGCGCGCGACATCGACCTGGGCCCGGCCGACCGGGTGCTGTGCACCTGGTCGACCTCCTTCGACGGCGCCACGCACGAGGTGTTCCGCTCGCTGATCGCCGGCTCCGAGCTGGTCTTCGCCGACGACGTGGAGCGGCGCGACCCCACGGCGCTGGCCCGGCTGCTGCGCGGGGTCACCGTCACCTCGATGACCCCGAGCCTGCTGCGCGCCGTCCTCGACGCCGACGACGATCCCGCGCCCACCGCGCTGCGCACCCTGTACGTGGGCGGCGAGGGGCTGCCCACCGCGCTGGCCCGGGAGTGCCTGGACCGCTGGGGCGTGCCGATGCGCAACATCTACGGCCCGACCGAGGCGTCCTGCATCAGCACGTTCGCGCCGGTGGACCTGGCCGACGGGCGGGCGCCCGCGATCGGCGTGCCGCTGCCCCGCACCCGCGCCTACGTGCTGGGCGCGCACCGGGAGGAGCTGCCGGTGGGCGTCCCGGGCGAGCTGTACGTGGCCGGCGCGGGCGTGGCCCTCGGCTACCTCGGGCAGCCCGAGCGCACCGGCGCGGCGTTCCTGCCCGACCCGCACGGCGAGGGGCCCGACACCCGGATGTACCGCACCGGCGACCGGGTCGTGCTGCGCGAGGACGGCCTGGTCGAGTGCCTGGGCCGGGTGGACGACCAGGTCAAGGTGCTGGGCAACCGCATCGAGCTGGGCGAGGTCCGCAAGCTGCTGGAGGAGCGGCCCGAGGTGCGCGCCGCCGCGGTCCAGGCCGAGGGCGAGCCCCTGCGGCTCGTGGCGTGGATCGAGCTCGCCGAGCCGGACGCGCCGCTGCCCACCCGTGACGAGGTGCTCAAGCCCCTGCTGCGCTGGCTGCCCGCGGCGGTGCTGCCCGCCGAGGTGCACGTGGTCGACGCGCTGCCCATGACCGGCAACGACAAGACCGACTTCGCCGCGCTCGGCGCGCTGCGCTCGGTGCGCCTGCCGCACGCCACCGCGCCCGCGGGCGAGCTGACGCCGGACCAGGAGCGCGCCGCGCGGCTGTTCGCCGACGCCCTCGGCCGCGACGTCGCCGAGTTCGGCGTGGACGCCGACTTCTTCACCAGGGGCGGCCACTCGCTGCTCGCGGTGAAGATGCTGGCCGGCACGCGGGCGGCGCTGCGGGACTTCCTGGCCGACCCGACCGTGGCCGGGCTCGCCGCGCTGCTCACCGCGCCCGAGCCGGAGGCCGTCGCCGCGCCGGCGGCGGACGACCGCTTCCCCGTGACCGCGGTGCAGCAGCGGTTCTGGTTCATGGACAAGGTCTCCGCGCTGCGGTCGGCCTACCTCGCGCCGGTGCTGACCGAGTTCACCGGCCGGGTCGACCTCGACGCCCTGCGCCGCGCCGTGGAGCTGGTGCTGGGCCGCCACCCGGCCCTGCGTTCCCGGTTCGCGCTGGACGCCAAGCAGCGCAAGGTCTTCTACCGCACCGACGGCGCGCCGCCGGAGGTCGTGGTCACCGACGCCGCCGGCTGGTCCGCCGACGAGGTGGCCGACCACCTGGCCGACGCCTGCTGGACGCCGTTCGACCTCGCGGTCGACGCGCCGGCGCGGGCCGAGGTCGTCGCGCTCGACGACCGCGCCGTGCTCGTGCTCACCGCCCACCACATCGTCACCGACGGGTGGTCGCAGCAGGTGCTGGCCGAGCAGATCGCCGCGGTGTACCGGGGCCGGGACGACCTGGCCGACCCCGTGCACCCGGCCGCGCTGGCCGGCGAGCCGGTCGACGAGGCGCGCATCGCCGCGGTGGTGGAAGCCCTGCGGGGCGCGCCCACGGACGTCGACCTGCCCCGCGACCGGCCGCGGCCGACCGTGCAGTCCACCGGGGGCCGCACCACCACCGCGCTGCTCGACCGCGAGGTCACCGCCGCGCTGCGGGCGGCGGGCGCCGAACTGGGCTGCACCACGTTCATGACCACCGCCGCGCTGCTCGCGGTGGCGCTGGCCCGCCGCGGCGACCAGCGCGACTTCCTGTTCGCCTTCCCCTGGGCCGGCCGGGACCGGGCGGGCGGCGCGGACGCGGTGGGCATGTTCATCAACACCCTGGTGCTGCGGGTCGACCTGCGCGACGAGCCGACCTGGCGCGAGCTGCTGGTCCGCGTCCGCGACCGCAGCACCGCCTGCTACCGCGACGCCGACGTGCCGTTCGACGCCATCGCGGCGGCGCTGCACCCGGGCCGCGACCTGAGCAGGCCGCCGGTGACCCCGGTCTACACCACGGCCCTGCCCGCGCCGGCGGAGCCACCGGACCTCGGGCCCGGAACCACGGCCCGCTACCTGCCACCGGAACCGACGCACATCAAGTACGAGTTCGAGCTCGTGGCCACGGACCTGCCCGACCGGGTGGAACTGGCCGCCTCCTGCGCCACCGGACTGTTCGACGCCCGCACCGCGGCCGGCCTGCTCGCCTCGGTGACCGCCGCGGCGGGCGACCTCGCCGTCGACCTCGACGCGCCCGCACTCAAGGAGATCCGCAAGTGAACACGCAAACCGCCACCGACCTCGCGGCCACCACCGAGGGGGTCCGGCAAGCCTGGGCCGAGGTGCTGGACCGCACGACCGTGCCGGACGACGTCAACTTCTTCGAGATCGGCGGCGACTCGCTGCTGCTCATCGTGCTGCTGGAGCGCCTCGGCGGCATGACCGACCGCGAGCTGGAGGCGGCCGACCTGTTCCAGCACAGCACCGTCCGCGCCCAGGTCGAGCTGCTCACCTCGCCCGACGCCCCGCGCGAGCTGGTCGAGCTGGGCGCCACCAACCGCCGCGGGCTGCTCGGTCGCGCCCGCCGCACCGGACAGGGGGAATGACCCGGTGAGCGACACCGACATCGCGGTGGTCGGGATCGGCGCCCGGTTCCCGGACGCCTGGACCCCGCAGGACTTCTGGCGCAACCTGGAGGACGGCGTGGTCTCGCTGCGGGAGCTCCCGCGCGAGGCGATGCTCGCCGCCGGGGTGACCGAGGCGATGCTGGGCGAGCCCGACTTCGTCCGGGTGGGCACGAGCCTGCCCGGCCACGCCGACTTCGCGGCCGAGTTCTTCGGCTACCCGCCCACCGAGGCGGAGCTGATCGACCCGCAGCAGCGCATCTTCCTGGAAGCGTCGTGGGAGGCCCTGGAGACCGCCGGGCACGCGCCCCGGCCGGGCGGCCCCGTCGTGGGCGTGTTCGCGGGCGGCGCGCAGAGCACCTACACCTCGGTGCTGTTCGCGGCGAAGGCGCAGGCCGAGGGCATGGCCGCGGCCATCGACGACGTGGACCTGCACCTGGGCGGGCTGGGCGACTTCCTGCCCTCCCGGGTGGCCTACAAGCTGGGCCTGCGCGGTCCGACGGTCGGCGTGCAGACCGCCTGCTCGTCCTCGCTGTACGCGGTGCACTACGCGACGCTGAGCCTGCTGTCCGGCGAGTGCGACATCGCCCTGGCCGGCGGCGCGACCGTGCTGGAGCCGATCGCGGGCTACCGCTACCAGCCCGGCGGGCTCATGTCCGCCGACGGTTTCTGCCGGGCCTTCGACGCCAGGTCCACCGGCACCTCGTTCAGCTCCGGCGTGGGCGTGGTGGCGCTGCGCAGGCTGTCCGACGCGCTGGCCGACGGTGACCACGTGCTCGCCGTGGTCAAGGGCAGCGCGGTCGGCAACGACGGCGCCGACCGCTCCGGCTTCACCGCGCCCAACCCGCTCGGCGTGGCCGAGGTCGTCTCCGGCGCGCTGCGCGTGGCGGGCGTCAGCGCGGACGAGCTGCGCTACGTCGAGGCACACGGGTCCGGCACCTCGCTGGGCGACCACATCGAGCTGCGCGGCCTGGCCGAGGGGCTGCGCGCCAGCACCTCGCGCACCGGCTTCTGCTCGCTGGGCACGGTGAAGGCCAACATCGGGCACACCGGCCCGGCCGCGGGCATCGCCGGGTTCATCAAGGCCGTCCGCATCGCCCAGACCGGCACGCTGCCCGCGCACCCGATGTTCGAGCGGCCCCGCGACCCGGGCCTGCTGGCCGAGAGCCCGTTCCACATTGCCACCGAGGCGGGCGCCACCACCGACCGCGACCGGCACGTGCTGGTCAACTCGATGGGCCTGGGCGGCACGAACGTCGCCGCGGTGCTCGCCCCGCCGCCCGCGCCCACCCGGCCCGCCGCCCGCGCGGACGAGGTCGTCCGGCTGGTGCTGTCCGCGCGGACCCGCACCGAGCTGGACGCCATGTCCAAGCGGCTCGCCGACGCGCTCGACCCCGACGCGGCGGCCGACGTCGCGCACACCCTGCGCGTGGGCCGCAAGGCGTTCCCGGAGCGCCGCGTGGTCAGCGCGCCCGCCGGCAGGCTGGCCGCCGCGCTGCGCCTGCCGCGGCCGCCGGCGGCGCGCACGGTCCGCGCCACCCCGCGCCGCGCGCTGGTCGCCGCGGCCGAGGGCGTCGAGCAGGCGGTGCTCGACCGCTTCGCGCTCGCCTTCGGGGCGGACGTGGAGGTCGTCGCCGGGCCCGAGGACAACCCGCCGCCGAACACCCACGTGGTGTCCGCGACGGGGGACGTCGACGAGGCGATCACCGACGCCTGGCTGCACGGCGTCGAGGTGGACTGGGCCGCGTTGTCCGACGGCACCGGCCGCCGCGTGCCGCTGCCCGCCTACCCGCTGTCCCGCCGCCGGGCCT
Source organism: Saccharothrix sp. BKS2 (assembly GCF_047689505.1). Classification (NCBI taxonomy): domain Bacteria; kingdom Bacillati; phylum Actinomycetota; class Actinomycetes; order Pseudonocardiales; family Pseudonocardiaceae; genus Saccharothrix; species Saccharothrix sp. BKS2. Next base: position 329,591 of record NZ_JAUQOL010000011.1, on the reverse strand, counting down.
GGGCGCTGGACCGCTACCCGGCCCTGCACGCCACGCCCGCGCCGGCGTGCGCGGCCGTCCCCGCCGCCCCGTCGACCGAACCCGTGGTGGGCGCCGACGACGTGGAGCAGGGCCTGCTGGAGGTCTGGCGCGACCTGTTCGGCGGCGGCCGGGTCGGCCTGGACGACGAGTTCGGCGCGCTCGGCGGCTCGTCGCTGCTGTCCGTGCAGATGGTGCTCAAGATCCAGAAGCGGTTCGACGTGCTGGTCAACGTGCACCGGGCGGGCGGCAGCAAGGCCACCGTGCGGCGCATCGCCGAGATCGTGCGCGGCCTGCGGGCGGGCGCCGAGCGCGGCTCGTCCGACATCGACCCGATCGCCGACGGCGACGGCGACCTGGTGGACCGCGACCTCCAGCTGCCGCTGGGCGAGCTGGCGCCGTTCGAGGCGCCGGGCCGGGACGTGCTGCTCACCGGCACCACCGGCTTCCTGGGCACGTTCCTGCTGCACGAGCTGCTCGCGGCCACCGAGGGCCGGGTGTACTGCGTGGTCCGCGCGGACCACGAGGCGCGGGCCCGGCAGCGGCTGCGCGACGCCTCGGCCAAGTTCGGCCTGCCCGAGCCCGACCCGGCCCGCGTGCACCTGGTCCTGGGCGACCTGCGGGACGTCACCGGGCTGCTGGAGTCCTACCGGGACGGCGAGCTGGCCGGCCGGATCGGCTACGTGCTGCACTGCGCGGCCAAGGTGGTGTTCACCGAGCCCTACCGCGTGCTGCGCGAGGACAACGTCCTGGCGACGGTCGACCTGCTGCGCTGGATGCGCGGGCACGGCATCCGCGACTTCAGCTTCGTCTCCACCGTCGCGGCCACGCACTACGCGCTCGGCACCGACAACAAGATCCTGGAGACCCGCGACCAGCCGCTGGACCCCCAGCAGGGTGGCTACGGCGTCGGCAAGTGGGTGGCCGAGCGGCTGCTGGAGCGCGCCGAGCAGGACGGGATGCGGGTGCGGATCTTCCGGCCCGGGTTCATCCTCGGCTCGACGAAGACCGGCGCCTGCAACGACAAGGACCTCATCTGGAACGTCCTCACCAGCGGCCTCGCGGTCGGCGCGCACCCGCTCGACGACCGCGCCATGCCGATGGCCCCGGTGGACGTGGTGTCCAGGGCGATGGCCGAGCTGACCGTCTCGCCCGGCTCGGTCGGGCGGGTCTACCACCTGGTGGACCGCAAGAGCTTCAGCCCGCGCCGCCTGTTCGGGCTGCTGGCCGGCGCCGGCTGGCGGACCGAGGCGGTGACCCCGGAGACCTGGCAGCGGCGGGTCGCGGACAAGGCGCTGGAGACCGGCAGCGGGCTGCTGTCGACGATGGCCCTCTACGAGCTCGACGGCCACGAGCTGGACGAGGACGGCCTGGAGGCGGTCGCCTGGCGGCCGTGGCTGGAGCGCGCCGAGCTGGGCTCCGCGCCGACCGGTGACCTGCTGCGGCGCTGCCTGACCTTCCTCGCCGAGCGACACCCGAAGTTCGGCGACCTGATCGGCGACCTGCTCGTCCGGTCCGACGTGGACGACCAAGACCTGGTGGAGGTTCGATGAGCGAGCAGGGGATCAACCGGCTCGGCGTGGTGGGCGCGGGCACGATGGGCACGGCCCTGGCGACGCTGGCGATCGGCCGCGGCCTGCCCGTGGTGCTGGTCGACGTGGACGACGCCGTGCTGGAGCGCGCCCGGGACAACGTGGCGCAGCAGCTGCGGCTGGCCCAGCTCATGGGCAGGCTGCCGCGCACCGCGTCGGTCGGCGAGCTGGTCACCACCACCTCGGTGGGCCGGCTGGCCGACGCCGACGCCGTCATCGAGGCCGTGACCGAGCTGCCCGAGGTGAAGGCCAAGGTGCTGGCGGAGGTGTCCGCGGCGGTGCGCCCCGGCACGCTGCTGGTGACCAACACCTCGGCCATCCCGGTGGACGAGCAGGCCGACTGGACCGCCCGGCCCGAGGAGCTCGTCGGCATCCACTTCATGAACCCGCCCTACCTGATCCGCACCGTCGAGGTCATCCACGGCCCGCGCACCGGGCAGGACGCCAAGGACCGCACCGACGCGCTGCTGGCGGCGCTCGACTGCGAGGGCGTCGTGGTCGGGGACGGGCCCGGGTTCGTCATCAACCGCATCCTCCAGCGCATGATCAACGAGGCGGCCCGCATCGTCGAGGAGGGCCGCGCCACCCCCGAGGCGGTGGACGCCGTCTTCCAGGGCTGCCTCGGGCACCGCACCGGCCCGCTGGCCACCGCGGACCTGATCGGCCTGGACAACGTCGTGGACTCCCTGAGGGTCCTGCGCGAACGCACCGGCGACCTCGGCTACGAGCCGTGCGACCTGCTGGTCGCGAAGGTCGCCGCCGGCGACCACGGCCGCAAGACCGGCCGCGGTTTCTACGAACACGGAGAGGCACAGTCGTGACCCTGTCTACCACCCAGCAGACCACCACCACCGGCCGGAACGACGCCGAGATCGAGCAGCACGTGCTGCGCTTCATCGAGCAGCACACCAAGAAGACCTGGGCCCCCGACACGGACCTGTTCGCCTCGGGCGCGGTGTCCTCGCTGTTCGCGCTCCAGCTCGTGATGGCGCTGGAGAAGGCGTTCGACGTCTCGGTGGCGGGCGAGGACCTCAAGCTGGACAACTTCCGCACCGTCAACGCGATGGTCGCGCTGGTGCGCAGGCTCCAGGACGAGGGCAGCGGTGAGTGACGACCTGAGCGAGGCCCGCGTGCTGGTCACCGAGCTCGTCGGCGACCGCGCTGGCGAGTGGGACCGCGCGGGCCGCATCCCCACCGAGGTGGTCCGGCGGCTGGGCGAGGAGGGCCTGCTGTGCGCCGAGGTGCCCGCCCGCTTCGGCGGGCGGGGCTGGTCCAGCCTGGACAACGGCGGGTTCACCGCCCACGTCGGCTCGCTGTGCAGCTCGCTGCGCAGCCTGATGACCTCGCAGGGCATGGCGGCGTGGGCGGTCCAGCGGTTCGGCTCCGCCGCGCAGCGCAAGCACTACCTGTCCCGCCTCACCGGCGGTGAGCTGGTCGGCATCGGGTTCAGCGAGCCCGGCGCGGGCAGCGACCTGTCCGCGATGGGCACCACCATCCGGGTCGAGGGCGACGCGGTGGTGGTGGACGGCACCAAGGTGTGGCTCACCGGCGCCGGGTACGCGGACCTGCTGGTCGTGGTCGGGCGGTTCGGCGACGGCGCCGCCGCGGTGGTCGTGCCGACCACCGCCGCGGGCGTGTCCGTCCGCCCGGTGCCCGACCCGATGGGCTGCCGCGCGGCCGGCCACTCCACGGTGGAGCTGCGCGACGTCCGACTGCCGCTCGACGCGCTGCTCAGCGGCGCGGGGCAGCCGGTGTCCATGCTGGTCACCACCGCGCTGACCTACGGCCGCGTGTCCGTGGCCTGGGGCTGCGTCGGCATCCTGCGGGCCTGCCTGACCGCGGCGACGCGGCACGCGGCCTCCCGGGTCCAGTCCGGCAAGCCGCTGGCCGAGCACCAGCTCGTCGCCGGGCACCTGGCGGACCTGCTGGTGGCCGAGCAGGTGGCCACCCGGGTCTGCGAGCACGCCAGCCGGTGCTGGGACGACAGCTCGCCCGAGATGGTCACCGCCGCCGTGGTGGCCAAGCACGTCAGTGCCACCAACGCCGCGCGACAGGCTTCGACCGCCGTGCAGGTGCTCGCCTCCGCGGGCGCCGAGGACGGCCACGTCGTCGCCCGCGCCTACCGGGACGCGAAACTCATGGAGATCATCGAGGGCAGCAACGAGATCTGCCGGCTCGTGCTGGCCGAGCACGCCCTGGCGGTGGCGTCGTGAGCGCCCCGACCGGAGCCGGGGACGCCGGCATCGGCATCGGCGCCATCCGCTGCGTGCTGCCCGACGACCGCGCCAAGGTCGTCGACCTGCCCGAGTTCGCCTCGCTCGCCCACGAGGAGGCCGAGTTCGCGCGGGCCGCGGGCGTGGAGACCGTCGCGGTCTTCGACGAGGAGCCCACCACGGACCTGGCCGCGCGGGCGTGCCGCGAGCTGCTCGCGGCCAACCCCGGGCAGCCGGACGTGCTGATGCTGGTCAGCCCCCGCTCGCCGGAGGTGCTGCTCGGCTCGGACGTGGGCGCGGTGGCCCACGGCAGCGGCCTGGCGTCGTTCTCGTTCACCGTGGACGGACTGGGCTGCACCGGCTCCAGCGCGGCCTGGGCGCTCGCCCGCGACCTGCTGGTGGCGGACCCGTCGCGGGAGAGCGTCCTGATCGCCCACGCCAGCAGGCCGACCGGCGCGGACCGCATCCGCTACCCGGTCACCGTCATCGGCGACGGCGCGTACGCCATGACCGTGGTGCGCGGCGGGCGGCCCGTGCTGCGGGCGCACCGGATGGAGACCGACGGCAGCTTCCACGACCTGTTCCGGGTCGACTACAAGCAGGCCCCCTGGTACGAGTGGCGCGAGGAGTGCCAGTCGGCCGACCGCTACCGCTTCGACCTGGCCATGCACAGCCAGAAGCGGCTGGACCGGCTGGTCGACCAGGTGCTGGCCGACGCGGGCGTGACCAAGGCCGACGTGGGCGCGACGCTCATGCAGAACGTCACCGCGAGCGCCTACGACTTCTACACCACCCTGCTCGGCGTGCCCATCCACCCGGTGTGCGGGCAGCACCTGCGCGAGCTGGGGCACCTGGGCGCGATGGACGTCGTGCTCAACCTCGACCGCCTGCTGGCCTCCGGGGAGCTGGGGCGGGGAGACCTGGTGCTGGTGCTCAACAACAGCCCGGTCGCGGCCTGGGCGGTGACGCTGTGGGAAGTGTGAACGAAGGGGGAGCACGGGTGAGCGAGCAGCCGGCGGTCAAGTGCCTGGTCTGGGACCTGGACAACACGCTGTGGCGGGGGACCCTGCTGGAGGACGGCGAGGTCGAGCTGGTCGACGAGCTGCGCCGCGTCGTCGTCGAGCTGGACTCGCGCGGCATCCTCCAGTCCGTCGCCAGCCGCAACGACCACGACCAGGCGTGGGCCAAGCTGGAGGAGCTGGGCCTCGCGGAGTACTTCGTGCTGCCGCAGATCGGCTGGAGCCCCAAGTCGGGCTCGGTGCGGGCGATCGCGGACGCGCTCAACTTCGCGCCGCGCACCATCGCGTTCATCGACGACCAGCCGACCGAGCGCGCCGAGGTGGCCTACCACCTGCCCGAGGTGCGCTGCTACGAGGCCGAGCGGGCGCTGACCCTGCTCGACCTGCCGGAGTTCACCCCGGTGGTCACCGAGGACTCCCGGCAGCGGCGCCGGATGTACCAGGCCGGGTTCCAGCGCGACGCCGCGCGGGCCGAGTTCAGCGGCGCGGACGAGGAGTTCCTCCGGTCGCTGGAGCTGGAGCTGCGCATCGAGCGGGCCGGTGAGGAGGCGCTGGCGCGGGTCGAGGAGCTGACCCTGCGCACCAGCCAGATGAACGCCACCGGCGTGCACTACTCCGACGCCGACCTGCGCGCGCTGATCGCCGACCCGCGGCACGAGGTGCTGGTGGCGACGCTGAAGGACCGCTTCGGCCCGCACGGCGCCATCGGCGTGATGCTCATCGAGAAGCACGCGGGGGTGTGGAACCTCAAGCTGCTCGCGACCTCGTGCCGCGTGGTCGCGTTCGGCACCGGCGCGGTGATCCTGCGCTGGCTGACCGACCAGGCCGCCCGCGCGGGCGCCCACCTGGTGGCGGACTTCCGGCGCACCGACCGCAACCGGATGATGGAGGTGGCCTACCGCTTCGCCGGGTTCACCGACACCGCCTGCCGCTGCGCGGCCGAGCTGGCGCCCCCGGTGGGGCCGGAGGGCGTGGAGCGGCTGCACCTGGTGCCCACGCGGCAGCCGGAGACGACCACCATGTCCGTGCACGCGCCCGAGCTGGGCGGTCGCACCCTCTACGAGTGGTTCGAGGGCTCGGTGCGCCGCCACCCGGACCGGCCCGCGCTGGAGGTCCGCGGCGAGGCCGTGACCTACGCGCGGCTGCACCGCGAGGTCGTGTCGCTGGCCGACCGGCTGCTGCGGGAGCACGGCGCGCCGCCGCGGCGGCTGGCGCTGCTGGCGGCCCGCAGCCGGGTCGCGTTCACCGGCTACCTGGCCGCGCTGCGGCTCGGGGCCACCGTGACCCCGCTCAACCCGGCCTACCCGGCCGACCGCAACCGGATGGTGTGCGAGCTGGCGGGCGTGGACCTCGTCGTGGTCGACGAGTCCGGCGCCGCCCAGCGCGACGCCGAGCTGGACGCGCTCGTGCCGACGGTGGTGCAGCTGACCGAGGCCGACATCACCGACACCGGCGCGGACGAGGCGGAACTCCCGCCGTACGCGGTGTCCCCGGACGACGTGGCCTACGTGCTGTTCACCTCCGGGTCCACCGGGCGGCCGAAGGGCGTGCCCGTCCGGCACCGCAACCTCTCGCCCTACATCGCGCACAACATCGAGCGCTACCGGGTCGAGCCGGGCTGCCGGATGTCGCACACGTTCGACCTGACCTTCGACCCGTCGGTGTTCGACCTGTTCGTCACCTGGGGCGGGGGCGCGACGCTGGTCGCGCCGCAGCGCAACGAGCTGCTCACGCCGGTGGACTACCTGGTCAACCACGGCATCACGCACTGGTTCTCGGTGCCGTCGGTGGTCTCGGTCAGCGCCGAGCTGGGCAACCTGCCCACCGGCCTGGTGAACACCCTGCGCTACAGCGTGTTCATCGGCGAGCAGCTGACCGTGCGGCAGGCCGCCGCGTGGCACGCGGTCGCCCCGGACGCGGTCGTCGAGAACGTCTACGGCCCCACCGAGCTGACCGTGGCGTGCACCGAGTACCGGCTGCCCGACGACCCCGCCGACTGGCCGGAGACGTCGAACGACACCGTGCCGATCGGTCCGGTGTACGACTTCCTGGACCGGGTCGTGCTCGACGAGGACGGCCGCCCGGCGCAGGAGGGCGAGCTGTGCGTGCGCGGCTCCCAGCGCTTCGACGGCTACCTCGACCCGGGCGACAACGCCGGCCGGTTCCTCGCCTTCGACGGCGGGCGCGCCGAGCCCTACGACGGCGACGGCCCGCTGACCCCCGCGCACTACTACCGCACCGGCGACCGCGTGCGGGTCGAGCGGGGGGAGTGGGTCCACCTGGGCCGGCTCGACAACCAGGTGAAGGTCCGCGGCTACCGCATCGAGCTGGGCGAGGTCGAGGCCGCGATGCGCAAGCACCCGGACGTCTCGCAGGCCGTCGTCATCGCGCACCGCAGGGGTGACGACACCGAGCTGGTCGGCTTCCACACCGGCAGCCCGGTCGAGTCGACGGCGTTCCTGCTGTGGCTGCGCAAGAAGATCCCCGTGCACATGGTGCCGCGGCGCTACGTCCACCTGGACGCGCTGCCGCTCAACGCCAACGGCAAGGCGGACCGGGGCAGGCTCCGCGAGCTGCTCACCGCGCCGGACCTCGTCTGACCCGAACCAGGAAGCAGAGGAACACCCCCATGGCGGCCGTACCGTCCTTCGTCCGGCACCTCATCCCCGACCGCGGGCCGATCCGGGTCCTCGCCGCGAGCAACCTGGCGCGGACGGTCGGCAACGGTGTGCTCATCTCCGTCACCGTGCTGTTCTTCACCCGCTCCGTCGGCATCCCCGCCACCCAGGTGGGCCTGGGCATGACGATCGCGGCCGTGCTCGGGATGCTGGTCAGCATCCCGGCGGGGCGCGTGGCGGACGTGCTGGGCGCCCGCACCGCGGCGATCGCGTTCGTGGCCCTCCAGGGGCTGACGATCTGCACCTACGCCCTCGTCGGCGGCTTCGTCGGGTTCGTCCTCGCCTCCACGCTGGTGATCTCGGCGCAGTCGGCGGCGGACGCGGCCCGCGGCGCGCTGGTCGCGGGCGTGACGAAGGGCAAGGACCGGGTGCGCGCCAGGGCGTACCTGCGGTCGATCACCAACATCGGTGTGTCGATCGGCGCGGTCGCCGGCGGGGTGGCCCTGCACTTCGACTCGCGGCCGGGCTACGTGTCGCTGCTGTTCGCCGCGGGCGTGCTGTACGTGGTGGCGGGCCTGGTGTTCCTCAAGGCGCCGAACGTGCCGCCCGCGGCGAAGTCGGCGGAGGGCGACGGCCCCACCTGGGTGGTGCTGCGCGACCGGCCGTTCGCGGTCGTCGCGCTGCTCAACGCGGTCCTGGTGATGAACGGCGGCATCCTCACCGTCGCCCTGCCCATCTGGATCGCCGAGCGCACCGAGGCCCCGACCTGGGTGTACTCCGCCATCCTGCTGCTCAACACGATCATGGTGGTGCTGTTCCAGGTGCGCGCCAGCCAGGGCAGCGAGGACGTCGAGGGCGGGGCGCGGGCGCTGCGGCGCTGCGGCGTCCTGCTCGCGGTGTGCTGCGGCCTGTTCGCCCTGGCGGCGGATCAGCCGGCGTGGCTGGCGGTGGTGGCCCTGGGCCTGGGCGCGCTGGTGCACGTGTTCGGCGAGCTGCTCTACAGCGCGGGGTCGTGGGCGCTGGCCTACGAGCTGGCCCCGGAGCACGCGCAGGGCCAGTACCAGGGCCTGTTCGGCATGTCGACCCAGCTCGGCTCGGTGATCACGCCGGTCGCCGCCACCACGCTCGTGATCGGGTTCGGCTGGCCGGGCTGGCTCGTCTTCGCCGTCGTCCTGCTCGCCGCCGGCCTGGCCGCGCCCGCCGTCGCCCGCTGGGCCCAGAGCACCAGGCCGCAGCAGCCCGCCGAGAGCGCCCTCCCGGCCTGAACCACACCCTTGGGGGACACGATGGACTTCAGCCTCTTCTACTTCGCCAACGACAGCCGCGAACTCGACACCGACCGCTACCGGCTCCTGCTGGACGGCGCGCGGTTCGCCGACCGCAACGGCTTCACCGCCGTGTGGACGCCCGAACGCCACTTTCACTCGTTCGGGGGGCTCTACCCCAACCCGTCGGTGACCGGCGCCGCCGTCGCCACCATCACCGAGCGGATCCAGATCCGGGCCGGCAGCGTCGTCGCGCCCCTGCACAACCCGCTGCGCATCGCCGAGGAGTGGTCCGTCGTGGACAACCTCTCGGGCGGTCGCGTCGGCCTGTCCTTCGCCTCCGGCTGGCACGCCGTGGACTTCGCGCTCAAGCCGGAGAACTACGCCGACCGCCGGCAGGTGCTCATCGACTACACCGACCAGGTGCGCCGGCTGTGGCGCGGCGAGCAGGTCGACGTGGTCGACGGCACCGGCGCGCCGCAGCGGGTCGGGGTCTTCCCGCCGCCGGTGCAGCCGGAGCTGCCGGTGTGGATCACCAGCGCGGGCGGCGTGGAGACCTTCCGCAACGCCGGCCGCGCCGGGGCCGGGCTGCTGACCCACCTGCTGGGCCAGGACCTCGACGAGCTGGCCGGGAAGATCGCCGAGTACCGCGCCGCCTCCCGGGAGAACGGCTCGGAGGGGCACGTCGCGCTCATGGTGCACACCTTCCTGGGCGAGGACGAGGACGTGGTGCGCGAGCAGGTGCGCGGCCCGATGTGCGACTACCTGCGCAGCTCGCTCGGCCTGCTGCTGGGCTCGCAGCAGGGCAGCGCCCGCAAGGTCGACCCGAGCAAGCTGCGCGCCAAGGACGTGGACTTCCTCGTCGAGCGGGCGTTCGACCGCTACTACGACGACGGCGCGCTGCTGGGCACGGTCGACAAGGCGGCGCGCGTGGTCGAGCGGGCGCGGGCCATCGACGTGGACGAGATCGCCTGCCTGATCGACTTCGGCCTGCCGCAGCGGACCGTCCTGGCCGGCCTGGAGCAGCTCAACCGGCTGCGGGAGCTGACCTCGGCGCCGCTCGCGGCCACGACGTGAGCACCGCGGTGGAGCCGGACCTGGGCAGGCGGTTCCGCCACGCCGCGGGCCGGTTCCCGACCGGGGTGACCGTGCTGAGCACGGTCGAGGACGGCCTGCCGTGCGGCATGACCGTCAGCTCGTTCACCTCGATCTCGCTGGACCCGCTGCTGGTCCTGGTGTCGCTGGGCAACGGTTCCCGGACCTGCGAGCGGCTCCGGCGGTCCGGGGTCTTCGCGGTCACCGTGCTCGCCGACGCGCAGCAGGAGGTGGCGCGGTGGTTCGCCGGTCGGGTCCGGCCGGACGGCGCGGGCGCGTTCGACGGCATCCCCTGGCGGCCCGCGCCGCACTCCTCGGCGCCGATCCTCACCGACGGCGTCAGCTTCTTCGACTGCGTGGTGGAGCAGGTCCACGCCGCCGGTGACCACACGGTGGTGATCGGCGCGGTCCGCGCGTTCGACGTCCTGTCCGACCGGCCGCCGCTGCTGTTCGTGCGCAGCCGGTTCGGCCGGCTAACCGAGTGAGAGCAGGTCAACCCATGCTGGAGATCGTCCGCGAGTGCTACGGCTTCCGCGTCGTGTGCTCGGTGCACCCCGAGGCGCGCGAGGCCGTCGACCTGTTCTTCGGCGTCGCCGAGCCGCCCGCGTCGGCCCCGGAGGTGCACCTGACCTTCGAGGTGACCGACGGCGCGGGCGTGCCCACGGTCGACCCGCCGCACACGCTGGAGGTGATCGCGTCCGACCCGATCACCATCGACACCGGCAACTCGCGCGCGGTGGTCGAGCCGGACGGGTGGCGGGCCACCGTCACCCTGGCCCGCGGCGACCTGGACGACCAGGTCGTGTGGGGCCGCTTCATCCTGGAGCGGCTGTTCCTCTACCTGGTGTGCCGCTCGCCCCGCCACTACCCGCTGCACGCCGGCGCCGTCGGCGTCGACGGGCAGGTGGCGCTGGTGTCCGCGCCGACCGGCACGGGCAAGTCGACGTTCAGCTTCTGGTGCCTGGAGCGCGGCGCCGACCTGGCCGGCGAGGACATCATGGTGCGGCACCTGGACGACGAACCCGGTGTCGTGTGGGGCTACCCGCGCGCCGTCTACCTCGACCGCGCCACGATCGACCGCGCCACCGTGCTCGACGGCGCGCTGATCAGCGAGATCGACGAGGGCCGGAAGAGCCGCGTCCGGCTGCCCGACGCGCTGTCCGACCGGCTGCGCCCGCGCGCCCGCCCCGAGGCCGCGGTGTTCCTGGTCCGCGACGGTTCCACCGGGACCCGGCCGCTGGGCGTGACCGAGGCCGTCGAGCTGTGCCGCGGCGACTTCGCCACCGGCAAGACCGACCCGGCGGTGCTCGCCGCGGTGGAGGCCGACCTGCGCGGCTTGCTGGCCGGGTTGCCGGTGCACGAGTTCTCGCTGTCGGAGGACCTGGACGAGTGCTTCGACGGGATGCGCGCGTTGCTGCGCGCGCCGCAGGCGGTGCGCTGACCGCCGTGCGGTGCGAGGTGTGGTGGGCGCGCCCGGTCGACGGGGTGGCCGGGCTGCTCGACCCCGACGAGCGCGCCCGGTGCGCCCGCTTCCGCGACCGGGACGCGCTGCTGCGCCACGTCACCGGCCGGGCCCTGGTCCGGTTGCGGCTCGGGCGGGAGCTCGGGGTCGCGCCGACCGGGGTCCGGCTCACCACCTCGTGCTCGCGGTGCGGGTGCGCCAACGGCAAACCGCGCCTGGCCGAGCCGCACGGGGTGCACTTCTCCGTGTCGCACTCGGGGGACCGGGTCGTGGTCGCGTTCGCCTGGGGCGCCGAGGTCGGGGTGGACGTCGAGGAGGTCCGTCCGGTCGACCCGCGCGTGGCCGAGCTGGCCGGCTGCCCGGCCGGGCCGGGGTTCACCCTGGCCTGGGCGCGCAAGGAGGCGGTGCTCAAGGCCACCGGCCACGGCCTGTCGGTGCCGCCGGGCTCGGTGCGGCTCAGCGCGCCGGACGAGCCGCCCCGCCTGCTCGGGTGGTCGGGCCCGGAGCCGCTGGGCACACCGGTGACGCTGCACGACCTCGACGCGGGCCCCGGCTACGCCTCGTCGGTGGCGCTGCTGACCGACCGGCCGTGGACCCCGGAACCGCTCGACGCGGTGCCGCTGCTGCTGGCCCACGACGACGGCACCCGCTGCGACGTCAGCGGGTGAGCGCGCATCGCACGCGATCGATCCCGGTCAGGCCCTCGGGTCACCGGCACGTTGACTGTACCCCCATGAGGGGTTATACATGGGGTTAGTCAGATTTCGTCCGGCGGAACGAAGGGCGTCCGCGATGCCGAAGATCAACGTGTACCTGCCCGACGACCTGGCCGAAGCGGTCAGGACGACCGGGGTGCCGGTCTCGGCGATCTGCCAGCGGGCGCTGGAGCAGTCGGTGCGGCGCGTGACCGCGATCCGGGCGACCGTGCTGGGCGACCTGGAGACCGACGACCCGACCGCCGGGCTCTCGCAGTTCACCGAACGCACGCGCGCGGTGGTCGCACTCGCCGTCCGGCGAGCGCGGGAGGCCCGTGCCGCCGACGTCGACACGGAACACCTGCTGCACGGGCTGCTCGCCGAGGGGACCAACCTCGCGCTGCACGTGCTGCGCGCGATGGAGGTCGACCCCGCCCACGTGGCACGGGCGCTGTCCGACGCCTCGCCCGAACCCGGGGCTTCCGACACCCCGTCGGCGACCCGGTTCAGCGGCCCCGCGGCCAACGCGGTGGAGCTGACCGTGACCGAGGCCCTCGCGCTGGGGCACAACTACGTCGGCTGCGAACACCTGCTGCTCGGCCTGGTCGGCGAACCCGACGGAACCGCCGGGCACGCGCTGCGGGAACTGGGCGTCGACCTCCGCACCGCACGGCGGACGGTCGTGGCCGCCCTCACCGGCTACACCCACCTCCGTGCCCAGGCGGGCACCACCACGCCTGCGGCCGACGCGGACGTGGTCGCCACCGCGGTCCGCCGGGAACTGCGTCCCGTCCTCGACCGCGTCGAACGGTTGGAGCGGCAGGCCGGCCTCGCCGCCGGGAGCTGACCGTCCACTCGGTACGCGGTGCGGGCACCGCGGCACACCCCTCCCGCGCGCAACGATCCCGTCGGTGGTGTGCGGCGTGATCGCGCCGTGGCCGGACGCGATGCCCCTGCTGCCCGCGCACGACGGCGGCGCCCGTTGCCGCGTCAGCGGGTGAGCGCGGGCCGCACGCGGTCGATCCCGGTCAGGTCCTCGAGCACGTCGACCGCCCCGGCGGCGCGCAGCTCCGCGACGTCGGGGCGGCCGCTCGCCATCGCGATGACGTGCACCCCGGCCGCGTGCGCGGCCTCCACGTCGCGCGCCGTGTCGCCGATGAGCACGGTGTCGGTCCGGTCGAACAGGACACCGGTCCGCTCGGCGGCCCGGTCTCGGGCGATGCGCACCAGCTCGGCCCGCACGGTGTGGTCGTCGCCGTAGCGGGTGAAGCCGCCGATGACCCGTTGCGCCTCGCCGTGACCCGGTGGGACCCGGCCCGGGTGCTGACGCCTGGACTGCCCCACCGATCCTGTCGGTGGTCTGCGGCAGGATCGCGCCATGGCAAAACCGGAGATCGTGTCGGCGCGGGAGTGGCAACGGGCGCGCGACGAGTTGTTGTTGGCGGAGAAGGAACTCACGCGCGCCCAGGACGCCCTGGCCGCCCGACGCCGCCGCCTGCCGATGGTCGGGTTCGGCAACGGCTACACCTTCGCCTCACCGGACGGGCCCAGGACGCTGCTCGACCTGTTCGAGGGGCGCCCGCAGCTGGTGGTGTACCAGTTCATGGACAACGGCCCGGACCACTACTGCCCCGGCTGCACCGGGTTCACCGACAACGTCCCGCCGACCGCGCTGCCCGGCCTGGCCGCGCGCGGCATCAGCTGGGCGACGGTGTCGAACATGCCGTTGGCGCAGATCGAGGAGTACCGGGCGCGCAAGGGCTGGACGCTGCCGTTCGTGTCCTCGCACGGCACGTCGTTCGCCGAGGACTGCGGTGCGGGCGGCGGCTTCATGCTGAGCGTGTTCCTGCGCGACGGCGAGGAGGTGTACCGCACCTACAACACCACCTCCCGGGGCGTGGACCGGTTGGTCTTCAACAACGTCGTCTCCGACCTCGCCCCCTACGGCCGCCAGGAGGACTGGGAGGACTCGCCCGCCGGCTGGCCCCAGCACCCCACCTACGGCTGAGGGGCCCCCTCCGGTGCCGCGGAAACAGCGATGTCGGAGAACAAAAGGATCGTTGTGCCGATCCGATCGTGGTCCGAGGTAATTCCTCCGGGTGAATCCCACGAAATCCCCACCGGCACAACCACTTTCCCCCGCCGTGTCCACGGAGCGGGAAAGGCGTTCGGGGGATGTGCGTTTCTGTACATTCGCCGCCGACCGCTTTTCCCGCCCCCCGCACGGAGTCCCCATGGCGCAGGAGGAACGACGCGGTGCCGCGCTGTCGGCACCGCACTCGGTGCTGGTGCGCGTGGCCGCGGTACCGGTGCTGCTGGCGATCTGGCAGCTGCTCGTGCTCGCGGAGTTCTGGCCGTCGGCCGTCCTCCCCGGGCCCGGACAGGTGTGGGACCAGTTGCTCTCCGCCTCCGACGCGGGCAACGGCCAGGGCGGGTACGCGGGGTCCACCGTGGTCGAGCGGCTGGGGGTCAGCCTGCGCCGGGTCGGCTACGGCGTCCTCTACGGCGTGCTGGTCGGCATCGGGCTCGGGCTGGTCATGGGCCTGGTCCCGCTGGTCCGCGCGGTGGCCGAGCCGTTCGTGACGTTCCTGCGCGCGCTGCCGCCGCTGGCCTACCTCAGCCTGCTGGTCATCTGGTTCGGCATCGACGAGGAACCCAAGGTCTACCTGCTGGTGGTGGCCGCGTTCCCACCCGTCGCGGTGGCGACCGCGGCCGCCGTCACCGGGGTCAACCGGCAGTACGTCGAGGCCGCCCACGCGCTCGGCGCGAACCGGTTGGGCGTCGTCACCGCGGTGGTCCTGCCCGCGTCCGCGCCGGAGATCCTGACCGGCGTGCGGCTGGCGGTGGGCATCGCCTACAGCTCGGTCGTGGCCGCCGAGACCGTCAACGGCGCGGACGGCATCGGGGGCATGGTCCTCAACGCCCAGCGCTACAACCAGACCGCGGTGGTCCTGCTCGGTCTCGTCGTCATCGGCGTGACCGGGTTGCTCATCGACACCGCCCTCCTCGCGCTGCAACGCGCCGTCTCGCCGTGGCGCGGGCGGGCGTGAGCGCCTACACCGGGAGCACCACCATGCCCGTCACCCGCAGGTCCGTCCTGTCCCTGCTCGCCGCCGCGCCGGTGCTGGCCGCGTGCGGGGTCGGCGGCTCGTCCTCCTCGGGTGCCGGCGAGCGCCCCCGGGTCCGCATCGCCTACCAGAACTTCGCCGACAGCACCCTGCTGGTCAAGGACCGGGGCGTGCTGGAGGCGGCGCTGCCCGACCACGAGGTCACCTGGACCTCGTTCGACTCCGGCGCGAGCATCAACACCGCCTTCCTCGGCGGCGCGATCGACCTGGCGGTCATCGGCAGCAGCCCCGCCGCGGCCGGGTTGAGCGCGCCGCTGAACATCCCCTACCAGGTCATCGAGCTGCTGAACGTCATCGGTGACAGCGAGGCCCTGGTGGTGCGCGAGGACAGCGGCGTCACCGACATCGCGGGCCTGGCCGGCCGCAAGGTCGCCGCGCCGTTCAGCTCGACCGCGCACTACAGCCTGCTGGCCGCCTTCGAGCGGGCGGGCGTCGACCCGGCCTCGGTCACCCTGGTGGACCTGGAGCCGCAGAACATCCAGGCCGCCTGGCAGCGCGGCGACATCGACGGCGCGTACGTGTGGACGCCGGTGCTCGGCGTGCTCCAGCAGGACGGCGTAACGCTCACCGACAGCGCGGAGCTCGCCGCCGAGGGCAAGCCGACCTTGACGTTCACCGTGGGGCGCAAGGAGTTCATCGAGCGGAACGGCGACGTGGTCGACCGGTGGCTGGCCGCCACGGACGACGCGCTCAAGAAGATCAAGTCCGAGCCGCGGGTGGTGGCGGAGGCCGTGGCGCGGCAGCTCGGCGCGGGCGTGGACGACGCGCTGTCCCAGCTGGAGCAGAACATCTACCTCGACCACGCCGAGCAGCTCGCGCCCGAGTACTTCGGCCCGCCCGGGTCCCCCGGCCGGCTCGCCGAGCAGCTGCGGGCCACCGCGGAGTTCCTGCACGGGCAGAAGAAGATCGACTCGGTGCCGGACCTGGAGACGTTCCGCGCGGCCCTGCGGGCGCCCCGTGGGTGAGCCGCTGGTGGAGCTGGTCGGCGTCGAGCACCGGTACCGGGCCGGCCGCGCCGGGGTGCCCGCCCTCGGGCCGCTGGACCTGCGCGTCGACCCGGGGGAGTTCCTGGTGGTCGTCGGGCCCTCCGGCTCGGGCAAGAGCACCCTGCTGCGGCTGGTCGGCGGCTTCGAGCGGCCCACCACCGGCGAGGTGCGGGTGCTCGGCGGCCCGCCCGTGCCCGGCCGCGACGTCGGCACGGTGTTCCAGCAGCCCCGGCTGTTCCCGTGGCAGACCGTCGGCGGCAACATCGGCACCGCGCTGCGCTGGGCGGGCGTGCCGCGCGCGGACCGGCCGCGGCGGACCCGCGAGCTGCTCGACCAGGTGGGCCTGGCCGACCTCGCGCAGCGCCGCACGTGGGAGGTCTCCGGCGGCCAGCAGCAGCGGGTGGCGATCGCCCGCGCCCTGGCCGCCCGGCCCCGGCTGCTGCTGATGGACGAGCCGTTCGCCGCGCTGGACGCGCTGACCCGCGAACGGCTCCAGGAGGACGTCCGCTCGCTGACCGACGGCGAGCGGGGCGTGGTGTTCGTGACGCACGGCGTGGACGAGGCCGTGTTCCTCGCCGACCGCGTCGTCGTGCTGTCCGACCGGCCCGGTCGGGTGGTGCTGGACCTGCCCGTGCCGCTGCCGCGCTCCGGCGTGCCGGCCGACGAGCTGCGCGGGTCGGCGGAGTTCGCCGCGCTGCGCGGCGAGGTCGCCGGAGCCGTCCGCGCGGTCGCGGCCTGAACCCAGTGGGGAGAACCATGACGCACTTCGAACCGCTCACCCCGACCCTCGGCGCCCGGGTGACCGGCGTCGACCTCAACGACGCCGCCTCCGCCGAGGAGGGCGCGCGGCTGCGCGCGGCCCTGGTCGAGCACAAGGTGCTCGTGTTCCCCGGCCAGTCGCTGACCCCGACCGCGCACCGCGCGTTCGCCGCCGCGCTGGGCGAGCCGACGCCGGCCCACCCGGTGGTGCCGGGCCTGGACGCCGACCACCCCGAGATCTACGTGCTGGACGCGGGCGACGGCGGCAAGGCGCCCGTGTGGCACACCGACGTCACGTTCATGGCGCGGCCGCCGCTCGGGTCGGTCCTGCGGGCCGTGACGCTGCCGCCCACCGGCGGCGACACGTGCTGGACCGACCTGGAGGCGGCCTACCTGTTCCTGTCCGGGCCGCTGCGCGCGCTGGCGGACGGGCTCACCGCGCTGCACGACGGGCGCAAGGACTTCGAGGAGTACCTGCGCGACCGCCTCGGCGGCGAGGGCGGCACGTGGGAGGGGGAGCGGATCCGCTCGCTGGAGCCGGTCGAGCACCCCGTGGTCCGGGTGCACCCGGAGTCGGGGCGGCGGAGCCTGTTCGTGAACCCCGGCTTCACCACGCGGCTGCTCGGCCTGACCGAGGGGGAGAGCCGGGCCCTGCTGGACGTGTTCTTCGCCGCGGTGGGCCGGCCGGAGTTCACCGTGCGCCACCGGTGGACCGAGGGCGACGTGGTGGTGTGGGACAACCGGAGCACGGCCCACTACGCCGTGGACGACTACGGCGACCTGCGGCGCGTGATGCACCGGATCACGCTGCGCGGGGACGTGCCGGTCGGGGTGTGAGCCGCGCACCGCCGGGTAGGCCGATCGGTGGTACCTGGACCCGTTCTCCGCCGGGGCGGCATCCCGGCCGGCCGCGGTGGGAACCCCGGGAGGGACGCACCCCACGCGCCGGAACGGAGTACCCCGATGGACTTGACGCGCGAACTCGTCGCCGGCAGCACCGGTGAGTTCATGACCGTGCGGCACCTCGTGGTGTCTGGCAGCCAGTCCGAGGTCGGCCGCGCGCTCGCCGAGGAGGCCAGGGGCCGGGGCTGGCGCCCGGTGCCCGCCGACCCGACCGTGGGCCGGGCGCGGCGCACCTGGTTCGAGCGCAACTGGCCGCAGCACCACGCGCGCATGGCGGGCGCGGCGCAGGTGGCGGGCGTGGCGCCGGACGACGACGCGGTCCACCTCGACGGGCTCACCAGCCTGCCGGTCGGCTCCGGCTGCTCGGCCACCTGGAGCGCGCCGTCGCGGACCGCCGACAGGCACACCCTGGTCGGCCGCAACTACGACTTCTTCACCCTCGGGCAGCAGCAGTTGGTCGCGATGATGACCGGCGAGCAGGGACCGGAGGACGAGCCGCCGATGTCCTCGCGCCCCTACGTGATCACCAGCGTCCCCGACGACGGGCCGGCCACCACGGTGGTGACGATGAACGAGCTGGACGGCTGCATGGAGGGCATCAACGAGCACGGGCTCGTGGTCGTGCTCCTGGTCGCGGACGCGGAGAGCACGAACGCGCCCGTGCCGGCCGGGCCGCAGGTCGGCATCAGCTCGGGCCAGCTGCCCCGGTTCGTGCTCGACACCTGCCGGGACGTCGAGGAGGCCAAGCAGGCGCTGCTGACGGCCAAGCAGTACGACCTGGGCACGCCGCTGCACTACCTGGTCGCGGACCCGTCCGGCCGGGCCTTCGTCTGGGAGCACGGCCACGGCGGCGTCGAGCACATCGTCGAGGCCGACGGCGACTCGCTGAGCGTGACCAACCACCTGCTCCACCGGCGTCCCGACCCGGCGGACCCGCCCCGGGACAACGAGGACACCATGCTGACCCACCAGCGGCTGGAGAAGCTGGGGGAGCGGGTGAAGGCCGGTCCGATGTCGCCGGAGCGGCTGCGCGCGGCCCTCGACGAGGTGCGGTTCGACGGTCGGAAGTCCGGGGACTCCCCGCTGCGCACGCTGTGGCGCACGGTCTTCGACCTCGACGACCGCACCATGGCGACGCGCTTCTACCTCGGGGATGCGGTGGACGGCGAGCCCCGGTACAGCCCGGAAACCGTCTTCCGCCCGGCCCTGACCTGAGGCCGGCGGTGCCGGGCGCGCGGGTCGACCGCCGTGCGCGCCCGGCTCCGGCACACCCCGGCACACCCCCGGCGAGCCCTGGCCAGGCCGCCGTTACCGCTCAGTAGGGCAGGTTGTCCACCCACCGAAGTGGGTGCGTCCGATCGGGTTACAAGGCCGCTGCTGCGAATGACCTACACCGATGTGGTCGCACCTGTGTGCGTTGCATCACACTTTCCCGTTTGCGCGTAATACTTCGGTGTCGACGCGATGACGCGGCCGTGTCCGCGGGTGAACCGCATCCGGGCTCCGGTGGAGAACACCGCA
Organism: Saccharothrix sp. BKS2; assembly: GCF_047689505.1. Taxonomy (NCBI): domain Bacteria; kingdom Bacillati; phylum Actinomycetota; class Actinomycetes; order Pseudonocardiales; family Pseudonocardiaceae; genus Saccharothrix; species Saccharothrix sp. BKS2. Next base: position 310,317 of record NZ_JAUQOL010000011.1, on the reverse strand, counting down.
GATCGGCGCTGCTTTGTCGGAAAGCAACAAGCACCGGCCTTGACATGTTCACAAGGGTGAGGACAAGGGTTCGGGGCGTTGACCGCGACGGACCGGGTTGCCTTCACTACTCCACGTCATCGGCTCTGCCGAAGCGTGCTGCCGGGAGTAATGCATGGTCAACCGTTCCGACCTCGTCATCGCGCTGAACCCGGTGCACCGCCCCGCACCCCGGCTGACCGCCGCCGTCGCCCGCGCCGGCGGGCTCGGCGTGCTGGAGCTGCCCGCGGGTGACCCCCGGGCGGTGGCCGACGCGCTGGACCTGGCCGCGCGGTGGACCGCCGGGTCGTTCGGCGTCCGGGTCCGCCCCGGCTGCCCGGAGGTGGACCTGCCCGACAGCGCGGGCACCGTGCTGCTCGCCGACCCGGTCCGCCGGCCCGACGAGTTCCCCGGCCGCCGCGTGCTGGTCGAGGTCACCGACCTGGGCGAAGCCCGGTCCGCGGTGGCCTCGGGCGCGGCCGGTCTGGTGGTGCGCGGCCGGGAGGCCGGCGGCCGGGTCGGCGAGCTGAGCACCTTCGTGCTGCTGCAACAGGTGCTCGCCGCGGTCGACGTGCCCGTGTGGGCGGCCGGCGGCATCGGACCCCACACCGCCGCGGCCGCGGTCGCCGGCGGCGCGGCGGGCGTCGTGCTCGACACCCAGCTCGCGCGCTACCCCGAGGCCGGGCTGCCGCTGGAGGTCACCGCCGCGCTCGACGGCCTCGACGGTTCCGAGACCGTGCTGCACCAGGGCTTCCGGGTGCTGCGCCGACGCGGCCCCGGCGCGCCGGAGCTGCCCGCCGAGGGCATCGGGGACCGGCTCGGGGCCGACGACCCGCGCGAGCAGTTCCTGCCGGTCGGGCAGGACGTGGCCCTGGCGACGGTGTTCGCCCGCCGCTGGCGCACCCCCGGCGCCGCCGTGCGCGCGGTCCGCGACGCCGTGCTGGCCGCCCTCGCCGACGACGCGGCCCCCGCCGTGCTCGGAGCGGGCTCGACGGGCGCGCGGCACCTGGGCACCGCCCTGCCGGTGGCGCAGGGCCCCATGACCAGGGTCAGCGACCGGCCCGGCTTCGCCGCGGCGGTGGCCTCGGCCGGCGGCCTGCCCTTCCTCGCGCTGGCCCTGTCCGGCGCGGCGCAGACCCGCGGGCTGCTGGAGCGCACCCGCGCCGAGCTGGGCGACGCGCCCTGGGGTGTCGGCGTGCTGGGCTTCGCCGCCGAGGACGTGCGCACCGCGCAGCTGGAGGTGGTGCGGGAGGTCCGGCCCACCCACGCGATCATCGCGGGCGGGCGGCCCGCCCAGGCGGCCGACCTGGAGGCCGCGGGCATCGCCGCGTTCCTGCACGTGCCCTCGCCCGGCCTGCTGCGGCAGTTCCTCGCGGCGGGCGCGCGGCGGTTCGTGTTCGAGGGCGCGGAGTGCGGCGGCCACGTCGGGCCGCGCAACAGCTTCCCGCTGTGGGAGTCCCAGGTGGACGTCCTGCTCGACCACCTGGCCTCGGGCGGCGCGGCCGACGACCTGACCGTCCTGTTCGCCGGCGGCGTGCACGACGAGCGGTCCGCCGCGATGGTGGCCGCGCTCGCCGCGCCGCTGGCCCGCGCGGGCGTCGGCGTCGGCGTGCTGATGGGCACCGCCTACCTGTTCACCGCCGAGGCCGTCGACACCGGGGCCATCGGACCGGTGTTCCAGCGGCAGGTCGTCGCCGCCGCGCGCACCGACCTGCTGGAGACCGCCCCCGGCCACGCCACCCGGTGCGTGAGCAGCGGGTTCACCGGGGAGTTCACCGCGCTGCGGGAGCAGCTGCGCGCCGACGGCGTGCCCGACCGGGAGGCGTGGGAGCGGCTGGAGCGGCTCAACGTCGGCCGGCTGCGCCTGGCCAGCAAGGGCCTGGAGCGCGTCGGTGACGAGCTGCGCCCGGTGGCGGAGGACCGGCAGCTGGCCGAGGGCATGTTCATGGCGGGTGAGGTGAGCGTGCTGCGCGACGCCGTCACCACAGTCGCCGACCTGCACGAGGCGGTCGGCGCGTCCGCCGCCCGGTGGTTGCGGGACCGGGCGGGCGCGGTGCGCGCGGCCCTGGCCGAACCGGTCGTCGAACCCGGGCCCGAGCCGCTGCGCGTGGCCGTGGTCGGCATGGCCTGCGTGTTCCCCGGCGCGCCCGACCTGGCCTCGTTCTGGGCCAACGTGCTCGCCGGCCGCGACAGCGTCACCGAGGTCCCCGCCGAGCGGTGGGACCCGGGGGTCTACTACGACCCCGAGGGCGACGGCGAGCGCACCCCCTCGCGGTGGGGCGGCTTCCTGCCGCGCATCCCGTTCGACCCGCTGGGCTACGGCATCCCGCCCGCGTCGCTGGGCGCGATCGAGCCCGTGCAGCTGCTCGCGCTGGAGGTCGCCCGCCGCGCCCTGGTCGACGCCGGCTACCCGCACACCGGGGCCGACCACCGCCGCACGTCCGTGGTGTTCGGCGCGGAGTCGGGCAGCGACCTGTCCAACGCCACCACGCTGCGCACCGTGCTGCCCTCCTACCTCGGGCAGGTGCCGCCCGCGCTCGACGCGCAGCTGCCCCGGCTGACCGAGGACTCCTTCCCCGGGATGCTGGCCAACGTCATCGCCGGGCGCGTGGCCAACCGCCTCGACCTCGGGGGCGCCAACTACACCGTCGACGCCGCGTGCGCGTCCTCGCTGACCGCGGTCGACGTGGCCTGCAAGGAACTGGTCACCGGCACCAGCGACCTGGTCGTGTGCGGCGGCGCCGACCTGCACAACGGCATCAACGACTACCTGCTGTTCTCCTCGGTGCACGCGCTCTCGCCCAGCGGCCGCTCCGCGACCTTCGACCGGTCGGCCGACGGCATCGCGCTGGGCGAGGGCGTGGCGTGCGTGGTGCTCAAGCGGCTGGACGACGCGGTGCGCGACGGCGACCGGGTCTACGCGGTGATCGACGGCGTGGGCAGCGCCAGCGACGGCCGCGCCCTCGGCCTGACTGCACCGCGCCCCGAGGGGCAGCGCGCCGCGCTCACCCGCGCCTACCGCAACGCGGGGATCCCGCCCTCGCGCGTCGGCTTGGTGGAGGCGCACGGCACCGGCACCGTGGTCGGCGACCGCACCGAGCTGCGGGTGCTCACCGAGGTGTTCGCCGAGGCGGGCGCCGAGCCCGGCTCGTGCGCGCTCGGCTCGGTCAAGTCGCAGATCGGGCACACCAAGTGCGCCGCCGGCCTGGCCGGGCTGATCAAGGCCGTGCTGGCGGTGCACCACGGCGTCAAACCGCCCACGCTGCACCTGCGCGCCCCCAACGAGGCGTGGGAACCCGGCCGCAGCCCGTTCGCCTTCCACACCGCGGCGCGGCCGTGGGCGGCGGAGGCGGCCGACCGGGTCGCGGGCGTGAGCGCGTTCGGGTTCGGCGGCACCAACTTCCACGTGGTGGTGCGCGCCCACGAGCAGGCGCCCGCCGCGCACGCCCTGGACCAGTGGCCGGCCGAGCTGTTCGTCTTCCGCGGCGCGGACCCGGCGGCGGCCCGGCGCGCGGCGGCCGACCTGCTGGGCCACGCACCCGGCGCGCGGCTGCGCGACCTCGCCCTGCGCGCGGCGACGCGGGCCGACGTGGCGGCGGCCCGCGGTGAGCGGGCGTGGCTGGCGGTGGTCGCCGCGGACGTGGACCAGCTGCGGGCGGCGGTCGCGGGGGAGCGGACCGAGGGCGTGTTCCACGCCGACGGCGAACCGGCGGGCGAGGTCGCGTTCCTCTACCCCGGCCAGGGCAGCCAGCGGCCGGGCATGATGGCCGAGCTGCTGGTGGCGTTCCCCGAGGTGCAGCGGCACCTGCGGCTGGGCGCCCGGTGGGCGGACGTGCTCTACCCGCCGGCGGCGTTCGACGAGGGCGCGCGGGCCGAGCAGGTCGAGCGCATCACCGACACGCGGGTGGCGCAGCCCGCGCTCGGCGTGGTCGAGCTGGCCGCCACGGACCTGCTGGCCGCGGTCGGCGTGCGACCGGACCTGGTGGCCGGGCACAGCTACGGCGAGCTGTCCGCGCTGGCCGCCGCCGGGGTGTTCGCGCCGGCCGACCTGCTCGCCGCGAGCGCCGCGCGCGCCGAGGCGATCCTGGCCGCGGTCCGCGACGGCGACCCCGGGACGATGGCGGCGGTGTCCGCCGACGCCGAGCGCGTGCAGGCCGTGCTGGGCGACCTGCCGGTGGTGGCCGCCAACCGGAACTCGCCCCGGCAAACCGTGGTCTCCGGGCCCTCCGACGCCGTGGCGCGGGCGGTCGACGAGCTGCGCGCGGCCGGGCTCGACGTGAAGCCGGTGCGGGTGGCGTGCGCGTTCCACAGCCCGCTCGTGGCGGGCGCGGGAGAGGCGTTCGGGCGCGTGCTGGAGACGTTGCCGCTGCGCGAGCCGACCCTGCCGGTGTGGTCCAACCGCACCGCCGGCACCTACCCCGCCTCGGTGGCCGGGGTGCGCGCCGAGCTGGCCGCGCAGATCGGCGCGCCCGTGCGGTTCGCGGAGCAGGTCGAGGCCATGCACGCGGCGGGCGCGCGGGTGTTCGTCGAGGTCGGGCCGGGTCGGGTGCTCAGCGGCCTGGTGGACGCGGTGCTCGGCGACCGCCCGCACCGGACCGTGCCGCTGGGTGACGGCCTGGTCGGCTTCCTCACCGCCCTGGCGCGGCTGGCCGTGGCCGGGGTGGACGTGCGCACCGGCCCGCTGGTGCGCGGTCGCGACGCGGTCGACCCGGCCGCCCTGCCCGCCGCGCCCGGCTGGACCGTCGACGGCCACCTGGTGCGCCGCGCCGACGGCACCGCCCAGCCCGGCGCCCTGCAACCCGCCCGACGTGTCACGGAGGCGTTCGTGCCCGAGCAGCACACCCCGGCGGCGTCCTCGGACGCCGTGATCGCGGACTTCCTGCGCACCAGCCGGGAGCTGATCGCGGCGCAGCGGGACGTCCTGATGACCTACTTCGGGGCGTCCGGGGTCCCGGTGCCGCCCGTCGCGGTGACCGGCCTGCCGGTCACCGTCGAGCCCGTGGCGGTCGCGCCGCTCACCGTTGCGCCGCCTGCCGTTGCGCCGCCTGCCGTTGCGCCGCCTGCCGTCGAGCCCGTGGCCGCCGGGCCGGTGGACGTGCTGGCGGCGGTGGTCGAGGTGGTCGCGGAGCGGACCGGTTACCCGGTGGAGATGGTCGAGCCGGGGTTGGACCTGGAGGCGGACCTGAGCGTGGACTCCATCAAGCGGGTGGAGATCGCGGGTGACCTGGCGGCCAGGCTCGGGCTCCCGCTGGACGGCACGACCGGCCTGGACGACCTGGCGCGGGCGCGCACCGCCGCCGGGCTGGCCGAGGCGCTGTCGGGCCTGCTCACCGCGCCTGTGGCGGTTCCCGCGGCGGTCGGACCCGTCGACGTGCTGGGCACGGTCGTGCTGGTCGTGGCGGAGCGGACCGGCTACCCGGTGGAGATGGTCGAGCCGGGGCTGGACCTGGAGGCCGACCTGAGCGTGGACTCCATCAAGCGCACCGAGATCGCCGGCGAGATCGCGACCCGGCTGGGCCTGGACCTCGGCGACGGCTCGGGGATGGAGGCGTTGGCGGCCGCGCGCACGGCGGCGGCGATCGCGGACCTGATCAGCGCACGGGTGACCGGCACCGCCGCGCCCGCTGCCGCCGAGCTGCCCGCACCCGGTTCGGCCCTCGGTTCCGCCCCTGGCTCGACCCCCACCCCCGCCTCCACCCCCGGTCCCGCCGCCGTGGTGATCCCCCCGAAGCGCCTGGTGTTCGAGCAGTTCGAGCTGCCCGCCCCGTCGCTCGACGTGCGGGGCGCGCGGGTCGTGCTGGTCGGCGCGGGCTCCGCCGAGGTGGCCGCCGGGCTGCGCGCGGCCGGCGTCGAGGTGGTCTCCGACCCGGCGGGCTCCTTCGTGGTCCACCTGGGCGCGCTCGACGCCGCGGAGTCCCTGCTGCCCGAGGAGTTCCCTGTCCTCCAGGCGCTGCTCGCGGCCGGTCCGCGCGGCCTGCTGGCCGTGGACCGGCGCGGCGCCGGGGCGGCGACCGGCCTGCGCGGCTTCTTCCGCACCCTGGCCCGCGAGTACCCGGACGTGGTCACCACCCTGGTCGAGGTCGCCGACGGCGCCGACGTCACCGCCGCGCTGCTGGCCGAACTGGGCGCGACCGAGCACGAGCCGGTGGTGCTGGCCGGCGACGGCCGGCGCGGGCTGCGGCTCGCCGTGACCGACCTGGGCCCGGTCGCCGCCGCCGGGGCCGGTCCCGCCGGTGACGGCGCGGCCGAGGCCGAGGCCGCCGGGCTGGACCGGGACGCGGTCGTGCTCCTGGTGGGCGGCGCGCGCGGCATCACCGCACGCTTCGCCCGGTCGCTGGCCGCGGCGGGCCGGTGCCGGGTCGAGCTGCTCGGCCGCACCCCCGCGCCGACCGGGCCGGAGGACCCGGCCACGGCCGGCCTCACCGAGCGGGCGGTGCTGCGGTCGGCGTTCATCGGCCGCGGCCTGACCTCGCCCGCCGAGATCGAGCGGGCGGTGTCCGCCCTGCTGGCCGAGCGCGAGGTGCGCACCACCCTGGCCGACCTGACCGCCCTGGGCAGCCCGGTGCGCTACCACGCGGTCGACGTGCGCGACGCGGAAGCCGTGCGCGCCACGGTGAAGCGCGTCCACGACGACCACGGCCGGCTCGACGCGGTGGTCTACGCGGCGGGCGTGATCGAGGACAAGCTGGTGGCGGAGAAGTCCGTGGAGTCGTTCCGGCGGGTGTTCGGCACCAAGGTCGACGGCGCGCGCACCCTGCTCGACGCCGTGGACACCCTGCCGGACGGCCCGCGCTACGCCGTGCTGTTCGGCAGCGTCGCCGCGGCCCTGGGCAACCGCGGCCAGTGCGACTACGCGGCGGCCAACGACGCGCTGGAGGAGCTGGCCCGGCGCTGGTCCCGGCCCGGTCGGCGCGGCCTGACCGTCCACTGGGGACCGTGGGCGGCGGCGGGCGGCGGCATGGTGACGCCGGAGCTGATGCGGTCCTACGCGGCGCGCGGCATCTCGCTGATCGACCCCGACGAGGGCCCGCTGTGCCTGCTGCGCGAGCTGGCGTGGGGCCCGGCCGACGAGCACGCCGTCGTCTACACCGCCTCCGGGTGGTGACCGGGGTGGTCCCGCAGACCGCGGACGCCGTGGCGATCGTCGGCATGGCGGTGCTGTTCCCGGGTGCGCCCGACCTGGACGCGTACTGGCGCAACATCGTCGACGGCGTGGACGCCATCGGCGAGGTGCCGCCGGACCGGTGGGACGGCGAGTTCTACGACCCGGCCGGGCCGCGGCGCGCGGACCGCGTGTACTGCCGGCGCGGCGGGTTCGTCGAAGCCGCGGTGGACGTGGCCGGGTTCGGCGTGATGCCGGGGTCCGTGCCGGGCACCGAGCCCGACCAGCTGATCGCGCTCCAGGTCGCCGCCGACGCCATCGCGGACGCGGGCGGGGACGCGGTGCTGCCCGCCGACCGCCGCCGGGTCGGGGTGGTGCTCGGCCGGGGCGGCTACCTCACGCCCGGCCTGGTGCGGCTGGACCAGCGGGTCCGCACCGCCAACCAGGTCGTGCGCACGCTGCGCGAGCTGGTGCCCGAGCTGGACGACGACCGGCTGGAGCGGGTCCGCGCGGCCTTCGCCGACCAGCTCGGACCCGAGGCCCCGGAGTCGGCGATCGGCCTGGTGCCCAACCTCGCCGCCTCGCGCGTGGCCAACCGGCTTGACCTGCGCGGCCCGGCCTACACGGTGGACGCGGCGTGCGCGTCGTCGCTGGTGGCGGTGGACCAGGCGGTGCGCGAGCTGACCGGCGGCCGGTGCGACGTGGTGCTGGCCGGCGGGGTGCACCACTGCCACGACATCACGCTGTGGAGCGTGTTCAGCCAGCTCGGCGCGTTGTCCCCGAGCCAGCGCATCCGCCCGTTCCACCGCGGCGCGGACGGCGTGCTGATCGGCGAGGGCACCGGGGTGGTGGTGCTCAAGCGGCTGGCCGACGCCGAGCGCGACGGCGACCGGGTGTACGCGGTGATCGCCGGGACGGGCGTGGCCAGCGACGGGAGGTCCGCGAGCCTGCTCAACCCCGACCCGGGCGGCCAGGTGCGTGCGGTGCGCCAGGCGTGGGAGGCGGCGGGCCTGGACCCGCGCGAGCGGGACGCGGTGGGCCTGCTGGAGGCGCACGGCACCGGCACCCCCGCCGGCGACGGCGCGGAGCTGGAGACCCTGGCCGAGGTGTTCGGCCCGGCGGACGGCCCGCGCGCCGCGCTCGGGTCGGTCAAGTCGATGATCGGCCACACCATGCCGGCCGCCGGGATCGCGGGCCTGGTCAAGGCCGCGCTGGCGGTGCACCACCGGGTGCTGCCGCCGACCCTGCACTGCGACGAGCCGCACCCCGCCCTGGCCGCGACCCGGTTCGAGCCGCTGGCGCGGGCCCGGTCCTGGGAGCCCCCGGCGAGCGGCGCGCCCCGCCGGGCGGCGGTCAACGCCTTCGGGTTCGGCGGCATCAACGCGCACGTGGTGCTGCACGAGGCGCCCGCCGCCACCGCCCGGGTGGCGGTCACCGAGCCGACGCGGGTGCTGCGCCTGGCCGCCGCCTCCCCGGCGGACCTGCTGGACCTGCTGGACGCCGGGGCGGAGGGCCTGGACGAGCGCGCCGCCGTGGGCGAACCGTGCCGCCTGGGCATCGTCGACCCGACGCCGCGCAAGCTCGCGCTGGCCCGCAAGGCGGTGGCCAAGGGCGTGCCGTGGCGCGGCCGCAGCGACGTGTGGTTCAGCCCGCGACCGCTCGGCGGGCGGACCGCGTTCCTGTTCCCCGGCCTGGAGGCCGAGTTCGAACCGGCCGTGGCCGACGTGGCGCGCCGGTTCGGCCTGCCCTGGTCGGTCGACGGCGGCACGCGCGTCGGCGACGTCGGGCGGCACGGCGTGGCGGTGTTCCAGGTCGGCCGGGTGCTCGACGCCGCGCTGCGCGGGCTGGGCGTCGTGCCGGACGCGGTGGCCGGGCACAGCGTGGGGGAGTGGACCGCGATGGCGGCCGGCGGCATCCACGCCCCGGACGAGGTGGACGCGTTCCTCGCCGCGTTCGACCCCGGGGCGCTGCGCGTGCCCGGCGTGGTGTTCGCGGTCATCGGCACCTCGGCGGAGCGGGTGGTCGAGGCGCTGGCCGAGCACCCCGGCGTGGTGCTGTCCCACGACAACGCGCCCAGCCAGGCCATGGTCTGCGGCCCGGAGGCCGAGGTGGACGCGGTGGTGCGGCGGTTCCGCGCGCAGGCCGTGATCAGCCGGGTGCTGCCGTTCCGCTCGGGCTTCCACACGCCGATGCTCGCGCCCTACCTGGACCCGATCCGCGAGGCCGCGCAGGGCTACACCCTGCGCCCGGCCTCCACCCCGGTCTGGTCGGCCACCACCGCGGCCCCGTTCCCGGACGAGCCGGGCGCGGTGCGGGAGCTGTTCATCCGGCACCTGCTCGAACCCGTCCGCTTCCGTCCGCTCACCAGCGCGATGCACGACGCCGGCTTCCGGACCTTCGTGCAGGTGGGGCCGGGTCAGCTGGGCTCGCTGGTGGACGACACCCTGGCGGGCCGGGATCACCTGGTGGTGTCCGCGCACGGTGGCCTGGCGCAGCTGCGGAGGGTGGTCACGGCCCTGTGGGCGCACGGTGCCGAGGCCGACGCCGGTCCGCTGCTGCCCGCCCGCGCGCCGGTCCGCGCCGCGCGCCGCGCCCCGGTGCGGCTGGAGCTGGGCAACCCCCTGGTCTCCCTGCCGGAGGACCGGCGGGCGGAGCTGGGCCCGGCCGCCGCGCGCACGCGGCCGGTGGCTGTGCCGCCGTACCCGATGACGGCGGCGCCGCACCCGGTGGCCGCGCCGCCGCACCGGGTAGCTGTGCCGCCGCACCCGGTCGGCCTGCCCGGCGACCCCCTGGCCGGTCTCGCCGGGAACCCGCTGGCGGCCGAGCTGTCCGCCCTCCTGCACGACACCGCCGGGATCGCGGCCGAGCTGATCAGCGCCCGCGCCTCGGCGGCACGCACCGCGACCCGCCTCCCGGTCCCGCGCCCGGCGACCCCCGCGCCGACCAATTTCGCGCCGGCCGGTCCCGTCCCGGCCACCTCTGCGCCGGCTACCCCTGTGCCGGCCACTTCCGCGCCGACCGGCTCCACCCCGGCCGGCGCTGTCCCAACCGGTCCCGCGCCGGCCGGTCTCGCGCCGACCCGCCCTGTCCCTGTTGGCCCCGTCCCGGCCGGCTCCGTCCCGCCCGCCCTGGTCGCCCCGCCCGGTTTCGCCCCGCCCGGCCGCGTCGCCCCGAGAGGCTCCGCCACCCCCGTGCCGCAGGTGTCGTCGGTCCTGCGCGTCAGCCTCGACGAGATGCCCTACCTGCGCGACCACTGCTTCTTCCGCCAGCGCCCGGACTGGCCGGACGAGGCCGACCGCTGGCCCATCGTCCCCGCCACCACCGTCATCACCCACCTGATGGACCTCGCCGAACGCGCCACCCCGGGCCGGCGCGCGGTGGCCGTGCACGACGTGCGGCTGCTGAAGTGGATCACCGCGATCCCCGCCGCCGACCTCCCCGTCTCCGTCCGCCGGGTCGCCCCGGACCGCGTCGAGGTGTCCCTGACCGGGTACTCGCGGGCGGTCGTCGAGCTGGGCGACCGGTACGCCCCGCCACCCGAGCCGTGGCCGCTCGACGCCCCCGAGCGCACCCCCGACCTGACCGCCCGGCAGCTCTACGACGAGCGCTGGATGTTCCACGGCCCGCTGTTCCAGGGCGTGGCCGAGCTGACCGCGATCGGGGACCGGCACGTGCGCGGCGTCCTCGCGGACCTGCCGACCCCGGGCGCGTTGCTGGACAACGTCGGCCAGCTGTTCGGCTACTGGGTGATGGCCGTGCTGCCCGAGCGCACCACGGTCTTCCCGACCCGCCTGGACCGCCTCGTGCTGCACGGCCCGCGCCCCGAGGGGCCGCTGGACTGCCACGTCCGGATCACCGGGGTCACCGACCTCACCGTGACCGCGGACGTCCAGCTCTCCCAACACGGCCGGGTGTGGGCGCGGATCACCGGCTGGACCGACCGCCGGTTCGACACCGACCCGAACATCCGCGCCGTGGACCGGTTCCCCGGCGCGCACACGCTGTCCGCGGTGGACGACGAGGGCTGTGCCGTCGTGCACGAGCGGTGGCCGGACCTGGCGACGCGCGAACTGGTCATGCGCAACGTCCTGGGTGGCGTCGAGCGCGACGCCTACGAGGCGCAGCCGCCGAGCCGCAGACGGCAGTGGCTGCTCGGGCGCATCGCCGCCAAGGACGCCGCCCGCACCGTGCTGTGGCGCGGGGGAGTGGGCGACGTCTACCCCGCCGAGGTGGCCGTGGACGACGACGACGAGGGCCGACCCCGCCTGCGCGGTGTGCACGGGCGCGACGTGTCCGGCATCGAGGTCTCGATCGCCCACCGCGCGGAGGTCGGCGTGGCGCTCGCCGCGCGCGGGCCCTGCGGCATCGGGGTGGCGGAGGTCCTCGACCAGCAGGTTCCTGACCAACCGGTCTCCGGCCGGCCGGTCTCCGACCAGTGGGTCCCCGACCCGGCGCGGCGGGCGCTGCCGGGCGGCCCACCCGACAACCCACCCGGCGACCCGAACCGCTGGGCCGCCGCCCACCGGGCCGCCGCCCAGGCCGTCGCCGCGCGGTGCGGCACCGGACCGGAGGAACCCGGGGTCGTGTCGGCGACCGGGGACCAGCTGTGCGTCGAGGTGGCGGGCGCGGCGTACACCGTGCGGGTCCGCGACCTGGTCAACCCGCCGGGCCTGCCGCCGCGGCGGTACGTCGTCGCGTGGACCGCACAACGAGGAGAGGCACCATGAGCACCGAGACCACCACGCCCGCGACCGACCCCGGGGCCGTGCTCGACGACATCACCGCGATGCTGCGCGAGCTGCTCGACGAGCAGGGCCTGGACGACGTCGAGATCACCCGCGAGGCCACCTTCCACGGCGACCTGGAGCTGGAGAGCATCGACCTGGTGACGCTGTCGGCGGCGCTGCGCGAGCACTACGGCGACCGGGTCAACTTCGCCGAGTTCGTGGCCGAGCTGGAGCTGGACGAGATCATCGGGCTCACCGTCGGCCAGCTGGTGGACCACGTGGTCGACGAGCTGCGGGCGGCGTGATGGCGAAGCTCCGCACCGGTGGGATCACCACGCACGTGCAGCGCCTGCCCGCCGCGGGCGGTGGCGCGGACGTGCCGGTGGTGGTGTTCGTGCACGGCCTGCTCACCGACAGCCTGGCCAGCTACTACCTCACCGTCGGGCCGGGGTTCGCCGCGGCGGGCGTGGACGTGCTGATGTACGACCTGCGCGGGCACGGCCGCAGCGACCGGCCGGCCACCGGCTACCGGCTGGAGCAGTTCGTCGACGACCTGGCGCACCTGCTCGACGCCCTGCCCGAGACCCGGCCCGTGCACGTGGTCGGCAACTCGTTCGGCGGCACGGTCGCCGCGGGCCTGGCCGCCTGGCACCCGAAGCGCGTGGCCACCGTGACCATGATCGAGTCCGAGCCGCCGGTGGCGACCTGGCTGGAGCACATGGCCGACGGCCTGGCCGACGCCAAGGCCAGGCTCGCGCGCGAGGAGGTCATCGGCTGGATCGAGGCCAACCACGGCTCCCACACCGCCCGGCTGTCCCGGGGCGCGAGCCGGATCCTGGAGGCCACCACGCTGGCCGAGGACGTGCCGCGCAGCCGGGTGATCGACGACGACCTGTCCGCCCTCGGCTGCCCGCTGCTGGCGGTCTTCGGCGACCGGTCCGGGCTGGCCGCCCAGGTGCCCGACCTGAAGGCCAGGCTGTCCGACTGCCGCACCGTCGTGCTGCCCGACCAGGGCCACTCGGTGCTCATCGAGCGCCCGCACGAGACCCGCGAGCTGGTCCTGGGGTGGGTGCGCGACCACCACGCGCTGACGGGCGTGACCGGGTGAGCCGGTTCCTGCTGGTGGTGCCGCCGCTGGTCGGTCACGTCAACCCGCTGATGGCGGTGGCGGCGGAGCTGGGGGACCGGGGGCACGAGGTGGCCTGGGCCGGGCACGCCGACCTGGTGCGCCGGCTCGCCGGTCCGGGCGCCCGGGTGTTCGACTGCGACCTGCCGCCCTCCGGGGGGCTGGTCCGGCCGCCGGGGCTCACCGGCCCGGCCGCGTTCCGGTTCCTGTGGCGGGACTTCTTCGTGCCGCTGGCCGAGGCGATGGCCGACGGCGTGGCGGCGGCCGTGGCGGACTTCCGCCCGGACCTGGTGCTGGCCGACCAGCACGCGGTGGCCGGGCCGCTGGTGGCCGAGCGCCTGGGCGTGCCGTGCGCGGCGTCGGCCAGCACCTCCGCGGAGCTGGTCGACGTGCTCGCGGGCCTGCCGAAGGTGCGCGACTGGCTGACCGACCTGCTCGGCGCCCTGCGGTCGCGGATCGGGGACCCGGCGGCGGTCGGTGACCCCCGCCACCCGCCGCTGGGCGTGATCGGCTTCACCACCCGCGCGCTGGTCGGGGACGTCGACCTGCCCGCCGGGGTGCGGCTGGTCGGCCCGGCCGTCACCGCCCGGCCGGCCGGGGAGTTCCCGTGGGACCTGCTGGCCGCGGACCGGCGGGTGGTGCTGGTCAGCCTGGGCACGGCGAACGTCGACGCGGGCGGGCGCTTCCTGGCCGCCGCCGCGGCCGCCCTGGTGGCGCGGCCGCACCTCCAGGGCGTCGTGGTCGACCCCGGCGGGGTGCTGGCCGAGGCGCCGCCGGAGGTGCTGGTGCTCCCGCACGTGCCGCAGCTGGAGCTGCTGGCCCGGTGCGCCGCCGTGGTGTGCCACGCGGGCCACAACACCGTGTGCGAATCGCTGTGGCACGGCGTGCCGCTCGTGCTCGCGCCCATCCGCGACGACCAGCCCGTGGTGGCGGACCAGGTGGTCGCGGCCGGTGCGGGCGTGCGGGTGCGGTTCGGGCGGGTGGGCGCCGAGGGGCTGGGCGAGGCGCTGGACGTCGTCCTGGACCCGGCAGGCGGTCACCGGGCCGCCGCCGCGGCGATCAGCCGGTCGTTCCGCGAGGCCGGCGGCGCGAGCGCGGCGGCCGACCACCTCGAACGGCTCACCGCCGCCCTGCCCGCACCCACCGGTGCCCTGCCCGCGCCCACCGCCACCGGCCGCTGAGCCGCGCTCCTCCCCGACGCCCCACCGACCTCCCCGGGACCGAAGATGACTGAACCGGCCAAGCCCCTGCGCGTGCTGCTCACCTACGCCCGGCCGCACCGGGCGGTCCTGCTGGGCAGCCTGCTGCTCGTGCTGGCCGCGAGCGCCTGCGGGCTGGTGCAGCCGCTGGTGGCCCGGGACGTGCTGGAGTCGCTGGGCACGGGCGAGCCGCCGCTGCGGCCGGTGCTGCTGCTGGCCGCGCTGGTGGTCGCGGGCGCGGCGCTGACCGGCGTGCAGTCGTGGTGGCAGCAGCGCACCGCCGAGCGGGTGGTCCGGCAGGTGCGGCGGGACCTGGTGTTCCGGTTGATCAGGCTGCGCGTGCCGGAGCTGGACCGCCGCCCGCCCGGCGACCTCACCGCCCGCGTCACCTCCGACAGCACGCTGGTGCAGAACGCCGCCACCGAGGGGCTGGTGATGGTCGCCAACGGCCTGCTCACCACGCTCGGCGCGGTGGCGATGATGGCGACGGTCCACGTCGGCCTGCTCGGTGTCACCGCGGGCGTGATCGTGTTCGTGGCGGTGCTGCTGCTGGTCGTGCTGCCGCGCATCCGCGTCGCGGTGGCCCGCGCGCAGTCCGCGGTGGGCGCGGTCGGCGCGGCGCTGGACCGCGCGCTCGGGGCGGCCCGCACGGTCAAGGCCAACGGCGCCGAGGCCCGGGAGACCGCGCTGGCCGGCGCGGCCGTGGACGAGGCGTACGCCGCCGGGCTGGTCGGCGCGAAGTACGTGGCCGTGGTGAAGGTGCTGACCGGCGTGGCGATCCAGGGCGCGTTCCTGGCGGTGCTGGGCGTCGGCGGCGCGCTGGTCGCCGCGGGCGGGATGACCGCGCCGGAGCTGATCGCGTTCCTGCTCTACGTGTTCTACCTGGCCTCGCCGATCGGGTCGCTGGCCGCGGGCCTGGGCGTGCTCCAGCAGGGCCTGGGCGCGGTGGGGCGCATCGACGAGGTGCGCGGGATGCCGGTCGAGGAGGACGTGGACCTGCCCGTGGCCGCGCCGGACGGCCCGCCGCCCGCGGTGGAGTTCGACGGCGTGGAGTTCGCCTACCCCGGCCGCGAGCCGGCGTTGCGCGGGGTGTCCTTCACCGTCGCGCCGGGCACGCAGACCGCGCTGGTCGGCCTGTCCGGCGCGGGCAAGACCACCGCGTTCGCGTTGCTCCAGCGGTTCTACGAGCCCACCGGCGGCACCGTCCGGGTCGACGGCGTGGACGTCACCACCATGCCGCGCGCCGAGCTGCGCAGGCTCATCGCCTACGTGGAGCAGGATTCGCCCGTCATGGCGGGCACGCTGCGCGACAACCTGCTCTACGCCGCGCCGGACGCCACCGCGGCGGACGTCGAGGAGGCGCTGCGGGCGACGCGGCTGCTGGAGTTCGTGGAGCGGCTGGACGCCGGGCTCGACACCGAGGTCGGCACGCGCGGCGTGGCCCTGTCCGGCGGTGAGCGCCAGCGGCTGGCCATCGCCCGCGCCCTGCTCCGCAAACCGCGGGTGCTGCTGCTGGACGAGGCCACCGCGCAGCTCGACGCCCGCAACGAGCACGCGCTGCGCGACGCGGTGGACCAGGCGTCCCGGCGCTGCACGGTGGTGCTGATCGCGCACCGGCTGTCCACGGTGACCGACGCGGACCAGATCGTGGTGCTGGAGCGGGGCGAGGTGCGGGCCTCGGGCACGCACGCGGAGCTGGTCGCGGTCGACGGCCTGTACCGGGAGCTGGCGACCACCCAGCTCCTGGTGCCCGCCGGTGGCTGAGCCGGGCCGGGGCGCCCGCGCGCGGCGGGCGCCCCGGTTCCCGTCACGCGCCCGTGATGCCCGCGGTCAGCGAGTTGAGCGTGGCGTAGTAGCCGTCGCGGTGACCGGCCACGTTCGGGTGGTAGGACTCGTTGATCTTGTCCCATTCCAGGCTGGTGACCCACTTGCTGCCGCTGGAGCACAGCGAGTGCGGGTCGAACACCGGCCGCGCGTCGAGGAAGGTGAACCCGGCCTCGGCCGAGCGCTGCGCCATGATGGCGGACAGGGTGTCCGAGGCGGAGTTCAGCGCGGTGCGCTCGGTGTCGCTGAGCCCGAAGATGCCGCAGGAGCCGCGGATCGTGTAGAGCCGCGGGTAGCCGACCACGATGACCCGGGCGGACGGCGCCTTGGCCCGCACCGCCGCGTAGAGCTGCGCCAGGCCGGGGGAGAGGTAGGCGTTCGCGGCCTGCTTGGCGAGCTCGACGCCGTTGACGCAGTCGCGGTCGTCGATGGTCAGCACGCAGTTGGTCAGCACGTCGACGAAACCGACGTCGTTGCCGCCGACCTGGAGGGTGATCAGCGTGGTGTCCGCGGTGACCAGCGGGAGCTGGTCGGTCATCATGGTGGTGGTCGTGGCGCCGGAGCAGGCGGCTTCCACGAAGGCCACGGACGGGTGGGCCGCGGCCCACAGCCGCGGGTAGGTCAGCGGACCCCGGCGGCACGCGTCGTTGGGGTTGTCGTAGGTGCGGGTGCCGGGGGCGGTCGTGTAGGAGTCGCCGAGGGCGACGTACTTGCCCGCCAGGGGCGCCGCCTGGGCGGGCGCGGCGATGACCGCGGTGGCGATCAGCGCCAGCAGTACGGGGAACAGGGCCCGTGGTGCGCGCATGGATCTCGTCTCCATCGGGGTTGGGTGGAGCGGACCCTTTCAGGACTAACAGTTGATGTTGTGGGTGAATACCCCACAAAGGGTGGCAAAGGGTGAATTTGTCACTAATGGTGCGGGATCCCGAGGGGGCGGCGCTCACCAGGGGAGGCGCAGACCGGCCAGGTGCTCGGTGAGCAGACCGGCGATGATCCGGTGGTCGTGCAGCGAGAAGTGCCAGTCGCAGCCGAGGCGGTCCAGCTTCGGGTCGTCGTAGTACCAGTAGCGGACCCGGTCGTCGCCCCGGGCGTTGCGCTCGCGCACCACCCGCTCGGCGGCGTCGGCGAACGCGGTGGTGCCACCCGCGGCGGTCGCGCCGACCACGATGGTGGTGCCGGGGCCGTACCGGTGGCGCAGCCGGTCCAGGAACCCGTGGTAGGCCGTCCGGTAGGCGGTGACCAGGCTCTCCGCGGTCCACGGCTCGCCGGGGTTGATCGCGGTGGAGAAGTCGTTGGTGCCCAGGCCGATCACGACCAGTTGCGGCCGCCACCCGTCGTGGCCGCGTCGGCTCTCGTCCAGGTGCTGGAGCACCCGGTCGTAGTAGGTGCGGAAGGTGACGCCGGGGTCGCCGCCGTTGTAGTTGCGGACCATGCCGAGCCCGGACTGGGCGTTGACCCGGTAGTCCGCGCCCAGGGCGCGGGCGGTGAGGGGGCCGAAGGCGAGGTCGGTGTTGGTGTTGCGGGCGACCCCGCCGTTGGCCGAGCAGTCGCGCGTGGTGGAGGTGTTGCCGTAGCCCGCCGTCAGCGAGTCGCCGATGAACTCGATCCGCCGGTGCCGGGCCCGGGGCTTCGCCAGGAGCCGGCCTCCGGGCTCGGCGGTGAAACCGCCGAACGCGCCCGCGGCCCACGGGCTCTCGGTGCGCTTGACCAGCCGCACCCGGTGCTCGGCGTCGGTCAGGCCGGTGATCCGGTGGGTGGTCCGACCCGGGGTGACCAGGGTGGCGACGGTGGTCCCGTCCACCTGGACGTCGTAGTCGTTGTGGGGGTCGTCGAGCACCACCCCGACCCCGGTGCCGCGGAAGCGGCCCTCGAAGTAGACGCCCGGCCAGGTGTACCGGACGAGGTCCGGCCCGCTCTGCACCCGACCCGCGGTGTGCGCCCGGGAGAGGGCGCCGGGGGTCGCGTGGGCGGGGGCCGCGGTGGCGGCGACCGCGGCCGCGGCGACCAGGGCCGCGAACCGGAACCGACGGGTGAGGTGCATCGCCATCCCTCCGCGAGGCGTCGCCGGCGGGTCGTCGGCCTCGGTGCTCGACATGCTGGGAGCGTTCCCAGGGCGACGGTAGCGAAGACCGGTCGGAACGTGAAGGCCCCTCCGGTCGGGTGTGCGCGACGATGTGGGAGGCGCGCACCCGGGCACGGGCCGCGCCGATGTGGATCATCCTTTCGATATCTCGACCCCGACCGCACCGGCCGGCACCGTGCCCGACATGGGTCACGCGGCAACGGGTTACGGGGAAGCGCTGCGCCGGGCGGTGGCGTCGAACCGGGTCACGCCGGTCATCGGCGTCTTCGACATGCTGTCGGCGTCCGTGGCGGCACGGCACTACGACGCGCTGTTCGTCTCGGGCTTCGGCCTCGCCGCGTCCCACTACGGCCTGCCCGACCTCGGGTTCATCGCCTGGCCGGACGTGGTGTCGTTCGTGCAGCGGCTGCGGCTGGCGTTCCCGCGCCACCACCTGCTGGTGGACATCGACGACGGTTACGTGGACCCGGAGGTCGCCTGCCACGTGGTGCGGAGCCTGGAGCAGGTCGGCGCCTCGGGCGTGGTGCTGGAGGACCAGCGGCGGCCGCGGCGGTGCGGGCACGTGGGCGGCAAGCAGGTGCTGCCGCTGCCCGAGTACCTGGAGAAGCTGGGGCGCGTGCTCGACACCCGCACCGACCTGTTCGTGGTGGCCCGCACCGACGCCACCGAGGAGCCGGAGATGCTGCGCCGGGCCGCCGCGCTGGCGGGGACGGACGCGGACGCGGTGCTGGTTGACGGGGTGCCGTCGGTCGAGGTGATCCGCGGGGTGCGGGAGGCGGCGGGCGCCACGCCGGTGGTGTTCAACCAGATCGCGGGTGGTCGCTCGCCGCGGTTGGACCTGGCGGACCTGGCCGGGCTGGGGGTGGACGTGGCGATCTACAGCACGCCGTGCCTGTTCGCCGCGCACGCCGCGATCGACGACGCCCTGGTGGAGCTGAAGCGGCGTGACGGCGCGCTGCCGGACGGTCCGGTCGGGGTGGCCGAGTCGCAGGCGCTGCTGGCGCGCAACACGGGTGACCGCGAGGTACCCGTGCCGCGCGCCGCGCGGGCGCTCAGCGGCTGACCGGTCCGCTCCTGCCGCTCAGCCCGCGCCGCTCAACCCCGGCCGCTTCGGCTCGACCGGTCCCTCCTGCCGCTCGGCCCCGACCGCTCACCCCGCGACCGGCGTGGGCCGCCACTCCTCCTGCCAACCGTGGCGGGTGTCGTAGGCGGCGGCCAGCAGCCGCAGCACGTCGTGGTTCCCGGTGCCCTCCACCTCCTCGCGCAGCCAGCGCGCCTTCTCCTCGAACGGCACGGGGGTGCGCTCCGTCATCGCCTGGGCGGGACCGGGCACGAGCACCAGGCCCTGCCGGTCATCGGTGCGCAGCACCCGCAGCCTGCCCTGGCGCTCGGCCTCGTCCAGCAGCGGCAGCTCCTCGCGCTCCAACCGCCGCTCGTCCTCGTCCAGCCCGTCCAGCACGAACCGGCGCAGGTCCTCGTCGGTCACGTTCGCCTCGGCATCCATGCCGGTGGGGTATCCCGCCGCCGTCGCGATCACACCCGCCGCCGTGCGGGTGATCGCGACGGCGAGTAGGAAGAGGGGGTGACCAGCGCGTACGAGCCCGACCCCCGGCGGTGGCGGGCGCTGACGGTGACCTTGGTGGCGGGCTTCATGAGCCTGCTCGACGTCAGCATCGTGTCGGTGGCGCTGCCGTCCATCCAGCACGGCCTGGGCACCACCCCGGCCGGGGTGCAGTGGGTGGTGTCGGGCTACGCGCTGGCCTTCGGCCTGGCCCTGGTGCCCGCCGGGCGGCTCGGCGACGCCATCGGCCGGCGCACCATGTTCCTGTGGGCGCTGGGCGGTTTCGTGCTGTTCAGCGCACTGGCCGGGCTCGCGCCCACCACCGGGGTGCTGGTGGTGGCCAGGCTGTTGCAGGGCGTGTCGGCGGGCGCGCTGGCACCGCAGAACTCCGCGCTGATCCAGCAGCTGTTCCGGGGCGCCGAGCGCGGCCGGGCGTTCGGGTTCTTCGGCGCGACCGTGGGCATCTCCACGGCGGTCGGCCCGGTGGTCGGCGGCGTCATCCTCGCGGTGGCCGGCGAGGACGAGGGGTGGCGCTGGATCTTCTACGTCAACGTGCCGATCGGCGTGGTCGCGCTGGTGCTGGCGGCCCGCCTGCTGCCGCGCCGGAGCGGCGGGCGGCGCGGGCAGCTCGACCCGCTGGGCGGTGGGCTGCTGGGCGCGGGCGTGCTGGCGGTGATGCTGCCGCTGGTGCTGGCCGAGGCGGGCGGGCTGGCCGAGCTGTGGTGGCTGTTCCTCGTCGGCGCGGCGCTGCTGGTGCTGTTCGTGGGCTGGGAGCGGCGGCTGGCCGCGCGCGGCGGCGACCCGGTGCTGGACATCGGGCTGTTCACCGGCACCCCCGGTTACGGCACGGGCGCGCTGCTGGGGATGGTGTACTTCGTCGGCTTCAGCGGGATCTGGCTGGTGTTCGCGCTCTACTTCCAGACCGGCCTGGACTACACGCCGCTGGAGTCCGGGCTGGCCGTGACGCCGTTCGCGGTGGGTTCGGCGGCCTCGGCCGTGGTCGGCGGGCGGCTGGTGGAGCGGTGGGGCCGCAGGCTGACCGTGACCGGGCTGAGCCTGGTCACGGCGGGTCTCGCGGTGACCGCGCTGGTGCTGCGGCTGGCGCCCGCGCACGTCGCCGGGTGGGCCGTGGCGCCCGCGCTGCTGGTGGCGGGCATCGGCGGCGGCTGGGTCATCTCGCCGAACACGACGCTGACGCTGCGGCACGTGCCGGTGTCCATGGCGGGCGCGGCGGGCGGCGCGTTGCAGACCGGGCAGCGCGTCGGCGCGGCGGTCGGCACGGCGGCGCTGGCGGGCGTGTTCTACGCGGTGCTGTCGGCCTCGGACCGGGACTACCGGGTGGCGGTGTCGGTGGCGATCGGCTGCGCGGTGGTGGCCGTGGCGCTGTCGCTGGTGGTGGCCGTGGTCGAGCTGCGCGCCCGGCCCCGGTGCCCGGCCGCGGTGGAGGGCGTCGACCCGGTCGCCTCCGACGTGAGCTGACCGGGCGGGCGGGACCGGGCACGATGTCCGGGTGGACCCGCTGACGCTCGTCGAGGACCTGATCGCCATCCGGTCGACCGCCGACCGGCCCGACGACCTGCGGCGCGCGTTGGACCTCGTGCTCGACGCCGTGGGACCCGGCTTCGCGGTCGAGCGGTTCTCCTCGCGCGGCAAGCCGGGCGCGCTGGTGCACGCGGGGGACCGGCGACCGCACTTCCGGGTGATCTTCAACGCCCACCTCGACGTGGTGCCGGGTGCGGACGAGCAGTTCCGGCCCCGCCGCGAGGGCGATCGGCTGATCGGCCGCGGCGCACAGGACATGAAGCTGTCCGCGCTGGTGCTCGCCGCGGTGTTCCGGGAGCGGGCGCGCGACCTGCCGTTCCCGCTCGGGCTCCAGCTCGTCACCGACGAGGAGGTCGGCGGGCGCGACGGCACCCTGCACCAGCTGGAGCAGGGGGTGACCGGCGACTTCGTGGTGATCGGGGAGCACAGCGCGCTGCGCGTGGTGCACGAGTCCAAGGGCCTGGTCGTGGCGCGGCTGCGCGCGACCGGGCGCGCCGGGCACAGCGCCTACCAGTGGCTGGGCGACAACGCGGTGCTCAAGGTGGTGCGCGCGGTGGACGCCGTGCTGGCGGAGTACCCGGTGGCGGTCGAGGAGGAGTGGCGCACCACGGTCAACCTCGCCCGGATCACCACCGACAACCAGGCGCTCAACCAGGTGCCCGCCGACGCGACCGCCCACCTGGACATCCGGTTCCCGCCGGAGGACCCGGACTTCACCGGCCGCACGCCCGAGGAGGTGGCCGCGCACCTCACCGCGCTGTGCCCGCCGGGCGTCGTCGCGGAGGTCGACGCCGTGGAGCCGCCCCACCGGGCCGATCCGGGGAACCCCGACGTGCGGGCGTTGCGGCGGGCCGCGCGGGCGCAGGGCTACTCGGGTGAGCTGCTGCGCAAGCACGGCGCGGCCGACTCGCGGTTCTGGTTCCAGCGCGGGGTCGACGCGGTGATCTTCGGGGTCGGCGGGGACGGGCAGCACGGACCCGACGAGTACGCCGACCTGACCACGGTCGAGCCGTACCGGCGGGCGCTGACCGCGTTCCTGGACGACCTCGCCGGGGGCCCGTTGCCGAACGCGTAACCCATTGGTTACGCTTCCGGGTGTGGACGACGTGGCGGGTGCGATCGCCGACCCGGTGCGGCGCCGGGTCCTGGAGATGCTGCGCGACGACGGCCCGCTGTCCGCCGGGCAGATCGCCGAGCGCTTCGCGATCAGCCGCCCCGCGGTGAGCAGGCACCTGCGCGTGCTGCGGGAGAGCGGTCTGGTCCGCGACGAGCTCGTGGGCAGGCAGCGGTTCTACGACCTGGACACCACCCGCCTGACCCCGCTGGCCCGCTGGCTCGCGGGCTTCGACCGCCCCGCCGGCCTCGCGCACCACCTCGACGCACTGGAGACCGAGGTCTACCGCGCCCGGCGGGAACGCCGCACCGACCGACCCGAGGAGAACACGGCATGACCCGCATCCCCACCGGCCGCCTGTTCCGCACCGCCACCGGCAGCGACCTGGTGCTGACCCGCACCTTCCGGGCGCTGGCCGACGACGTGTGGGCCGCCCTGACCGAACCGGAGCGCACCGCCCGGTGGTTCGGCCCCTGGGAGGGTGAGGGCGGACCGGGGGGCACGGTCAGGGTGCGGATGGTCTTCGAGGAGCAGGCGCCGTGGATGGAGGTCCGGGTCGACGCCTGCGACCCGCCCCGCCGGCTGGCCGTGTCCACCCAGGACGAGGCGGGCGTGTGGCGGCTGGAGGTGCTGCTGGTCGAGGTGGACGGCGACACCGAGCTGCGCCTGGTGCACCACCTGGACACCGAGGAGGGCATCGGCGAGGTCGGTCCGGGCTGGGAGTTCTACCTGGACATGCTGGTCGCCTCGCGCGAGGGCACGCCGCAGCCGGTGTTCGACGACTACTACCCCTCGATGAAGGGCTACTTCGAGCGGCTGCGCGAGGGGGAGCGGGCGGCGTCGCGGCTGCCCGCGACGTCGTGACGCGGCTGACGGTCCCGCCGGCTGCTTCTCAACCGGCGGGACCACCGGGCGGGCCAGGACGTGCACAACCCCGCCCGCTGCCATCGAACTGCGCGGCCGGTGCTCCGGCAACCTCCACGTTCCTGAGCAGCGGGATCGCCTCACCGGGAGTACGGTTCGGGCACGCAGGAGGTTCAAACCGGAAGCCACTGCCTTCTTCGTCCACGAGGAGGCCGCGCCGTGGGAACAGAGCAGTTCGACCCGTCGCTCCGGATCGAGCGCGAGGTGCACGGGTACGCGATCGTGGTGCGCGTCGCCGGCGAGGTGGATTCCTCGACCGTCGGCCACCTGGCCCGGGAGATCGCCGTGGCGCTCGCCCTGGCGACCCCGCCCGCGCCGGTCGTGGTCGACCTCGGCGAGGTCGACTTCCTCTCCGCGGCGGGCCTCAACCAGCTGCGCCGCGACCACCTCGCGGCCAGGGAGGCGGGGGTCCGGCTGCGCGTGGTCGCCCGGCACCGGCACGTGCTCAGGCCGTTCGAGGTCACCGGGCTCGTCCACGACCTGCAACCCGTCGCCACGCTCGCGGAAGCCCTGCGCCGAGAGGTCGTCGACGGTCGGCGTTTCGTGCTGGGGGGATGAACCGGAAAACCACCGGCATTCCGCACCCGGTCTTCCGTAAAGTGCCCGCGTGATCGACTACGAGTGGCGCGGCCGGTTCGACAACCACGAGGTCAACACCCTGCACGCGGAGGGCTTCGCGCACCGCGTGCTCGACGACGACTGGTGGGGCCAGGTCAACCGGCACAGCCTGGGCTGGGTGTGCGCCCGCGACGGCGCGGACCTGGTCGGCTTCGTCAACGTCGCCTGGGACGGCGCGGCCCACGCGTTCGTGCTGGACACGCTGGTCGCCGGGCCGGTGCGGCGCCGGGGCGTGGGGCGGGAACTGGTGGCCCGCGCGGTCGAGGGGGCCCGCGCCGCCGGGTGCGAGTGGCTGCACGTCGACTTCGACGACGGGCTGGGGCCCTTCTACTTCGACAGCTGCGGGTTCCGGCCGACCGAAGCGGGATTGATCGCGCTGTAGAACAGCGCGAATACCCCGGATTTCGCATTTCAAACATCCGGTTTTCGGAGTGTTCGACAACGAAGAGATAAATGCGTCCGTGCCATACTGCGGGGATCGGTGATCGATCACGAGGGTGGTGAGGCGGAATGGTCTTGGACGACGCGGCGCGTTCGGGCGGGGCGGACCGGACCGCCCGGCGCCCCGGGGTGCCGGCGGTGACCGAGCACGCAGGAGTGGTCCGCGGGAGGCGGGCCCGACGACATCGCGGTGCGGGTCGCGCCGCGGGAGGTGGCGGCGTGACGGACACGGTGCGGGTGGCGGACGTCCTGGCGACGAGTCGGGTGGAGCTGATGAGCGCGTTGGCCGAGGCGGACGAGCGCGGAGCGGTCGACCTGGTGCTGGACCTGCTGGACGCGGGCGTGCCCGCCGAGACCGTGCTGCTGGAGCTGGTCGCGCCCGCGCAGGCCGAGATCGGCAGGCTGTGGCAGGCCGACCGGTGGGGCGTCGCGCAGGAGCACGCGGCGACCGCCGTGGTGGAACAGGTCGTCGCCGCGATGGGCGGCCGCGTCACCACCGCGCGGACGCGGGGCCACGTGGTGGTGGCCTGCCTGGAGGGCGAGCGGCACGCCCTGCCGCCGCGCCTGGTGGCCGAGGTGCTGCGCGGGCGCGGCTGGCGGGTCACCTTCCTGGGCGCCGGCGTGCCGGTCGCGCACCTGGTGCCCTACCTGTGCGAGCACAGACCCGACGCGGTGGCGTTGAGCTGCACGCTGGCCTCGAACCTGCCGCAGGTCCACCAGGCCATCACCGCCTGCCGCGACACCGGGACCCCCGTGCTGGTCGGCGGTCGCGGGTTCGGCGCGGACGGCCGGTGGGCGCGGGCGCTGGGCGTGGAGACCTGGGTGCCCGACGCCGTGGCCGCCGCCGACCTGCTCGACCGGCCGGCGTGGCGCGGTGCCGCCCACCCCGCGCCGCGACCCGTCGACCCCCGGCGCACCGCGCTGCTCGCCCGCCGCGCCGAGCTGGTCGAGGTGGCCGCGGCGGCGCTGGACGAGCGGTTCCCGCCGGCGCGCGCCGACGAGCGGCAGCCGGACGCGACCGCGGAGGAGATCGGCGAGCTCTTCGACTTCCTCGCCGCGTCGGTCTACGTGGACGACCCCGGGCTGTTCGGCGAGTTCGTCTCGTGGACCGCCGCCGCGCCGGCCGCGCGGCGGCTGCCGCCCGCCGGGACCCGGGTGGTGGTCGACGCCTGGGAACGGGTGCTGGCCGACCACCCCGGCGCCCTGCGGCACCTGGACTGCGGACGCCGGGCCCTGGCGGGGCGGTAGCGCTCCGTCGCAGGTGCCCGGCCGCGCCCGACCCCGTTCGTCAGCCGGTGCGGCTCACCCCTTCTTGGCCTGGTTGAAGCGCAGCATGTTGCCGGACGGGTCGCGGAAGGCGCAGTCGCGGACGCCGTACGGCTGGTCGATCGGCTCCTGCAACACCTCGCCGCCCGCCGCGCTGATGCGCTCGAAGGTGGCGTCGCAGTCGTCGGTGGTGAAGATGACCCCGCGCAGCAGGCCCTTGGCCAGCAGCTGCGCCATGACCTCCTTGTCGGCGGCCGAGGCGTTCGGGTTCGCGAGGGGCGGTTCGAGCACGATGTTCACGTCGGGCTGCGCCGGCGAGCCGACGGTGACCCAGCGCATCCCCTCGAACGCGACGTCGTTGCGCACCTCGAGGCCGAGCACGTCCCGGTAGAAGGCCAGCGCCTCGTCGTGGTCGTCGACGGCGATGAAGCACTGGGAGAGCGTGATTTCCATGGGGATCACGCTACGGGCGGGGTGGCGGACCTGGCTTCTCCGTTCCTGACCGGTCGGGTGAGGATCTTGGCGACGCACGCCGGGATCGCGGCGCCCTCCCGGTGGTCGCGGGCCCGGTACGCGCTCGGGGTCTCGCCGACCAGCTCGGTGAACCGCGAGCTGAACGACCCCAGCGAGGTGCAGCCGACCGCGAAGCAGACCTCCGTGACCGTCAGGTCGCCCCGCCGCAGCAGCGCCTTGGCCCGCTCGATCCGGCGCGTCATCAGGTAGCTGTACGGGGTTTCCCCGAAGGCGGCGCGGAAGCTGCGGGAGAAGTGGCCCGGCGACATCAGGGCGGCGTGGGCCAGCGCGGGCACGTCGAGCGGCTTCGCGTAGTCGCGGTCCACCATGTCGCGGGCGCGGCGCAGCCGGACGAGGTCCTCCAGGTTCACCGGGCCACCCTCTCACGCTTTCGGGTGCACCCGAACGGTGGTCGATTTCCCTTGCGGTGACGGTGTGTAGATCCACCTGGCCCGGGTAGTTGGTGGGTGACTGCCTACGAGGAGGAGCTAGTGGACGCGAGCAAGCCCGCCAAGGTCGTGAAGGACGCGTTGGACAAGGCGGTGGAGAAGGTCGCCGACCTCGTCACCCCGCCCGTACCCGGTGCGCCTGGCAGCAAGCCGCCGCAGCTCGACGAGCCGACGGAGCCGCAGGGCCCGTTGCCGCGCAAGTCCGACCAGGCGTCACCGCAGACCCGGACCGCCACCGGCGCGGAGACCGGTGCCGGGCACGAGGTGCGCGAGCAGCAGGACACCTACCTGACCACGTCCACGGGCCTGCGCCTGCACGACACGGACCACTCGCTCAAGGCGGGGGAGCGCGGACCGACGCTGCTCCAGGACCACCACCTGCGGGAGAAGATCACCCACTTCGACCACGAGCGCATCCCCGAGCGGGTGGTGCACGCGCGCGGCGCCGGCGTGCACGGCGTGTTCGTCGGCTACGGCAACGTCGACCAGGTGTGCAAGTCCGGCTTCCTCCAGCAGGGCGTGACCACGCCGGTGTTCACCCGGTTCTCGACCGTGGTCGGTTCGCGCGGCTCGGCGGACACGGTGCGCGACACCCGCGGGTTCGCCACGAAGTTCTACACGTCCGAGGGCACGTTCGACCTGGTGGCGAACAACATCCCGGTGTTCTTCATCCAGGACGGCATCAAGTTCCCGGACATCATCCACGCCGCCAAGCCGCACCCGGACCGGGAGATCCCGCAGGCGCAGAGCGCGCACGACACGTTCTGGGACTTCGTGTCCCTGCACACCGAGGCCACCCACCACGTCATGTGGCAGATGTCCGACCGGGCCGTGCCGCGCTCGTACCGGATGATGGAGGGCTTCGGCGTCCACACCTTCCGGCTGGTCAACGCCGAGGGCAAGACGTCGCTGGCGAAGTTCCACTGGAAGCCCAAGCTCGGCGTGCACTCCCTGCTGTGGGAGGAGGCGCAGATGATCGCGGGCGTCGACCCGGACTTCCACCGGCGCGACCTGTTCGACGCCATCGAGTCGGGCGCGTTCCCGCAGTGGGAGCTGGGCATCCAGGTGTTCCCGGACACCCCGGAGCAGACCTTCGAGGGCATCGACCTGCTCGACCCCACGAAGATCGTGCCCGAGGAGCTCGCGCCGGTGCAGCCGATCGGCATGCTCACGCTCAACCGCAACACCACCAACTACTTCGCCGAGACCGAGCAGGTCGCGTTCCACGTCGGGCACCTGCCGCCGGGCATCGACGTCACCGACGACCCGCTGCTGCACGCGCGCCTGTTCTCCTACCTCGACACGCAGCTCAGCCGCCTGGGCGGGCCGAACTTCAACCAGATCCCGATCAACCGCCCGCACGCGCCGGTCAACGACATGCTGCGCGACGGGTTCCACCAGCACGCCGTGCACAGCGGCGTGGCGCCGTACAAGCCGAACTCGCTCGACGGCGGCTGCCCGTTCCACGCGGGCGCGGACATGGGCGCGTTCGCGGAGGTGGCCGCGCCGATCGCGGCGGCGGTGAAGGAGCGCCGGTCGCCCGCGTCGTTCTCGGACCACTTCAGCCAGGCGCGCCTGTTCTACCGGAGCCTGAGCCCGGTGGAGCGCGAGCACGTCGTGCGGGCGTTCACCTTCGAGCTGGGCAAGTGCTACGAGCAGGCGATCAAGGAGCGCCAGCTGCTGGTGCTGGCCAACGTGGACGCCGAGCTGTGCGCCCGCGTGGCCGAGGGCCTGGGCCTGCCCGCGCCGGAGCCCACCGCGCCCCCGGCCGAGGTCGCGACCAGCCCGGCGCTGTCGCAGGTCGGCCGGACGTGGCCGGGCGACGGCCGGCTGGTCGGCATCGTGGTGGACGCCGACAACCCGGACAGCCTCGACGGCCTGCACACCCTGCGCCAGGCGATCACCTCGGCCAACATGGTCCCGCTGGTGATCGCCGCCCGCGGTGGGGTGCTGGAGGACGGCCTGGTGGCCCAGCGGACGTTCCTCACCGCGCGCTCGGTGGAGTTCGACGTGGTCCTGCTGGCCGCCGCCCCGCCGCCCGCGCCCGACGCGCTGCCGAGCCGCGACGCGAAGGCCGGCGCGCCCGCGTCCACCGTCGACCCGCGCGTGGTGCTGCTGGTGCAGGAGGCGTACCGGCACGCCAAGGTGATCGGCTCGTGGGGCACCGGCCGGACGGCGCTGGTGGAGGCCGGTTGCACCCCGGGCGAGCCCGGCGTGGTGGTCGGCGAGGACCCGGCGGCCGTGTTCGCGGAGGTCGCCGAGCTGATGGGCGCCCACCGGGTGTGGGAGCGGTTCCCCGTTTCGGTGAGCTGAACGACCCCGCGCTCCGCCCCCGCCGGGATGCCCGGCGGGGGCGGAGCCGTGTTCGGGGCGGTGCCCGACGATCGGCCGGCGTGGACCCGGTGACCGCCCGGGACCGCGGATGAGCGTCACCCGGTCGGTGGGGCGCAGTCCAGCCGGTAGCCCGTGCCGCGCACGGTGACGATCAGGGTGGGCTCGTCGGGGTCGGGTTCGACCTTGCGGCGCAGGCGGCGGATGTGCACGTCGAGCAGGCGGGTGTCGCCGAAGTAGTCGTAGCCCCACACGCGCTGGAGCAGCTGCTCGCGCGTGACGATCCGCCCGGCCGCCGACGCGAGCTCCACCAGCACCCGGAACTCCGTGCTGGTCAGGTGGACCTCCACGTCGTCGCGGCGCACCGTGCCCACCCGGGGGTGGATCTCCAGCGGGCCGCACCGCAGCACCTCGTCCTGGCGGCCGGTGCGGCGCAGCAGGGCGCGGATGCGGGCCGCGAGCACGCTGGCCACCAGCGGTTTGGTCACGTAGTCGTCGGCGCCGGCTTCGAGGCCGGCGATCACGTCGGCGGCGTCGGTGCGGGCGGTCACGATGATGATCGGCAGGTCGCCCCGGGCCCGCAGCGTGCGGCAGACCTCCAGGCCGTCCACGCCGGGCAGCATCAGGTCCAGCAGCACCACGTCCGGCTCGGCCCCGGCCAGCAGCTCCAGCGCCTGCTCACCGGACACCGCGTCCGCGACGGCGAAACCCTCGTCGGCCAGGGCCAGACCGAGGGCCTGCCTGATGTGGGCGTCGTCCTCCACCAACAGCACCGAGGGGTCCATCACCCCCGATCCTGCCAAACCGGGCGGAGATCGCGGAATCGACCACGTGGACGGGTGGGTCGGCCGCGGGCGGAGCCGCCCGCGGCCGACCGGTTCACCTCGGCACCCGCACCTCGAGCGCGGGCACCCGCACCCTCAGCACAGGCACAGCGAGTAGTTCGCCCGGTAGGTGGTCGCCGTCGCGGGCGCGGTGATGTTGTGCGTCTGCGCCCCGCCGTCGGTCCAGCTGGAGTACTGGTACCGGAAGAACAGCGGTCCGGCCTGGGGGCTCGGCGCGCTGATCGAGTTGTTCGACCCGACGATCACCGTGCGGGTGAACGGCGTGGTCTGCGCCGTGCCGCCCACGCTGAGCTGCAACCCGCTCGGGTTGGTGGTGAACGTCAGCTGGACCGTCTGCGGGTCGAGCTTCCGGGTGACGCTGGTGGTGCGCCCGGAGGAGTCCGTGGCGGTCAGCGTCAGGTCCAGGTAGGACGGGTACTCGTGGTCGGGCGCGATGAACGAGCCCGAGGCCACGCCCGACCAGTTCTGCACCACGTGCTCGTGGCACGAGCCGCTGGAGGCGCAGTGCTGGATGCTCAGCCGCCAGCTCAGCGCGGACGCGGGCAGCGCGCCGTCCTGCGGGTCGGTGGCGTGCCCGGTGAACGGCACGTTCTGCCCGACCACCCAGTTCAGCGGCGAGGTCGGGGTGTCGATCACCGGCACCGGGTCCTGCGACACCGGCGCGCCGACGGTGACCGCGACGGTGTCGGTGCCGAACGCGCCCGCCTGGTCGGTCACCCGCAGCCCGACGTTGACCACGGCCTGCGAGGCGTAGGTGCGGGTGGGCGTGGCGGAGGTGGAGTCGTCGTACTGGCCGTCACCGTCCAGGTCCCAGGCGTAGCCGAGCGTGTCGCCGGGGTCCGGGTCGGTGGAGCCGGTGCCGCTGAACTGCACGGTCAGCGGGGCGGCCCCGGACGACGGGGTGGCCGTGGCGACCGCGGTCGGCGCCTGGTTGCCGCTGGAGTAGGTGACCCGCCGCAGCTGGCCCGCGCCCAGGGCGATGTAGAACAGGTCGCCGCCGGGGCCGGTGGTGATCTGCACGGGGACGTTCACGCCGGTCACGAACGGCACCAGCTTGGTCGGGTCGGGCTGGCCGTTGGTGGTCTGCATCGCCCAGATGCAGCCGCGCGAGCTGTCGGAGAAGAACAGCGCGCCGTCGTAGGCCGCGGGGTAGTTGCTGGTCGACTCGAACGCGATGCCGGAGATCGACGACCCGCCGGTGGGGCACGGGTCGGTCGCCACGACCTTCGCGGAGTGGTTGTACGCGTAGTACGGCGCGGTCTGCCCGGCGCCGGTGTACAGCGACTCGCACAGGTCGAGGTTGGCGCCGTCGTAGCCGCCCTGGCGGGCCGAGCCCTCGTAGCAGGGCCAACCGAAGTTCTCCGCCGTCGCGTCGTTCACGTCGGCGATGCGGTTGATCTCTTCCCACGTGTTCCAGCCGACGTCGCCCGCCCACAGCTCCTCGGTGCCGGGCCGGAAGGCGAAGCGGAACTGGTTGCGCATGCCGTGGGCGATGATGCGCTTGGCGTTGGTGTCGGCGTTGGCCGCGAACGGGTTGCCGGCCAGGCCCGCGCCGGTGTCGGGGTCGATGCGCACGATGGAGCCGTCCAGGGACACCGGCTCGCCCGCCGGGCGCCGGATCGACTGGGAGCGCAGCGCGCCACCGCGCGCGGTCGGCGCGGTGAGGTTCGTGCCCGCCGCGCCCGGCGGGTCGGCGCACGGGTTGCCGACCTGGCCGTAGTCGGTGAAGTTGAAGCTCGCGCCGTCACCGCCGCCGACGTAGAGGCCGCCGTCGGGGCCGAAGACGACCGTGCCGATCGAGTGGCTGGGGTACTGCTGGCACCAGTCGGTGACCAGCGGCTGCTCGGCGGTCATGGTGCCGCCGGAGCCCATGGTCAGCTTGGAGACGCGGCCGGTGACCACGCAGCCCTGGTCCGTGGCGCCGGGCGGGGTCGGGCACTGGTCGCCCCAGCGCGGGTGCGTGCCGCCGGGGACGGCGTCGTAGGTGTAGGCGACGTAGACGTACGGGCGGGCGGGGAACTGCGGGTCGACGGCCAGGCCGAGCAGGCCGCGGTCCCAGAAGTCCTGGGTCTGCGGGCGCAGGTCGGCGAACGTGGTGGCGGTGGTGTCGGTGAGCGAGTCGAAGACCTTGACCAGGCCGCTCTTCTCGGCGATGAACACCCTGCCGTCCGGCGCGAAGGAGACGGCCGTGGGCGAGCTGAGGCCGCTGATGGCGACGCTGTCGGTGAACCCGGCCGGCACGGCGGCGACCGCGGCGGTCGGGGTGAGGGCCACCGCGGTGGCCGCGACCACGGCGGTGGTGGCGGCAGCGGCGGTCCAGCGTCTGGTTCGAGGGGAAGGACGTCTGCGGCGGAGTAGACGCATGGTGAACTTTGTTCCCTTCGTGACACTTTGGAGTGGCACGAAAGGGTGACATGGGAGGGCTAGATCACGCTGTGTCTCGCTTTCTGCACTTCGGAATTCCGAGGCATCTCACTCGAACGGCCCAAGGGCGCTATTGGTAAAGTAGTGCGAAAGTGCTGCTGAGGCCGCCTTTTTAGGGGTTGGTGACGGCGTTTCGGGTGGCGTCCGTTCGGGTGATGAGGTACCCGGCCGCGGCGGCCAGCGGGAACATCGCGATCCCGTACACCGCGGCCGGCACCGCCAGCGCCTCGCTGCCCAGCACGCTCACCGCCACCGTGATCGCCAGCGTGCTGTTGTGCACGCCCACCTCGAACGCGGACGCGATCGCCTGCCGCCGCCCCACCCTGGCCAGGCGCGGCACGGCGTAGCCCGCCGCCAGGCTGCACGCGCAGAACAGCACCACCACGAGGCCGACGTCGGCCAGGTAGGTGCCCACGTTCTCCCGCTCGGCGAGGATCGTGCCCGCGATCACCGCCACCAGCACCACGGCCGAGAAGATCCGCACCGGCCGGTCGGCCCGGTCGGCGACCGCGGCCGACCGGCGGCGCACCAGCATCCCGAGCGCCACCGGGACCAGCACGACCGCGAACACCTGGGCGACCTTGCCGAACTCCAGCCCCACCGCGCCCTCGCCCGTCGGTCCGAAGTGGTCCAGGGCGAAGTTCACCACCAGCGGCAACGTGATCACGGCCAGCACCGAGTTCACCGCGGTCAGGGTGATGTTGAGCGCCACGTCGCCGCGGAACAGGTGGCTGAACAGGTTCGCCGTGGTCCCGCCCGGCGAGGCGGCGAGCAGCATCATGCCGACCGCGAGCACCGGGCTCAGCCCCAGCGCCACCACCAGCCCGAAGCACACCAGCGGCAGCAGCACCAGCTGCGTCGCCAGCGCGACCGCCACGGCCCGCGGCTCCCGCGCGATCCGGCTGAAGTCGGCGGTCGTCAGCGACAGGCCGAGGCCGAACATCACCACGGCCAGCGCCACGGGGAGGCCGACTGTCGTCAGGGCGGAATCCATGGCGATCACCTGGGTCTCTCGCGTCGTCGCGGCGGGGAGCGCATCCTCTCCCGGAACCGGACGAACCGGAAGGTCCAGAACCGCTTCGATGGCATTCGGTGATCAACCCGCGCCGGCGCGCGGCGCTCCCGGCGGGTCAGAGCCGGAGGAGCCGGTACTCGTAGCCGGAACCCGAGGTGGAGCAGTTGCTGCCCAGCTGCGAGGCGGTGTAGGTGTAGCCGGACGGGATGGAGCACGCGTACGTGCCGGTGAGGTTGTAGTTCACCGCGTCGAGCAGGTAGTACTCGTAGCGCCAGGCGCACCTCGTGTTGATCCGCACGGACGAGTAGGTGTGCCCGGCCGGGATGTCGCACGCCCAGGCGCGGTGCACGCGCGTGACACCGACGTCCTGCCCGGCGCTCCGGACCTGGTCGCCGGGACCCGCCTCGGCGGCCGAGGCGCCCACCGCGAGCGCCGCCGCGGCGAGGGCCGCCGCAGCGAGGGCCGTCGCCGCCGGCGTCGTGCCGGCGCGTCGGAGCAGCTTCCTGATCATCGTTCCTCCTGGGGCGGTGGGGGCGGTCGGGACCCGGGCGTGCCGGTCCCGGGCCGCCCCGGGGTGTCCAACACGCGAAACGCTGTCACGGCGGTCGTGGCGCGGTCTTCGTGACGGGAGGTGAACCCGAGGCGCCCCCGGCCGGGGGCTTTGCACATCTCCGCAACGCCGGTCCGCACCACCCCCTGCTACGGTTGTCAGGCACTGCCTGACAACTTCGAGGGGAACGCGATGTCCTGCTCGTTCTGCGGCAAGGCGGCCGCCGAGGTGCGGAAGATCATCAGCGGTCCGGGGATCTACATCTGCGACGGCTGCGTGGCCGCCTGCGTGTCGATCCTCGACCACGACGACGGCACGTCGGGCGCGAGCGTGCCCGAGTGGGCCGACATGACCGACGACGAGCTGCTGGCCCACCTGCCGCGCATCGCCGCCACCGCCGAGCAGGTCGAGGGCGGCCTCCGGGCGCGCGTGCTCGACCTGCGCGGGCGCGGCGTCACCTGGGCGCGGGTCGGCGAGGCGCTGGGCATGAGCAGGCAGTCGGCCTGGGAGCGGTTCAGGTGACGCGCGACTTCCGCCTGGTCTGGCTCGGGCAGACCGCGTCCTCGCTGGGCAACGGCGTCACCCAGCTCGCCTACCCGCTGGTCATGCTCGCCCTGACCGGCTCGCCGGCCGCGGCGGGCGCGCTGGCCGCCGTGCGCGCGGTGCCGTACCTGGTGCTGGGCTTACCCGCGGGCGCCCTGGTCGACCGGTGGGACCGCAAGCGGACCATGGTGCTGTGCGACCTGGGGCGGGCGGTGAACGTGGCGACCGTGCCCGTCGCGGTGCTGCTCGACGCGCTGACCCCGGCGCACCTGGTCGTCACCGGCCTGGTGGGCGGCGTGCTGCAC
Source organism: Saccharothrix sp. BKS2 (assembly GCF_047689505.1). Lineage (NCBI taxonomy): Bacteria > Bacillati > Actinomycetota > Actinomycetes > Pseudonocardiales > Pseudonocardiaceae > Saccharothrix > Saccharothrix sp. BKS2. The sequence continues at coordinate 275,797 of NZ_JAUQOL010000011.1, read as the reverse complement.
GTGTTCTTCTCGGCGGCGGAGAACGCGGTGCTGCCCTCCGTCGTCGCCCGGGACCGGCTGACCTCCGCCGTGTCCGCCACCGAGACCGCCCAGGCCGCGACCGGCGTGGTGGCCGGCCCGCTCGGCGGGGCGCTGCTCCAGCTGGGGCGCGGGGTGCCGTTCCTGGTGGACGCGGTGTCGTTCCTGGTGTCCGCGCTGTGCTTCGCCTCGGTGCGGGCCGACCTCCGGCCCGAACGCGTGGAGCGGAGGTCGCTGCGCGCGGAGGTGGCGGAGGGCGTCCGGTGGCTGTGGCGGCACCGGGGGCTGCGCTCGATCGCGCTGACCGCCGCCGGGCTCCAGGTGGCGATCTCGGGCATCGCGCTGGTCGCGATCGTCTCGGCCGGGGACGCCTCGCCGACCGCGGTCGGCGGCCTGTTCGCCGCCCTGGGCGCCGGGGGAGTGGTGGGCGCGTTCCTCGCCCCCCGGCTCAAGGACCGCCTGGGCCTCAACGGGCTGCTGCTGGGCGTGGTGTGGCTGCACGCCGGGCTGTGGGCGGCCATGGCGCTGGTCGACTCGCTGGTCGCGGTCGGCGTGGTGCTGGCCCTGTTCACCGTCTCCATGCCGTGCTTCGGCGTGGCCGCGCTGAGTTACCAGCTGGAGGTGACGCCGGACCACCTGCTCGGCCGCGTCGGCACCGCGTTCAGCCTGCTGATCTGGGCGGCCACCCCGGTCGGGGCCGCCGCCGCGGGCCTGCTGCTGGACCTCACCACCCCGGGCACGACGTCCCTGGTCTTCGCCGCCTGGGTGGTGCTGCTCGGGGCGGTCCGCTCCCGCGTCGGGCACGGCCGGGTCGCGGCGGGGACCTCGCCCTGACGCCGCACCCCCGCCGCCCACCGCTAGCCTCGGACGGGTCACCCGCGTCCGAGGAGTGCGCATGGCCAAGAAGAAGAAGTCCGGCGGCACGCTGGGGCTGGTGGTGGCGCTGGTCGTGGCGATGTTCATCCTGGTGCCCTCGTTCCGCGTGGTCGTGCTCGACCTGCTGGAACCGGTGCTCGGCGAGCTGCGCGAGGTCAACCCGTTCGGGAGCTGACCCCGGTCAGGGGTTGGTGGCCAGGAACAGGAACGCGGCCAGCAGCACCAGGTGGACGCCGCCCTGGAGCCGGGTGGCCCGGCCGGGCACCACGGTCAGCGCGCTCACCACCACGGTGATCGCGAACAGCACCATCTGGGTGGAGCCGAGGCCGAGCAGCAGCGGCCCGTCCAGCCACACCGAGGCGATGGCGATGACCGGGATGGTCAGGCCGATGCTGGCCATCGCCGACCCGAAGCCCAGGTTGAGGCTGGTCTGGATCCGCCCCCGCAGCGCCGCGCGGCCCGCGGCGATGGTCTCCGGCAGCAGCACCAGCAGCGCGATCACCACGCCCACGAAGGAGTGCGGGAACCCGGCGGCCGCCACCGCCGCCTCGATCGCGGGCGACTCGACCTTCGCCAGCCCCACCACCGCGACCAGCGCCACCAGCAGCAGCACGAGGCTGGTCCCCGCCTCCCGCCCGCTCGGCCGCGGGGCGTGCTCGTCGGTCTCCACCACCTCGCCCTCGGGGGTGAGCGGCAGGAAGAAGTCGCGGTGGCGGACCGTCTGGGTCAGCACGAACATGACGTACAGCGCCAGCGACGCCAGCGCGGCGAAGGCGAGCTGGGGCGCGGTGAACTCGGGCCCCTGCTGGCTGGTGGTGAACGTCGGGAACACCAGGCTCAGCGTGGTGAGCGTCGCCACCGTCGCCAGCGCCGCGCCGCTGCCCTCGGAGTTGAACAGCGTCACCCCGTACTTCAGCGCGCCCAGCAACAGGGACAGGCCGATGATGCCGTTCGTGGTGATCATCACAGCGGCGAACACCGTGTCCCGGGCCAACGTGGCGGTCTCGGGACCGCCGGAGATCATCAGGGTCACGATCAGGGCGACCTCGATCACCGTGACCGCGACCGCCAGCACGAGCGACCCGTACGGCTCGCCCACGCGCAACGCGATCACCTCGGCGTGGTGCACCGCCGCCAGCACCGTGCCGGCCAGCACCAGGGCCGCGATCGCGACGATCACGGGACCGAGGTCGCGGCCCCAGGTCAGCACCAGCGTCACCAGGCCCAGCAGCGGCACGACCAGGGTCCAGGACAGCCTCGAAGGGGCAGAGGCAGCAGTCATGCCGCCCACCCTCGCACGAGGACGACCCCTGCGCCGAACGGCTGATCACGCTCGGCGTGTCCCGCCGCGGTCCCCCGCGGCCGACGTGCCCCCGCGTGATCAGCCCTTCCGCGCCACCACCAGCGACTGCCCCGGCGACGACTCCAGCGGGTGCCGGGACGGCTCGTCGAACCCGGCCGACGCCAGCCAGGACGCGATCTCCCCCTCCGGGTAGACCTGCCCGCCCTGCCCGTGGAACAGGTTGAGGCTGAACACCCGCGCGAAGGCGTCGGCCGCGCGGTCGGGGGAGTGCTCGTCGTGCTCCAGCAGCACCACCGACCCGCCCGGCCGCAGCGCTGCCGCCACCCGCGTGAGCAACGCCTCGTTGGCCGCCGCGGGCCGGCCGTGCACGACGTTGAACAGCAGCGCGGTGTCGAAGCCCGAGCCCAGGTCCAGCACGTCGTAGTCCCCGGGCCGCAACGTGATCCGGTCGCACAGCCGCGCGTCGGTCACCGCGCCCGCGCCCACGGCCAGCGCGTCCGGCAGGTCGACCACGGTCGCGCGCAGGTCCGGGTGCGCGGCGCAGAGCCGGATCGCGTACTTCGCGTGCCCGCCGCCGAGGTCCAGCAGGGAGTCGCCCACCGGCACCACCGAGGCCACCTCGGGCGCGATGGCGTCCGCGTGCCCCGACAGCATCCCCTGGAACCGCCGCAGCACCTCCGGCCGCTCGGCCAGCCACGCGTAGAAGTCGATCGCGGGCTTGCCGGTGCGCACCGACTCCTCCAGGTCGGTCCACGACTCGAAGAGCACCACCGACCAGAATTTCTGCACGTCGGCGTACCCGCTGCCGGTGAGCCAGGCGGCGGTCGCGGCGGTGTTGGCGTAGCCGTCGGGGCCGGGGGCGAGGTAGTCGAACGAGACCAGCGCCTCGCACAGCAGCGCCGTGCCGCGCGGGTCCGTGCCCAGCGCGGCCGCCAGTTCCCCGACGGGCCGGGGTCCGTCGGCGAGGGCGTCGAACACGCCCAGCCGCAGTCCGGCCGCCAGGGCGCGGTACCCGGCGGTGGCGAGCAGGTCGTGGAACGACGGCGGCCCGTCGTCCGGGGGCAGGTGCAGCGGCACGGTCAGGTCCTCTCCGGCATGACCCCCGCCGAGGCGAGGTAGTCGACGTGGCGGGCGATCATCTCGGCGTCGGCGGGCGGGAACTCCACGCCGCACCCGCGGGCGGCCGCCCAGGTGGCCGAGCAGTCGAACACCGGGTGCGCCCGGCTCGTGGCGGTCAGGCCGAACGCCAGCGGGCCGAACGCGCTGTCCGGGCTCTCCAGCATCAGCGCGCGCCAGTCCGCGTACTCCAGCACCCGGGTGGGGTAGCCGCGCTCGGTCAGCACGTCCCCGAGGTCGGGGTAGGTCAGCCCGTCCGACCGGTAGTAGTGGAAGTCCCGCCCGTGGTGCTCGGGCCGGGTGGAGATGCCCGCGATGGCCGCGGCCAGCCGGTCCACCGGCAGCATGTCGATCACGTCCGGGCTGCGCGGCACCGCACCCGCGTGGGCGCAGGTCGCGATCTGGCGGCTCAGGTAGGACTCGGTCTTCGCGGTGCCGGTGCGCACGTCGCCCACGATGGCCGCGATCCGGTGGATGGACACCGGCACGCCCCGGTCGCGGGCCAGCACGCCCATCATGTCGGCCACCCACTTGGTGGTGTGGTAGCCGGTGTCCAGGCCGGTCGGGTCCTCGGGGCGGTCGGCCTCGCTGACGGGGCGCTGGTCGTAGTTGGACCCCAGGAAGACGCCCAGCGTGGACATCAGGTGCAGCGGTTTGGTGGCGTACCGGGTGGCCAGCCGCAGCACGTCGACCGTGCTGCCCACGTGCGGCGGCATCATCCACCGGTAGGTGAGCACGAAGTTCATCACCGCGCCGTTGTGGTAGACGGCGTCCACGCTCTCGGCGAGCCGGTCGAACTCCTTCTCCGGCAGGCCCAGCAGCGGGCGGGACATGTCGCCGACCACCGGCACCACCCGGGCCAGCCGCTCCTCGGGCACGTCGAGGTGGGCGCGGCGCAGGTTGGCCCGGATGCGCGCGAGCGCCACGGCCTCCGTCTCGGCCCGCACCAGGCAGTGGACCTCGGCGTCGGTGCGCTCCAGCACCTCGCTGAGCAGGTGCGCGCCGAGGAACCCGGTCGCGCCGGTCAGCAGCACGCGCTCCGGCGGTCCCTGCCGCAGCGGGTGGTGGGGCGCGATGTCGTCCGGCGGCACCGCGTCGAGCCGCATCTCCGGCACGGTCGGCAGCCCGGACCGGTAGTGCTTGGCGAAGGTGTGGTCGGACGCGGCGGCCTGCTCCACGACCTCGGCCAGCTCGGCGAGGTCGGCGGTGGCGAACAGCGCGCGCAGCGGCACCGTCACACCCAGCAGGGCCCGCACCTTCGCCAGCACCGCGGCCGCGATCAGCGAGTGCCCGCCCAGGCCGAAGAAGCTGTCCCGCCGCCCGACCAGCGGCGCCTCCAGCACCTCCGACCAGATCTCGGCGAGCGTCCGCTCGACCGGGGTCCGCGGCGGCTCGTACGGGGTGGTGCGGGCGGCCGGGTCCGGGTCGGGCAGCGCGGCGGGGTCGACCTTGCCGTGCCGGGTGAGCGGCAGCTCGGCCAGCTCCACCCGCGCGCCCGGCAGCATCGCGTCGGGCAGCCGCTCGGCGCAGAACGCCCGCAGCTCGTCCAGCTCGGGCGCGCTCTCACCGGGACGCGGCACCACGTAGGCCACCAGCAGGTCGCCGCGCACGGCCACGGCCGCCTCGGCGACCCCGGGGTGGGCCAGCAGCGCCGCCCGCACCTCGCCCGGTTCGATCCGGTGGCCGCGCAGCTTGACCTGCTCGTCCACCCGGCCCAGGAACTCCAGCTCCCCGTCGGGCAGCAGCCGCACCAGGTCGCCGGTCCGGTACATGCGCCCGCCGACCACGGTCGGGTCGGGCAGGTAGGCGGCGGCGGTGCGCGCCGCGTCGCCCCGGTAGCCGCGCGCGGGCGCGAGCCCGCCGATGTGCAGCTGGCCGGGCACGCCGACGGGCGTGGGCCGCAGGTCGGCGTCCAGCACGTAGACCCGCACCGCGGGCAGCGGCCGCCCGATCGGCAGCGTCGCCGCGCGCGGGTCGACCTCGGAGGCGTCCACCGTGGCGAACGCGGTGGCGCACACCGTGGTCTCGGTCGGCCCGTAGTGGTTGACCAGCCTGACCTTCCCGCCGGTCAGCTCGGCCCACTCGGCGGCGGTCGGGGTCGGCACCGCCTCGCCGCCGAACATCACCAGCGACAGCGGGCCCGGGTCCACGGTGAGCCCGGCCAGGTCGGCGACCCACCGCTTGAACAGGGCGGCCGCGGTGTCCACGGCGGTGATGCCGTGGTCGGCGCACAGCTTGAGCAGGTCGGGGCCGCTGATGGAGGCGGGCTCCGGGTGCACCGCGACCGCCGCGCCCGAGCACCACGCCGGGAACACGTCGCCCACCGAGGCGTCGAAGCTCAGCGGCGGCACCATCAGCACCCGCTGCCCCGGGCCGAACCCGTGCAGGTCGATGAACGCGCCGGTCAGGTTGGCCAGGGTGTCGTGCTGCACCTGCACGCCCTTGGGCACGCCGGTCGAGCCGGACGTGTAGACCACGTAGGCCAGGCCGTCCTCGGTGGGGTGCACCGCGGGCGGTTCGTCGGCCTCCCCGGTGAACGCGTCGTCGGAGGTGTCCAGCAGCGCGCCGCGGAACCCGCCGAACCGGTCGCGGCTGCCCGGCGCGGTGATCACCACCGGCGCGCCGCAGTCCGCGAGCAGCCCGGCGAGCCGGGCGGGCGGGTGCCCCGGGTCGAGCGGCACGTACGCGCCACCCGCCTTGAGCACGGCCAGCAGGCCCACCAGCGCGTCGGGGCCGGCCTTGAGCGCCAGGCCCACCGGCGTCTCCGGGCCGACGCCCCACTCCGCGAGCAGGTGCGCGACCCGGTTGGCGCGCCGGTCGAGCTGCGCGAACGTCAGCTCCGCGCCGTCGGCCAGGTCGAGCACCGCGGTCGCCCCGGGGTGCGCGGCGACCTGCTCGGCGAGGCGCCGCAGCACCGGCGCGTGCCGCAGCGACAGCCCGGGGTCCAGGCCGTCGTCCGGCTCGCCGTTCACCGCGGCGGCCGCCGCCCGGTCGGCGGCGGTCGTGGTGTCCAACCCGGACAGCCGGGTCGCCGGGTGCCCGACGAGCGCGGTGAGCACGGCGATCAGGTGGTCGGCCATCCGCGCGACGGTGTCGGGCTCGAACAGGTCCGCGCTGTAGTCCAGGTTGGCGGGCCAGTCGCCGTCGGTCTCCCGCACGTGCAGGGTCAGGTCGAACCGGCTGGTGCCCCGGTCGACCGGCAGCGGCGTGGCGGGCAGCCCGGCCCACCGGTCGCCCTCGCCGCCCCGGTTGAGCACCAGCATCACCTGGAACAGCGGGTGGTGCGCCAGGTCGCGGCGGGGCGCGATCCGGGCGGCGACCTCGTCGAAGCTGACCTCCGCGTGGTCCAGCGCGTCGATCGCGATCGCGCGGGCCCGGCCGAGCAGCTCGGCCGGGGTGGGGTCGCCGGACAGGTCCAGGCGCAGCGCGGTGGTGGTGACGAACATGCCGACCGAGCGCTCCAGGTCGGGGAACGGCCGGTGGGTGGTCGGCGACCCGATCACCACGTCGTCCACGCCGGACCGCCGCGACAGCAGCACCCCGAACGCGGCCAGCAGGCCGGCGAACGTGGTGCAGCCGTGCGCGCGGGTCAGCTCGACCAGCCCGCCGGCCAGCGCGGCCGGGACGGTGAACCGGTGGCTGCCGCCCGCGACCGTGCGGTGGGGCGTGCGCGGCCGGTCCGGCGCCAGGTCCAGCACGTCGGGCGCGCCCGCGAGCCGGTCGTGCCAGTGGTCCAGCTGTCGCTGCCGCTCGCCGTCGGCCAGCCGGTCGGCCTGCCGGTGGGCGTAGTCGGGGAACTGCGCCGCGACCGGTCCCGGGTCGGCGCCCGCGTAGACCAGGCCGACCTCGTCCGCCACCACGCCCAGCGACAGGTCGTCGCAGATGATGTGGTGCGCGCTGAACACGAGCGCGGTGCCGGCGCCGATCCGCACCGCCCGCACCCGCAGCAGCGGCGCGGCGCCCAGGTCGAACGGGGTGTCCACTTCGGACACCAGGAACGCGCGCAGCTCCTCCTCGTCCGCCACCGCGGAGAACACCACGTCCTCGGCCACCTCGTCGAGCACCTGCTGCTCGGGCGCGCCGTCGGTGTCCACGACCCGGGTGCGCAGCGCCTCGTGCCGCGCCATCACCGCCCGCACGGCCGCGCGCAGCCGCGCCTCGTCCAGCTCGCCCGCCACGCGCAGGGTCGCGAACATGACGTACGCGCCCGCGTCCAGGCCCAGCCGCTCGGTCAGCCACAGGCCGCGCTGGTTGCCGGTCAGCGGCACCACCGCGCCGTCGGGCCGGCGGGGCACGCCGGCGGGTGCGGCGGGCGCCAGCCCGCGCGCGGCCAGCAGCTTGGCCAGCAGTCGTTCGCGGTGGTCGGAGATCTCGGTCACGGGGTGGTCCTCTCAGGCGTGGGGACCTCGTCGGCCACCGCGTCGGGCAGGTCGTCGACGGCGCGCAGCCGCGGCCTGGTCCAGGCCCAGGCGGTGAGGGCGAGCATCAGCACGCCGACGACCAGGAAGATCAGGGCGATGCCGCGGCCCTCGCCGGTGCCGATCAGCGTGCCGACGCTCGGCGCCAGCGCGCCGTCGGCCGCCATCAGCGGTTCGGCCACGCCGTCGGTCAGCGGGCCGATCAGCAGGAACGCGACGGGCATCGCGGCGGTGCTCAGCACCCGGACCACGGCCAGCACCCGGCCGAGCACGGCCGGGTCCACCTTGGTCTGGAGCAGGGTCACGCAGCAGGTGTTCATCAGCGGCAGGGTGAACAGGAAGGCGGGCGCGGCGAACCCGATCAGCCACGGCGAGGGCGCCAGCGAGTGCAGCACCAGGAACACCCCGCCCAGGGCCAACCCGAGGTAGACGCCCAGGACCCGGCGCTTCGGCCCGCCCCACACGCCCATCACCAGGCCGCCGACGAACAGCCCGCTGCCGCCCGCGGCCATCAGCACGCCCAGGGTCGCGGGGCCGGAGAAGGACAGGATCAGCGGCTGCACCAACCCGCCCGCGATGGCGAACAGGAAGTTCCACACCCCGAACACCGCGCACAGCGCGAACAGGCCGGGCGCGCCGCGCAGCCAGGCCAGCCCGGCCCCGACGCCCTCGCGCCCGCCGCCGGTCGCGCCGACGGGCCGCACGGCCTCCTCCGGCAGGCGCGCCACCAGCAGCGCGCCGACCGCGACCACCATCGACACCGCGTCGATCAGCAGCACGCCCCGCAGCCCCACCACGGCCAGCAGCGCGCCGGCCACCAGCGGCGCGGCGATCTGCACGCCCTGGGTGATCTGCATCAGCCCGTTGACCCGGCCCAGGTGCTCCTTGGGCACCAGGGCGGGCACCAGCGCCGTGTAGGCGATGACGTGGAAGGTGTTCAGCGTGGCGGCCAGGGCGGTGGCGACGTAGACCTGCCACACGGCGAGCCCGCCGCTGGAGGTGGCGACCAGCAGCAGCGCGGTCACCACGCCGCCGCCGGTGTCCGCGACCAGCATGACGCGCCGCCGGTCGTACCGGTCGGCGACCACGCCCGCGTACGGCGCGAGCAGGATGCCCGGCACCACCGCGCAGAACTGGATCAGCACGAACTGGGTCACCGAGCCGGTGCCGGTGTAGACCCACACGCCGAGCACGAACGCGGTCAGCGCGGAGCCGATCACCGACACCAGCTGGCCGCCCCAGACCAGCGAGAACCGCCGCAGGCCGGCGGCGCCGCCTCCCGTGGACCCGGTCATCGGGCCGCCTCCCCGAGCATCGCCTCGACCTCCTCGGTCGACATGCCGGCCAGTTGCACGCGCAGTTCCGCGACCGCGGCCACCCGCCCCGGCTCGCCCTCCAGGGCCACCAGCGCCTCGGCCACGCCCGCCACCGTCGGCGCGGCGAACATCCGGCCGATCGGCACCGCCACCGAGAACGCGCCGTGCACGCGGGCCAGCGCCTTCGCCGCCAGCAGCGAGTGGCCGCCGAGGGCGAAGAAGTCGTCGTGCACGCCCACCTCGGGCACCTCCAGCACCTCGGCCCAGATGCCCGCCAGCACCCGCTCCACGTCGTCGCGCGGCTCGACCCGCTCGACCCCCGCGTCCCAGACGGGCGCGGGCAGCGCGTTGCGGTCGGTCTTGCCGTTGGGCGTCAGCGGGAACGCGTCCAGCACCACCGCGGTGGCGGGCAGCATGTAGTCGGGCAGCCGCTCGGCCAGCCGCGCGCGCAGCCGGGGCCACAGCCCGTCCGCGCCGACGCCGCCGGGCACCACGTAGGCGACCAGGCGCTCGTCGACGGCCAGCACCACCGCCTCGCGCATCTCGCCGGTGGCCAGCAGCGCCGCCTCGACCTCGCCCGGCTCGATGCGGAACCCGCGCACCTTCACCTGGTGGTCGGCCCGGCCCAGGAACTCCAGGGAGCCGTCGGACCGGTGGCGCACCAGGTCGCCGGTCGCGTACAGCCGCTGCCCGGGTCGCCTCGCGAACGGGTCGGGCACGAACCGCGCCCCGGTCAGGCCGGGCCGGGCGCGGTAGCCGCGCGCCACGCCCGCGCCGCCGATGTGCAGCTCGCCGACCACACCCGGCGGCACCGGCTCCAGCCCCGGGCCCAGCACGTAGAGCCGGGTGTTGCCGATCGGGGGTCCGAGCACCACCGGCGCGGGCGAGGGCTCCACGAGCCCGGCCGACGACCACACCGTGGTCTCGGTGGGCCCGTAGGCGTTCCACAGCAGCCCGTCGCCGTCCAGCAGGTCGTCGGCCAGGTCGCGGGGCAGCGCCTCGCCGCCGCAGACCCGCGTCACCACGCCGGTCGGGACGCCGCCCGCCGCGTGCAGCAGCCGCCACGTCGCCGGGGTGGCCTGGAGCGCGGTGACGCCGCGCTCGACCAGCAGCCGCCGCAGCGCCGCGCCGTCGCCCGCCACCTCGGTGGGCACGACCAGCACCTCCGCGCCGGCGGTCAGCGGCAGCAGCAGCTCCAGCACGGAGATGTCGAACGACAGCGTGGTCACCGCGGCCAGCCGGTCCGCCGGGGACAGCGCGAACAGCTCCTGGAACGACACCAGCAGGTTCACCACCGCCCGGTGCGGCACCTCCACGCCCTTCGGCGTGCCGGTCGAACCGGACGTGTAGATCACGTAGGCCAGGTCCTCGCCGGACGCGGGGCAGGGCGAGTCGTCCGGCTCGCGGCCGTCCGCGTCGGCCGGGCGCAGCACGGTCCCGTCGAAGGCCGGGCGCCGCTCCCCGTCGGCGACCAGGACGGCCGCGCCCGAGTCGGCGAGCATCAGCGCCAGCCGGTCCGCGGGCCAGCCGGGGTCCAGCGGCACGTAGGCCGCGCCCGCCCGCCACACGCCGAGCACGGCGGCCACCAGGTCCGGGGTGCGGGGCAGGCACAGCGCCACCGCCGACCCCCGGGTCACGCCGTGCGCCCGCAGCAGGGCCGCGTACCGCCGGGCCCGCACGTCCAGCTCCGCGTAGGTCAGCCGGTCGTCCACACCGGACACGGCGGTGCCGTCGCCGGTGACCAGGTCGAGCGCGGTGGCGGCCGGCGGCAGCGCCAGGTCCGTGGCGTTGTGCCCCTCCAGCACCTCCCAGCGCCCCACGCCGGTGAGCGCGTCCAGCTCGCTGATCCGCTTGCCCGGCTCCCGCGCCGCCGCGGCCAGCAGCGCCACCAGCCGGTCGGTGAACCCGGTGATCGTGGCGGCGTCGAACAGGTCGGTGCTGTACTCCACCCCGAGGCCGAGCGCGTCGCCCTGCCGGTCGGCGGCCAGCGTGAGGTCGAACTTCGACACCCCCGGGTCGGGCACCAGCGCCCGCACGTCCAGGCCGCTCATCGCCAGGGTCAGCGGCGGGGTGTTGGTGAGGATCAGCTGGGCCTGGTAGATCGGGGAGTGGCCGGTGCTGCGCCGCGGGCGCAGGTGCTCCACCAGCCGCTCGAACGGCAGGTCGGCGTGCGCCAGGCCGTCCAGCGCGACGTCGCGGACCCGCGCCAGCAGCTCGGAGAACGTCGGGTCGCCACCCACGTGCGCGCGCAGCGCCAGCGTGTTGACGAAGAACCCGACCAGGCGCTCAAGGTCCGGGTGGGAGCGCCCGGCGACCGGCGTGCCGACCACCACGTCGTCCTGCCCGGCCAGCCGCCCCAGCCGGGCGGCGAACCCGGCCAGCAGCACCATGAACAGCGTGGCCCCGTGCTCGCGGGCCAGCCGCTCCAGCGCGGCGAGCTCGGGCGCCTCGATCCACGCCTCGTGCAGCGCGCCCCGGTAGCCGACCTCGGCGGGCCGGGGCCGGTCGGTGGGCAGGGTCAGCAGCTCCGGCGCGCCGGCCAGGTGCCGGGCCCAGTACGCCAGGTGCTCGGCGGTCGCCTCGCCCGCCACCTGGTCGCGCTGCCACACCGCGAAGTCCTGGTACTGGAGCCGCAGCGGCGGCAGGTCCGGCTCCTCGCCGAGCAGCGCCGCGTCGTAGGCCGCGCCCAGCTCGCCCAGCAGCACCGACAGCGACCAGGCGTCGGAGGTGATGTGGTGCAGCACCAGGACCAGCACGTGGTCGTCGTCGGCCAGCCGGCCGAGGTGGGCGGCGAACAGCGGTCCCCGGTGCAGGTCGAACCCGACGCCGGCGCGCTCGTCGGCGAACCGCTTGGCGACCGCGTCCCGGTCCCCGGCGGCGACGGCGCCGGCCCTGGTGCCGGTGCCGGTGTCGGTGCCGGTGTCGGTGCCGGTGTCGGTGTCGGCGAGGTCCCGCACCACCAGGGTGAGCGAGCCGGTGGGCGCGACCAGCTGCACCGGTTCCCCGCCCGAGTCGGGGAACGTGGTGCGCAGCGCGGCGTGCCGGTTCACCAGGAGGTCCAGCGCCCGCCGCAGCGCCGCGGTGTCGAGCACGCCGCGCAGCCGCAGCCCGACCGGCACGTTGTAGACCGCGCCGCCGGGGGAGAACTTGTCCAGGAACCACAGCCGCTGCTGCCCGAACGACAGCGGGTAGGCGGTCGGCGCGGCCGCCCGCGCGCGCAGCCGCCGCGCCAGCAGCTCCCGCTTGCGGGCGGACGCCCCGGGATCGGTCGTCATCTCAGCTCCCGGAGGTGGTGAGTCGGGCGGCCGCGGCCTGCACGTGCTCGCGCAGGTGCGCGGGCACGCGGTCGCCGAACCGCTGGAGGTAGGCGGCGACGGTGCTGTCGTCGTCGCGCAGGAACGGGAAGTCGGTCGGCACCATGTGCCGGACCGCCAGCAGCGGCACCGGGCTGTGCAGCGGCCGGAACGCCGGGTTCCACAGGCCGGCCTTCTCCGGCGGGCCGGGGTGGAACTCGCCCAGCATCAGCCCGTCCCGGGTGTACTCGGGCTTGAGCTCCTGCTGGGCCCGGTCGACCACCCCGAAGTCGGTCAGGTCCGGGAACAGCACCAGGATCGTCTTGAACTGCGCGGAGGGCCCGGTCCGGGGCTCCAGCTCGGTGAACCAGTCCCGGTAGTGCAGCAGCAGGGCGGCCAGCTCGTCGGGGTCGCCGGGGCTGCCGGGGTGCACCGACAGGTAGAACAGGCCCCGCTGGAGCGAGGTGTCGGTGAACGGGCACACCGCGCCCCGCCTGCCCAGGTCGGGGTGCGGGCCGCACAGGTAGTCGTTGGCCCACCGGAACACGGTGCGCAGCCGGGCCTCGTGCGCCGCGACCTCCAGGGGCAGGGTCGGCGCGGCGAAGTCCGAGGGCTCCACCAGCGGGTGGGCCCGGTGCTCGGGGTGGATCAGCATCAGCTCGCCCGCCTCCCGCCGCGGGTACGTCGGGTCAGCCCCGCCAGCGCCGCGCCGGTGAGCGCGGCGGCGAGGCCGCCGAGCAGGCGGTCCTGCTTCCGGGCCCGGTCCAGCGCCTCGCCGTAGGGGACGGTGGTGTGCGCGATGAGCGTGTAGAGCGGCACCCACGCGTCGGGGAACAGCCGGTGCAGCGCCAGGTCCACCTTCTTGCGGACCAGGAACAGCGGCGAGCGCAGCTTGTCGCGCAGCTCCACGAAGTTGCGCTTGGACAGCTCCGCGAGCACGTCGGTGTGCGGACGGCGGGCCGCCTCGAACGCGGCCAGCGCGCCCGGCAGGTCGTCCGGGTGCCCGGCCAGGCAGCGGTCGAGCACCGAGCAGTCCTCGAACGCGGCGTTCATGCCCTGCCCGAAGAACGGGTAGACCGCGTGCGCCGCGTCCCCGATCAGCACCACGCCGCGGCCCTCGTCGGTGGTGGTGTGCCACGGCGCGGTGCGCACGGTGACCAGGCTCGCCGCCTCGTGGTCGAGGAACTGCTCGACCACGTCGGGGATCAGGGTGAGCGTGTCGGGGAAGCGGCGGGCGAAGAACTCCCGCACCCGCGCGGGCTCGGTGAGCCCGGCGAACCCGTGCTCGCCCGCGAACGGCAGGAACACCGTCGCGGTCAGCGAGCCGTCGGCGTTGGGGTGGGCCACGATCAGGCCGTCGTCGCCGGGCCACACGTGCAGCGCGCGCAGCTCGGTGCGCGGCCGCCCGTCGTCGCCGACCGGGATCAGCAGCTCCTTGTAGCCCCACTCCAGGAACTCCTGGTGCAGGTCCACCCGCAGGCCCCGGCCCAGGTGGGCGCGCACCGCGGAGAACGCGCCGTCCGCGCCGACCACGAGGTCCGCGGTGTGCACCTCCTCGCCGTGCGGGCCGGCGGTGGTGACCGCGGGCTTGGCCCGGTCCACGGCGGTGACCCGGTGGCCCCAGTCGAACCCCACGCCCAGCCGCTCGGCCTCGTCGACCAGCGCGACGTTGAGGTCGTGGCGCAGCACGGAGTGCAGGATCTGGTCCTCGGCCAGGCCGTAGGGCTGGAAGCGCAGCCCGTCGGGCAGGTGCACGACGCGGCCGCGCATCGGCACGGTGAGCGGGGCCAGCCGCTCCAGCAGGCCCACCTCCCGCAGCGCCACGATGCCGCGCTGCGAGAGGCCCAGGTTGATCGAGCGGCCCTCCTCGCGGACGCCGGGCGTGCGCGGGTCGCCGCGCCGCTCCAGCACCCGCACCCGGAAGCCGCGCCGGGCCAGGTAGACCGCCGTCAGCGAGCCGGCCAGGCCCGCGCCGACGACCAGCGCGTGCCGGTCCGGGGCGTGCCCGTTCGGGGTCTGCCGACCGGGGCTTGACCCGTTCGGGGTGCGCCGGTTCACGTCAGGTCCCCGTCGTCGCCGAAGTCGTCGTCGAGCGTGCCCAGCAGGCGGTCGATCTCGTCGTCGGACAGGTCGTCCAGCTGGTCGATCAGCGGCACGGGGCCGCGCACCGCGGTCCGGGCGCCGCTGAGGCCGCCGCACAGCTCGGCGATCGTGGGCGCGGCGAACAGCGTGGCCAGCGGCAGGTCCGCGTCGAACGCGGCGCGGACCCGGGCGAGCATCTGGGTGGCGGTCAGCGAGTGGCCGCCCAGGGCGAAGAAGTTGTCGTGCACGCCCAGCGGGGCCTCCGCGGGCACCGACAGCACCTCGCGCCAGATCTGCGCCATGCGCCGCTCGGCGTCGTCGCGCGGCTCGACCCGCTCGACGTCCTCGGTGGTCCACACCGGGGCCGGCAGCGCGTCCCGGTCGATCTTCCCGGTCCCGGTGCGCGGCAGCGCGTCGAGCACCACGACGGTGGCCGGGAGCATGTACTCGGGCAGGCTCGCGGCCAGGTGCGGCCGCACCCGCCGGCGCAGCTCGTCCTCGGGCAGCGCCGGGTCGGCGGGCACCGCGTAGGCGACCAGCCGCACGTCCGCCGCGTGCGCGGACCACGCCACCACCACGGCCTGGGCCACGTCCTCGTGCGCCCGCAGCACCGCCTCGACCTCGCCGGGCTCGATGCGGTAGCCGCGGATCTTGAGCTGCCGGTCGGCGCGGCCCAGGAACTCCAGCCGCCCGTCGGCGTGCCGCCGGACCAGGTCGCCCGAGGCGTAGAGCCGCCCGCCCGGGACGGCGCCGAACGGGTCGGGCCGGAACCGGTCGGCGGTCTGGGCGGGCAGGCCGTGGTAGCCGCGCGCCACGCCCGCGCCGCCGATGTGCAGCTCGCCGATGACGCCCGGTGGCACCGGCCGCATCAGCGGGTCCAGCACGTGCAGCGAGGTGCCCCGCACCGCGGGGCCCAGCCGCACCGGGGCCGGGGCGTGCGCCACGACGCCGGCCGCCGAGTACACCGTGGTCTCGGTGGGCCCGTAGCCGTCGACGAGCACCGCGCCGTCGTGCTGGAGGTCGTCGGCCAGGTCGCGGGTCATCGCCTCGCCGCCGCTGATCCGCAGCCGCACGTGCGCGGGCACCCCGCCCGCCGCCACGACCATGCGCCAGCTGGCGGGCCCGCCCTGCACGACGGTCGCCCGCGTCTCCGCGAGGCGTTCGCGCAGCAGCGCGCCGTCGGCCACGTCGTCGGCGGGCAGCACCACCAGCGTCGCCCCGGCGACCAGCGGGGCGAGCATCTCCACCGTGGACACGTCGAACGCGGGCGTGGTGATGGACGCGAGCCGGTCCGCCGGGCCCAGCCCGGTCAGCTCGACCATGGCGCGCAGCAGCGCGTGCAGGCCGCCCTGGGTGCACCGCACGCCCTTGGGCCTGCCGGTGGAGCCGGAGGTGTGGATGACGTAGGCCAGGCTGCCGGGGTGCTGCGGCGCGGCGGCCGGCGGGGTGTCCGGGTGGGCGGCCGGGTCGGCGGTGTCGAGGTCGACCTCGGTCCACGGACCGGCCAGCGGGCCGGTGACCGCGCGGGCCGCCCCGTCGGTGACCAGCACGGTCACCCCGGAGCCCTCGGCCATCGCGGTGAGCCGCGCGGCGGGCCACGACGGGTCCAGCGGCAGGTAGCCCGCGCCCGCCTTCCAGGCGGCGAGGATGCCGGTCACCATCGCCGGGCCCCGGTCCAGGCACAGCGCCACCGGCTGGTCCGGTTCGACGCCCGCCGCCAGCAGCGCGTGCGCCAGCCGGTTCGCCGCCCGGTCCAGCTCGCCCCGGGTCAGCGCGCCCTCGACGGCCACCCCGTCCGGGTCCTCCGCGAGCGCGGCGAGCACCAGCTCGGCCGCCGTCCCCGCGGGCACCTCCGCGGCGTGCTCGCCGAAGTCGCCGTCGGTGAGGGGCAGCTCCGCGACCAGGTCGGCGGGCCGGGCGCGCACGGCGGCGGCGAACACCGCGTGCAGGGCCTCGACCGACGCCTCCCCGAACAGCTCGGCGTCGTACTGCCAGCGCGCGAACCACCGGTCGCCGGCCCGCTCGACGGTCAGCGACAGGTCGAACTTCGCGCCGCCGTTGTGCACCGCCCCGGGTCGGAGGGTGACCGGTCCGGCCTGCCGCGCGGGCGGCTCCGGCTCGACCGCGAACAGCACCTGCACCAGGGGCGCGTGCGCCAGCGTCCGCTGCGGCGCGACCAGGTCCACCAGCTGCTCGAACGGCAGGTCCTGGTGCGCCAGCGCGGCCACGGTCGCCGCCTCGGCCGCCGCGACGACCTCGCCGAACGTGGTGCCCGGCGTGAACGTCGCGCGCAGCGGCAGGGTGTTGGCCACGAAGCCCACCAGGCCCTCGGTCTCCGGCCGGGTGCGGGCCGCGACCGGCGTTGCGACCAGGAAGTCCGCCTGCCCGGTGACCCGGTGCAGCACGCACTGGAACACCGCCAGCAGCCGGGCGAACGACCCGTCCTCGACCTCCAGCCCCACCCGCAGCTCCCCGCCGCGCCCGGTCGGCACGGCGGGCCGCGCGGAGTCGGTGGGCAGCACCAGCACGGTCGGCACGCCCTCCAGCGCCCGCCGCCAGTGCTCGGCGTCGGCGGCGAACGCGCCGCCGTCGGCCTGCTCCCGCTGCCACACCGCGTAGTCCGGGTACTGCACGGGCAGCTCGGGCAGGTCGGCGGACGGGCCGCCCACCTCGGCCGCGTAGAGCACCGCCAGCTCGTCGAACAGCACCGCGCACGACCAGCCGTCGGCGATCGAGTGGTGCAGCACGAGCACCAGCACGTCCTCGCCGACGGGGTTGCCGCCGACGGGGTCGCCGTCCACCAGGGTGGCGCGCAGCAGCGGCCCGTCGTGCAGCGCGAACGGCCGCCGCACCTCCTCGCGCACCGCCGCCTCGACGTCCTCGGCCCGCACCCGCCGCAGCGGCACGGTCAGCGAGGCGGGCACGACCTGCACCGGCACGCCGTCCTCGGCGGCGAACCTGGTGCGCAGCGCCTCGTGCCGCGCGACCAGCAGGTTCAGCGCCCGCTCCAGCGCGCCGCGGTCCAGCGGGCCGTCGATCCCGACCCGCCAGCCGATGTTGTAGACGGGGCTCGCGGGCAGCAGCTGGTCCACCAGCCACAGCCTGCGCTGGCCCGACGACGCCGGGAACAGGAACACCTCGTCCGCCCGACCCTCCGGTATCACCGCGCTCACCGCGGCCCTCCCTCTGCTCCGGCGTTCATCGCTGTGCCTCCCCCTTCTCCGGCCGGCCGCGCCGGTCCACCGCCACGACCCGGAACTCCGCGGTGTGCCGCGCGCCGTGCACGTCGGTCAGCCACAGCTGGTCCGGGCCGGGCAGCATCTCGCCGATCCCCATCGGGGACCCCGGCTTCTCGCGGTCGAGCGCGCGCACCGCGTGCGCGAACAGCTCGACCGAAGGTTGGCTCTCCAGGTCCACGTAGAACGGTTTGTGCTCCACCGGGCTCTTGACGAACACGAACCTCGGCAGGCCGTGCTCCCGGCGCCACGCCTGCGCCCGCAGGTACCGCGTCGGCTCGTCGGCGGCGGAGGCGAACCCGCACTTCGAGGTCGGCAGCCGCCAGCCCTCGCGGGCCACCACGAGCCGGTCCAGGCTCACCCGCGGGGTGTGCTCCCCGGCGGGCAGCAGCCGGAAGTGCTGCACCAGCTGGGCCATCACCTGCTCGTTGAGCAGCTCGACGAGGTCCAGGTCCACCCCGCCGTCGCGGCCGCGGGCCAGCAGCCGGCCGCCGACCTCGACCACGTCGCACGCGCCGACCGGCACCGCGCCGCGCAGGCCGGGCCCGCAGGCGTCGTGGCCGAACACGATCTTCAGGTCCTCGGGCAGCACCAGGGCGTCCGCGAGGCGCTGCGGCGTGCCGCCCTCCTCGCGGGTGGTGGCCAGCACGACCCGCGGCCCGTTCATGTCCCGCCGCATCGCCTCGCGCAGCTGCCCGGGATCGGGGTGCTGGGAGACGAACAGGGCCGAGCGCATGGTGTTCACGCCCGGGTGCACCTCGCCCAGCACCCAGCGGTAGTCGCCGTCCCGGATGGCCTGCTCGTCGCGGGCGGAGATGAGCACGTCCGGGCTGTGCTGGACGGCGCCGCGCCAGCCGGGGCGCGGCGCGGCGAACGCCTTGAGCACCGCCTCCCGCACGTCGGCGACGCGGTGGTGGACGTCGCGGGCACCCGGCTCGTGGCCGCCCAGCGCCGTCGCCCAGCGGTCCTGCAACGCCCGGACCAGGCGGCTGATCAGCCGCTCGTCGAGCCGGAAGATGGTGTCGTTGGCCCACAACCAGAAGTCCGCGAGGTTCACGTGGTCGTCGCCGGTGGCGGCGACGCGCTGCCGGTAGACCTCGCGCAGCGCCCGCCCGTACAGCGCCGCCCCGGCCGAGGTGAACCAGCGCGCCGCCTCCAGCACCAGCGACAGCGGCGACCACAGCGTCTCCAGCAGCGCGGGGGACAGGGTGACGTCGAGGTCGCGGCGGCACTCCTCGTGCACCACGGTGCGCCCGGCGTAGAACAGCCCGGGTCGGCGCACCGCGGCGGCGCCGGTGACGGCGGTGAACCGCTCGTGCAGGTCCTCGATCGCCCGCACCAGCCGGTCCGGGTCGCCCACGGCGTCGCGCACGGCGTCACGACCGGCCTCGATCCCGGCGAGCTGCCGCTCGGCGCCGGCCCGCGCCTCGTCGTCGCCGATGGCCGCGACCTGCTCCCGCAGCGACTCCTCGGGCACCAGCGCCTCCGGCGGCACCTCCAGCGTCCAGGCGATGCGCTTGGCCAGGCGCAACCGCTCCAGGACCGCCAGCACCTCCTCGCCCGGCAGCCCGAGGCGCTCGGCGATCCCCCCGGCCCGGGTCAGCCCGTCGCACGCGGCCAGCACCGCGGCCTCCACCGGGGGCAGCCGCACCGGCCCGGTCATCGGCACGCGCAGCACCTCGCCCTCGACGTGCACGAACGGCATCCGCCTCGGCACAGCCCAGGGCCGCACCGCGTCCGTGGTCAGCGCCTCGGCCACCTGCTGCACGGCCCAGTTCTCCAGGTAGACCGTGCGCGAGGCGATCAGGTCCGGCCCGGGTCGCGCGGTGATCGCGGCCGGGGCGTCGTCCTCGACGCGCGCCCACCCCACGGGCCCGAAGAAGCCGATGGTGTCGTTCTTCGCGCAGTACCGCTGGAGGTAGCTGACGACGGTGTGCTCCCAGCGGCGGTAGTCCACGTTGCGCGCGGCGGACCGGTCGCCGGACAGGGCCCGGTGCAGCGCGTCCACCGCGGTCTGCAACGCCCGGGGGTTCTGCCAGGCGACGGCCTCGCGGAACCTCGGGTCACCGCTGACCCCGCGCAGCACCTCGGCCGCGGCCCGGCGGCCCTCCTCGAACCGGTCGGCGTACGCGGCCACCAGCTGCTCGTGCCGGGCGGCCGCCTCGACCGCCGCGACCAGCGCCGCGTCCACCCCGGACCGCGGCAGCACCAGCTGCACCTCGGCGGTGCCGGTGACGGTGGGGACGGCGGCGGGCGTCGACGGCGCCTCCGCGACCGCGCCCAGGCCGACCACCTCGGGCACCGCGGCGAGCGCCGCCCGCGCCTCCTCGAACCGGCCCTTGCGCACCAGCCGCCCGATGCGCCGCAGCGCCGACCGCTGCTCGCCCCGCGCCCGGTCCTCGACCTCGCGCAGCACCCGGAACGCCGACCACCTGGCCTCGCCCAGGGCGTCCTCGGCGGCCAGCGCCTCCTCCGCCGCGCGCGCCGCGCCCGGACTGGCCACCGCCAGCAGCGGTTCGATGCCGAAACCCGTGCCGCGCAGCTCGACCCACCGCCACGCCGCCCAGTCGCCGCCACCGGTGGGCACCACCAGGTGGTCGGCCACGGGCTGCTCGACGGGGCGCGTCGCGGGCACCCGGTACGCCGAGCGGTCCCGGCGCGTGATGCCGGCCGACGGCCCCGGGCCGGCCGGCGCGGCCGCGTCGAGCACCGCCGCGCACGCGGTCAGCGTCCGCGCCCGGTGCAGCCGCGCCACCGGCACCTCCACGCCGAACTCCTCCCGCACCCGGAAGGCCAGCCGCACGGCCAGCAGCGAGTTGCCGCCGACGGCGAAGAAGTCGTCCTCGGCCCACACCTCCGGCACGTCCAGCAGCTGCCGCCACAGCCGCGCCAACCGCTGCTGGGTGGCCGTCGCCGGAGGTGTCCGGTCCGCGCCCCGCGCGCCCGGCGCGCGGACCGAACGCAGCGCCGCCCGGTCCACCTTGCCGCTGCGGTTGAGCGGCAGCTCCGGCAGCGGCACGTACCGCGCCGGGCACAGGTAGGCGGGCAGCCGTTCCGCGACGTGCGCCCGCACCCGGTCCACGTCCAGCGGACCGGCGGTCACCACGTAGGCGACCAGGTGCCGGGCGTCCCCGTCGCCGACCGGCAACACGGCCGCCGCGCCGATCCCGGGGTGCTCCCGCAGCACCGCCTCCACCTCGGCCGGCTCGACCAGGAACCCGCGCACCTTCACCTGCTGGTCCGCGCGGCCCAGGAACTCCAGCACGCCGTCCGGCCGCCACCGCGCCAGGTCGCCGGTCCGGTACAGCCGTCCACCGGGCCGTTCGGCGAACGGGTCGGGCACGAACTTCGCCGCGGTCGCCGCGGGCGCGGCCCAGTAGCCGCGTGCCACCCCGTCGCCGCCGGTGTACAGCTCGCCGGTCACCCCGACCGGCACCGGCCGCATGTCCTCGTCCAGGACGTGCGCGGTGCTGGACTGCACCGGCGCGCCGATCGGCACGGTCGCGCCGACCTGGTCGGCGGAGGTCATCACGTGGCAGGAGGTGAAGGTGGTGTTCTCCGTCGGCCCATACCCGTTGACCACCGGCTTGCCGCCGCGGGCCCGCAGCGCCGCGCGCACCGCGTCGGGCGCGAGCACGTCGCCGCCGGCCAGCAGCTGCCCGACGTCCGCGAGCAGGGCCGGGTCCAGCGCGTGGAACAGCCCGGCGGTCAACCACAGCACGCTCACCCGGTGGGTGCGCAGCAGGTCGCTCAGCACGGCCGGTTCGACCGGGCCCTCCGGCGCGGCCACCACCCGGCCCCCGGTCAGCAGCGCGCCCCACACCTCCAGGGTGGTCAGGTCGAACGCGGTCGCCGACAGGTGCAGGAAGGTCTCACCGGGGCCGAACCGCGCGAACGACGGCCGGGTCACCAGCCGCACCACGCCCCGGTGCGGCACCGCGACGCCCTTGGGCCTGCCGGTGGAACCGGAGGTGTAGTTGACGTAGGCGACGCCCAGCGGGTGCGCCGGGACCGCGTCGAACACCGGGGGCCGCGCGCCGAGGTCCACTTCGGACAGCACCACGCCTGCCACCCCGGCGGGCAGCGGTCGCGGCCGGTCGGTCACCACCAGCGGCGTGCCCGACTCCCGCAGCGCGACCTCGTCCCGCGCCGCCGGGTTGGCCGGGTCCAGCGGCAGGTACGCCGCGCCGGTCTTGAGCACCGCGAGCATCGCGGTGACCAGCTCCGCACCGCGCGGCAGCGCCAACCCGACGGGCCGGTCCGCCACGGCGCCGCGCTCGACCAGCACGTGCGCCAACCGGTTCGACCGCTCGTCCAGCTCCGCGTAGCTCAGCCACCGCTCGCCGTCGAACACCGCGTCCGCGCCCGGCCGCGCCCGCACCTGCCCGGCGAACAGCGCGGGCACGGTCGCGCCCGCGTCCAGGTCGACCGCGGTGTCGTTCCACTCGTCCAGCAGGCGGCGCAGCTCGTCGCCGCGGGGCCCGGTCAGCTCCCGCACGGCGCGGCCCGGGTCCTCGGCCATGCCCGCGAGCAGGTCGCGCACCCGCGCCAGCAGCGCGTCGGCCGCCCAGTCGGGGAAGCGTCCGGTGTCGTGGATGAGCTGGAGGCTCAGGCGCGGTTCGGCGAAGGCGTACAGGGTCATGGCGTAGCCCGGGGTGCGCAGGATGCGCACGTGCCTGCCGGCCGGCGAGGCGGGCCGCGCGGCCAGCACGGTGTTGATCTCCTGGTGCTCGAACAGCACCAGGCTGCTCATCAGCGCCGCGTCGTGGCCGGCGGCGCGCTGGATGTCCGGCAGCGGGCACAGCTGGTGGTCCCGCGCCGCGACCGAGCGCTCCCGCACCGACCGCAGCCAGTCGGCCACCGACGCGTCCCGGTCGACCGGCAGCCGCAGCGGCACGGTGGCCAGCAGCAGGCCCAGCATGTCCCGCGCGCCCTCGGCGGTGCCGTGCCGGGCGGCCCGGGTCACGCCGAACACCGCCTCGTCGCGGCGGGCGTGCACGGCCAGCAGCAGCCCCCACGCGGCGAGCACGACGGTGTTCACCGTGACGCCCGCGCCGTCGGCCAGCGCGCGCACCGCCCGCGTCTCCGCGTCGGTCAGGTCGGCGCCCGCCGTGGCCATCACCGGCGTGCCCGGCCCGGCGTGCTCCAGCGGCAGCGGCCCGGGTTCGGGCAGCCCGGCCAGCTCCGTCGCCCAGAACCGCTGCTCGGCGGTGCGGGCGGACGCGGGCCGGGCGTCGTACCAGCGGGCGTAGTCGGCGAAGTCCGGGCGCTCCGGGAACCCCACCACCCGGCCCGCGCGGCGAGCCGCGTAGTCGTCGTCGACCTCGCCCAGCAGCATGGCCAGCGACCGCCCGTCGAGGATCGCGTGGTGGAAGGTCGCCACCACCACGTTCCCGGGCAGCGCCACCACCCGCAGCGGCGGACCCGACACCGGGTCGACCCCCGCGCGCCGGTCGGCGGCCAGGAACGCGTCGAGGTCGGTTCCCGACCCGTCGACCCGCACCGGCACGTCCTCGGCGGGACCGGCCCATTGCTCCAACTCCCCGTCGGCGCGCCAGGCGAACCGGGTGCGCAACACCGGGTGGCGTTCCACCGCCGCCCGCCACGCCGAGAGGTAGGCGTCGGTGTCGAGGCCGTTCGGCCAGTGCTGCACGCACTGGATCACATCCGTCCCGGCCGACGGGTCCCGCAGCCCGGCCGCGATCATCCCGCTCTGCAACGGCAGGGCGGGCGCGAGCCGCGCCAACGATTCCGTGTACACCAATGCCTCCCCGGCTGATGTGTTTCCCGCGCACGCCGGAAGGGGCCACCGGGAAATCCCGGCAGCCGAATCAGCGCACGGCGGCATGAGCCCCGTTCGCGTGTGCGGGGGTGAATTTCCAGAGGGTGTTCGCGAGCGCCGTCAGCCGGACTGGGCGGCGAGGTGCTCGCGGACGCTGCGCGGACGCATGTCGGTCCAGACCTGGTCGATGTGGGCCAGGCACTCGTCCCGGGGGCCCCTCTTGCCCTCGGCTCGCCACCCCAGCGGGAGGTCCCGGTCGGCGAACCAGATCGAGTACTGGTCTTCGTCGTTGACGACGACGAGGAATTCTCGGTAATCGGTTTTGTCGGTACTCATGGTGGTACTCCTGCCCTTGGCGGAAGTGGGCGGGTTGGTGTGGGGAGCAACGCTACGCGTCCAAGGATGCCCTATGAAATCCTCTGAACGGTCGAACCGCTCATAGGGGATGACCCGCGTGGGTTATCAATGGTTCCTATAGTTCGTCGCGGGGCGTGTTCGAGTGGTTACTGTTCTCTTTGCCGTGCCCGCCAGGAAACTTTTGCAACCGATGGTGTCGGCTGAAAGTACCCACTTTCGTTGGGCCATCCAGATCGGCTGAATCGATTTCTGCTGTCTCTGCGGTTGGTCGTGCACGCACGGTGACGCGGGCGCTAAGGTCGCCGCCGTGCGCGGTGGTGACGAGGTCCACAACGAGATCAGCGGCGTGGTGGGGGACGGGTCCGTGGTCCAGGCTCACTCCATCGGCTCGGTCAACTACTTCCGGTCACCGCCGGTGCCCGATGAGCCCACCGACCCGTGGATGCTGGCGGTCGCGAGGTCGGCGGCGTGGGACCACGTGCGGTTGCCGGGCGAGATGCGCGACCGGGCGGTGGTGGTGGCGGGCCGGTTGGCCGCACTGCGCCCCGGGACCACCTCGGACCCCTGGCACGACGCCGGGCTCGCGGAACGTTTCGCCAAGCGCGTCGGCTGGCTGCTCAGGCACCGGCTCCGGGACGCCCTGGTGCTCGACCCGGCCGAAGCCGCGCTGCTGGCCCTGGTGCCGCTGCTGCACCAGGTGCTGTGGGACCGGGCCGCCACCTCGCTCCACGGCGTCGACCCGACGCGCCTAGAGCAGTCCGGAGCGCCGGACAGCGACCGCGCCTCCTACGAGAAGCACCTCCGCGACCACCCGCGCCTGGTCGAACGCGCCCTGCAACCCGAGTTGCCCGACCGCCCCGACGCCCGGACGGACATCGGGTGGTGGCTGTTCCACCGCTGGGTCGCGCAGCGGGCGGAGGTCGTCAAGCGCAAGTCCGTCGTGGACCTGCTCGCCGAGGTCGACCCGGGCCCGCTGCGCGAGGTGCTGGACGTGGACCGCGTCCGGGAACTGCTCTACGGCCTGCGCCTGGAGCCCCAGGCGCTGTGCGACCCCGAACGCCTGGGCGGGTTCGCGCCCCACGACACCCTCTACGGCGGAGAACCCGACGAGCAACGGGTCAGGGTCCCGCTGCTGGGCCTGCTGCTCGGCGTCGCCCACGCGGCCACCACCCCGGTCGTGGACCTCTCCGACACGGTGGTCCGGCACCTCGGCATCCCGGCCCCGGTGGACCTGGCGCACCTGCACGACACGCTGGCGACGGCGACGTGGGAGACGCAGGCGGACGGCTTGGTGCTCAAGGCCGCCTGTCGGCACGCGGCCGTGATCGAAGCGCTGCGGGAGCAGGCGGCCCGCATGGACACTCTTCTACACGCGGTCCGGCGCGCGGCGGAGAAGCACGGCGGCTTGGAGGTCCTGGGCCGGTTACCGGTCCGGGCGTCGGCCGACCAGGTCGTGGCCGCCCGCGACCCGGACGGCGCGCCCGAGTTCAGCGGCTGGAGCCGGTTCACCCTCGACGAGCAGCGCGTGCGCGAACTGCTGATGGGGGAGCAGCTCTACCGCGACCGCGACCTGGCGATCCGCGAGCTGTACCAGAACGCCCTGGACGCCTGCCGCTACCAGCGAGCGCGGGAGCAGTACGTCGAGCGCACCACCGATCGCCGCTCCTCCTGGGAGGGGCGCGTCACCTTCACCCAAGGGGTCGACGAGCACGGGCGGGCCTACCTCGACTGCGTCGACAACGGGGTGGGCATGGGGGAGGCGGAGCTCCAGGGCGTCTTCTCCCGCGCGGGCGTCCGCTTCGCGGACCTCACCGGGTTCCGCGACGAGCTGGCGGACTGGCGCGCCGTTGATCCCCCGGTCGAGCTGTACCCGAACAGCCGGTTCGGCATCGGGGTGCTGAGCTACTTCATGCTGGCCGACGAGATCACCGTGACCACGTGCCGCACGGCGCGGGACGGCACCCGTCCCGGTCGGACCCTGCGGGCCACCATCTCCGGACCGGGTCACCTGTTCCAGATCCACCCGGTGGCGGAGCGCCGCACGCCGGGCACGACGGTCCGGCTCTACCTCCGCCCCGGCGTCACGACCTCCTGCGTGCAGGTGCTGCGCCGGGTGTTGGGCATCGCCGAGTTCCACACCACCGCCCGGCACGGGCCGGAGCACGAGGAGTGGGAACCTGGTGTGTTCCACCCCCGGAAGAGGCCCGCGTGGAAGTCGGAGGGGCTGAACGCCCACGGGGTGCTCGTCCCGGCCATCGGCGGGCAGGTCGTCTGGTGCGAGCACGGCGGGGCCGTCCTGGTCGACGGCCTGCACGCCGAACCCGAGCACCTGCACGGCGTCCTCGCCGCTCCCGAACCCGACCGGACGTTCACGGGTGCGGTGGTGAACCTGACCGGCGACCTCGTCCCCCGGCTGTCCGTGGACCGGACGAAGATCGTCGACGACGTGGCGGACCGCGTCGAGGGTCTCCTGGTCCGGGGGATCGGGGAGCTGGACGCCTCCGCGCTCCCGTCCCTGGAGTGGGTCAGCGAGGTGGCCTGGGCCACGCCCCGGTTGGCGGACCTGGCCGTCACCCTGGGCACCTCCGCCCGGACAACCGCGAGCTTCCCCCCGGACGTGAACATCGTCGGCGAGACCCGGCACCGGCCCGGGTTCGTCCCCGAGTCGGTGCCGAACCTGCTGCGACCGGGGCGGGGCGACGACTTGGCCGACCACATCTACCTGTGGCGCCTGGTGGCGAACCGTCCGAACCGGACCCTCGACACCTTCACCGGCCTGGTCCCCGAACTGACCCGCGTCGGCCCGGTCCTGCCTGCCGTGCCGTCCGACAGCGCGCTGCTCGCCGTGGTCACGACACACTCGTTCATGTGGCGTGGGCCCTGGCCCTTGAGCCCTCGTACAGTTGTGACGACAGCTCAGGAGACCGGGGCCACACCCCGGGAGATAGCCCTGCGGGCCGCTGCACTGCACATCGACTGCCCGGAGGCCGACCGGTTCCCCGACAGCCGGGTGCCCGAACCTGTCGACATCGCACTGCTGGAGAACTCGACCGGCAGCCTGTTCGGCTACGGGAAGCACTCGAATCGCGCCTCCTTCGGCCAGATCCTCCACGGGCACTTCCAGTTGGGTTTGGCGCTGCCCGAGGTACGGCGGCGGCTGGAGCGCTACGGGTTCGACATCGGTTCGGTCGACCGCCTTCCCGAGTCGGTGGAGGAGTCGGACATCCTGTTGTTGAGCAGGTTCCCCGGCCAGATCAACGAGGGGTGGTTGGCGGAGGACAGCCCCGTTCCCCCGGCACAGGTGGTGGTGGTAGGTCAGGCGTTGGACCTCCCGACCGACGCGGTGCGCGAGCGGTTGGCGCGCTACGGGTTTGTCATGCTCGACGGCCCGATTCCTCGCGACCACGTCGACCTCGTGCTGCTCAGTTGGAACCTGAACGCGGTGAGTCCCTGGCTGCACCCGGATGTGCCGGTGCCTCCGGGGCGCCTGGTGCAGGCGGCGTCGCAACTGGACATTTCGCTGGAGGAGGTGGTCGGGAGGCTCGCCGATCAGGGCTTCGCCTGCCGGGCTCCGGGCGTGCGGCGACCGACCAAGGACGACGAGCTGCTGTTGTCGCGCGATCTCGACGGGAGTGCGCCGTGGCTGGAGGTGGGTCGACCGGTGCCGCCGTACCACGTCGGGCTGTTCTGCCGGTTGCGCGGAACCTCCCAGGAGGGGGCCGTGCGCCGGTTGCGCGCCTACGGCCTGGAAGTGGCGGTCGGCGACCCGGTGCCCGACCTGAGCGGGGAACAGCTGCGGTTGCTGTCGGTGAACTTCGACGGCGAGGACCCGTGGCTGGGTCGCGAAGAGCCCGTCACCCTCGCCCACCTGGTCGAGGCGGCGGCGAAGTTCTCGATGACCCTCACCGAGGTGGTCGACCACCTGCGCCGCCTCGGGGTGAACGCACCCGACCCGGCCACCGCGATCCGCGCCGCGATCCCGCGGATCCCCCTGGCCCGATGACCCGCGAACCACCGATCCCACCCCCGACCCACCGTGTACGGTGCCCCGGGGGTGAGAGGTGGTCGACTTCGGGATCCTGGGCCCGTTCGAGGACGGGCGGCCCCGGGACGCGGCGCCGCTGAGCGGCAGGCAACGGCTGGTGCTGGCGGTCCTGCTGGTCAACGCGGGCCACCCGGTATCGGCCTCACGGCTGGTCGACCTGCTGTGGTCCGACCCGCCCGGCACGGCCAAGGCCCAGCTGCACAACGCGGTGAGCGCGGTGCGCGCCGCCTACGGAGCCGTCGCCGCCGACCTCGTCACCACCCGCCCCGCCGGCTACGTGCTGGACCTCGACGGGCACCGGTTGGACCTGGTGGAGTTCCGCGCGCTGGTGACCGAGGCGCGGGACGCCACCGCACGGGGCGACGACGACCGGGCGGTCACCGCTCTGACCGGGGCGCTGGAGCTGTGGCGCGGACCCGCGCTCGCCGACGTGCCAGGGGACTGGGCCTCCGCGCTGGGCCGGTCCCTGGGCGAGGAGAAGACCGGGGCGGCCCAGGCGCGCCTGGAGGCGATGCTCGCGCTCGGGCGGTTCGACGCGGTGGTGCGGGACGTCGCCGCCGCGCTCGCCGAGGACCCCTACCGCGAGCGGCTGCACGAGGTCCACCTGCTCGCCCTGGCCTCCGCGGGCCGCAAGGCCGACGCGCTGGCGGCCTACCGCGAGACCTTCCGCCGGTTCGTCGACGAGTTGGGCATCGAGCCCGGCCGGGCCCTGCGGGACGTGGAGGGGCGGGTGCTGCGGGACGAGGTGCCCGTCGCGGTCAGCCCCGCCGTGCGCGCGCCGCGCCAGCTGCCGCCCCGGGCCGCGCAGCTGACCGGCCGGGACGCCCTCGTCGCGGGGATCGCCGACTCGCTGCGGCGAACGGCGGACGCGCCGCCGGGAACACCGTCGACCGCGCCCCCGGACGCGCCGCCCGTCGCGGTGCTCGTCGGACCCGGCGGCGTCGGCAAGACCGCGCTCGCCGTCGCGGTCGGCCACGCCGTCTCCGGGCTGTTCCCGGACGGGCAGGTCTTCGTCGACCTGCGCGGCGCGCACCCCGACCCCGCCGACCCGCACACCGTCACGGGCAACGTCCTGCGCGCCCTCGGCGTCGACGGGACGACCCTGCCCGCGGACCGCGCCGAGCGCACCGCGATGTACCGCAGCCACCTCGCGGACCGGGCGGTGCTGCTGGTCCTGGACGACGCGGCGAGCGAGGAGCAGGTCCGGCCGCTGCTGCCCGGCACCGGTCGGTCCGCCACGGCGGTGACCTCGCGCCGGCAGCTCGGGGCGCTGCTGGGCGCGGCGCGGTACCCGGTGCCGCTGCTCGACCGGGACGACGCACTCGCGCTGCTGACGCGCATCGCCGGCGAGGAACGCGCCGCCGCCGAGCCGGACGCGGCGCGCGAGGTGGTGCGGCTCTGCGGGAACCTGCCGCTGGCCGTGTGCATCGCGGCGGCCCGGCTCGCCATCAACCCGCACTGGACCTTCGACGGGTTCCGCGAGCGGCTGGCCGGCGAACGCGCCCGCCTGGACGAACTCGTCGTCGGTGACCTGGACGTCCGGGCCGGCATCGCGCTCGGCTACCGCGCCCTCACCCCCGGCGCGCGGCGGCTGCTGCGCGGGCTCGGGCTGGTGACGGCCCCGGACTGGCCGCGGTGGGTGGCCGAGGAACTGGTCGGGGAACCCCTGCGCGGGCTGCTGGACCAGCTCACCGAGGCGCACCTGGTCGACACCACCGGCAAGGACGCCGTCGGCCAGGTCCGCTACCGGCTGCACGACCTGGTGGCCGACTTCGCCCGGGAACGGGCGGCGGAGGAGGACGACGCGGGGTCGCGCGACCAGGCGGTGACCAGGGTGGTGTCGGGCTGGCTCGCGCTGGCGGCCACCGCCGACGGGCTCCTCCCGCACGGCACCCGCTACTCGGCTGGCCTCCCCGTGCCGCGGCCGCCGCGCGCCGCGCCGGGGATCGCCGGGGACCTCGCCGCCGAGTGGTTCGAGGCCGAGCGGCACAGCGTCGGGGCGGCGGTCGACGAGGCCCTGCGGCTGGGGCGGGCGGACCTCGCCGCCCGGCTGGCGCTGCACATGTCGGGCTTCCTCACCCTGCGCGCGCACGACCACCAGCGCGAGGACCTGTTCCGCCGGGTGGTCGCCCGGGTCCGGGGGCAGGGGCTGGAACCGCTGCTCGTCCGGCTGCTGCCCGCGTTCTACGAGGCGCTCAGCCAGCTCGACCGGCTCGCCGAACTGCCCGCCGTCGCGGCCGAGCACCTGGAGCTGGCCAGGGCGCTGGACGACCTGGACGCGGAGGTGATGGCCCTGTGGCAGGCCGGCCGCGCGGCGCGGTGGCTGGGCCGGTCCGCCGAGGCGCTGCACTGGCTGGAGCGGGCCGAGCGGCGGTCGCGGGAACCGGGGGTCGACCCGTTCCTGGTGGCCAGCGCCCTGGCCGGGCTCGCCAACGCCCACCTCGACACCGGGCGCCCGGAGCGGGCGCTGCCGTTCCTGGAGGAGGCGGTGGCGCTGGCGCGCAAGTCCGGCAGGTCCCGGGAGGTGGCGCTCAAGCTGCACAACCACGCCACCGCCCTGGCCGAGCTGGACCGGCTGGCCGAGGCCGACGAGGTGCTGGCCGAGATGCTCGACATCACCGGGGAGATCGGCGACGACACGGGCACCGCGTACGCGCGGGCGGTGTCGGCGCGGGTGGCCCTCCGCCGGGGCGACCCGACCGCGGCGGCCGCGCACGTCGAGGCCGCCGCGCGCGCCGGGGAGCTGCTGCACAACGACCACCTGCTCGCGGAAGCCGAGCGCCTGCGCGGTGACCTGCACGCGGCGCGGGGGCGGTGGCGGGAGGCGGTCCCGCCGCTGGTCGGGTCGCTGGAGCTGTGGCGGCGGATCGACATGCCGGTGGAGGTGGCGCGCACGCTCGCCCGGCTGCACGTCGTCCACGACGCGCTCGGCGAGACCGGGACCGGCGCGCGCTACCGCGAGGAGTGCCGGCGGGCGCTGGACGCGCTGTCCCTGGACGTGGACGGCCTGGGGCTCCCACCGCACCTGGCCTCCCGGTGCCGGTGACCGGCGCTCGGGTACGGCTCCCCGGCACCGGGCGCGGACCCCTCGCGCCGCGCCCGGCGAGTCGGCGCGGGACCGCGGTCCCGCGCCGACGACCGCGATCGGGTCAGTACAGGCGCCACTTCTGCGCCGCGCTGTCCCCGCAGCCCCACTGGATGATCTTGACCCCGGGGGAGGTCCACCCGGCGTAGACCGACAGGCACTGGTTCGTCTTGACGTTCCGCAGGCGCGACGCCTTGTCCCACGCCCACATCTGGTCGCTGTTGCCGGAGCAGTCGAACTGCGCGACCGCCGCGCCCTCGGTGGTGGAGCCGCCCGGCACGCCGAGGCACAGGGGCCGGTCGCTGAAGAAGCTCTCGTAGGGCGACAGGCCGATCACCGGGTTGCCGTAGCCGTCGGTGTACCAGTCCAGGATGACGAACTGCTTGGCAGCGGTGTCGGGTTCGCAGTCGAACTGCGTGGCCTGCACGCCGACGGTCCGGGAACCACCCGGGATCGACAGGCACAGCCCGCTGTTGTCGTTCCGGAACCGGAACCCGGCGTCGGACTGGTCGCCGGCCCGGTCGGGGGCCGCGTTCGCGGTGGCCGTCGTACCCGTGACCGCCAGGACGACCGCGGCGAGGGCCGCCGCGCAGGACCGCAGGAACTGGACTCGACTCGGCATGGTTCTCCTCCGCGCTGTTCTGAAGACGCCGAGATCGTCCGCCGAGCTTCTAACAACCCCCTAACCACGCGACCCGGGGCGCCCTACGGCACGATCGAGTCCACGTACCCGCCGTCCACCCGCACCGCCGCCCCGGTGGTCGCCGACGCCTGCGGCGAGGCCAGGTACACGCACAGGTTCGCGATCTCCTCCGGCTCGATCAACCGCCCCAGCAGCGACTGCGGCCGGTGCAGGCGCATGAACTCCCGCTGCGCCTCCTCCCACGGCACCGACCGGTCCACCAGCTCGTACACGAAGTCCTCGACCCCGCCCGTGTGGGTGGGCCCGGCGAGCACGCAGTTCACCGTCACCCCGCTGCCCGCCGCCTCCTTGGCGAACCCGCGCGACACCCCCAGCAGCGCCGTCTTCGACACGCCGTAGTGGATCATCTCCGCCGGGATCACCACGGCCGAGTCGCTGGCGATGTACTGCACCCGCCCCCAGCCGCGCTCCCGCATCCCCGGCAGGTACGTCCTGGTCAGCCGCACGGCCGCCAGCACGTTCACCTCGAAGTACCGCCGCCACTCGTCGTCGGTGATGTCGAGGGCCGGGCGCGAGCCGAAGATGCCCACGTTGTTGACCAGCACGTCCACCACCGGCAGCGCGTCGAACAGGGCCGACGCGCCCTCGGCGGTCGACACGTCACCGGGCGCGGCCACCACGTCGGCCCCCGGCACGGCCTCGCGCAGCCGCGCCACCGCCTCCCGCACCGCGTCCGGCCTGCGCCCGTTGACCGCCGTCCGCGCGCCGGCCCGCGCCAGGCCCACCGCGATGGCCTCGCCGATGCCCTGCGTCGACCCGGTGACCAGTGCCGTCCTGCCGCTCAGATCAAGGTGCACACCACCATGATCGCGCAAACGGCCCAGCGCCGCCTCAGGAGGAGTACAGCGCGCCCAGGAACTCCACCAGCAGCCGCTCGCGCAGCGCGGGCGACGCCGCCGCCAGCAGCGTGTTCACCACCGCCATGCGCTCCGGCAACCCGTCCCCGCCGCCCATCCCGGCCGCCGCGAGGAGCCCGGCGAACTCGGCGGGGGTCAGCGCGGCGGGGTCGAGCGAGCCGACGAACGCCAGGACCTCCGGCGCCACCTCCACCGGCCCGGCCTCGACCGCCGCCGCCACCGAGGCGCGCAGGTCGTCCAGCAGTTCCCGCTCGTGCCCGGCGTTGGCGGCCGTCACGGTCAGGTGCAGGTTGGCGGGGGAGGGGCCGAAGGCGAACTGCGGCTGCACGTACCAGTTCCGCGCCTTCATCTCGTCGGCCACGGTGAACACGTCGAGGTCGTCCCGGGACGCGGCCACGGCCAGCAGCGTGGCGTCCGGCGAGCCGAGCACCCGGAGCCCGTCGATCCCCTCGACCCCGGCGCGCAGCACCCGCGTGCTCTCCAGCGCCCGCCGCGCCAGCTCCCGGTACCCGTCGTCACCGATGTGCCGCAGGACCGCCCACGCGGCGGCCAGAGGACCACCCGACCGGGTGGACTGCGTGGTGGAGTTCACCATCGTGTACCCAGGCCAGGCGGCGCTGGCGAAGTACTGCGCCCGGCGCAGGTCGGCGTTGGCGTGCAGCAGGACCGACGTGCCCTTCGGGCAGTACGCGTACTTGTGCAGGTCCACCGAGATGCTGGTGACCCCGGGCACCGAGAAGTCGAACGGCGCCACCCCGTCGGCGTGCGGCAGCACCCACCCGCCGATGCACGCGTCCACGTGGCAGCGCACCCCGCGCGCGGAGGCCGCCGCCGCGATCTCCGCCACCGGGTCGACCACGCCGTGCGCGTAGGACGGCGCGCTGGCCACCACCAGCACGGTGGAGGGGTCGATCGCCGCGGCCACCGCCGCCGGGTCGGCCCGGAACGTCACCGGGTCCACCGGCACCGGCACGGCCCGCACCCCGAAGTAGTGCGCCGCCTTGTGGAACGCCGCGTGCGCGGTCTCGGGCAGCACCACCGACGGCGAGGCGACCCCCGGCCGCGAGTCCCGCGCCGCGACCACCGTCAGCAGGCACGACTCGGTGCCGCCCGAGGTGACCGTGCCGACGGTCTCCGGGGAACCGCCCAGCAGCCGGGCCGCGGTGCGCACCACGTCGTTCTCCAGCCGCAGCAGGCTGGGGAACGCGGTCGGGTCGAGCCCGTTCACCGACGCCGCCAGCGCGTGCGCGGACGCCGCCAGCTCGTCGAGGCCCGGCAGCGCGCTGTCGTAGACGTAGGCCAGCGTGCGCCCGCCGTGCGTGGGCAGGTCGCCCGCCCGCAACGCGCGCAGCTCGGCCAGGACGTCGGTCATCGGGGGATCTCCTCACGCAGCAGGGGCAGGGCGACCACCGCCAGCACCGCGGGCACGGCGGTGAAACCGAGCAGCGCGGCGGTCACCGCGCCGGAGCTCTGCACGGCCGAGCCGTCGGTGCTCGCGACGTACCCGCCCAGCGCCAGCACCAGCCCGTACACGCCGGGACCCAGCGCCAGCCCGAGCGTCTCGCCGGCCGTCCACACGCCGGAGAACAGGCCCGCGCGCGTCGCGCCGGCCCGCTCCTCCTCGGCGGTGATCACGTCCGGCAGCATCGCCAGCGGGAACACCTGCATCCCCGCGTACCCGACACCGATCACCGCCATCAGGGCGAGCACCACGCCGACCGGCAGCACCGGCGAGGCCAGCAGCCCCACCACGGCCACCGCGAACAGCAGGGACGCCGCGACCAGGCCGAACCGCTTGCCGCGCCGCCGACCCACCCGCTGCCACAGCGGCATGACCAGCAGCGCGGGCCCGACGAACCCGGCGAACAGCGCCGGCTGCCACGACCGGTCGCCCAGCACCAGCCGGGCGAAGTAGTCGACGCCCGCGAGCATCGTGCCCAGCCCCACGGCCTGCACCACGAACACCGCCAGCAGCGACCGGAACGGCCGCGACCCGCGCACCGCCGCCAGCAGCTCGCGCGGTGACGCGGCCGCCGACACCCGCCGCGCCGCGGGCACCCCGCGCGTGCCGGCCACGACCACCGCGGTGCCCAGCACCATCACCGCCGCGACCGCCGCGCCCATGCCCGGGTAGCCGACGAGGTCGCGCACCGCGGGCGCGCCGGCCCCGCTGAGCAGGATGGCCAGCGCCAGGAACGCCATCCGCCACGCCATCAGCCGGGTGCGCTCGTCGTAGTCGTCGGTGATCTCCGCGGCCATGGCCACGTACGGCACCTGGAAGAACGCGTACGCCGTCGCGCAGGCCAGGAACACCAGCGCCACGTACACCGCCGCGCCGGCCCCGGTGAACGGCCCGGCGAACAGCAGCGCGAACAGCGCCGCCGTGGCCAGGCCGCCGCGCAGCAGGAACGGCCGCCGCACGCCCGCCCGGTCGCTGATCCGGCCCGCCACGGGGTTGAACAGCACGTCCCACGCCTTCGGCGCGAGCACCAGCAGCCCGGCGACCGCGGCGGGCACCGCCAGGCCATCGGTCAGGTAGGGCAGCAGGAGCAGGCCGGGCACGGTGCCGAACGCGCCGGTGACGAACGACCCGGCCGCGTAACCCGCCCGAACCCCGTGGGGAATTCTCGGCATAGGCGGAAGATCTTCGCATTCGCGGTCGGCCGGCGGCCAGGGACGGTTCGGGCGGTGGCGCGGCGGCTACGGACCGTCAGGGGTGCGGCGGCGGGCGTTGAGCCGGGCGGCCTGGCGCGTCAGGTGGTCGCGCTCGGCGAGGTTGGTCGCCTTGCGGGCCGCCTCCGCGTACAGCCGCGCCGCCCCCGCCAGGTCGCCGTCGCGCTCCCGGAGGTACGCCGACACCGCGGCGTGGCGGGGCAGCGAGGCGTCCAGCCCCGCGAGCGCGGCCAGGCCCGCGCGCGGACCGTCGGCCTCGCCGACGGCCACCGCGCGGTTGAGCCGGACCACCGGGCTGTCGACCAGGAGCAGCAGCTCGTCGTACCACTCGACGACCTGCACCCAGTCGGTCTCCGCCGCGGTGCGCGCGTCGGCGTGGAGCGCCGCGATGGCGGCCTGGGCCTGGAACTCGCCCAGCCGGTCCCGGGCCAGGGCCGCCTGGAGGATCCCGACCCCCTCGGCGATCAACCGGGTGTCCCACAGGCCGCGGTCCTGCTCCGCGAGCGGCACCAGGCCGCCGTCGGGCGAGGTCCGGGCGGCGCGCCGGGCGTGGTGGAGCAGCATGAGGGCGAGCAGCCCCGCCACCTCCGGGTGGTCGATCGCGGCCGCGAGCTGCCGGGTCAGCCGGATGGCCTCCACCGCGAGGTCGACGTCGCCGGAGTACCCCTCGTTGAAGACCAGGTAGAGCACGCGCAGCACGGTGGCCACGTCGCCGGGCCGGTCGAACCGCACGCCGGCGACGGTGCGCTTGGCCCGGCTGATGCGCTGCGCCATGGTCGCCTCGGGCACCAGGTAGGCGCGGGCGATCTGGCGGGTGGTCAGGCCGCCGACGGCGCGCAGCGTGAGCGCGACCGCCGACGACGGCGTGAGCGACGGGTGGGCGCACAGGAAGTACAGCTGGAGCGTGTCGTCCACCGCGGGCGCCGGTCCGGGCGCCGGCTCCTCGTCGACCAGGTCCTCCCGCCGCCGGCGGGAGTCCTCCGCCCTGGTCGCGTCGAGGAACCGGCGCCAGGCCACGGCGACCAGCCAGCCCTTCGGTTCGCGCGGGGGGTCGGCGGGCCAGGAGCGGACCGCCTCGACCAGCGCGTCCTGCACGGCGTCCTCGGCCGCCGCGAAGTCGGCTCCGCGACGGACGAGGATGCCGAGGACGTTCGGCGTGAGGCCCCGGAGCAGGGCCTCGTCCAGGTGCCGGGTCATTCGGTGATGGTGGGCGGCGCGTGCAGGAACGGGCGCAGCTCCAGCCACTCGTGGATCGGCTCGCCACCCGCCCCGGGCGCGGCCGACAGCTCACCGGCCAGCTCCACGGCGCGCTCGTGGCTGTCGACGTCGATCACCATCCAGCTGGCGATGAGGTCCTTGGTCTCGGGGAACGGGCCGTCGGTGACGGGCGGGCGGCCCTCGCCGTCGTACCGGACGAACGTGCCCTCGGGCGCGAGCGCCTGGCCGTCGACGAACTCGCCGGTCTTCTCCAGGCGGGCGGCGAAGTCGTTCATGTACCGGACGTGGTCCGAGATCTCCTCCGGCGTCCACTGGTCCATCGGCACGTCGTTGACCGCCGCCGGGGCGCCGCGGTAGTGCTTGAGCAGCAGGTACTTGGCCATGGTGCGTCTCCTCCGAGCCTCGCCCGACCCATTGTGGCCGGCGTTCGCAGCAGGGACGGAGCCGGTCCCGGGTTCTCGACACCGCCGGCCGAAATTTTTCCGGCGGTCGCGTCGAACGCGCGGCACGCGTCGAGTCGAACAGGTCGCGCTGTTCGACAACGCGCTGGTGGGGCTTGCCGAAAACCTTTTCGGAGCCCATCCTGGCCCGACACCCGGATCCCGGTGCGAAGCCGCCGTCATTCGCGCCCACACGCCGTTCGACGAAAGGTGTTGTCGCACGATGACGTACGACCTGCACGGCAGACGACCGTCGGGTGCGCGGGCGGTGGTCGCGGCCCTGATCGTGGGTGTGCTCACCGCGGTGCTCGCGCCGCCTCCCGCCTCCGCCTCCTCCCTCTCCGCCTCCACCGATGTCGTCGCCGCCGCGAAAACCGTCTACATCCCCGCCCGGTGGACCCAGACCGGCGAGGTGCCGTGGGCCCCCGAGCGCACGCGCGAATCCACCAACTTCATCCTGCTGTGGGGTGAGCGGTCCGGGACGAACCCGGTGTCCGCGCCCTCGCCGTACAACTTCGACCCCAACAGCGTCATCACGCAGTTGGAGAACCTGTACTCGTTCTACGTGAACACGATGCGGTTCACCCCGGAGACGGGGCTGCTGGCCCAGCACAAGATCATCGTCATCATCACCCGCACGTGGAACCGCACCGCGCTGGACGCGTGGGCCACGGGCGGCTCGGTGGACGGGCGGGTCGGCATCATCAACGTCGCGCCCGGCGCGGCGCTGCCCGGGTCGTGGGGCCTGGCGCACGAGCTGGGCCACGTGTTCCAGGCGTACACCACCATGGGGCGCCCCGGGTACGGCTTCACCGCCCCGTACGCGGGCACGTTCTGGGAGACCGGCGCCGAGTTCATGGCGATGCAGGCCCTGCCCACGACCGCGGCGGGCGACCTGACGCGCTGGCTGCGGTCGGAGAACCTGTACTGGAGCTCCAGCCGCCACCACTACGGCAACTGGATGCTCATGCAGTACATCAAGGACCGCGACGGCCTGGCGATGTTCAACCGGCTGTGGAACGAGGCGCGCGGCGACGAGCACCCGCTGGAGGTCTACCGGCGCCTGGCCGGCATCACCCAGGCCGAGCTGAACCGGCGGATCGGCGAGTACGCCACCCGCAACGTCACCTACGACTACGGCAACCGCGCCACCCTGATGCCGTTCATCGACACCGTGTACGGCTCGGGCTTCCTCAAGGCGTACAACGGCGGCCTGGTCGAGCCGGTCGACGCGGCGGCGGGCCACTTCCGGGTGAACACCCGCGCCGCGCCCTCCGACTACGGCTTCAACAAGGTCAAGCTGGTGGCCGCCTCCGACGGCGCGCTGGTGCGGGTCCGGGTGAAGGGGCACGCCGAGACCGGCGCGACCGGCTGGGCGTTCGGCCTGGTCGCGGTGCGCAACGGCGTGCCGCGCTACTCGCCGGTGACGGTCGGGACCGACGGCCGGATCACCTTCCAGCTCCAGTCCGGCGAACGCGAGGTGTGGCTCGTGGTCACCGGCGCGCCGACCGCCGTGCCGCGCTACGCCTTCCTCGACGGCTACGACAAGGCGCGCCGCCACCCCTACGAGTTCCGGGTCTCCGGCGCCACCCCGTCCGGTTTCGAGCCGGGCCACGTCAAGCCCGCCCCGACCGGCGGCGGCCGCTGGCACGCCAACGGCGGCGGCTGGGTGGCCAACACCGCCACGGTCGCGGCGACCGCGTACGTCGGCCCCAAGGCCGCCGTCCACGGCCGTGCGACGGTCCGGGACAACGCCCGCGTCGAGGGCCTGGGCTGGGTCAACGGCGGTGTGGTCGCCGGCAACGCCGTGGTCAAGGACAACGCCCTGGTCCAGGACGGCGCCAACCTCTCGGGCAACGTCGTGGTGGGCGGTGACGCGGAGTTCGCCATCGCCTGCTCCTCGGGCACCTACCTGGCGTTCAACCCCGACCGGCGCTGCGACGGCCGCGGCGGCGAGGCGGACGTCAACCCCGCTCACGGCACCTTCCCGACCTCGGACCTCGCGCTGAGCTGACCGGTGCGGGCGGGCACCGGCCGACGGGCAGCGGCCGGTGCCCGCGGAGCCGGGCGGCCGGTGGGCACCTGCCCACCGGCCTCGGACCCGCCCGTAGGTTCCCTCCCCGGCCCGCGTTCTTCCCCGGACTCGCGGCCAGGCCACGTGCGCGACATGATCCGCACGTACCGCACGCCGCCCGGAGGGAACCGCCGTGACCGACCCGCACCACCCCGCCTCCACCCCCGCCGTCGCGGTCACCGGCGCCACCGGCCGCCTCGGCGGGCGCGTCGCCCACCGCCTGGCCGCCGCCGGCGTCCCCCAGCGGCTGCTCGTGCGCGACCCGGCCCGCGCCCCGCGCCTGCCCGGCGCGACCACCGCCGTCGCCCCCTTCCCCGACCGGGACGCTGTGCGCGAGGCCCTGACCGGCGTGGACCGCGTGCTCATGGTCTCGGCCTCGGAGACCGCGGACCGCGTCGACCAGCACCGCGCGTTCGTCGACGCCGCCGCCGAGGCCGGCGTGGGCCACCTCGTCTACATCTCCTTCTGCGGCGCGGCCCCCGACGCGACCTTCACCCTCGCCCGCGACCACCACGCCACCGAGGAGCACATCCGCGCCACCGGCATGCCGCACACCTTCCTGCGCGACAACCTCTACGCCGACTTCACCCCGATGCTGGTCGGCGAGGACGGCGCGATCCGGGGCCCGGCGGGGGAGGGGCGGGCGGCCGTGGTGGCGCAGGACGACATCGCCGACGCCGCCACCGCAGTGCTCCTGGCCGCCCCCGACCACGCCGGCGCGACCTACGACCTCACCGGTCCGGAAGCGCTGGGCCTGGACGACATCGCCGGCGTGATCACCGAGGCCACCGGCCGTCCCACCACCTACCGGCCGGAGACCGTGGCGGAGGCGTACCTCTCGCGCGCCTCGTACAGCGCCCCGGACTGGCAACTGGACGCGTGGGTCTCCACCTACACCGCCATCGCCAACGGCGAACTGGCCGACGTCACAGACCACGTCGAACGCCTCACCGGCCACCCGGCCACGTCGTTGGCGGAGGTGCTGCGGAAGGGGTGGTGACCGCTGGCACACTGACCGGGTGCCCGACCCCGCCGTGCCGCCGGACGTGACGAACGCCCTTGCCGCGAGCGTGTCCGGCCTCGTTGCGCAAGCAGGCGTGATCCAGGGTGAGGTTCACATCCACCGCTGCTCGGGGGATCGCGCGGACGAGCGACGGGTGCGGGTCGGCCGCCCGATCGCCGAGGTCTCGCCCGCAGACCTGGAGGTCCACCGCGCGACCCTGCCCGGCGTGGAGGCGTTGACCGACTACGTCGTGCGTGAGCATGACGACCGGTTGGCGGACCTGGTGGCCGCCGCCCTCGGTCCGACGCCACGATCCGGCCTCGCCGTGCTGGTCAGCGAGTCGACCTCGGGTAAGACCCGTGCCCTGTTCGAAGCCCTGCGTCGCCGCGTCCACCTCGGCTCGGGAGCGGTGACGAGCCTGCTCGAAGTCGGGTGGTGGGTGTGGCCGGGCATCGCCCCGGCGCCCGCGAGGCGCTTCCTCGCCGAACTGGGCTCCGTCGAACCCCGGACCGTGATCTGGCTCGACGAGGCACAGCGGTACCTCGTCGACCCCGATCACGAGGTCGCCTCCGCGATCGCCTCCGCGCTGCGGGAGCTGGTGGCGGATCCCGGTCGCGCGCCGGTGCTGGTGCTGGGCACGCTGTGGCCCCAGTACCTGAAACTCATCGCGGGCCGGTCCCGACCGGGCCGACCCGACCGGTTCGCCGACGCCCGCCTGCTCCTCGCCGGGCGCACGCGGCCGGTGCCCGGCGCTTTCACCGGTGCGGACCTGGAGGCCGCGCGCCGTAGCCGGGACATCCACGTGTGCCGTGCGGTGGAGGTCGAGGACGCCGCCGCCGGTGTAGCGGGACGAGCCACCCGGGTCGAGTTGACCCAGGTGATCGCCGGTGTGCCTGTTCTGTTGGACCTGTGCAACACCGCCTCGGCGACCGAGCGCGCGGTGCTGCGTGCCGCGATGGACGCCCGTCGCCTCGGGCACGGGGAGTGGCTCCCGGTCGAGTTGCTCCACCACGCCGCTCCGGCGTACCTCACCGAGGCCGAGCAGCGCCGCTTCCTCAGCCGTCCCGATTGGTTCGCCGAGGCGCTCGACGTGCTGACCACCGAGTTGGCGGGTTCGGCGCGGGCGTTGGAGAAACCTCCGGTGCTCGCCGGCCGACCACCGCAGCCCGCGGTCCGCCTGCACGACTACCTGGACCAGCTCGGCCTGCGGACGCGTGCCCACGTCGTGCCGTCCCAGCGGTTCTGGGACGCGGTGCTCGACCACGCCGCCGGCCCCGACGATCGGCACCGGCTCGGCACCTCCGCGCACCGACGGCACCGGGTGCGCATCGCCCACGGCCTGTGGTGCCGCGCCGCAGCGGCCGGGGTCGTCGCTGCCTGGGGTGAGCTGTCGTACTCCTACCTGCTCAGGGACAGGTTCGAGGAAGCGGGGTACTGCGCGCGCCGTGCCGCGGACCGCGGTGACCTCGTGCCCGCGGTGCTGTTGGCCGAGTTCAGGTCGACGGGTGTCGCCGCCGGTCCCCTGTCCCGCGATGTCGAGGACCTGATCCGGCGCGCCGAGGAGGGTCGCTCCGAGGACGCGGCCCGCACGGCGCACCGCGCCGGCGAGATCGAGGCCAGGCGCGGAATGCTCGGCCCGGGAGCTTGGTCCGTGATGGAGGAAATCCTGTCCTCGAGCGGAGTGCACATCTTCACACCCGGATGTTGGGCCCACCGGACCTCGACGTGCGATCTGAAGGGGTGCCCCAACGAGGTCGACGAGCACCTGCGCCGGGCTGCGGACATCGGCGGGAGCATCGAGGAGTTGTTCGCCAAGCAGGGCCTCCACCGGCATGAGGGCTCGACGGCACCGGACACCGGCGCGGAACTGGTCCGCCGCCGCGTCCTGAGCGGCGACCCGAACACCCTCCGTCTCGCCACTCGGTTCGGTCTGGAGGCGGACGGCACGGTGGCGCGCCCTTGGGACGACCACTTCGACCCGGAACCCCGGCGCCGACAGTTCCCCGACCCGCCCGAGAGCGGGCCGGGGAACGAGACTTGAGCCGTCGAGACTCGAGCCGTCGAGACCTAAGCCGCCGGCACCGTGTCCACGTGGGCCACGCCCGAGGACCGGTAACCCGACACCTTCGACGTCACCTGCGCCGGGCTCAGCACCTGGTCCTTGGCGAAGTAC
This sequence comes from Saccharothrix sp. BKS2, assembly GCF_047689505.1. Taxonomy (NCBI): domain Bacteria; kingdom Bacillati; phylum Actinomycetota; class Actinomycetes; order Pseudonocardiales; family Pseudonocardiaceae; genus Saccharothrix; species Saccharothrix sp. BKS2. The sequence continues at coordinate 233,729 of NZ_JAUQOL010000011.1, read as the reverse complement.
ACCCAGTCCACGTGCTGCTGGTACGTCCGGTCACCCGACGAGCCGACCAGCCCGCCCGCGATGAACCACAGGTTGAAGTTGATCGACATCGGCGTCTCCGGGTAGTACTTGTCCCCGTGGTCGGCGACCTGGGCCCCGTCCACGAAGTACTTCACCCGGCCACCCGACACCTGGACCACCAGGTCGTGCCAGCCCGCGTAGCTCTGCCGCTGCGCGGTGTGGGTGTTGTCGGCCAGCCACGGGTCGTTGCGGTAGGTCTCCCACGTCGTCTCGTACAGGATGTTCGACGTTTCGCCCCACCCGCCGTTGGGCAGGTACTCGAAGTCGATCTCCCCGTAGTCCGGGTCGAGGTCGGAGCGCAGCGGCGTGATGGTGAAGAACGTCTGCACCACGTGGTCGCCGTCGGGGCCGGACACCGGCGCGTCGGAGAACTTCACCCGCGCCGCGTACGTGCCCTCGAAGAACTTCCGCTGGTGGAACAGCTCGGTCTGCCGCGCCGCCGAGCCGTTGTTCCACGACTCCAGCCGCATCGACTGCTGCCCGTCCACGGTCGGGAACGTGATCCGCGTCGGGTCCCACTCGGCACCCGGCACACCCGGACCACCGCCACCGGAGCGGACCGTCCAGCCGCGCTGGGAGATGCGCGAATCAGACGAGTTGGTGTAGGAGAAGTCGTCGAACAGCGCCGGGCCGTTGGGGTTCGGCGGGGTCGACGTGGTGGTCGTGGTGGTCGGCGGCGTGCCGCCCGGCGGGGTGCCGTACAGCAGCGTCCCGCCCCGGTAGACGGCCACCCTCGGCCACGCCGAGTAGCTGCTCGACGCCCGGAACGAGTAGTCGTCCGACTGGGTGATGCGGCCCCAGTCGGACCGGTAGAAGCGCAGCTGGAGGTCACCGGTGTCCGCGCCGGGCGCGAGCGTGCCCGACGTGAAGCCGACCTCCAGGTACCGGTCGGCGACGCCGCCGGTCAGCGTGCCGAACGAGCCGGTCACGATGCCGCAGCCCCGCACCGCCCACGAGCAGGCGAAGCGGTAGCCGATCGACGGGCTGTCGGCGGTGAAGTAGTAGCGGACCTTCAACTCGGCCAGCGGCAGGGACGTGGTGCCGGTGTTGACCAGCTTGAACCAGGGTTCGACCTGGTCGGTCGCCGCCGCGGTGGCGCTGGTGCGGTACTGGGCGGTGACGGCGTCGGCGGCCAGCGCGGCGGGCGCCGTCAGCAGGCCGGTCACCAGGGCGCCCACCGCCGCCGCGGCCGCGCCGGCCACGGCGATCTTCCGTGTGGACAAGGCAGTTCTCCTCGGGTCAGCAGGGTTGAGCAGGGGAGCGGTCTTCGTCCTCCTCCCTGGTCGTCAGCGGTCCGTGGGGCACCGACAGCGCGGCCAGGCGGCCGGCGTGCCCGCGCATCCGGTCGGTGAAGTCGGCCCACGAGGGTCGTCGGGTCCACAGCGCGTCGGCCAGCGCCGCGAGCCGGGGGAACGCCAGTCGTTCCAGGTGCCGCGCGGTGGGCACGTACTCGGTCCACAGCGCGCACTGGGCGCCGAGGACCCCCGCGGGCAGGGGCACGTGGTAGACGTCGTGCGCGGTGACCACCAGGCCGGGCTGCCCGGCGGGCTCGTCCGGGTCGGCCGACTGCGGGTAGTCCAGGTAGGTCGAGCGGTGCGGGGCCATGACCACGTCGTGGCCGCGGTCCAGCGCGAGGTGGGCGTCCGCCGCGTCCCGCCACGGCATGACCACCGCGCCGGGGTGCCCGATCGGCTCCCACGACACCGGCCTGCGCCCGCGCGACACCAGGTGCTCGGCGACCTGGCGGAGGAACCAGCCGTGCAGCTCGTGCGGCCCGGCCAGCCCCTCGCGGGCGATCCGCGCCAGCGCGGTCGGGCTGGTCTCCCACTCGGTGGTCGGGCACTCGTCGCCCCCGATGTGCACGTGCGGGTCGGGGAAGACGTCCACCACCTCGTCCAGCACGTCCCGGCAGAACCCCAGGGCGGCGTCGTGCACGCCGAACACCGCGTCGCTGATGCCCCACCGCGTCCACACCGGCAGCCGCCGCTCCGGCACGTTGCCCAGGTGCGGGTACGCGGCCAGGGCGGCCCGCGCGTGGCCGGGCATCTCGACCTCCGGCACGACCCGCACCCCGCGCTCGGCGGCGTGCGCGACGAGCCCGGCCAGCTCCGCGCGGGTGTACCAGCCGCCGTGCGGCACGCCGTCGCCGTCGCTGCCCGCGCGCCAGGCCCCGACCTCGGTCAACCGCGGGTGGCCCGGCACGGGCAGCCGCCAGCCCTGGTCGTCGGTGAGGTGCAGGTGCAGCACGTTGAGCTTGTGCAGCGCCATCAGGTCGACGAACCGGCGCAGCACGGACACCGGCTGGAAGCGCCGGGCCACGTCCAGCATCACCCCGCGCCACGGCAGGCGCGGCGTGTCCCGGACGTCCACGCCGGGCAGCGTCCAGACCACGCCGGGCGCCGGGCGCGGACCGAGGGCCTCGACCGGCAGCAGCTGCCGGATGGTCTGCACGCCGTGCGCCAGCCCCTGCCGGGTCGCCGCCCGCAGCACCACGGCGTGCTCGGTGACGCTCAGCGCGTAGCCCTCGTCGCCGAGGCCCACCAGCCGCTCGTCGAGCGCGATGACCACCCGCCCGTCCTCGTGCGGCGGCAGCGGCAGCCCGGTGGCGGGGCGCAGCGACGCGCGCAGCAGCCGGGCCGCGCCCTCCGCGCCGGGGGTGACGCGGACGGCGGTGTCGGGGGAGAGGGTGAACCCGCCGTGGCGGCGGACCAGCCTGGTCGGACGTGGCACGAGCACCGCGGACCCCCTCAGCCCTTCACCGCGCCACCGACGATGCCGGTGGTCACGCGTCCCTGGAGCACGAGGAACACCAGCAGCACCGGCAGCATGAACAGGGTGGAGGCGGCCATGGTGGCGCCCCAGTCGGTGCCGAAGGTGTTGTTGAACGACGACAGCCAGACCGGCAGCGTGCGGTCGTCCTGGTCCTTGATGATCAGCACGTTGGCGAAGGCGAACTCGTTCCAGGCGGTGATGAACCCGAACAGCGAGGTCGCCAGCAGGCCCGGGGCGAGCAGCGGGAACACCACCCGCCGGAACGCCTGGGCGCGCGAGCAGCCGTCCACCAGGGCGGCCTCCTCCAGGTCCGCGGGGATCGCGGCGAGGAAGCCGCGCAGGGTGACGATCGTGAACGGCAGCGTGATCATGAAGTAGACGAGCGTGAGCATCCACAGCGTGTCGAGCGTCCCGGTGTCGCGGGCGATGACGTAGACCGGGATGAGCAGCGCCTCCCACGGCGTCATCTGCGCGATGAACACCATCAGGATGAAGCCGCGCCTGCCCCGCCACCGCAGGCGCGCCACCGCGAACGCCGCCAGCAGCGCGACCGTGAGCGCCAGCAGCACCGCCCCGCCGGCCACCAGGGCGCTGTTGCGCCAGAACGACCAGAACCCGCGCGCCGCGACCGCCGTGCCGAAGTGCTCGAAGGTCACCGACAGCGGCAGGAACGACGGCGTCGCGGCCTGGATGTCGCGGGTGGGCTTGAAGGCCGTCAGCACCATCCAGTAGACGGGGAACACCGACACCACGAACACGACGATCGCGGCCGCGCCGCGCAGCACCCGTCCGGTCATGACTCGCCCTCCTGCCGGTAGAGCTGCCGGAAGTAGGTCAGCAGCGCGAGCACCAGCAGCAGCACCATCAGCATCGACACCGCCGCGCCCAGGTCGTAGCGCTGCAACGACTGCGCGACCTGGAACGCGTAGACCGGCAGCGTGGTGGTGGCCTGCCCCGGCCCGCCCTGGCTGATGACCCAGATCTGCACGAACGCCTTGACCACCCAGATCACCTCCAGGCAGGTGATCAGGCCGAACATCGCGCGCAGCACGGGCAGGGTGATGGTGGTGAACGACCGCCACGCGCCCGCGCCGTCGATGCGCGCCGCCTCGTACAGCTCGGCCGGGACGGTCACCATCGCGGCGTACAGCGACAGCGCGGCGAACGGGATGGACTGCCACACGATCAGCACCACGAGGATGGCGAAGGTGGCGGGCCCGTCGGCGAACCACGTGTAGTCGCGGAAGCCCTCGAACCCCAGTTGCACCAGCGCCCAGTTCACCACCCCCAGCCGTGACTGGAACAGCCACTGGAACACGGTGGTCGCCGCGATCACCGGGGTGGCCCACACCAGCACCAGCCCGGACATCACCAGCAGCCGCAGGACCCGGCCCAACCGCACCAGCAGCAGGGCGACCAACGTGGACAGCACCATGATGAGCACGACGTTGATCGCGGTGAACAGCAGCGTGCGCCGCACCACCGCCCAGAACTCCGGGTCGGACAGCACCCGGCCGTAGTTCGCCAGGCCGACGAACCGGGCGTCGCCGCGCACCAGCTGCGGCAGGCGGAACTCCTGGAGGGAGATCACCACGTTGCGCGCCAACGGGTAGAGCAGGAGGTAGCCGGTGGCCAGCAGCGTGGGCGAGATCAGCAGGTAGGGCCAGAACGAGCGGCGTCGCCGCCGGGGCGCGGGGGAGGGGCTGGGCCGGTGCCCGACCGGCCGCGCCAGCGTGGTCGCCACCTACTCGTCCGAGTTGAGCGCCCGGGTGATCACCCGGTCCGCCTCGGCGGCCGCGGCGCCCGGGTCGGACCCGGTCAGCACCTCGGTGAGGAACTCCTTGATCGGGTTGCGCGCCTCCACCGCCGCCCAGTTCGGCGAGTTGGGCGTGGCGTGCCCGTTGACCGCGGCCGCCGCCATGGCCGCCGCGCCGGGGTCGTCGCCGACGGCCCCCGCCAGGCCGGTCCGGTTGGGCACGTAGTTCATCGCCTTGGCCAGCTCGACCTGCCAGGTCTCGCCGGTCAGCGCCTCGACCACCTCGTAGGCGCCCTCCTGGCGCGGCGAGGCGAGCGGGATGATCAGGTCGGACCCGCCGGTGAACACCGCGCCGGGCGCGGCCGCGGTCTTGCCGGGGATGGGGAAGAAGCCGAGCTTGCCCGCCAGCTCGGGGTTGGCCTGCTCCACCAGCTTCGCCGCGCCGGGCACGGCGATGAACTGCGCGACCTGCCCGGCGGCCACCACGTCGGTCTGCTGCGGCCGGGACTCGTCGGAGTCCTTCGGCCCGTCGCCGAGGGCCTGGAGCCGCCGGTAGAAGTCGGCCCCGGCCAGCGCCTCGGGCGTGTTCAGGGAGCCGGACCACCGGTCGCCCGAGCGGGTGGCCAGGTCGCCGCCCTCGTCCCAGACGAACCCGGCCAGCACGTACCAGTTCTGGCCGGGCAGGTAGATGCCCTGCGCGTCGCCCCGGTCGAGCTGCTCGGTGGCGGCCAGCCACTCGTCGCGCGTCTTCGGCGGCGTCACCCCGGCGGCCTGGAACAGGTCCGTGCGGTAGATGACCACGCGGTTGGCGGCGTAGAAGGGGATGCCGTACTGCCTGCCGTCGACCGCGCCCGGCTCGGCCAGGCCCGGGATCCAGTCCTCGCCCTTCAGCTCGGCCCTGCGGTCGGTCAGGTCGGTGACGCCCCCGCTGGCCGCGTACTGGGCGACCTGGGTGTTGCCGACCTCGATGACGTCGGGCGGGTCGGTGCCCGCCAGCGCGCTGGTGACCTTCTGGGCGATGCCGTTCCACTCCTGGACCTGGATGTCGAGGTCCAGGTCGGGGTGGTCGTCCTCGAACGAGGTCTCGAACCGGCTGACGAAGTCCTCGGTGGCCGAGTCCTTCATGAGCCAGACGGTGATCTGCTGCCGACCGCCGGCGTCACCGGGGTCGTTCCCGCAGGCCGTGGTGGCCGTCAGGGCGAGTCCCAGCGCGAGGACGAGGGCAAGGGGGCGGTGCGGCACGTCTCACCTCTCAGCTGACCAATTGGTAAACCCAGGGTGGAGCGTGTTGAAGATGGCATAGACCAATCTGGCAGTCAACACCCAGCTCACAGCCATGAGAGCGCTCTCGATCTTGAGCAAGTCACTACTGACCACTGGTCTGCCATACTGGAGCCGCGGCGCGGTCGGAGCAGCGTCGGACGAAGCGAGGCGCCATGGCCGAACCGATCCTCAAGCGCGAACGGGTGCGCGACTACCTGCTGGAGCTGATCGAGACGCACCCGCCGGGCGCGCCGATCCCGGCCGAGCGCACCCTGTGCCGCCAGCTGTCGGTGTCCCGCCCCACGCTGCGGTCGGCGGTGGACGAACTGGTCAACACCGGCCTGCTGATCCGCCAGCACGGCCGGGGCACCTTCGTCGCGCCCGCCAAGATCACCCAGGAACTCGTGTCCGGTGACCGGGCCATGACGGTGCCGCAGGCGAGCGGGGTGTGGACCAGCCGGGTGCTGGAGCACGCCCGCATCCCCGCCGGCGCCCGCGTCGGCCGCAGGCTGCGCGTGTCACCGGCCGCGGAGATCGCCTACACCGCGCGCCTGCGCCTGGTGGACGGACAGCCGATGGCGATCGAGTACCTGCACGTCCCGGTGGCCGTCGCACCCGACCTCACCCCGGAGGACATGGAGTCGGGCAACTTCTACGACCGCCTGGCCGAGCACGGCGTGCAGGTCCGCGACGCGGTGCAGTCCATCGAGCCCACCGTCACCAACGACGCGGAGTCCGAACTGCTGGGCGTCCCGGTCTTCGCCCCGGCGCTGTTGTTCGAGCGCCTGACCAACGACGTGGCGGGCCGCCCGGTGGAGTACGTGCACTCCCTGTACCGGGGCGACCGGTACCGCATCGTCTCCCGCCTGTCCCTGGCCCCCACCGGCGCCGCCGCGCCCGGCGCGAGGGCGGAGCACCACCCCGGCATCCCGCCGGGTGACCTGTCCTCCACCGGACGGGTCCGCTCGACGACGACCGGGGACGTGCAGTGACGGTCGGGGCGGGTGTCGGGCCGTCCTCGCCACTGGGGTGACTTCGTTGCCGGTCCTCGTCAGAGGTCCGTGATGACCGTGCAGTCGTGGAGCGTCCGCACCAGTTTCGACGCCAGGACCCAGCGGACGGCGGGGTCGTCGAAGGCGACCGGTCCGCTGGTGACGGGGACGGGCGTATGCGGTCCTTCGCGGTAGTGGGTCCCGTCGACGCCGTGGATGGGGTGTTCGCGTGCGCGGATGACGAGGTGTCCTTCCGCGCGCAGGGCGGGGCAGACGCGGGTCGCCAGGTACGCGCAGGGCAGGCAGACCGGGGGCTCGGCGACGGCCATCCCCTCGGGCCAGCCGGACCACTCCCGGGTGCGGTCGGGGATGAGCCACAGGGTGCCGTCGTCGTTGCGGTCGGCCGGTCCGGCGCAGACCTGGCACAGGAGTTTGCGCATGGCGCGGCGTTGCCGGTGGACGTGGATCTTCGCGAACCGGGGCGCGCCCTGACCGGGGTTGACCGTGGCGCGGTCCCACAGGACGCCCCGGCTGTCGCGGTCCCCGAGGATCTCGTCCGCGTAGGCGATGCCCGCGCCGTTGGGGAGCACCACCAGTCGCGGGTCCTCCGCCGTTTCCCCGCTCCACATGGCGATGTAGGGGACGACGAGGGGTGACCTGATCGGTCCTGCGCTCCCGGGATGTCCTGAGGTGTGTGCTGTTCGTGCTGGTGACATCAGTGTTGTCGTCTCAGTCGAGATGAACTTCTTCAGGTAGCGGACAAGGAGGAAGAGATCAGGCGATTCGCCGAGCGCGGCCGACTTCCTCAACGTCCCCTTGCGGCGGCCTGCCGCTGCCGATGCCGGGCACCACCACTTCGGTTTCGCCCCTCACGACCTCGAAGTAGCGGTCGAACCGGGCGAACACAGCGACCACGCCTGCGATGAACGCCGCGCCCGGCTGGAGGTCACCCGCGAGAATCCGCGTGACGGTGGAGCGGTTCACCCCGATCGCTCTGGCCAGGGCGTAGTCGGATCGCAAACCGGCCGCTTTACGGGCCCGGTACAGCTCTTCCTTGCAAAGTCGAATCCTGTACAACGAAGGTTCCACAGCGCTCCTCTTCACCGTTGGGTCAGTAGATCGTGGTGCCCTGTCGGCTCGGCGCATGAGCGCAACCGAAGTTGCCAAAACGCTCATAGCGTCACCTCCGTGCCGGAAGTGACGCTATGAGTGATCGACTTGCGGCCGGTAGGGCAGAGCGTCCTACTTTTCCCCCTGTCAGATGGTGGAGTCCACTCCCAGCCGACGCGCCAGTCCGAAAAGCGACGATGCCTTCACGCGGCGTCGCCGGTTCTCGACCAGCTCGCTGACCACGAGCCGCGGCAACGTCTGGTAACGGATCCAGTCGGGTGCCATCCGCTCCACCGTCAACAGGGTGTCGAGCGCATTCTGGTCGTGGCCGAGCCGCGCGAGTGCGTAGGCGCGGTCGACCAGGTGTCGGGCACTGGGCGCCAGTGGCAGCCGTGCGTCTCGGGGCATCCTCTTGGCGGCGTTCAGGGCGCCGGCGTAGTTCTCCGTCACCAGGTGCACGTCGACGGTCTGCATGATGACCTGGCTTGGGCCGAACGCCGTCTCGTAGTCGTCGCGGTCGTACCCGATCCGGTCGGCCGCATCCCCCGCTGACCGCAGGAAATCCCGTGCTTCGTCCACCCTCTGGGCACGCCCGGCCGCTGTGGCGGCGGTGATCAGCAGGCTGCCGAACGCGGACAGGTGCTCAGGCGGAACGTCGCCGTTCGGCTCGATGCCGGCCGCCGTGGAGGTTGAAACCCGGATCGACTCGTCGTAGCGACCCTGCACGAGGAGCTGCCAGGCAACCGAACCGCGCAGTGTCGCGTCCAACAGCGGGTCATCACCGCCCTGCGAGGCGGTCAGCGCCATCCGGATGGCGAGATACGCCGAATCCGGTTGTCCCATGTGCACCAGCGCGCAGCCCGCGACCCAGTACAACCGGGCCAACAGGTCGTTGGCCTTGATCGACTCCGCTGGACTCACGGCGTGCACCGTGGCGCGCACCCGGGTGAGAGCCGACGGCAGGAGCGATGCCAACAGCTCGTACCTGCCGGCCCAGTAGGCGCCCCAGGCGTAATCCACCGTGCGCTTCGCCTCGTCGAGCGGCAATGCCTCACCCTCGGCGTGTCCGAGAAGATCATCAATCGAGGTGAGTGCATGGCGGATCGCCACAACGCCGGCATTCGGCTCGTCGGAGGGGACCGATGCCCCCTTGGCGAGCAACAACGACGTGTCGATGTCGAGCGCACGCGCGATCTTGTGCAGGGTGCCGATCGACGTGCCCCGGCGGTTCTGCTCGAGTTTGCGGATCACATCGACGCTCACCCCGGCCCTGGTGGCCAGGTCCTGTTGGGTCATCTGCCTGCCACGGAAGCGGCGAATGCGATCTCCGATAGTGGTTTCCGGGCTCATCGGCGGAACCTCCCGTTCACGGACGACACCCACGGTACGCATTACATGGTTCGGCGTGGCCCATGCACCCGGTCCACTAGGAGTAGTGCAGGCTGCGCGACGCCGTTTCCTCTGCGCGGCGTCAGGTGGGGCTTGCCGCAAGCCACCAGTACGGCAGGCCACCGAACCAGCGGGGACGGCCGCGTGCATCGAGACCTTCCATCCCCGAGCACCGCGCACGGGAAGCGCGAAGGTGATGGCGAGGGAGGTGATGCAGGCGATGAAGGGCATCATCCGGCTTCGCGGCCGGCCACCTGGTGGCTGTCCCACCGGCCGCTGCAACACTCCGGCCGCTGCCGGCACCTCATCCACGTGGACGACGATGGCCGGCGGGGATCGGCGGGTGCGGTGGCGGTCGACGGGGTCGACCCACCGGGGGACGCGGAGCTGTGGCGGCGCGGTGATCGGGAGTCCTTCGGCCTGCTGTTCGAACGGCACGTCGAGGCGGTGTGGAACTACTCCTACCGCCTGACCGGGTCCTGGGAGCAGGCCCAGGACATCACCTCGGCGACCTTCCTCACCGCCTGGCGCACCCGCGCGGACACCGCCCTCGTCCGCGAGAGCGCGCTGCCCATCCTCTACACGATGGCGGGCAACCTGGCGCGCACCAGGCACCGCGGCCGGGCCCGCCGCACCCGCCTGCTGCGCAAGCTCGCCGCACCCACCGACGTCCCCGACCACGCCGACGCGGTCGTGCACCGCCTCGACGACCGGGAACGCCTGCGGCGGGTCGTCGAGGAGATCCGGCGGCTGCCCCGGGGGCAGCGCCAGGCCGCCGAGCTGTGCCTGCTGGGCGAGCTGCCCGTCCCGGAGGCCGCCCGCCACCTCGGCGTGTCCGAGGTGACCGTGCGGTCGAACCTGTCACGTGCCCGCGCCCGGTTGCGCGGCTCAGCGGAGGACACCCCAGTGGAGGACGCCCAGTGAAGGACGACGACATCCCGGGGCTGCCCGAGCGGCGCCCGATCCCCCCCGCGGTGCGGGCCCGGCTGCGCGCCGACTTCGACCGGGACACCGCCCGGTCCCGGTGGTCCCGCCCCGCGCCGTCCGCCGCCGTGGTCGCGGCCGCCGCGGCGACCGTGCTCGTGGTGGGGGCGGTGGTCGTGCTCCGGCAGACGACCGACCAGCCGGTTCCGCCCGCCGCCGCGGCCCGTCCGGTGGACGCGGAGGCCGACCGGGTGGCGTTGGACCGCTGCTGGACCGCCGTCCAGCGGCACGGGGCGACCGACCGCTACCCGCACCGCTCCGGCTGGACGCCGCACTTCAGCGCCGGGGGCGGCGCGCTCCGGGTGGTCGCGGCCACGGCCGGTGGGGTGCCGCTGTTCTGCCAGACCACGCCCACCACCGCCACCGTCTCCGACCCGGCCGCCGGCGCCCTGGTCAGCCGGGAGGGCGTGGTCGCCGGGACCACCACCGCACCGGACGGCGCGCTGCCCGTGCGCGGCTCGGGGCCCCACGGCGACTTCACCGTCACCGGCAGGGCCGCCGGTCGGCTGTTCGTCGCGCTGACCGGCACGAACCCGACCGGCACCAGCACCACCGCCGGCGACGCGCCGGTGTCCGGACCGCCCGGCCTGACCACCCGGGACCGCCCCGACGGCCCCGAGCCCGACCGCGCCTCGCCGGCCGGGCGCCTGCTGGGGGAGTGCCTGCGCGACGCCTCGCAGCCCGTGCTCGACCCGGACTCCTACCAGCCCGGCGCGCACGCGGACGGGGTCGTGCTGGGCCGCAGCGCCATCCGGATGGTGTTCTGCCGCCCCGGACCCGAGCCCGGGACGGCGCGGGTCGGGACGCGGGGGCTGACCCACGGGTTCCCGGTCCGCGCCACCTTCGCCGAGCCCGTGCCCGGCGGCCTGGCGCTCGGCGGCCCGGCCCCCGACGCGGCCACCGGGGTGTCGGTCTCGGTGGCCGGCGCCGCCCCGGTCGGGGGCCCGGCCGCGAACGGCACGTTCGTCGTCGTGCTGCCGCCCGGCACCGAGCTCGTGCCGAACCGGACGTGGGTGCGCTTCACCGCCCGCGACGCCGGGGGCGTGGTCCTGTTCGACGAGGAGCTGCCGCACCTGCCCTGACCGCCCCGGCCCACCTCACCCGCGGTGGGTGTCGAAGCGCAGCACGGCCCGGCGCGGGCAGGGGACCGGACCCCTCATGGTGGTGCGCAGGTCGGCACCCGGCGCGAGGGACACCCGCCACCGCCGGGTGATCGCGGCCAGGGTCAGGACGGCCTCGGTGATGGCGTAGGTGTCGCCGATGCAGCGCCGCGCGCCGCCGCCGAACGGCAGGAACGCCCCGGGCGGCGGCGTGGCGCCCCGTGCGGGGTCCCACCGGTCGGGGTCGAACCGCATCGGCCGCGGGTAGTGGTCCTCGTTCAGGTGGACCGCGGTGGGCGAGGTCATGACCGTCGCGCCGCGCGGCAGCCAGGTCCCGGCCAGCTCGACCGGCTCGGTGACGGTGCGGGTGATCAGCACGGTCGGGTGGTGCAGCCGCAGCGTCTCGGTCAGCACCCGCCGCGTGTAGGTCAGGTCGGCGGGGGCGGACGTCCCGACCGCCTCGGCCCGCACCGCGTCCTGGACCTCGGGGTGCCGGGCCAGGCGGGTCAGGCACCAGGTCATGGTGGCGGCGGTCGTCTCGACGGCCGCCACCAGCATGGTCATGACCTGGCTGTGCACCTGGTCGGTGGTCAGCGGCGCGAGCTCGTCCACCAGCCCGCCGGGCGGGCGGGCCGAGGCCAGGCGCTCCACCGCGTGCCGCAGCGACCGCGCGGCCGACCGGTGCGGCTGGTGGACCGCGGTGAGCACCCGCCGCAGGCCGGACGGGACGAGCATCAGCGGCAGGAAGCCCCGCAGGAGCGTTTCCACGCCCTGCTGGACGTCGTGCACGGTCGCGGGCGCGTCGTCGGCGAACAGGGTCCGCACCACGATCCGCCGCGACAGCCGCTGGAGCGCGGGGTGCACGTCGGCGACCTCGCCGGGGTGCCACACCTCGACCGCCGCGCCCACTTCCTCGGCCATGACCCGCGCGTAGCGCCGGAGCCGGTCGGGGTGGAACGCCGGTTGGATCATCCGGCGCTGCGCGCGGTGCTCGGCGTGCCCGCAGGTCGCCAGCCCGTCGCCGATGACGTCGCGGACGCGCTCCACGGCGGGCCCGCCCCGGTCGAAGACGCGGTCGTGCACCAGGACGTGGCGCAGGAGTTCGGGGTGGCAGCACACGTGGGCCGGGCGCGGGCCGAGCCTGATCTCCACCAGGTCGCCCAGGCGGTGCAGCGAGCGCAGGAACTCGACGGGCCTGGTGGCCAGGTGCCAGGCGTGGCCGAGGACGGGCAGCGCGCCGGGGGCGGTGGCGGAGCGGAACCCGGTCGGGCTGGGGCGGGCCGAAGGGGACCGGGTCGAGGCGGATCCGGCCGGGCCCGACCCGGCCGGGGTGGACCGGGTCGCGCCGGCGCCGGGGTGGGCGTGTTCGGCGGTCCGGGGCGCGGTGGGCTGCGGCGCGGCGGGACAGGGGGCGGTGGGGTGGTGCGCGGTGGGGTGGTGCGCGGTGGGGTGGTGCGCGGTGGGGTGGTGCGTCGCCGGGTGGAGTCCGGCCGGGTGAGGTGTGGCCGGGTGGTGCGTTGCCGAGTGGGGTGGGGTCGGACGGGACGCGGTGCTCAAGCGGGACAGCCTCCTGGTTCAGCCGTGGTGTTCGGCGGGAGTCCACCCCGGATCCGCGCACCCGGCACGCCGGCAGACCCGTTCGGCGCAATTACCACCCGTACCGGTGGCCTCGTCACGGTGAGGCGACGGGACCACCCGCCACGCCGACTTCGGGGTGGACTTGCCGGGGGTGGCCCGCGCCACTACCGTCCGAACGAAAGTGAAGAGGTTTCGCGTATTTCGGGAGTGCGCATGAGGGGTTCTCGTCGCTCGCTGCTGCCCACCGCGCTGGTCGCCGCGCTGGTGGTGGTCGGCCTGCCCGCCACCCAGGCCCGATCACAGGACCAGCCCTACCTGATCGGGCGCGGCATCTCCGACGTGACCGGGCCCGCCGCCGAGAACGGCATGATGGGCTACTCCTCGTTCGACCAGAAGACCACCGGCATCCACCAGCGCCAGCGCTCGCGGGCCTACGTCGTGGTCGACCGGGCCACCGGCAAGCGGGTCGCCTACGTCAACGCCGACCTGGCGATGATCTTCCGCGCCGTGCAGGAGGCCGTGCTGGACCGGCTGCGGCCCCGCTACGGCGACCTCTACACGCGCGAGAACGTGCTGCTGTCCGCCACCCACACCCACGCGGGCCCCGGCGGCTACTCGCACAACCTCGCCTACAACCTGTCGGTCCTCGGCCTGCAACCGCAGACCCTGAACGCCATCGCGGACGGCATCGCCGAATCGGTCGTCGAGGCGCACGAGGACCTCGCGCCCGGCGAGCTGTCCCTCGGGCGCGGGCAGCTCGCCAACGCCAGCGTCAACCGCTCGCGCACCGCGTTCGAGCGCAACCCCGCCGCCGACAAGGCCCACTTCCCGAACGCCATCGACCCGACCATGACCGTGCTGCGGTTCCGGCGCGGCGGCGAGGACGTCGGCGCGATCAGCTGGTTCGCCACCCACAACACGTCCATGACCAACCGGAACACGCTGATCAGCCCGGACAACAAGGGGTACGCGTCCTACCAGTGGGAGCACGACGACGAGGGCGTGCGCTACCTGGACGACCGCCCCGGCTTCGTCGCCGCGTTCCCCAACACCAACGCGGGCGACATGTCGCCGAACCTCAACCTGCGTCCCGGTTCCGGCCCGACCGAGGACGAGGTGGAGAACACCCGGATCATCGGTGAGCGCCAGAACCGCAAGGCGCAGGAGGTGTTCGCGGGCCCGCAGCGGGCCGTCACCGGCGGGGTGGACTCCCGGATGCGGTTCGTGGACATGTCCCGGGTCGCGGTCGCGGGCCGCCACACCACCGACGGCCGCCCCGGCACCACCTGCTCGGGCGTGGTCGGGGCGTCCACCATGGCGGGCAGCGTGGAGGACGGGCCGGCGCTGCCCGGCTTCAGCGAGGGGATGCAGAGCCCGCTCAAGGCGCTGTTCGAGCCGCTGAACGTCGAGGTGCCGCAGTGGCTGCGCGACTGCCAGTACCCGAAGGCGTCCCTGGTGCCCACCGGCCTGGTCGGCGCGACGCCGGACGTGCTGCCGCTCCAGGTCGTCCGGATCGGACCGCTGCACCTGGTCGCGGTGCCCGCCGAGGTCACGGTGGTGGCGGGCCTGCGCATCCGGCGCGCGGTCGCCGAGGGCGCGGGCGTGCCGCTGGAGGACGTGCTGGTCCAGGGCTACGCCAACGACTACAGCCAGTACGTGACCACCCCGGAGGAGTACGACCTCCAGCAGTACGAGGGCGGCTCGACGCTGTTCGGGCGCAACACCCTGCCCGCCTACCAGCAGGAGTTCGGCGCGCTCGCCGAGTCCCTGCGCACGGGCGCGCCGCTCGGCCCCGGCCCGACGCCGGGCAGGCCGCCGTTCACCGGGATCAACCTCCAGACCGGCGTGGTGTTCGACGACAAGCCGCTGGGCAGGTCCTTCGGCGACGTGCTGACCGAACCGGCCGCCGCCCACACCCCGGGGCAGACCGCCACGGCCGTGTTCGTCACCGGCCACCCCAAGAACAACCTGCGCCGCAACGGCACCTTCCTGGAGGTCCAGCGCCTGGTGGACGGCCGGTGGACCCGCCACGCCGACGACGGCGACTGGTCCACCCGCTACCACTGGCAGCGCGAGGGCGTGGCCAACTCCACCGCGGTGATCACCTGGACCATCCCGGCCGACACCCCGGCGGGCACGTACCGCATCGTCCACCACGGCGACTGGAAGAGCGGCTGGACCGGCGCGATCACCGGGTTCACCGGGACCAGCAGGTCGTTCACGGTGGGCTGACCGCACCCCCGGTCCCGACGTCCCCGGTCCCGACGTCCCCGGACGGGCCGGCGCGCGTGGTCGGCGCGCCGGTCAGGTGGTCCTGGAGCCGGGCGTGGCGGAACTGGTACACCGCGCCCGCCCGGCGCAGCGCGCCCAACCGGCAGGCGTCGTCCAGGAACGCCACCAGCCGCCAGGGCAACCGGCCGGTCAGGGGCAGCCAGATGCGGGCCAGGGCGGCCCACTGCCCCCAGGCGGTCAGGCAGAGCCCGTAGCCGATCCCGGCCCCGAAGGCGCCCTCCACGCCGAACACCAGCCCGACCTCCAGGCTGCTGGCGATACCGCCGGTGACGCCGTGCACCACCGCGGCCACGGAGCCGAGCACCAGCGCCCACACCAGGAAGTGGGAGACCACGTTGGCGCGGTTGGACCTCAGCAGGTCGGCCGGGCTGACCGCGGCCCGCACGTCGATCGGCGTTTCGAGCCAGGTCATCAACCCCAGCACGAGGCCCGCCGAGAACCCCACCTGGAGCGGGAACAGGACCGCGGCAGCCCGCCCGCCCCCCAGCCCGTCGTCGAGCCCGAGCCGGGGCACCAGGAGCCGGTCGACGAGCAGCAGCGCGAGCGCCACCAGGAGCCCGACCACGGCACCCGACGTGATCCTGGCGGTGAACGGCGCGCCCCGGCGCTGGAGACCGCCGAACACGCGCACCCGGACCGGTGACGGCTTCAGCGCCTCGCTCCCGTCCGCGAACCGGTAGACCAGGCCGAACGCCACCGCGGCCACCGCACCGTGCAGGAGGCCGACCACGATCCCGCGCCGGACCGCGAAGTCGAGCCCGCGGGAGGTGGCGACCAGGTCCACCGGGATGTTCCCGATCCCGGTCACGAGCCCGAAGGACAGACCCGCCAGGAACGCGATCACCAGGGTGCGCGTCGAGCGGCGCACCGAGGCGCCGAGCTCCCACCAGGCCAGGTCGCGCGTGCCGAGCCGGTGCAGGTGCCCGGCGAGGTGGCCCAGCCAGCGCTGGGCGCGGTCCGGGTCCCACCGGTGGGCGGGCCCGGTGCGCGGGTCGCCGGGCCGCAGCCGGTAGACCGACGGGAGGAAGCTGCCCAGCAGGTGCTCCTCCAGGCTCTCCGGGCTGTCGAACAGGGCGGGGTCCAGCAGCGCCGCCGGCCCGTCGTCGCGCCCGTCCCGGTCGCCCTCGCCGTAGACGGTGCGGGCCAGGGAGACCATCAGGGGAGTGGTCAGCACCGCGGCGAGGTTGGCGTTGGCCGGGGCGGCGGGGGCACGGCGCAGCTCGGCCAGCACGTGCCGCCACTCGGGCGTGACGGTCTTGGGGCTGCCGCGCAGCAGGTGGTCTGCCAAATCGTCCAGGGTGAGGTCGGTCAGCTCGACGGCGGCGGCGTGGGTCAGCCCCCTGGTCCGCCCCACCGCGGTGGTGTACTCGTCGGACCGGCTGGTCAGCACCAGCGGCAGGGAGATCGCGGAGAGCTCCCGCAGCGCGACCCGGTGGAGGCCGTCGGCGATCTCGTCGAACCCGTCCAGCACGGGCAGCACCAGCCCCTTGGCGACCAGGGTGGCGGCCAGGGTCTCCCCGGTGGGGCCGACCGTGGCCAGACCGGGCTGGTCACGGCTCAGCCGGCCGCTCAGCCACTCCTTCAGCGGTTCGGCGGTGGGGTCCCACGACCCGATGCCGAACATCTCCGGGACGGGTCCGCCGGGGGCGCGGGCCGCCAGCAGGTCCAGCACGAACCGCAGGCCCAGGACGGTCTTCCCCGACCCGGCCCGGCCCAGCACCACGAGCCGGCCGGAGGGGATCCGCCGGTAGACCTCGGTGATCAGGCCCAGGTGCCCGGCCAGCTCCAGGGGCTCGACCGCCTCCCCGGCCGGTGCCAGGCGGATGTTGGCCCAGTGGTCCATCAGCCCGTCGTCCGCCGTGCCCCACCGCACGGGCAGCGGCACCGGGTCGCGGATCCGCCGCCGTTCCTCCTCCTCCAGCCAGCGGTCCCGGACGGCCTCGGCCAGCTCGTCGGCGGTCCGGGCCAGCTCGTCCCGCTCCACGCGCACCGACGAGCCGGTGATGTGCACGTCGCCGTGGATCACCCCGGCCTGGACGACCGCCCCGTCCACGGTCCCCGCCACCTCGTTGTGCACCGGGGGCCGGCTCCGGGCCGGGGGGACACCGGTCATCTCAGCCGACCTCCGGCCCGTCGCCGCGGCGGCGGCGCGACCACCAGGCGCAACCGCCCGCGACGGCGCCCACGGCCGGGACGACGACCGCCACGAGGAGCAGGCGCGAGAGGTTCGGGTCACCGGTCGGGCGGGTGCCGCCGGCCGAGGCGGTGGAGGGTGCGGTGGCGGACGCGCCGGTGGGCGCGGTGGCGGCCGGGGTGCCCGGGTCGTCGATCCCGGCCGGCACCGCGCCGGGCGTGCCGGGGTCCGGGCCGTCCGGCGCGTCGGGTCCGGTCACCCGCGCGGGAGCCGACCCGCCCGGGGCCGTGGGCGCACCGCCCGGCGCGGTCGGTCCGGGTGCCGCCGTCGGCCGTGGCGGCGCGGTGGTCGGCCGGGTCGCGCTCCCCTCGGCCGGCAGGACCCGGAACGACGCCAGGACGCCGTCCTGCCCGGCATCCAACCGGCACGGCGCGTGGACCTCGCCCATCGCGGTCAGGTCGCCGTCCGCGTTCCTCGGGACCATGCGCAGGGCCAGCCCGCCGAGGGTGATCCGCGCGTTCCCCGGCTGCCGGAAGACCAGGGACCGCGCGGTCCCGTGCGCGGTGAACGTCATCGGCCCGGACGCCGGGACCGGGGTCACGGGCACGGTGAGCGGTGTGGTGACGCCGATGTCGCCCTCCGGCGCGGTCACGACGGCGTCGGCGGCCGCCGAGCCCTCGACGGTCGTCGCGCCGGCGAAGGTGAGCGCCTGCGTGACGAAGGGTGCGATCGTCGCCGAGGCGGTGACGGGGACCGGCGGGGTGGCCTCGCCGACCACGTGCGAGTCGGAGGCGTTCCAGGTGATCGTCGCCGTCATCGGCTGGTCGCGGATCACGGGGAACGAGCAGGTGTACCGCAGCGTGAGGGCGGCCGAGGCCGGGGGTGCGCCCGCGCCTCCGATGAGGAGGACCGCCGCGGCCACCCCGAGGGCGCGGAGCGCGGGCAGTCCTTTCCGAACACCGCTCACCTGCGCACACCCCGTCCCGGATGGGAATTCCCCGAATTCCCCTCGGATTTCTTTTTCCGCACCCCGCGTCGGACCATACGCGGATCTGTGCCGTTCGCTCAACGACCACCGCGTATTCCGCAATTTTGCTCACACGATCGAGTTATTTCAAAATCCCTCCGGGATGTCGGCAAATTGCCAATTGCTCAGAGGGGGTCTTCGACCAGGGCGGCGGCGATCCGGGCGGCCGTGTCGAAGGTGTCGCCGGCCGGTCGCGTCCGGTACCGCTCGCGGCCCCGCGCCCAGGCGTGCCCGCGCTCGGCCCAGTCCTGGAACACGGGCGGCTCACCCGTGTTCGTCAGCACCTCGAAGAACCGCTCCCACCGCGGTCGGTAGTAGCCGCTCAGCAGCCCGTGCCAGTCGCGGTTGGCGTACTCGCGCAGCGCCGGCGCCGCGGGCGCGCTCCACGTGGTGATCAGGGTGCGGGCCTCCCTCTCCAGCGCGTTCGCCTCGGCCCCCGTCGACCCCCAGGACCGCGCCTGCGCCAGCCGGCGCCCCAGCAGCCAGTCCTCGTGCGTGCCCAGGATTTCCTCGCTCAGGTCCAGCGCCCGCAGGAACCGGGCGCTGTGCCGGGCCACGCCCTCGCGGTCCCCGCTCTCGTGCGCGGCCCGCAACCGGTCGAGCAGCAGCCGGGCCCGGTTGGCCAGCACCTGGCGGGTGACGTCGACCAGGTCGTAGCGGTACGGGGCGGAGTCGCGCAGCGGCGGCGCGACGGCCAGCAGGTGGTCCAGGCACGGCGCGAACTCCGACGGGTCGTACCGCCACTGGTCCGGCCCCCACATCGACGCCGAGCCCACGACGAGGGCCGGCTCGGCCGCGAACGGCGTCTCGTGCGGCCCCTCGCCGCTGGTGTGGCCGGTGGCGGAGTGGGCGTACGCGGTGCGCAGCAGGATGTCCCAGGCAGCGGCGGCGCGCGGGTCGTCGGCACCGTACCGGCGGCGCGCGTAGTCCCGGACCCACGCGGCGAGGTCGACCGGCTCCCGGTGCCACGGCATCTCCGCCAGCAGATCGGCCACCACCGGGTTGTGGTGCGTGCCCTCCGGCACCACGGCCATGCCGACGAGGCGTCGGCGGGCCGGGTCGACCCGCACCGCCGGCAGCGTGCGGCCGGGCTCGACCAGGTTGCCGAACATGCCGAGCCGGCCGCCGAAGTTGTTGATGGTGCCCCAGCACCACGGCGTGCCCCAGTACGCCTCGGTGTGCTGCCACTTGCGCGAGTCGTCGGAGTCCATGTCCAGCACCACGACCCGCTCCCGGTCCACCGCGTCCAGCAGCGCCCGGCGCGGGTTGGAGTGCCAGCCCTGGAGCAGCCACCGCGCGCCCGGCACGGCCCGTTCCAGCGAGGTCTGCACGGCCACCCCCGCGCGGGCCAGGTCGGCGCCGTCGAGCAGCGCCGGCAGCTCGTCGTCGCCGACCTCGTGGAACAGGTCGGTGGAGTAGTGCGTGGTGGTGCCGAAGTGCTCGGCCTGCGCTCGGTAGAACCGCTCCGCGACCGCGGGGTAGAGCGGGTCGGTGCAGTCCAGCCAGTACGGCCGCGGGTGGCCCGCGTAGTTCCCCTGCGCGACCACGTGCGCGTCGGGGTTGCGCTCGGCGAACACCCGGTCGGGCACGTGCCCGGCGAAGGCGGGGAACACCGGCGTGATGCCCAGCTCCCGCATCCGGTCGGCGATCCGCCCGCCCAGCTGCGCGCGGCGGCCCAGCAGGGTCCGGCTCACCGGGCCGCAGTGCGCGTTGTCGGCCTCGTCGTAGCCCGTGATCTCGCCGAACCACTGCCACGGCTGGTGCGCGGGCTGCGCGATCCACCGCCGGACCTCCGCCCCGGACAGGCCGAAGTGCTGGAACGCCTCGTACCAGACGATCTCCTGGCCGACCAGGGTGAGCGCCCGGTTGACGCCGCTCATGGCCAGCCGGTCCAGCTCGCGCTCCCACTCCGACCACCCCCAGAACGGGCTGGTGTAGCCGAATGAGGTGAAGTTGTTGGAGTACCGCTCGACCAGTTCGGTGGACCGCCGGACCGACTGCGCCGGCGCGGGCAGGTCGTCGGGCAGCGCGGTGCGGTCGCCGTTGGTGGACAGGTGGCCACCCGCCACGTGCTCCAGCCACCAGCGCAGCCCGGACATCAGGGCGACGCCACCGCTGCCCGCCAGCCGCACCTCGCCCCTCGACCCGCCGATCTCGAACACGTCGGCCTCGCCGGCGGCGGGGGCCAGCTCGTCGAGCACGAACTGCTCGGCGGCGTCGGAGCCGAGCAGCCGCTCGATCGCCTTCCGCACCGCGGCGGAGTCGGCCCCCGACGGCGACGACGGCGTGCGGCCGGCCGCGGCGAGCGAGCCGGCCGCGAGCGAGACGAGCAGGAACGTCCTCCTGGTCACAGCGGTCATGTGTGCTCCTCCTGTGGTGCTGCGGTGCCGGGGACGTCCGCCTGGCTGTCGTCGGCGGTGCGGGTAGACCGTTTGGATCAGCCACATGGTACGGATGCGCTATACATCTGGTTACCGGTCGATTACGTGCAGTAACAGGAAGATCGTTGCTCACCGGAATGGCGCACGGCACGAGGAGGACGGAGCGCACGAGGTGGGACGGGGGACCGCCGCGGCACCGGTGGCGCCGCGTCCGGAAGGCGGTCCGCGGTGCTCTCGGCCGACCGTCACCGGCCCCGTGCATGACTCGACAGGGGGACGACTGCGACCTGTTCGATGACCGATTTCCCGCTTTCAGGTGGCGCCCGGTCTGCTGTGGTCGGACGCCCGGTGGCGCGGTCGGCCCGCGGCGGCCCCGCCGTTAGCCGCGCTCAGCCCTCCCGGTCCAGCGGACCCCACGGCGAGGCGGCGTGCGCGACGACGAGGTCCTCGCACTCCGCGAGCACCTCGTCGGAGATCCAGCCGACCGGTCGACGGCAGCGCACCAGCGGCTCGTTGTCCGGTCCCCGGCCGACCTCGACGCCCTCCAGCACCCACGGCCGGGTGCCCTCCGCGCGCCGCTCGCGCAGGTGCCGGTAGTCGTGCAGCCGGCGGGCCACCCACAGCCGCAGGGGCCGGTTCCCCCACCACGGCTCCACGCCGAGCGAGTTGGCCGACAGACCGGGCAGCGCGCCACCGGTCAACCCGTCGCGGCTGCGCTGCCCGCCGTCCGCCTCCGGGCCCCGCGACCAGCGCACGAACAGCTCGGTCGTGCTCATCCGCGTCTCCACCAGGTCGGTCAGCTCCATCAGGTCGGTGAAGGTGCGCATGGGCCTGGATTACCCGTTGGCACAGGTTCGAACATCCGCCTCGCGGGTATGGGTCAGGCATGACGGAAGCCACCACCACGGCCCGGCACTCGCTGTGGTCCGAGACCATCCCCCACGGGCGCTACCCCGCCCTCTCCGGCGAGACCTCGGTCGACGTCGCGGTCGTGGGCGGCGGTATCACCGGCGTGACCACGGCCCTGCTGCTCAAGCGCGCGGGCCTGAGCGTGGCGCTGGTCGAGGCCGACCGGGTCGGCGGTGGCGTCAGCGGCAACAACACCGCCAAGGTCACCGCCCTCCAGTCCACGGTGTACACCCAACTGGTGAAGAAGCAGGGCGTGGAGGCGGCCTCCGACTACGCCGCCGCGAGCCTGGCCGCGGTCGGGTTCGTCGCCGCGCTGGCCGAGGGGGAGGGCGTCGACTGCGACCTGCGCCGCCGCCCCGCCTACACCTACGCCCTCACCGAGGACGAGCTGCCCGCCGTCGAGGCGGAGGCGGAGGCCGCCCTGCGCGCGGGGCTGCCCGTGGTCCTCGACCGGGGCGAGCTGATGGGCGTGCCGTTCGAGGTCGCGGGCGCGGTGCGGCTGGACGACCAGGTGGTGTTCCACCCCGTCAAGTACGTGCGCGGGCTGGCCGAGCGGGTCGACGGCGACGGGTCCCGCGTCCACGAGGGCAGCCGCGTGCTGCGCATCGAGGAGGGCGACCGGGTCCGCGTGCGCACCGAGGCGGGCACGGTCGTCGCCGACCGCGTCGTGATCGCCACCCACTACCCGATCCTGGACCGCGGCCTCTACTTCGCCCGCCTGGAGGCCACGCGCGCCTACTGCGTCGCGGCCACGCTGCGCTCGGGCGAGCCGCCCACCGGCCTGGCCATCAGCGCGGGCAGCCCGTCGTGGTCCCTGTCCACCGACGGCGAGCGGCTGATCGTGGCCGGGCAGAGCCACACCACCGGCTCCGACGAGGGAGAGCCCTACGACGAGCTGATCAGGTTCACCCGCGAGCGCTGGGACGTCGAGGAGATCACCCACCTGTGGTCCGCCCAAGACGCCGTGCCCTACGACAAGCTGCCCATGATCGGCCCCTACACCCCGGGCGACCGGCGGCTCTACGGCGCGACCGGCTACCAGAAGTGGGGCCTGTCCAGCGGCACGATCGCCGCCATGCTGCTGAGCGACCTGGTCCGCGACCGGGAGAACGCCTGGGCCGAGCGGTTCAGCCCGCACCGGCTGTCGCTGACGTCCACGCCGACCCTGGCCAAGATGAACGCCAAGGTCGCCGCGGACTTCGTCGGCGACCGGCTGCGCGGCGCGGACGTCGACTCGGTGGCGGAGGTGCCGCCCGGCGAGGCCCGCGTGGTGCGCGACGGCAAGGACAAGGTCGGCGTGTTCCGCGACGACCAGGGCGGCGTGCACGCCGTGTCGATGCGCTGCACCCACCTGGGCTGCCTGGTGCGGTTCAACAACGCCGAGCGCAGCTGGGACTGCCCCTGCCACGGCTCGCGGTTCGACGTGGACGGCGCCGTGCTGGAGGGTCCGGCCACCGAACCGCTGCCCCGCCGGGACCCCGCTTGACCACGGTCGGGGTCGAGGAGGAGTTCCTGCTGGTCGACCCCGGGACGCGGCGGCCGGTGGCACGGGCCGAGGAGGTGCTGGCGCACGTCGCGCCGCACGACCTGCCCGCCGGGGCGAAGGTGCACCGCGAGCTGATCGGCACGCAGGTGGAGTTCGCCAGCGGCGTCTGCCGCGACCTGCCGGAGCTGGCCGAGCAGCTGGTGGCGGGCCGCCGGGTGCTGGACCGGGCCGCCCGCGCCGAGGGGCTGCGCCTGGCCGCGACCGGCACGCCCGTGCTGGCCGACCCGGCGCCACCGCTGAGCCGGGGTGAGCGGTTCGAGCTGATCGAGGACCTCTACCGCGGCCAGGTCGCCGACTACCAGTGCTGCGGCTGCCACGTGCACGTCGGCGTGCCCGACCGGGACACCGCCGTGCACGTGGTCAACCACCTGCGGCCGTGGCTGCCCACGCTGCTGGCCCTGGGCGGCAACTCGCCGTTCCACGCGGGCCGCGACACCGGGTACGCGAGCTGGCGGATGCTCGAACAGGCCAAGTTCCCCGGCGCGGGCGTCACGCCCTACTTCAAGACCGCCGCCGAGCACGACGCCGCGGTGGACCGGCTCGTCGACTGCGGCGTGCTGGCGGACGCGGCCCAGACGTTCTGGCTGGCCCGCCCGTCGCCCCGGTACCCGACGGTGGAGGTGCGGGTGGCCGACACCGCCGCCACCGCGGCCCACGCCGTGCTCCAGGCCGGGCTGACCCGGGCGCTGGTGCGCACCGCGCTGGCCGCCGGCTCGCCGCCGCCGGAACCGGACGAGCAGGTGCTGGCGGCGGCCGTGTGGTCGGCGGCCCGCTATGGCCTGACCGGGTCCGGGGTGGACGTCCTGGCCGCGCGCCGGGTGCCCGCGGTGGAGCTGGTGGAGGCGCTGGTGGCGCACGTGTCCGACCACCTGGGCGAGGACCGCGACCAGGTGGGGTCGCTGCTGAGCGACGTGCTGGCCGGCGGCACGGGCGCGCAGCGGCAGCGCGCGGCGGGCGAGGCGGGTCCCGCCGTGGACCTCCTCACGTGGATCGTCACCGAAAGTGGGTAGTCAACGCGCATGACCTCTTTGGACCGGGCCGTCGACTCGGCCGTACTGCCCGCGCCGCGCGGGCCGTTGTCGGCGGCGGTGCTGGACGCCCTGCGCGGCGCCCCGCCCGCCGTCGGACTGCCGGCGGGCGTCACCGCCGACCCGTACGGCGAGGACCTCCAGCTGGCCCTGCACGTCTGCTACGAGCTGCACTACCAGGGCTTCGCGGGCGTGTCGGACGAGTGGGAGTGGGACCCCGAGCTGCTGAGGTTCCGGGCCGCGCTGGAGCGCGTCTTCCTGGACGCGCTGCGCGCCGACGTGCCGGGCGGCTCCGACCTCACGGGCGTGCTCGACGAACTGCTGGTCGAACCGGTCGACGGCACGGGCGTGAGCCACTTCCTCCGGGACCGGGGCGAGTGGTGGCACGTGCGCGAGTACTTCGCGCTGCGCTCCATCTACCACCTCAAGGAGGCCGACCCGCACGCCTGGGTCATCCCGAGGCTGCGCGGCAAGGCCAAGGCCGCGCTGGTGGCGGTGGAGTTCGACGAGTTCGGCGGCGGGCGCGGCGACCGGATGCACTCGCAGCTGTTCGCGAACCTCCTGGACGGCGCCGACCTCGACCACGGCTACCTGCACTACCTGGAGCACGCGCCCGCGGTCATGCTCGCCACGGTGAACCTGATGTCGCTGTGCGGGCTGCACCGGTCGCTGCGCGGCGCGCTGGTCGGGCACTTCGCCGCCGCCGAGATCAGCACCGCGCCCAGCGCCGCCCGGATGGCCAAGGCGCTGGAGCGCCTGGACGCGCACCCGGACTGCGTCGAGTTCTTCACCGAGCACATCGAGGCCGACGCCGTGCACGAGCAGGTGATGCGCCTGGACGTGATCGGCGACCTGCTCGACCGCGAACCGGAGCTGACCGCGTCGGTGGTGTTCGGCGTGCAGGCCACCGAACTGCTGGAGGCCCGGCTGGGGGAGCACCTGCTGGGGGCGTGGGAAAAGGGGCAGACGGCGCTCCGCCTGCCCCTCTAGCCCGGTGTGCCCGCCCTAACGTCGTTTGCGGTGGCTCGTGTCGCACAGCGGGTAGCGCTTGCTGCGGCGGCACGAGCAGACCGCGACCACGAACCGGTCCGAGCTCACCACCGTGCCGTCCTCCATCCGCACCTCGACCGGCCCCTCCACCAGGAGGGGACCGCCGGGCACCACGGTCACCTTGCGCGCGTCACGCGGCGTCGGCACGGATCACCACCAGTTCCTCGTGCTGCTGGCCCTCCTCGATGAGCCCCTGCTCGCGCAGCCACGGCGCGCGGCCGCGCATGACCGGTCCGAAGGGGATGGTCCGGCGCGCCACCACGGCCGCCTTGAGGCCACCGCCGCGCAGCTGGCGCAGCGTCACGTCCGGGTCGCAGAGCTCGGAGTGCACGATCAGCCCCACGCCCTTGGCCGCCAGCAGCAGCGGCAGCACCGCGCACAGCCGGTCGAGCACCGCGCGCCCGCGCGAACCCGCGTCCCAGGCCCGCTCGCGGCCGCGCGCGGGCACGGTCGTGCTGGGCACGTAGGGCGGGTTCGCGGTCACCACGTCGAACTCGCCGGTGCCCACCAGGTCGCCGAAGTCGCCGTGCCGGGCGCGGACGGGCACGCCCCGGAACCTCCCGTTCACCCACGCCGCCGCCACCGCGCGCCGACACCGGTCGACCGCGGTCACCTCGCCCGCACCGGCCCGACCGGCGGTGACCGCCAGGGCCCCGGTACCCGTGCACACGTCCAGCACCCGCGCGCCGCGCGGGATGCCCGCCTCCGCCAGAGCTTCGACCATGAGCCAGGTGTCCTCCTGCGGGCGGTACACACCGGGCGGTCGCCAGAACCACATAGGACAGTGGTTCCCGACGTTCGGATCCGCAAACGAACCGCGATGCGGAGGTTCAACCGCCCTCTGACGGGGGAACCCCCGGTTCCCGGACGTGGAGGTGTTGCCGTGGGTGTAGTAGAAGCGGCACGTGCCGCCGCCAGGGAGCAGGTCGTGGTGGCGATGCTGGACATCCCGCGCCTGATCACGCACCCGGCCTGGCGCGGGGCCGACCCGGACGAGGGCAGGGGCCTCGGCGTCCTGCTCGTGCCGGGTTTCGGCTTCGGCGACCTGAGCCTGCGCCTGACCGGCACGTGGTTGCGCAACCGGGGTTACGTGCCCGCGGGGGCGCACATCGGGCTCAACATCGGGTGCACCACGCAGCTGGTGGACCGGTTGGAGCGGCGCCTCCAGGCGCACGCGGAGGAGACCGGCGGCCCGGTCGTGCTGTTCGGCCAGAGCCGCGGCGGTGGCCTGGCCAGGCTGCTCGCCGTGCGGCGGCCGGAACTGGTGCGCGGCCTGGTGATGGTCGGCAGCCCGGTGCTGGACACCCTGGGCGCGCACCCGAGCGTGGTGCGGGTGGCGCGGATGCTGGCGCGGCTGTCCGCCGCCGGTCTGCCCGGGTTGCTGGACGAGGACTGCTTCGCGGGCTCCTGCTACGAGACCAACTCCGAGGCCATGGCCCGACCGCTGGAGGTGCCTGCCGTCGCGGTGTTCTCGCCCAACGACGTGATCGCGCCGCCGAAGCTGTGCGCCGACCCGTGCGCGGAGTGCGTGGAGGTCAGGAGCACGCACACCGGCATGGCGCTGGACCCGGAGCTGTACGAGCTGCTGGCGCCCCGGTTGGCGGCGTGGGCGCGGGAGGCGGAGCCGGCCACCGAGGTGGAGCGGGCGCCGGAACCGGTGTCGTTGGCGAGCACGGCGTGAGATGATCTCTACGCTGCCTGGATGAGTTGGGTGACCATCCAGCAGTACCGGTGGACCAGCCGGACCGGTCCTGACCACCTTCCCGCGGTCGACGAGATCTTCCCCTTCGGGGAGCGTCGCCGGTTGCCGGTCGACGTGGCGGACATCATCTTGATCAACGCCATGGCTCCCACGGCATCGTTGAAGATCAAGTATGCGACGCGGGAGAATGAGCTGCGCCTGCTGCGGAGCTACCTGCTCGACAGAGCGGACGGAGCTGTTCACCTGCTGCACGACGAGTTCCGCTCCAGCTCCCTCCACGTGCGCCGCTTCGTGAGCGAGTCGTTCGGCCTGGGTATGCTCTCGGCCGCAGTGCAGAGCGCCTACGAGTGGGTGGCCGGTTCCGACGCGCTCTACAACTTCGATGCCCTGCCGGTGGCATTGGCGCGGAAGTACTCGAAATCGCGTATTCGGCCCGACCTCCTTTTCCGCACGCCGGAGTTCTTGCTCGCCGGTGAGGCCAGGGGCCGCTCCTCCCGGCCCTCTGCCTCGACCGTCCAGCAGGAGGAGCGGCTCAACAGGTTGCTGCCCTGGGCGCACGCCCGGAACCAACCCCTGGTCATGACCTGGGCGTACCTGACTGCCGACGGTGTGACCGTCCACCTCTACGCGCCGGCTGAAGAGGGGGATTGGTTGGACGGTGAAGTGGGTGAGCCGCGCCCGCCGTCTCCGCCTTGGCACATGGATGAAGCTGCCCTGACGACCCTCCCCGGAGTGGTCGCACCCGATGCGCTCCCGGCTCCGGTCGAGGGCGACGCCTTCCCGACCCCGCACGGCGCCGAAGCGGACACACCCAGGTGGTCCCCTCCGCCGAGGCGGCCGCGATCGGCCGACCTGGTGTCCGCCGACGCCCTGTTCTCCGCCGGTGAGGACGTGCTGCCCCTGGTGGCCCACCAGCTGTTCGAGTCGGCGCCGGAAACGCCTACGCGGGTGGCGGGCCGGTCGATGAGGGGCAGGTGGATCCCGATCGATCCGGTGGACGTGGGTCGGGGTTCTCTGCTGCTGGGTGTCCTCGACGAACCCCTGTCGCCGCAGGAGGGTTGGGCGTTGGTCCGCGACCTGCGGGCCAGGCACCGGGCAGGAGGTCCCGACGCGGACCGGTTCGCCGGTGGCGACCTGGCCGTTGCCGCTCGGGGGAGGTTCCTGGTCGCCGTCGCACCACGGCGACAGGGCCAACCGTGGGACGTGCTCGCCGATTGAACCGGGATCGCGGTGGCGGACTGCCGAGGCGCGGCGCAAGACCGGTGTCGCCGGCGAGCACCGCGTGAGATGATCTCCCCCCGGTACGAGGGGGACCACATCGACGACCCGTCAGCGCGCCTCGTGGCGTTCGGCAACCAGCTGGTGCAGGTGCACATCGCGCTGCGCGAACGGCTGGAGGAGCTGGGCGACCACCTGGAGGAGCACCTGGCCGGCGAACGCGGCCGGCCGATCGACCTGCGGACGCACTGCCTGTCGTTCTGCGCGGCCGTGACCACGCACCACACCGCCGAGGACGACGGCGCGTTCCCCGTGCTGGCGCGGGAGCACCCCGAGCTGCGCCCGGTGCTCGACGAGCTGGGCCGGGACCACCGCATCGTCACCGACGCGCTGCGGGAGCTGGCCGAGCTGGTCGAGCGCGCGGGGGAGGGCGGCGTGTCCGCGCTCGCCCTGCGCACCGAGCTGGACAGCGTGGCCGCGTTGCTGGAGACCCACTTCACCTACGAGGAGCGCCGGCTCGCGGACGCGTTGTCGGGGTTGACCGGCAGGCTCGGCGCGGTTGACGCCGACCTGGTGGCCCGCGCGGTGCAGGTGCCCCGCGACCCGTGACCGCGCCCCCCGCCGGAGTGGTCAGCCGATGTCGGCGCCGTACACGTGGTCGACCGCCATCGTCATGAGCACCCGGCGGTCGGCCACCATCACCGACCGGTACTCCTCCCAGTCCGGGTGCTCGCCCGCGGCCAGGCGGTAGTACTCCACCAGCGCCTCGACCTCGGGGCCGCCGGGGTCGGTGCCCGGCCCGGTCAGCGTCACCGAGCCCTCGGCGGTGGCCCACGACCGGCCGTTGGCGCTGGTGACCTCCAGCGCGGCCCTCGGATCGCGGCGCAGGTTCGCCGTCTTGGCCCGGCCCTCGGTCATGGACACGTAGAGGACCTCGTGCTCCCGGTCGTAGTACGGCATGACGGGGGAGAGCTGGGGGCGGCCGTCCGCCTTGATGGTGGCGAGCACGCCGAGCCTGCTCCGCGCGAGCAGCGCGCGGGGGTCGAACGGGTCCTCGGTCACGGCCGCACCTCCGAGGGGTCGCGGAACTGCTCGACCACCGCAGCGTAGCTGCTGCCGCCGTGCCCGGCGGCCACCGCCCGGTCGGCCAGGGCCCGGAACAACCGCGGCAGTTCGGCGTTCACGCCGAGCGATTCGCTCTCCCGGACGAGGTGCTCGATCGCGGCCAGCTGGGTGTCGAGGGTGGCGTCGAAGGGCGGGTAGGCGCCGTCGTCGACCTGCCGTGCGTAGGTGGGCAACCAGTCGGCCGCGGTCGCCAGCAGCGTGCCGGCGAACGGGGTGAACGCGGCGGCGTCGACGCCCGCGGTGCCGAGCAGGGCGCTGCCCTGGAGGAAACCGTTGACCACGCTCCACATCAGGCCCAGCAGGGCCGCGTCGTGCAGCGAGGACAGGCCGTGGTCCTCGCCGAGGTAGGTCGTGCCCGCGCCGAGAACGCGCAGGACCGGCTCGTGCGCCTCGAAGGCCCACCGCGGTCCGCTGTGGAGGACGACGGCGTCCGCCGTGCCGATGGCCCGGGGCACGGCCATGACCGCGCCGTCGAGGTAGGCGCCGCCGCGCCGCGCCACCCGCTCGGCGGTCTCCCGGGCCTGGTCCGACGTGCCGGAGGTCAGGTTGACCAGGACCCGGTCGTGGAGGAGGTCGCCCAGCAGGTCGAGCAGTCCACGCACGGCCGCGTAGTCCGAGACGCAGACGACCACGAGGGGACTGGCCGCGACGGCGCCGCGGAGCGAGTGGGCGGGCTCCGCGCCCTGCGCGACAAGTGGTCCGGCCTTCGCCGGGGTGCGGTTCCACACGGTCGTGGGGTGCCCGTCGCGCAGGAACGCCGCGGCCAGCGCCCGCCCCATCAGGCCCAGACCGACGACGGTCACGGGGGTGCGGTGGTCCGGCATCACGCGCTCCGGGGGAGTTGTTCGGTGTTCATGGCAGGATCATCGACCTTCACACCGATATGAAGGTCAAGGGGAGCGGACGTGCTGATCGGGGAGCTGAGCCGGCGGACCGGGGTCCACGCGCACCAGTTGCGCTACTACGAGGCGCAGGGCCTGCTGGTGCCCGGCCGCGGCGCCAACGGCTACCGCGAGTACGGCGACGACGCCGTGGTGGCGGTGGTCCAGATCAGGAGGCTGCTCGACGCCGGGCTGTCGACGCGGGAGATCAGGTTCGTGCTGCCGTGCGCGTCCGGGGCGGTGCCCGAACTCGAACCCTGCCCCGAACTCGTGGGCGGCCTGCGCGACCGCCTGCGCGAGGTGGACGAGCGCATCGACACCCTCACCCGCTCGCGCCGAACCCTCCACGAGTACCTGACCGCCGCCGAACGGCGTACCCCGTCGTCCTCCCGCGGCTGTTGACGTCGGTGTCGCCCTGTGAATTTTCGTCCCCGAAGATTCGGCACTGATTCACTCTGAGGTGTTATTCCCCGTGCGATCCTGCCGAAGTGCGGCCACCCTGCGACGCCGCACCGGGGAGGAGACACGCGATCGTGAGGAATCGGTCCCTGCTTCATCCGATTGCTTTCGTGGTGACCGCCGTCGCGGTGGCGGCGGCCCTGGTGGTTCCGGCGGCGTCGGGCGCCGCGCCGGTCACGGTGGCCTCGGCCACCGGGCAGCAGAACGGCGCGACCGCGACCGTGCGGGGCTACGTGGTGGGTCAGCCGACCGCCACGAACACCGTGGTGCGGTCGGGCTTCCCGTCGGACTACGCGCTGGCGCTGGCCGACTCGCCCACCCAGACCGGCACCGGTCAGATGCTCTACGTCCAGGTCACGTCGTCGTTCCGGGCGCAGTGGGGGTTGCGCGCCAACCCCGGCCTGCTGGGCAGGCAGGTCGACGTGACGGGGGTGCTGGGCGCGTACTTCTCGCACCCCGGCCTCACCTCGACCACGGCGTTCGCCTTCGCGGGCGGCGCCGTGCCCACGACGACCGGCCCGACCACGACGACCAGGTCCACCACGGCGCCCACGACCACCGCGCCCGGTGGCGTGGACGACTACTACCGCACCGCGCTGGGCAAGTCCGGGGCGACGCTGAAGACGGCGCTGCACGGCATCATCCGCAACCAGACCCGGTTGTCCTACGACCAGGTGTGGGAGGCGCTGAAGGTCACCGACGAGGACCCGGCCAACCCGAACAACGTGGTGCTGCTGTACTCGGGGCGGTCGCAGTCGAAGTCGGCCAACGGCGGGAACGCCGACGACTGGAACCGCGAGCACGTCTGGGCGAAGTCGCACGGCGACTTCGGCACCGCGACCGGGCCGGGCACCGACGTGCACCACCTGCGGCCGGAGGACGTGTCGGTGAACGCCAACCGGGGCAACAAGGACTTCGACAGCGGCGGTTCGGTGGCGGCCGAGGCGCCGGGCAACTACACCGACGGCGACTCCTGGGAGCCGCGCAACGCGGTGAAGGGCGACGTGGCGCGGATGCTGTTCTACATGGCGGTGCGCTACGAGGGCGGCGACGGGTTCGCGAACCTGGAGCTGAACGACCGCGTCGCCAACGGGACGGCGCCGTACCACGGGCGGTCGTCGGTGCTGCTGCGGTGGCACGCGCAGGACCCGCCGGACGCGTTCGAGAAGCGCCGCAACCAGGTGATCCACGACCGGTTCCAGGGCAACCGGAACCCGTTCGTCGACCACCCGGAGTGGGCGGCGTCGATCTGGGGCTGACCCGGCCGGCACTGCCCTTCGCACGCGACCAGGACGGCGGCGTGGACCCGGTCCACGCCGCCGTCCTTCGTGCGCCGGTTGCCGAACGCGGCGCTTGGCGCGTGTTGTCCGTTGTGGACGGTCAGAGGTGTATGGCGGGCATATCGCGGGCATATCGAGAACCGCATACGCCACCGCAACGGTCCCGGGTCTTCGGTGGAGGGGTGGACCGCGGCGCACCCGCACAGGGGTGGCGCAGGCGCGGTTCCTCGACCGAGGGAGGACCGTGATCGTGGAGCCTGGTTCCGCGGGTGGTGTCGACCGGCGGCGGTTGCTCGGGTGGGGCGGGTTGGCGGCGGCCGGCGTGGCGGCCGGTGCGCCGCCGGCGGGCGCCGCGCCCGGCCACGCCGCGCCCGAGCCGTCCGGGCACGACCGGATCCCGCCGGACACCCGACCCGGTGGGGCTTATGACCGTCATGTCGCGGAGCTGGCCGCGCGGGACGGGTTCTCCGGTGTGGTGCTGCTGTCGCACCGGGGCCGGACCGTGCTGTCGCGCGCCTACGGCATGGCGGACCGGGAGAGGGGGATCCGCAACCACGAGGACGTCGCGTTCAACCTCGCCTCGGCGAGCGGGCCGTTCCTGGCGGTGGCCGTCCTCCGGCTGGTGCAGCGGGGCAGGGTCGCGCTGTCGGACGCGGTGGGCGCCCACCTGGACGGCCTCGCCGCGGACATCGCCGGGCAGGTGACCATCCACCACCTGCTCACCGGCACCTCCGGGCTGGACGCGCCGATGCCGGACTGGCAGCGCGTCTTCCACAGCGAGGAGGAGGTGCGCGAGCACCACCGGTGGTGGACCCGGCAGGCGACGCTGGTGGGCGTCCCCGGCGCGGGGTCCAACGGCCACCTCCCCGGCGCCGGCGCCGGCATGGCCATGGCCGCGCAGGTCGTGGAGGCCGTGACCGGCACGACGTACTGGGACCACGTGCACGAGCACGTCCTCGGACGCTCCGGCACGACCCGCTCGGGGTACTTCACCAGGACGCGGTGGCTCACCGACGAGCGCATCGCGCACCCGTACATGCGGCAGCCCGACGGCAGCCGGGTGGACGCGGTCCGCAACCTGGACCGGGGCAGCCTGAACCCGCGGGCGCCGGGCCGCAACCCGGGCCGCGGCTTCATCGGCTACGCCTCGGGCGACGGCTTCGCCACCGCGCCGGACCTGGTCCGGTTCGCGCGGGCGCTGGGCGACGGCACGGTGCTGGACCGGCCCTACGCGGACCTGCTGACCGGGGCCAAGCTCCCGGGGAGCACGCCCACGTCGTTCCGGGCGTACTCGGGTCCGCTCCACCTCGTCGACGGCCGCCAGTGGGTGTTCGGGCGCGGTGGAGGCGGGGGCGGCATCTCCGTCAACTGGAACGTCTACCCGGACACCGGTTGGGTCGGCGTCGTCCTCGCCAACTACGACGACATCCCGCTGGGGGGAATCCTGCGGCGGGAGGAGCAGGCCGTCACCGGTCGGCCGGTCGACCCGCCGGGTGGTGACTGATCTCCGGGTGGCGACTGACGCGCGACCACGGCCGGCCCGGCACCGGGCCGGCCTCCCACCCCGGCGGCCTCCGTCACGATCCGGTCGCCGGGACCCCGCAGCCGTCCCACCTCACCCGACCCGGTCCCGCTCACCGGTGCCCATTTCCGCTCGGTTCGCCCTACCGCGCCGCGCAACCGCCGTCACCTCGCCCGTTGTTTCGACCGGATGACCGCCAGGAATATTTTCGCGTGCCGCATTCCGGGGAAATCGCACCCCGCCCCGGTTCCGCCGCTGCTTTTCCGGTACTCCCGTGCGCGGCAGCACCGCGCCGGCAATCACCGCCGGCACCGGTTCAGCGGACGTGCGCCGCCGCCACCCGGCCCGGCGACTCCGACCGGGCCGCGGGCACCACGGGCTCCGCGCAGATGTTCTTGGCCACCGACAGCAGCTGCACCACGTCGGTGGCGAAGGCGAACCCCCGCGCGTGCTGGTCCCCGGCGGCGTGGAACAACCGGTAGGCCCGGATGATCCACTCGGTCATCGAGTCGTCCCGCAGCACCTCGTGCTCGCGGTGCCCGTTCACCGTCACCGTCAGCTGCGAGTGGTCGTCGTCGTCGCTGACCGCGAAGTGGCCCACCGCGACGCCCCGCTCGAACTCCACGGTGATCCGCCGCTCCCGCACCGGCGAGGTCAGGTCCGAGCTGATCTCGGTGCGCACCCCGTTGTTGTGCCGCAGCCCCACCCGCGCGCCACCCATCCTGGGCACCACCACATCGCCCACCACCAGGTCGAACCCCGCTGCGTGGGTCACCCGCGCGCTGCCCGCGAGCCGCAGCGCGAGCCCCACGCCGTGCGGCAGCTCCACGTCGAACGCGGTCGGGTGGCTCGGCCTGGTCAGCGACCTGCGGAAGCGCGGCCTGTCCTGCACGACCGAGATCGCCCTCGGTTCGCCCAGCGACCCGCCGCGCACCAGCCCGACCAGCCGTTCGGCGAGCGTGCTGGTCAGCCACGGCTCGACCACCGCGACCCGCAGGCCGTGCTTGCGCCGCAGCCGGGTGATCCGGGCCAGGTCGTCGGTGTCCGCGGCCAGCGGCTTCTCGACGATCACGTTGCGGAACCCGCGCTCGGCCAGCTGCGCGATCACCTCGGCGCGCGCCGCCGGCGGCGTGCACACGTGCGCCACCGTCTCGGCCGGGTCCAGCAACGTGGCGGCCTCGGCCAGGCTGCCCACCATCGCCAGCCCCGGGCGTTCCGCGGGCAGCCGGCGCGGGTCGCACGCCACCACCGGTCGGTCGTCGAACAACTGCCGGACCGAGGCCCGAGCCCTGGCCAGCACCGGCAGGTGCAGGTCGGCCCCGGCCCGCCCCAACCCAACGACGAGTGTTCGCACCAGAGAGCCCCGCCCGTCCCGTGTGATCGCGGAAGACATCGAGAAATAACGATCGGAATTACCTGCCGATGACGTTAGTCGGGGATGTGCCGACGTTGTCAACTCCGCGTCCGCGAGTTGACCAGGAAGAGTGAACTGGCCGGTGACCCAAGGCTCTCCCGGCCGCCTGACATACGCTCGCAGTCGGAGCGACGACAGCGGAGGTGAGCGCGTTGACCGGGCCATTCTTCACGCGATCGACGGCATTTTGTGATTTGTGGCAGATGGCCCCGCGGAATGTTGTCGGAGTGGTCGGGAACGGCGAGTTCCCGCGCGGGTCCGAAGTGCTCGAATTCGAATCGCGGGCCGTGCCGAGGGGATGGCACGCGTGAAACCCCACGACCTGGGCACGCTGTTCGACGAGGTCGCCTCGCGCCGGCCGCACACCACCGTGCACCTGGACCGGCCCTTCGACATCGCGCCCGGCGACGGTCCCGGCGCCGTCGAGCACACCGTGCCGGAGCTGGCCTGGCTGGTGCGCGAGGCCGCCGGGTGGCTGCACGCCGCGGGACTGCGCCGCGGCGAGCGCGTCGCCGTGGTCAAGCGCAACCACTACGACTACGCCCTGCTGGCGTGCGCGGCGATCCGGCTCGGCGCGGTGCCCGCGCTGATCTCCGGTCGCCTGCCCGACGACGTGCTGGAGGTCCTGCTCAAGCGCCTGGAGCCGGCCCTGCTGGTGACCGACCGCCGCCCGCCCGCCGACGCCGCCCGCCGCGTGCTGTCGCTGGACCCGGCGGTGGAGGGCGCGCTGACCCTGGACGACGTGCGCGGCCAGGGCGTGCCCGCGCCCCGGCGCAGGCACGACGACGAACCGCTGGTGATCCACCACACCTCCGGCACCACCGGCGTGCCCAAGCTCGTCGTGCACACCACCCGCACCCTGGCGCACCGGCCGTCCCGCGTCGGGGTGGCGCGGTGGCCGGTCATCGGGGCGCGCCGGGACGACGTGGTCGCCAACGGCGCCTCCTACGCCCACGTCCGGGCGTTCCGCTGGACCGCGGGCGTGTTCCGCCGGGCTCCGCGCGAGGTCGTGCTGCTCAGCGAGGCCGGCTCCGCCGAGCGGGTGTTCACGCAGCACCCGCCGACCACCCTGGAGGCGCTGCCCGCCGCCTACGCGCGGTGGCGTCCCCTGGCCGCCCGGCCCGACAACCCGTTCCACGACGTGCGGCTGTTCGTCAGCGCCTACGACGCGGTGCACCCGCCCGTCGTCCGGACCATGCTGCACGCGTCCCGCCGCCGGTGGCCGGTGTGGGTGCAGGGCTGGGGCCAGAGCGAGACCGGTCCGCTGACCTCCCGGTTCCTCACCCGCCGCGCGGTCAACCGCCCCTTCGACGCGCGCGACCTGGGCCGCCCGGTGCCGGGCCGCACCCGGCTGCGCGTGGTCGACCCGGACACCCTCGAACCCGTGCCGCGCGGCCGGGCCGGGCTGCTGCTGGCCCGCACCGCCGCCCGCTGCCCGGGGTACGTCGGCGAGCAGGACCGCTGGCTGGCCAAGACCAGCGGGGCCTGGTGGCACACCGGCGACCTCGGCGTGCTCACCCGCGGCGGCGCGGTGCGGCTGCTGGACCGCGAGGTGGACGCCGTGCCCGGCCTGAGCTGCCTGGAGGTGGAGGACCTGCTGGAGGACCGGCTCCCCGAGGTGGTGGAGTGCGTGGTGCTGGGCGCCCCCGGCGGCCCGCCGGTCCCGGTGCTGGTGCTCGACGGCCCGCTGGACCCGCCCGCCTGGCGGCGCGCCGTGGCCGACCTGCCGCCCCTGGCCGCCCCGCACGTGCTGGCCTGGGACGAGGTGCCGCGCACCGTCACCGGCAAGGTCCGCCGCCTCGACCTGCTCATCCGGCTGACCGGCGCCGCCGAGATCCACGGCAGTGGGCGGTGGACGTGACCACCCGCGTCCCGGAACGCGCGCGGGTCGCCGAGCGGCACCGTCTCCTGTCCGCCGCCCACGACTCGCCCACCCCCGGCCGGTTGGAGCGGATCTGCGTCCATCCCCACCGACTGGAACCGGCATGACCACCTCCACGCTGACGGCCGTGCCCTGGTCCGGCCCGGTGGACCTGGCGCTCGCCGGCGAGCTGGACGTGCAGGCCGCGTGCGGGCTCATGCACGTCCACGGCCGCCGCTTCGGGCGGCCCACCCCACTGGGCCTGGACTACGCCTCGACCCTGGCCGGCGAGCTGGCCGCGCTCGGCGCCGCGGCGCTGGAGTTGGCCCGGCTGCGCGGCGCGGCCGTGCGCTCGGTGACCACCTCCGTCGCCCAGGCCGCCCTGCTGGCGGTGTCGCAGTACCTGGCCGCGGCCACCACCGCCGCGGACGACGACGCCCCGGTGGTGCCCTTCGGCGTGGGCGGACCGCCGTTCGTGTCCGGTGACGGGGTGGCCTTCGAGCTGGAGGCGCCGGACGCCGAGGTGTGGCGGCGCTTCTGGACGGCCCTGCGCGCCGACCCCCGGGCGGTGGCCGGCTCGTGGCGGACCTTCGCCGACCGCTTCGCCACCGCCACCTGCCCGCTGCCTCCCGAGCTGACCGGGGTGACCGCGCGGTTGCCGCTCCAGGTGCTGGAACGCGCGGCGGCCGCCACCGGGACGAGCCTGGTGCGGGTGGCCAACCGGGTCCTGGACCACCTGCCCGCCTACCGGATCGCGGAGCTGCCCGGCGCGGCCGGTCCGCGGGTCCCCGCGCCGCGCGGCGCGCTGCCGCTGTCCGGCCTGGTCGTGCTGGAGTCGTGCCGCCGGGTCCAGGGCCCGTTGGCCGGGCACCTGCTGCGGCTGCTCGGTGCGGTCGTGGTGCGCGCCGAACCGCCCGGCGGCGACCCGGCCCGCGGCGTGCCGCCGGTGGCCGACTGCCGGTCCGGCCCGGTGTCGGCCCGCTTCCACGCGCTCAACCGGGGCAAGCGGGTGGTCGAGGTCGACCTGGCCACCGTGGCGGGGCGGCACGAGCTGCTGGAGCTGGCCGCCGACGCCGACGTGTTCCTGCACGACTGGGCGCCCGGCAGGGCGGAGCGGTGGGCGCTGCGGGCCCGCGACGTGGCCAGGGCGCGGCCGGGCGTCGTCTACGCGCACGCCTCGGGGTGGGGTGACGAGCTGGGGGACCGGCCGCCGCCGGCCACCGACTTCGTGGTGCAGGCGCACGCCGGCGTGCCGCCGTCGCTGATGACGGTGCTCGACGTGTTCGGCGGCGTGGTGTGCGCGCGGGGCGTGGTGGACGCGCTGGTGCGGCGCGTCCGCTCCGGCGCGGGCCGGGAGGTGCGCTCCTCGCTGCTGTCCGCGGCGTCCCGGCTCAACGCCCGCGCCACCCGGCGCTGCACCGCGCGGCTGACCGCACCGGTGTGCACCGACCTGGCCCGGCTGGCCGCCGACCCCCGGTTCGCGCGGGTGCTGGTTCGGGACGGCTGCGTGGTGCCGACCTCGCCGTGGGAGTTCTCGTGACGCGCGACCTCACGCCCGCCGAGCCGAACCGCGCCCGGGTGCGCCCGTCGAGCCCTGGCCGGCCCGGTACCCGACGGCCGGATCACCCCACCCCGTCCCCGACCTCGCCCGAACCAACCCCGGCGTCGCGCGGCACCAGCCCCACCACCGGCGACGGCGTGCCGCCGTAGGTCTCGCGGGCCACCACCACGGCGCCCGGCGCGGCGACCAGGTGCAGGTCGGACCGGGAACCGGAGCCGTCCAGCCGCACCGGGGTCGTGGCCGGCGGCGACCCGTCCAGCGGCTGGGTCACCACGGTCAGCTCCCGGCCGGTGTCCCGGCAGGCCCGCAGGTAGGTCGTTGCCGTCGTGGTGTCCGCGACCCGCCCGGGACACGCCTCGACCGACAGCGGCGTGGTGCCGCCGGTCCTCGGGTCAAGCGCCGAGGTCCGCCCGTCCGCCTGCTCCAGCAGCGGCGTGGCGCCCACCTCCACCCGAGCCGTCCACGGCGCCTCCGGCCGGGCCAGCGGCGTCCCGGTCTCCGCGTCGAACAGCCCACCGCCCGCCATCCGGGCCGACCACACCGACCCGTCCGGCGCACCCACCAGGACCACGTCGAACACCTCGCCGTTCAACGGCCCGGGGCGCACCTCGTGCCGCCAGCGCTCCCGCCCGCTCACCTCGTCCAGCGCCACGAGGGCCACCACGTCCCCGCACTCCACCACCACCGGCACCGTCGTGCGGCCCCGGGCCGGCAGCGTGTACCGCGACCCGCACCCCGCCGGCGCGGTCCACGTCCACCGCACCTCGCCGCTGTCCAGGTCGTAGCCGGTGACCACGTCCCGGTCCCGCACCGCCAGCGTCCGCGTCCCGGGCACGAGCTCGCCCACCTCCACCAGCACCGACCGCAGGACCACCTGCCAGCGCACCCGCCCGGTGCCCGCGTCCAGCACCACGACCAGCTGGGCCCGCGTGTCCCTCGTCGACCCGAACGCCACCACCACGGCCCGCCGGTCCATCGACGCGGCCACCGCGCCCACCCGCGCCCCGGGCCGCGCGTACCGCCACTCCTCCCGACCGTCGGGGCCGTTCAACCCCACCACGGCCCCCTCGCGCAGGCCCACCGCCACCCCGTGCCCGGCCGCCACCACCCCCACCACGTCGGACGAGGGCTGCCACGCCCACTGGCGGTCCCCGGGGCGTTCCGCCACCGGTTCCGGCGCGGAGTTCCGCGCGTCCCGCGCCTCCGACCGCACGACCAGGACTTCGGCCCCCGCCGGCGCCCCTGCCGCCACCACCGCCACCACCAGCGCCAACCCGGCGCCCACGGGCCGCACCCGCCAGTCCCGGCTCCGGAACACCCCGACCGCCACCGCCACCGCGCCCACCGCCAGCACGGGCAGGTCCACCCCGGTCAACCCGGTGCCCAGGTCCCGTCCCAGCAGCACGAGCGCCGCCACCGCCGCCCCGGCGCCCAGCACCGCCCCGGCCGGCCGCGCCCGGCCGAGGCCCAGCACCGCCGCCACGACCACCCCGACGGCCAACCCGATCGACCAGGCGTCCGGCCCGGGACGCGGGACGCCACCGGGCAGGAACGGCGCGCACGCGGCGCACAGGGCGCCGACGAGCGTCAGGTAGCGCAGCACGTTCCTGGGACGGGGAGTGCGGGAGATCCGTTCCGGTTCGGGCCCGGCTCCCGGCCCGGAGTCCGGTCACGCGCCGGGCGGGGTCCAGGCGCCGGAGCGACGACGGCCGGCCGACGGGGCGGGACGCCGACCGGGGGAGGCACCGCCGGTCCTGGGGCAGAATCGATCCGGTGAGCACCAACTGGGCAGGCAACGTCACCTTCTCCGCCGCGAGCACCGGGCACCCCCGCTCCCTCGACGACCTCCGGCAGCTGGTCGCCCGAGCGGAGACCGCCCACGTCGTCGGCACCGGGCACTCCTTCAGCACCGTCGCCGACACCACCGGCACGCTGATCAGCCTGGACGGCGTGCCCGAGGTGTTCGAACCCGGCGAGCACGAGGTCAGGACCAGCGCCGGCACCAGGCTGGCCCGCCTCGCCGACCTCCTCCAGGCCCGGGGCCTGGCCCTGCCCGCCATGCCCTCGCTCCCGCACATCACCGTCGCGGGCACCTGCGCCACCGCCACCCACGGCTCCGGCAACGACGTCCCGTCCCTCGCGAGCCTGGTCCGCGAGGTCGAGCTGGTCACCGCCGACGGCTCCCTCACCACCCTCACCCGCGGCCGGGACGCCGACTTCGACGGCGCGGTGGTCTCGCTCGGCGCGCTGGGCGTCGTCACCACCATGACCCTCGACGTCGTGCCCACGTTCGACGTGGAGCAGCGGGTCTTCGACGACATGCCCTTCGACGCCCTGGTCGAGCACGTCGACGAGGTCTTCTCCAGCGCCTACAGCGTCAGCGCCTTCACCACCTGGCAGGGCGTCGCCCGGGTGTTCACCAAGCGCCGCACCGGCGACGACCGGCCCGACCTGACCTGGACCGGCGCCACCGAGGCCGACGGGCCACGCCACCCGGTGCCCGGTCAGCCCGCCCTCAACTGCACCGCGCAGCTCGGCGAGCCCGGACCGTGGCACGAGCGGCTCCCGCACTTCCGGGCCGACTTCACCCCGAGCGTCGGCGCGGAGCTCCAGTCGGAGTACTTCATCGCCCGCGAGCACGCCGCCGACGCGCTGCGGGCCCTCAACGCCCTCGAGGAGCACTTCGCCCCGGTCCTGCTGACCTCCGAGATCCGCACGGTGGCCGCCGACACCCAGTGGCTGAGCACGGTCCACGGGCGCGACAGCGTGGCGCTCCACTTCACCTGGCGGCCCGACGAGCAGGGGGTCCGCCGGGTGCTGCGCCGGATCGAGGACGCCCTGGGCCCCTGGGACCCGCGCCCGCACTGGGGCAAGCTGACCGAGCTGACCGACCTCGGCGCCCGCTACCCGCACGTGGACCGGTTCGTCGAGCTCCGCGACCGCCTCGACCCCGCCGGCAAGTTCGGCAACCCGTTCCTCGACCGCCTGCTGGGCCGCTGACCCGGTGGGGTGGGGTCCACCCACCCCACCGGGGCGTTCACATCCGCGCGAACCGCCGCAGCAGGTCCAGGTCGGGCACCACCACGTCGCGCCGCAGGTGGCTGACCACCACGCCGGCCTTGCGCAGGTCCGCGAACGCCTTCTCGGCCGTGCGCGGCTTCATGCCCGCGATCGAGGCCAGCTCGACCTTGGTCAGCGGGATGCCCAGCACCCAGCCGCCGAGTTCCTGCCTGCCGTGCGCGCCGACCAGCTCGGCCAGCACCCGCGCCACCCGCTCGGCCGCGCTGTGGGAGAGGAAGTCGCGGCGGCGGCGGTTGGCCCACCGCAGCTGGTCGTCGATCACGCCGATCAGCTCGACGAACCCGTCGTTGCGGCGGTGCAGGAAGCTGTGCAGCTCGGCGCTGGTGATCAGCTTCGCCACCACGTCGCCGCAGGTCACGATGGTCGCGGACCGGGGCTTGTGGTCCATCGCGGCCATCTCGCCCACCAGGTCGCCCGCCACCCGCACGGTCAGCACGGCGCTGTCACCGGCCTCGTCGGTGACCAGCACCTTGACCACGCCGTCGAGCAGCAGGAACGCGTGCGTGTCGGTGGCGTCCTGCACGATGATCTCGCGGTCGGCGGCGTAGCGGACGGTGGTGCCGAGGTTCATCAGCTCCTGGCGGCTGGTCTCCCGCAGCCGGTTCAGCAGGGTGCCCGCCGGCCACTCCGCCGTGGTCGGCGAGTGCTGCCGCGCCGCCGGCGTGCCGGGCTTGGCGGTGGCCAGCGAACGGCCCGCGTCGGCGAACGAGGCGTACCCGCGCTCGAACGACGGGTCGGGCCCGGCGCCGGACACCAGCGCCTCGCACGCCCGCCGCTGCTCGTCCAGCTCCTGCACGGCCGGGTGGTCGGCGCCCAGCGCGGCGCTCGCCCGCCCGGACGCGTCGCGCACCAGGTCCAGCAGGCGCTGCGCCTGCGGCCGGGTGCCCTCCACGTGCGCCAGCTCCAGCTCGGCGGCGGCCAGGTTCGCCGCGGCGATCAACGCGTGCGGGTGGTCCGAGCCCAGCCTCATACCCGTCCGGTCGACGGCCGAGCGCAGGGCGGGCAGCGCGAGCCGCGCCCGCTCGGCGGACCGCCGCGTCCGGGCCAGCTCGAACTCGGCCGACGCCAGGTTGGCCTGCGCCACCAGCGACCGCGGGTGGTGGGAGCCCAGCGAGGCCAGCGCCCGGTCGGTGGCCTCGCGCAGGTCGCCCAGCGCCTCGGCCACCTCGTCCGCGTCGCCCTGCTCGCGGGCGATCCGGAACCGCGCGCACATCAGGTTCAACCGCACCGCGGCCGTCTGCGGGTGGTTCGAGCCGAGCACCGCCGCGTTGCGCTGGAGCGCCAGCTCCAGCGCGCCGGTCTCGCCGGGGTGGGCCGCCTCGACCGCCACGGCCACCGAGCCGACCGCGATCCGGTCGGCGGCGGGCGCGGGGTCGA
Source organism: Saccharothrix sp. BKS2 (assembly GCF_047689505.1). NCBI lineage: Bacteria > Bacillati > Actinomycetota > Actinomycetes > Pseudonocardiales > Pseudonocardiaceae > Saccharothrix > Saccharothrix sp. BKS2. The sequence continues at coordinate 190,877 of NZ_JAUQOL010000011.1, read as the reverse complement.
GGAAGTCACCGACCACCTGGCGCAGCGGGGCGCCCCGGCCGAACGCGGCGCCGGGCACGCGCCGCCGCACCTGGCGCGGCGCGACCGCCCCGGGTTCGCGGCGACCGCGCGCGACCGCCACCAGCGCCTGCTGGTCGCGCACCCGCGCGGCCTCCGGCGAGGTGGGGTCGATCAGCGCCAGCATCGACACCAGCAGCACGTCCGCGGCGTCGGCCGAGCCGATCCGGGTCAGCGCGGCGGCGCAGCGCAGCAGCCGGTCCGCGTCCCGGCGCGCGCCGAGCGCGTCCAGCGAGCGCGCGAGCTCCACCGCGAGGCGCCGCGCCGCGAGCCGATCGGGGGCGGAGCGGGACAGGACTGCTTCGAGTTCGACCATTCGGCTGTTCATCCGGCACCCCAGGTGGTTGCTCGGTCCGCGACTGCGCGGTTCCTGCGGGTCACGCGTTCGGACGCCCTGTTCCGGCGTTCGGGCGCGTCTACTCGTACCGCCGGAGTGGAATCGTCGTCCATAGCGGCGATATCGGTTGCTCAGGGCAATCGTTAGCCCGCCCGCTGACATCGTTACGGTATGAATGTTCGGACGTCCGTCTAGGCCGCAATAATGCGGAGAACCCCGCAGGTCCTGCGTCCATCGGTGGAGCGTCGGAACAGAGCGTTACCGAACGGCCGTCGGTTTCCCTCGACAGGATATGAGGTTCACTCGATAAGGGAAGGTTGACGGCGGCCTGACGCTTCCCGGAGGGCCGTCCGGGCGGGGTCGGACACGTGGAGCACGGTCCGCGCGCCGGTTCGAGGCCGCTTCCGGCACCATGCCGTCTCGTTTGGTTCCTCCCGTTCCCGGTGGTTCTCGTTCGGTGGTATGGCGGTGCGCCCCACCACCCCCGGCAACCCCACCAACCTCACGGCCCGCACCCGCGAATCGGACCATCAGTGCTGGTCAGGGGCTGGATCGGGCAATTCCCATCGGCGTTCCGCCCTGGTTCACGCCGTTCCGGGTCCCGTAGCGGAACACGTTCATTCGTTTTCACCGGCTCTGCTTTCAGTCATCCTATGGCCCTCCCGAACCACCCGGTTGGCGGTACCCCGTTCCGGGGGTCGATCTTGCGCCCCCCGATCAACCACTGCTGACTGTCCGGGTTGCCCTCACCGCAGGAGGAGTCGATGACCATCGCCCACGACGACCCCCACGTCGCGCGGCTCTTCGAACACCTCGTCAGGCTGGTCGCAGAGGAGGACGGCGACCCGCTCGACGCGCAGGACCAGCTCGTCGAACTGGCCCGGACCAACTCGCCCGAGGTCGCCAGGTACTGGAAGCAGGTCGGCACCGGCGTCGGCGTCCCGGACACCGCCTACAAGGGCGGCGGCCCCCACCTGTTCCCCGACGCGCCCGTGGTCCGCGAGTTCCGCACCAGCGGCACCACCGGCAGCACCCGGGGCAGCGTCCGGTACTCCCCGCTCGGCCTGGAGCTCAAGCGCGTCGCGGTCACCGCGCGGGCCCGCCGGGAGATCGACTTCGCCGACGTCAGGCCCGTGGTGCTGCCGTTCGTCCCCTCCGAGCGCGCCGCACCGCACATGGCCATCGCGTTCGACATGGCCCGCATCGCGGAGGCGGTCGGCGACCCCCGGCTCAGCACCGCCGTCGTGCGGGAGGCGGGCGTGGACTTCGAGCTGCTGGCGCAGCGGCTCGACGCCGCCGTGGCCGAGGGGCTGCCGGTCGTGCTGGTCGGCGCGACCTTCGCCTTCGTCAACATCTGCGACGCCCTGGAGGCGCAGGGCCGCCGCTGGCGGTTACCGCCGGGCTCCCGCATGTACGACGGCGGCGGCTTCAAGGGCCGCTCGCGCGTCATGGCCGTGGACGACCTGCACGACGCGGTCGGGCGGGTCTTCGGCATCGAGCGGTTCGGCAACATCTTCGGCATGACCGAGATCGCCAACCCGCTCTACGACTCGGCCGACACCCCGGTGGGCCCGCTGGGCGAACGGCCCAAGGCGGGTGGCCCGGCGGGCGGTCCGCGGGTCCGCGACCCGCGCACCCGCGAGTACCGCGAGACGGGCCCCGGTCTGCTGGAGATCACCGACTACGCCCTGCTCGACCGGCCGTACGTGCTGCTCACCGGTGACCTCGGCATCGCCGGCCCGGAGGGCGTGGCCATCGCCGGGCGCATTGCCGGCAGCACCAGCCGGGGCTGCTCGCTGTCGCTGGACGAGATCACCGGAGGTGCCGCGTGACCGTGTCGTGGATGCCCGACTGGGTGACCCACCCGGGCACGTCGTTCACCCTCCGCTCCGGCGCGCACGAGTGGCGCGGCGAGCGGCCCGCCGACTGGGACGGGATCGGCGCCGGGCTCCGGGCCGCGCACGAACGGCTGCGCGAGCTGCCGGTGCGCCACGTCGTGGCCGCCTTCGACGAGGTGGCCGACCGCTGGGCCAAGCGCGACTTCGCCCCGCGCCGCGCCGTGGTGCGGGACGCCTCGCTGGTGACCGGCATGTCGGAGGAGACCGTCGACCGCGCGCTGGACGCCGAGGTGGGCAACCTGCGCGCCGAGTCGCTGCTGGCCGCGCTGACCCGCGAGCTGGGCGACCCCGAGGTGCTCGACGGCTTCCGCGGCGGCACCACCGCGGTCGGGCCGGGCACCACGCTCGCGGTGTTCTCCGGCAACGTGCCCGGTCTCCCGGCGCGGTCCCTGGTCCGCGCGCTGCTGGTCAAGTCGAGCCTGATCGCGAAGGTCCCGGCCAAGGAGCCGCACTTCACCGCCGCGTTCCTGCGCACCCTGCACGAGGTGGAGCCGGTGCTGGCCGACGCCGTGGTGGCCACCTACTGGGACCGCGACGACGAGGCCGCGCTGACCGCCGCCCTCGCGCACGCCGACGCCGTGGTGGTCTACGGCGGCGACGAGGCGTGCGCGGCCGTCCGGGCGCGGGTCCAACCGCACCAGCTCTACGAGGAGCACGCGCACAAGTTCTCGTTCGGCCTGGTCAGCGCCGAGTACGCGACGCGGCACGGCCCCGCCGAGGTGGCCCGCCGCATCGCCGCGGACTGCAGCGACTTCGACCAGCACGCCTGCCTGTCGCCGCAGGTCTACCTGGTGCAGGCCGCGCACGCCCGCGCGGTGGCCCGGCACCTGGCCGACGCGATGCGCCGCGCCGCCGTCGACTGTCCACCCGGGACGGTCGAGGCGCACGACGCCATCGCGCTCCAGCACCGCAGGCTGGTCGCGGAGTGGCGGTCCGCCACCAGCGACACCAGCGAGGTGTGGGCACCGGACGGTCTGGAGTGGACGGTCTTGCTGGACGACTCGCTGCTCCCGCTCACCGGCGCGGGCGACCGGGTCGCGCGCATCGTGCCGGTGCCCGACCTCGCGGCGGCGGTCGACCTGGTGCGGCCCTACGCCCGGCACCTCCAGAACGTCGGCCTCGGCGCGGTCGGCGAGGAGCTCCGGCGCGTCGGGCGCGAGCTGGCGGTGCTGGGCGCGAGTCGGATCTGCGCGCCGGGCGCGATGACCAAGCCGAGCATGTCCTGGCGGCACGACGGACAACCGCGCATCGCCGGGCTGGTGCGCTGGGCGGATGTGGAGCTTCACCCCGAGCTGGAAGCCGAATAGTCTTCACACGGGGTCACGAGATCACCGTGCCCTGTCCCGAGGGGCAGGGCACGGCCGTTCGCTGGGGAGGACCTGGCATGGCCCTGACGGAGACCGGCGACCACGAGGCGCTGGACGAACCGGAGTACCGCCGACTGGCCGAGGCGGTGCGCTCTACCCGGTCCACGAGCACCGAGCAGGCGTTGGCGGCCGCGCTCGACGTACCGGGGGGACCGGCCGCGCACCTGGAGTTCACGCACACCGCCGTGCTGGTCGCGGCGCGGAGCGTGGACGACGTGGTGGCCGCGCTGGTCGAACTGGGCGTTCGCCCGGAGGAGCAGGTGCCGGACGAGCCGACACGGGACCGGTTGGCCCGCCTCACCGGGCACGACCTCGGCGCGGACGTGCGGCTCGTGCGCTGCGCGCTGCCGGGCTGCCCGCGCGGGCTGGAGGTGTCCGTCCTGGGCGGTCCCGCCGGTCCGGACCGCTCCGGTCCGGACCGTTTCGGGTGGGCGCACCCGGTGTTCCGCGTCGCCGGGGACGAGGTGGTGTCGAGGGGCGTCTACGAGGCGTTGAGGGACGCCGGCCTCGTGCCCGACGGCGGCGGCCACGACCCGCGCGGGAACGCGACCGCGCTGCACCTGCGCGGCCGCACCGGGGTGGAGCTGCGGCTGCCCGGCCACCGGACCGACCTGCTGCGCCGCCACCTCGGCCGGCCCGACGAGGCCCGGCGGGCGATGTTCGAGCTGGTGACCGGGGCCTGGCGCACCCGCGCCGTGGCGGCGGTCGCCGAGCTGGGCGTGGCCGACCTGCTCGCCGGCGGACCGCGCACCACCGCCGACCTGGCGGAGCGCACCGGCACGCGGCCGCGCGAGCTGCACCGCGTGCTGGCCTTCCTGGGCGCGCTCGACGTGCTCCACCGGGACGGCGACGCGTGGTCGCTCACCGAGGCCGGCGCGCTGCTGCGCGCCGACGCCGACGGCTCGCTGCGCGACCTCGCCCGCCTCTACGGCGGCCTGTTCTACCTGTCGTTCACCGCCCTGGAGCAGACCCTGCGCGTCGGCGGCAGCGCGTTCGAGCACTTCTACGGCGTGCTGCCGTTCGAGCACTTCGCCGTGCACCCCGCCGACGCGCGGCTGTTCGAGGGTGCGATGGCGGCGGGCACGAGCTTCCTGAACCTGGTGCCCGGCCTGCTCGACCTGCCCGAGACCGGCACCGTGGTCGACGTGGCGGGCGGCGACGGCAGGCTGCTCGGCCTCGTGCTGGCCGCCGCGCCCGGCCTGCGCGGCGTGCTGTTCGACCGCCCGCACGTGGCCGGTGCGGCCCGGGAGGTGCTGGCCCGCTCGGGCTGCGCGGACCGGGCCGAGGTGGTCGCGGGCGACTTCTTCACCGACCCGGTGCCCGCCGGCGGCGACGTCTACCTGCTCTCGCGCGTGCTGCACGACTGGGACGACGAGCGCTGCTCGACCATCCTGCGCAACGTCCGCTCGGCGATGCCCGACGGCGCGCTGCTCGCCGTGGTGGAGCGGCCGATCCGCGACGACCGGTCGGTGCTGCCGCTGTCGTTCAACGTCCACATGATGGTCAACACCGCGCTGGGCGGGGAGCGCACCGCCGACCGGCACCGGGAGTTGTTGGCCGAACACGGTTTCACCCTGGAGGACATCCGCGAACTGCCCCTCGACATGGCCGTCCTGGTGGCTCGGGCGACGCCTGTGTGACCGCTCTCATGGACCAGGTGGTGGAAATCCACTTCCTCACCGCCCGACCGGGCGGTGAGGATCGGCGGTGTGGATGTGCTGAGCGGTACCAGGGTCCCCGCCCCTGCCAAGCCCTTCGTGCCGCTGATCTCGGTGAGCCTGCTGACCGGCACCGGGTACGCGCTGGTGGGGCCGTTGCTGTCGGTGTTCCTGATCAAGGAGATGAACGCGGGGCCGTTCGCGGTCGGCGCCTTCCTGCTGACCAGCGCGCTGAGCTCGATCGCGGTCAGCACCGCGATCGGCCGGCTGTCCGACTCCCGGGCGATCCGCCGCCTGCTGCTGCTGGCCGCGAGCGCGGCGGGCGCGGCGGCGTGGCTGCTGTTCGCGTTCGTCCGGGAGTACTGGGTCCTGCTGGTGGTGTCGGTGTCGCTGGCGGCGGTCGCTGGTTCCCAGATGCCGCAGATGTTCGCCTACGCCCGGCAGGCGCTCGACCGCAGCGGCTCGACCAGGGTCCCGCTGGTGATGAGCGGCCTGCGCACGCTGGTGTCGGTCTCGTGGGTGGCCGGGCCGCCGCTGGGCGCGCTGCTGATGTCCGGCGCCGGGTTCACCGGCCTGTTCGTCACGACCGCGGCGTGCTACGCGCTGTCCGCGCTGGTGATCGTGCGGTGGCTGCCGGAGCTGGGCCGCTCGGAGCCCGCGTCGCCCGAGGTGGTCGCGGACCGCTCGGGCCGGCGCCGGGAGATCGTGCTCGCGGGCCTGGCGTTCGTCCTGCTCCAGGGCGCGACGTCGGTCGGCGTGGCGGCCATGCCGCTGTTCGTCACCGAGGACCTCGGCGGCACGCTCGCGGACTCGGGCCTGGTGCTGGGCCTGTGCGCGGCGCTGGAGATCCCGCTGATGCTGGGCTTCGGCGCGCTGGCGGTCCGGCGCGGCCAGCGGGTGCTGGTGCTGTCGGGCGGGGTGGTGGCGCTGGCCTACTACGGGGTCGTGCTGGTGTCCCAGGAGACCTGGCAGGTGATGGCCGCGCAGGTGCTGCACGCCGTGGTGATCTCGGCGGTGATGGGCCTGGGCATCTCCTACTTCCAGGACCTAGCCCCGGACCGCCCCGGCTACGCCACCACGCTCTACACCAACACGTACAAGATCAGCTCGATGCTGTCCGGGCCGCTGCTGGGCGCGGCGCAGCACTTCGGCTACCGCTCCGCCTACGGCATGGGCCTGGTCATGTCGGTGCTGGGCCTGGTGCTGCTGCTGGCCGCCAAGCGGCGCTGACCGGCCGCGCTGACCGGCGGCGGCCGGTGGTCCCCGGGCGCTCCGGGATACTCGGTCGGTGATCGAAGAACTGCTGCGCCGGCAGGACGAGCTGCGCGCCGAGGCCGACCGGGTCGTGGCGGACCTCGACCTGGACCGGCTGCTGTCGGCGCTGGGCGAGCCGGTGCGCACGGGCAGCTCGGCGCTGGGCCTGATGGCGGTGCCCGACATCGACGTCACCGTGGTGTGCCCGGCGCTGGACACCGCGGCCGTGCTGCGGGTCGGCGCGGAGCTGGGCGCGCACGAGCGGGTGGGCGCGGTCCGGTTCCGCAAGGACCTCGGACCGTGGAACGCCGAGCCGGAGCTCTACCCCGACGGCCTGTACCTGGGCGTGGCGTTCCGCACGGCCGCCGGGCGGCACTGGAACCTGGACCTCTGGTTCGTCGACGAGCCCGACCGCCAGCCCGACCTGGGGCACGTGCGCACGCTGCCCGCGCGGCTCACGCCCGAGGTGCGGGCGGCGGTGCTGCTGATCAAGCACGCGCGGCCGGACTACCGCAGCTTCGAGCTGTACCGGGCGGTGCTGGACTCCGGGGTGCGCACCCCGGAGGACTACGACCGGTGGCGCGCCGGTGACGCACGGTGAACCGACCGTTCGGTTTGCGCTGATCGAGCGGTTCTCCGCGAAAATCGGGTCACTTCGCCCCGGGCATTGCTAAACCTTGCTCGGGGGAGGTCGCCGTGCCGGGAGGTTTCTACACCGACGCCAGGGGCCGCGTGCGCCCGACCGGGAGCCGGGGTCGCCGGGGTGGTCGGGCCAAGCCGGTGCTGCTGGCGGGGCTGGTCGCGTTCAGCGCGGTGGCCTACGGGGGAGCGGTCGGGCTGAGCGCGGGCGGGCCCGGCGGCGCCGGTCCGGCCCTGACCGCGCGCAAGGCCGCGAGCGAGGACCGGGCGCGGGACGGCGACGTCGAGGGCGCGTGGCGGGAGCTGGGGCTGCACGAGGTCGAGCGGACCGACCGGCGGCCGGCCGACTGCGCCGCGGCGTCGTTCGGCGGGGTGCGGGACTTCCTGCGGGACACCGGGTGCGTGTCGATGGACCGGGCGCTGTTCGCGGTGGGTGACGACGCGGGCAACACCGCCGTCATCGCGGTGGCCTGGGTGGAGTTCGCCTCGCGCGAGGACGCCCGCCGGTTCCAGGACCTCGTCGACGAGCCGGGGTCCGGTGACGTCGAGCCGCTGGGCGCGGACGCGCTCGGCCTGCCGGGGGTCGCGTTCTCCGGCGCGAACTACGGCTCCGGGCGCGACCGGGGCACGGTCGCGGTGGCCGGGGCGGAACTGGCGTCGGGGTACCTCACCCCGGAGGTGCTGGACGCGCTGGCGGAGGTGGCGGCGCTGCTGCCCCGGTAGGGGACGGTTCACCGGGCGGTTCACCGGGCGGTTCGACGGGCAGGGCGCGGGCGGACCCGGACGGCCGTGACCCCGGGCTCCGGCCCGTTTCACGCGCGATCGCAGATCGTCTTCCACGGATCATGCCCTGTCAATCAGCCTGTGGCGCGATGCTGGTCACCGGGCGGTGGGGCTACCGTTCCGTCGATTCGACCTGGGGAACGAGGGGTGTGGAATGGCGACTCTGGCGTCTGTGCGCGAAGGCTTGGTGGAGTGGGTCGCGCGGCGGGCGGCCACGCGGTGGATCATGGGGAAGATCGGTTCACGCGCGTTGTCGCTGCTCCCGGACCGGGCGCTGGTCCCGCTGAAGCGGGACGGGGTGGATCCGGTCGAGGAGCTGATGAGGATGGGCGAGTCGAGCGCGGTGCACCGGGTGCCCGTGCCGTTCGGCATCCGCGTGTGGTTGGTCACGGGGGAGACCGAGGCCAAAAAAGTGCTTTCCGACACAGGAGCGTTCAGCAACGACTACACCCGCCTCGGCGCGGCGGTGGGGCGACTGGAGCAGTCGCCCGGCGGGCTCGGGTTCGCCGACGCGCCGGACCACACCCGGCTGCGCCGGATGCTGACGCCGGAGTTCACCATGCGGCGGCTGTCGCGGCTGGTGCCGCGCATCGACGAGATCGTGACCCAGCGGCTGGACGCGATGGAGGCCGCGCCGGGTCCGGTGGACCTGGTCAAGGAGTTCGCGCTGCCGATCCCGTCGCTGACCATCTGCGAGCTGCTGGGCGTGCCCTACGCCGACCGCGACCGGTTCCAGCAGCTGGCCGCGGCCCGCTTCGACCTGTTCGGCGGCGCGGGCCAGGCGCTGGGCGCGATCTCCGAGTCGCTGGAGTACATGCGGGAGATCGTGGAGCGGGAGCGCCGCTCGCCCGGTGACGGCCTGATCGGCACGCTCATCCGCCAGCACGGCGACGCGGTCGACGACGCCGAGCTGGCCGGCCTGGCCGACGGCGTGCTGACCGGCGGCTTCGACACCACGGCGAGCATGTTGGCGCTGGGCGCGTACGTGCTGCTCCGGGACGACGAGGCGCGCGCGTCGATGCGCGACGACGACGCGGCGGTGGGCCCGCTGGTCGAGGAGCTGCTGCGGCACCTGAGCGTGGTGCAGGTGGCGTTCCCCCGGTTCGCGCGGCACCCCCTCACCGTGGGGGACCAGCGGATCGAGGAGGGCGACGCGGTGGTGGTCTCCCTGTCGGCGGCCAACCGCGAGAGCACGCCCCACTTCGACCACGCCCGCAAGTCGTCGGCGCACCTGGCGTTCGGCTACGGCGCGCACCGCTGCGTCGGCGCGGAGCTGGGGCGGATGGAGCTGCGCGCGGCCTACCCGGCGCTGCTGCGCCGGTTCCCGAACCTGCGCCTGGCCGAGGACCGGCAGGCGTTCCGCGCCGCCTCCATCGTCCACGGCGTCGACCGGCTGCTGGTCCACACCCGCTGACCCGGGTCGGGGCCCTCGACGAGGCGGGCTCCGACCTCCGACAACGCTCGACACGACCTGACGAGGTCGCACTCCTCCTCCGCGCCCCGAGCCGGTGCCGGCCCCGCTCGACGACCCGCGCGACCGCCCGCGCGACCGCCGCGCGACCGCCCGCGCGACCGCCGCGCGACCGCCCGCGTGGTCGTCCGGGACGCCGGTGGTGCCCGTCGACGTCGCGCTGACCCGGTTGGTGGTGGCCAAGAGGCCGCCCGAGCGATGTGGTCCTTACCAGTTGTCGGTTATGTCCACCGAGCGTGACCGCGCCGGCGGCCGTTCGGCCGACCCTGGTTGACCATGGCATAACCCCTGGTCAGGCTGCTGGGATGAACCCGGACGAGTGACCGTCAGCCTCGTCAACCCTGCGTCGGGGCGCGCTGGTCCGGGCTCACCCGAAGGAGCCGACCCGTGCGTCCTTTCACCAGAGTGCTCACCCTGCTGTCCGTCTCGGCCACCGCCGTCGGGCTCACCACCGGAGCCGCGCTCGCCGCACCGGCCCACCAGGCCGACATCGTCATGGCGACGGCCTCCGCGACGGTCCACCCGATCAAGGACACCTACATCGTCAGCCTCGGCGCCACCGCCCGCGGCGGCCTGGGCGTCGCCTCCGCCGCGGGCGTCACGCCCACCCACGTGTGGGACGCGGCGTTCCACGGCTTCTCCGCCAAGCTCACCCCGGCGCAGCTGCGCAAGCTCAGCCGCGACCCGTCGGTGACCGCCATCGAGCAGGACGTGCTGGTCACCGACGCGCTCGACGCCACCCAGGCCAACCCGCCGTCGTGGGGCATCGACCGCGTCGACCAGCGCACCCTGCCGCTGTCGAACTCCTTCACCTACAACTACACGGGCGCGGGCGTCCACGCCTACATCATCGACACCGGCATCACCCCGGGCCACGCCGACTACGGCGGCCGGGCCACGTTCGACTACAACGCCGTCGACACCAACAACACCGACTGCCACGGCCACGGCACGCACGTGGCGGGCACCATCGGGTCCAACACCTACGGCATCGCCAAGGGCGTGCGCCTGCACGGCGTGAAGATGATGAACTGCTCGGGCAGCGCCACCACCACCGCCGCGCTCAACGCGATCAACTGGGTCACCCGGAACCACACCAAGCCCGCCGTGGCGAACACCTCGTGGAACTTCACCGCCTCGGCCAGCCTGGAGTCCGCGATCCGCAGCATGATCGCCGCGGGTGTCTTCCTGGCCACCTCGGCGGGCAACACCGGCGGCAACTCCTGCGACCGCCTGCCCCGCAAGGTGGAGACGGCCAGCGTCGTGGCGTCCTCGCAGAACAACGACGCCCGCTCCTCGTTCTCCAGCACCGGCACCTGCGTCGACCTGTACGCGCCGGGCAGCGCCATCGTCTCCACCCTCCGCACCGGCGGCTCGGGCGCGATGAACGGCACCTCGATGGCGACCCCGCACGTGGCGGGCGTGGCCGCGCTGTACAAGCAGCGGTTCGGCGACCAGTCGTCGGCAACCGTGCACGACTGGCTCAACTCCTCCGCGACCCCGAACGTGGTCAGCGGCGGCGCCACCGGCAGCACGCCCAACCGCCTGCTGTTCACCAACGGCCTGTGAGGACGTCCCGGCGCGCGGGGCCTCTCCACCCCGCGCGCCGGGACACCCCCGGCCCGCCGGTGGGCAGCACGACGTCCAGCCCGCAGCCCGAAGGAGACCCATGCGCACCGCTGTCGCCGGTCTTGCCGCCGTGGTCCTGACCCTGCTCGCCCCCGCCGCCGCCCAGGCCACCAACTGGGTCACGGTGGGGCCCTACCCGTCCGAGGCGTCGTGCCTGCCGGACAAGGAGCGCTACCACCAGCTCTACCCGGCCTGGGGCTGCTACCAGCAGAACGGCGGCTGGTACTTCCAGTACAACAGGGTCTGATCCCGCTGGGTCTGATCCCGTGTCCGGCCCGGGTCACCCGACCCGGGCCGGACCCGTCAGCAGCGGCCACGCCCCGGCCCGCGCCCGCACCCCCGCGATGCGGTCGCGCGTCCGGGCGGTGTACTCGTCCTCGCCGCCCCGGGCGATCCGCTGCTCCAGCTGCCGCTCCAGCCGCGCGGCGAAGTCGTGCTCCTGCTCCAGGTACCAGCCGACCTGCCGGTCGTGCAGCTCCCGGGGGTCGAGCAGGCCGACCTCGTCGGGGTGGCGCTTGGCCAGGGTCCACGCCAGGCGCGCCGCCGCGATCGCGTCGCCGGCGCTGGTGTGGGCGTTGTCCAGCCGCGCCCCGTAGTGGGCGCACACGGCGGTGAGGGTGCGCCTGTCGTCCCAGCCCCGGACCGGGCGCAGGTGGCGGTCGAGGCACAGCGGGTCGACCACCGGCCCGCCCAGCGGCAGGCCGCGGCCGTGGTGGCGGCGCAGTTCGGCGTCGAGCATGGTCAGGTCGAACGCGGCGTTGAACGCGCACAGCGGCGTGGTGGGCCCCCACACCCCCGCCAGGTGCTCGGCCACCTCGGCGACGACCTCCGAGGCCGGGCGGCCCTCGCGGCGGGCCTGGTCGGTGCTGATGCCGTGGATCGCGGTGGCCTCGGCCGGGATCTCGACCCCGGGGTCGGCCAGCCAGGTGCGCGTGTCGACCTCGGGTGGTCCGCCGGGATGCCGGGGCGTGATCGCGACCACGGAGGCGGTCACGACGCGGTCCCGGTGGGGATCGACGTCGGTGGTCTCCAGGTCCAGCGCGATCATCGGACCGTGCGCCCACGACGGTGCGGGATTGCCCATGGCCGCACCGTAGCCGTCGAGTCCGACAGCGCTGCGCCGGCCGGTGGGTCGTCGATGTGCTGATAGCCGCAACACGGGCATCGGCGCGGTGGCACGATCGGCCCATGGGAACCGCCCCGCTGGTGCTGCCGCTGGCCGATCCCGCCGCCGACCTGGGGACGGTCGGCGGCAAGGGCGCCTCGCTGGCGCGGCTCGCCGCCGCCGGGCTGCCGGTGCCCGACGGCTTCCACCTGACCACCCACGCCTACCGCCGGTTCGCCGCCGACCTGGACGTGCCGGGGATGCTGCGGGGCGAGGACCCGGCCGCCGCGATCGCCGCCGCCTTCGCCGCGCACGAGGTGCCCGCGGACATCGCCGCCGCCGTCCGCGCCGCCCTGCCGCCCGGACCGCTGGCCGTGCGCTCCTCCTCGACGGCCGAGGACCTGCCCGACCTGTCGTTCGCCGGGCAGCACGACACGTTCCTGGACGTGGCCGGCGAGGACGTGCTGGACGCGGTCCGGCGCTGCTGGGCGTCGCTGTGGACCGCGCGGGCCGTCGAGTACCGGTCCCGCAACGGCATCCCCGACGCGGCCTTGGCCGTCGTGGTGCAGCGGATGGTGCCGGCCGAGGTCTCCGGCGTGCTGTTCACCGCCGACCCGGTGACCGGCTCGCGCGCCGAGACGGTGGTCAACGCCGCGCCCGGCCTCGGCGAAGCGCTGGTCGGCGGCTCCGTCACGCCCGAGCAGCACGTGGTGGTCGGCGGCGAGGTGCGGCTCGGGGGCGACCTGCTGCCCGAGGCGCGGGTGCGCGAGCTGGCCGCGCTGGGCGAGCGGATCCAGGACCTGCACGGCGTGCCGGTGGACGTGGAGTGGGCCCTGTGCGACGGCCGGATCGCCGTGCTCCAGGCCCGCCCGATCACAGCCCTGCCGGAGGTGTGGAACGACAGCCTGCGCGGCGACCACCTGTGGACGTGCGCGAACCTGCGCGAGGCCGTGCCCGGCGTGATGACGCCCGCCACCTGGTCGTTGGCCCAGGCCCTCGCGCAGCCGCCCATCGACGGGCACCCCACCTCGGGCAACATCGGCGGCCGGTTCTACCTCAACCTCGGCGTCACCCTGGGCGTCGCCTCCGCGCTGGGCCTGGGCCGTGTGGCGCTGCGGATGGCCGAGCAGGTCTTCGGCCGCGTCCCGCCGGGCGTCGAGGTCCCGCCGCTGCCCCTGTCCCGCCTCGCGGTGCTGCGCGCCGGACTGGCCTTCCTCAGGCAGGGCCGCGACTTCCGGGCGCGCGTGGACGACCTGCTCGCCGCCGCGCCCGCCACCGCCGAACGCCTGACCGCCGCCTGCCGCGCGGCCCGCACGCCCGGCGAGCTGCGGGCGCTGTGGAACTCCGACGTGGACGAACTGCTGCACGTCCACGCGAGGGTCTACGACGCGGGAGCCCGCAACGGCCCCGGGTCCGGCACGAAGGTCCGCCGGAAGCTGGTCGCGCTGGTGGGGGAGGACGACGCCACGACACTGCTGACCGGCGCGCACGGAGCCGCCGGTGAACTGGCCGGCCTCGGTCCGGTCCTTGGTTTGGCGCGGCTGCGGCGCGGCGAGATCTCCCGCGAGGACTACGCGCGGGAGCACGGCCACCGGTTCGCCGACGAGTTCGAGGTGTCCGCGCCGCGCCCGGCCGAGGACCCGACCTGGCTGGACCGGCAGTTGGCGGGTCCGGACATCGACCCCGAGCAGCTGTTGGCCGGCCAGGCGTCGGCACGCGGGGCCGCGTGGTCCCGACTGCGCTCGGCCCACCCGCGCCGGGCAGCGCGCCTGCGCCGTGAGATCGACCGCCTGGCCGAGCGGGCCCGCGAACGCGAACGGGCCCGCTCGGAGTTCGCGCGCGCGTTCGCCGTGCTGCGGGCGTTCCTGGTGCGGGCGGGCGAGGTCACCGGCCACGGCGACGACGTGTTCTTCCTGCCGATCGAGGAGACCCTGCGCGTGCTGGACGGCGACACCGCGCCGTTGGCGAGGGTGCCCGCCCGCCGCGCCGCCTACGAGCGCTACCGCGCGCTGCCGCCCTACCCGACCGTGATCCGGGGCCCGTTCGACCCGGAGGCGTGGGCGGCCGACCCGAACCGCCGCCTCGACGTGCACGACGCCTCGGCCGAGCCCCCGGCCTCCGGCGTGTCGGGCTTCCCCGGCGCGGCGGGCGTGGTGGAGGGCGTGGCCAGGGTGATCCTCGACGTGGCCGACAGCGGGCGGCTGGAGCCGGGGGAGGTGCTGGTGACCACGGTGACCAACATCGGCTGGACCCCGCTGTTCCCCCGCGCGGCGGCCGTGGTGACCGACGTCGGCGCGCCCCTGTCGCACGCGGCGATCGTGGCGCGGGAGCTGGGCGTCCCGGCCGTGGTGGGGTGCGGCAACGCCACGGTCCGGATCAGGACGGGGGACCGGGTGCGGGTCGACGGGGGGCGCGGCACGGTGACGGTGCTCTGACCTGGTTCAGGGGGTCGGTGGTGGGAGTTGTCGGGTGCCGGCGGCGAGTTCACGCACGTGGTGGGCGGTGTTGGTGCTCCGGGCGGTGGCCAGGGCTCGGTTGAGGTGTTGGTCTGCGGTGTGGTGGTCGCCGGACATGCGACACGCCCGGCTCAGCAGCGCCTGGTGTTCGGCGAGCCGGTGAGGGGCGGGTGACGTGTTGGCGGCGCGGGTCAGGTACCTGATCGCGGCGTCGGGACGCTGGACCTCGATCATGAGGGTTCCGAGGTAGGCCAGGGTGTGGGTGAAGCCGTCGGTGTGGTGGTGGCGTCCGTAGGTTTCCAGGATCTGGTCGGCGCAGTCGATGACTTTGTGCGGGCGGCGTTGGGCGCGGTAGGTGAGGGAGAGGTCGAGCAGGGCCGAGGCGGTGGCGTCGGGGTTGTCGTCGCGTCGCCGGTGCACGGCCAGTTCGTGCCTGCCGCACAGGACGGCTGAGGGCAGGTGGTCGTGGTCGCGCAGGACTCCGGCCGCTCGGCGGAAAGCCTGGGCGGTGGCCGGCGAGGTCGGTGGTCGTACGGTCACTTCGGCGGCGTATCTCCGCAGCAAGCGCAGGGTGCCTTCGTCGATCTGGATGCGGTCGAGCAGTTCGGTGAGTGCCGGGGTCATCGTCGTGGGGCTTTTGGGTCGGTGTGGATGATGTGGAACAGGTCGGTGAAGGTCATGGGTGTGAGGGCGGTGAGGGCGCCGGCGATGAAGGCGGGTCCGGGGTTGAGTTGGCCGGTGAGGACTCGGGTGACGGTGGAGCGGTTGAGGCCCATGGCACGGGCCAGGGCGTAGTCGGAGCGGAAGCCTGCGAGTCTCATGGCTTTGGTGAAGAGTTCGGCGCGCAGTCTGATGGTGTGGGGCACGGCCGTCTCCTGGTGTTCGGCCCTGTGACGGGGTCAGGCGGCTTTGCGGTCGTAGAGGTCGGTCCACCGGGACAGCTTCCGGCGGGTCTGCTCGGTGTCCAGGGCCGCGGCGTCGAGGTGGCACATCTTCTGCTGGTAGGCGGCGACCGCCTCGGGTGCGTCGTGGAACGCCACGGCGACGTCGGTCTCGGTGTAGGCCAGAGGTTTGTCGGGTGCTTCGAAGGCCAGCAGCGTGCAGGGGTGCCGCAGATGTGTGTGGAACCCGGCGGCCAGCGGGACGACGCGCACGGTGGTGCGGGGCCATTCGCACATCAGCAGCAGGTGCAGCAGCTGGTCGCGCATCACCGCCGGACCACCCACGGCCATGCGCAACGCCATCTCGTGGACGTAGACGGTTACGTGTGGGTCGGGGTGGCGTTGCAGGAGTCGTTGACGTTCCGCGAGGGCGGTGGCGAAGTCGAGGTCGCCGGTGAGGGCCAGGGTGTAGTCCTCGGTCCGGGCCAGGTCGGGAACGGTGACGGGGTCGTAGACGGTGATCGTCTCCGCGATCTCCTCGTGCACCGACACGGCGACCAGCCTGTCGGAACGCTGGTGGTGCAGGCGCAGGAAACTGCCGGTGTCCGGCTCGGCGGCGATGCCCAGGACGCGCTCACGGGCGGCCTTGGCGGCCCCGCAGTGCCCGAGCAGGGCGGCGATGTCGACCGTGCTGGTGCCCCGCGTGCCCTTCTCCAGCTTGGAGAGCTTGCCCACGGACCAGCCCAACGCCTCGGCGACCTTCGGCGCCGACCTACCGCTGTTCTGACGGGTCCTGCGGATTTCCCCGCCCAGCTCCCGGCTGTGCGCACTGCCCGGGCGCACAGGTGGTGCATTTTCCTCGGTGTCCATGATTTCCCTCAGGGTGCTGTTGTGTGCTTGCGTCCCAGCTAAACGCATTCATGCAGCAGGCACCACGGAAGTTGGTCACAGCCGTTCCGCAATTTTCCCAGAACCTGAACGCAATGTTGCGGTTCTGCTCTACCGGTCGTGTGGTGATGGCTCAGATGATGTTCCAGGGTGCGGTGATGTCCTCATCGAGGCCGTGGATGCGGTGGATGACCTCGGTCGCCTGGGGGCTGCCTGGCGAGGACTTCCTCGCATTGGTGGC
Organism: Saccharothrix sp. BKS2; assembly: GCF_047689505.1. Lineage (NCBI taxonomy): Bacteria > Bacillati > Actinomycetota > Actinomycetes > Pseudonocardiales > Pseudonocardiaceae > Saccharothrix > Saccharothrix sp. BKS2. The sequence goes on along the minus strand of NZ_JAUQOL010000011.1, from coordinate 174,213 downwards.
GATCATGCGCAGCTCTCGCAAGGTGCGTAGTGGCGGATAACCTTCCCACTCGCGGATGTCACGTCCATATACCTTGGCGAAAGCGTCGTGGTCCACGTGGCCGAATCGGCGGCAGTGAACCTCGATGGTGACGAGGTCCCACTCGACCGGGCCGAGTGCCACGCCGTCCAGGTCGCACAGCACAGCCGGTGTCGACGCGCGGTTCAGGGCTGCTTCTTCATTCCCGGGTGCGGAGCGCCACAGGGTGTTGCGGTGCTGCGGATCGGTGTGGATGAGGCACTGCGGCACGGACCCGGACAGGCGGGTCCAGAACGGCGTCAACTCCTCCAACCTGGTCATCACGGCGGTTCTGTGGTCGTCGTCGAGGATGCGACTGGCGGCGGTGGAGCGTGCGATCGCGGTGATCGGGTCGAGTGCGGGCAGCGGGAACGGCGGTTGTGGTGCCTGGTGCAGCGCCAGCAGCGGAGCGGCGATGGCTTCGGTCGACACCGGGTGTTGCTGGGGCAGGTGACGCCAGAACGTGACCACGTGACCGTTGACGACCACCGGCTGTTCGATGCCCTGGAGCAGGGGGGTGATGGGCGCTCGGTGCCGGATCAGCCAGGCGATGAGGGACACCAGTCCACGCGCGTTGCGCAGATCCCGTTGATGGTCGACTCCCGGCCTGCCGATCTTGACCACCACGGCGTCCGGGACCTGTCCGACGAGGTAGACGGCGTTGGTGTGGTGACGCAGCACCTGCGCGTCCCGTGCGTCCAGGCCGACTGCTCCACATGCCTGCCGGAGCAGGGGGCGGGTGTTGTCGACGGTGAAGTCGTGCCCGATCGCGGACGGCCGTGAGGTCACCGGTCCAGTCTGGGGCCGCGTGGTCGATGTGAGCGACCGCGATGTGCTTCGTCCCGCTCAACGGTGCGCGACGGGTGTCGTGAGAGATCGCAGTTCTCGCACGGTGTCCGGGACCCGTCCTCCGGGATGGGGGAGGCCCTCGGTCGCGGTGACCACGTCGTGGGCGCGGGTCAGCACAACCCCTGTGCGGTGCGTAGGGGGCAACTCCGCGAGCACGGCCAAGGCCAGCGTGGTCGCACCGACGACGTCACCGCGGTGTGCTTCGGTCACCGCCTGGTCCAGGCGGACGAGGGCGGGGTCGATGACCACGCGTTCGTCACCGGCGTAGGCTCGCAGAGCCGCGTCCTGGGCGACGCGTGCACGTGCCGCATCTCCCAGGTTCGCCCACGCGCCGGAGGCGTACAGGTGCAGCCGACCCGGGCCGAAGCGGAAGGCGGCGTACTGGTCCTCCTGCCCGTCTCGCCGGGCGGCCAGCTTCTCGGTCAAGCGGCCGGCGAGCTCCAGTGCTTCCCGCACACCGCGGACATCTCCCAGCTTGCCCAGGGCACGTGCCTCGGCGGCGACGGCGAGTGCCGCCGCGTCGCAGACGTGGTCAGCGACGAAGGCTCGTGCGCGACGTGCCAGCGCAACTGCGCTCTGGGCGGGTTCGTAGTAGTAGGCCAGCATGGTCTGCTGCGCCAGCACGAGCGCGATCAACGCCGAATCATCGGCGTCCCGTGCGGCGAGCAACGCGGTGCCGTACCACCGACGCGCACCGGTGACGCGCTGCAACTTCATGTACGCGTCGGCGATCAGCAACGTCAACATGGTCGTGGCCGTGGAGAGCCGGCGGTGCACGAACACCGGCTGGCGACGCGCGGCCAACGCCTGCACGTCGGCCAGATCGGGCAGCAACGAATCCAGCGCGCGGTCCGGTCCGATCCGCGTGTGCTCACCGAGGTGGTGCGCCACCTGTTGTTCAACCAACTCCATGCGCGCAGGAGAAGCGGACTCGCTCAAGGACGACTCCAGTCGGATGCGAATCTGCTCGGCGTCATCGCGAACGAGTTGATCTCTGCCGAGCAGGTCGTTGTCCGATGGCGCGTTGCTCAAAGACAACGTATTCACGCCTGAGGAGTCGAGCAGAACGGCGAGCTCGCTCACGCTGATCTGAAGTTGTTCGGCGAGTGGCCGCCGGTGATGGGCCAGCGGACTCGACCGGCCGGTCTCCCAATTGCCCACCGTCGTGGGGTGCACCCCAAGGGTCTCCGCAAGGCTCTCCTGGCTGAAACCAATCGCCTCGCGCGCCCGTGCCAGAGCCTCACGTGGCACCCTGTGCTGTGACCCCATCGCCTGACCTCCTGTGCCGGGATTCATCACGGTAGCCCGATACCGTGATGGCCAGTGGTCCACAACATGCTTGACGGCGCAGCCTTCAGGAAGGATGCGGGGGAAGTTGTGGATGGATTACAGGCAGGTGCTGTACTGCGCCGAAGCCCGACAAGGGTTCAATGCGTACCGATGCCACGATGCCTCTGCCTGGTCGTTTCCACCGCCTCGCCTGTGTTGGCCATCGCCGGAAGAACGAATCAACCCCGTCGGCTCACGTGGGCGGAGGTAGCGCGGTCAGGCGGCGCAGCTGCAAGGCGAGCCCATCGGGCGAGGGTGCGTGCAAGGCGGCGTTCACGTCGTCCAGGACGTCCCAGTAGACCCACTTCTCGGGCCAGTCCAGCGGAATGGTGGCGACCCGCACCACGCAGGCGCGAACAGCCAGCCTGATGCGCAGGACCCCGTGCTCGCCCTCGTACGCCGGTGGTTGCCACAGCGTGCCTGCGATCGCCAGCTCGGTCAGCAACGCCTCGTGGGCATCGCGAGCGGTGACGCGCCGGGCGTCCTCCGCACGTCGCGACCGCACCTGCTCGGCACCCAGTTGCAGGGCTGCCGCGACCAGCGCCACGACCGCGGTCTTCACCACCTCCTTGACCACCGACTCGTCGACGGCGAGCGCACCCGACGCCGCCGAGGCCAGCGCCACCACGCCCAGCAGCACGAACCGCGAGACGAACGCCAGCAGCCGGTCCAGCAGCGAGTGGTCCCTGGTCACGACCACCTGGTGCAGCGCGTCCCGCAGGACCTGGACCTGGAGCAGGCCCCGGGCGCGCACGTCCGGGTCGAGGGAACCCCGCTGGGCCAGGTCCGCGAGGACGTCCTGCACCCGGTGGGGCGGCAGGCCGAAGAACTCGGCCACGTCGTCCAGCGGCAGCGCGGACATCGCCGCCAGTTGCGGCGCCACCCGGCGGACCTGCGCCCGCGACAGACCTCGCCCGGCGCGGCGCAGGTGGTTCTCGGTGGAGTCGAGCAGGGTGTCCAGGTCGCGGACGACGTTGACCAGCGCGCTGTCGGCCAGCGCCGAGTTGCCCGCGGCACGCGCGCTGGCGCGTTCCTCCTCGTGGTGGAGCAGCAGGTCCAGCACCGGCGGCGCGGCGGCCGAGGTCTGGTCGCCGTCCTGCTCGGGCACGGCCGGGGTGGCCGGCAGCGGGGGGGCAGAACGGGGAGGTCCGCCGCGGCTTCGCGGGCCGCGGCGATGATCTGCTCCCACGTCCGCCGTTCCCGCTCGGGACGATCGTCGCGGCGGAACGGGCGGGAACGGGTGGGAGTGGGTCATCGCGGTCCTCTTGACGTGGATGGACACGGTGTTCACCCCCTCGTGTCGGCGCGCGTCAGCGGGTGGGAGCACTGGCCGCGCCATCGCACCGCCGCCCGCGCCACCGCACCGCACCGCACCGCACCGCACCGCACAACTGTGGACAACGCCGCCGCACGGCACATCGCCGCGCGGTGGAACCCGTCAGCCGCGGGCCGCGTGGGAAACGGCTTCCCGTATTGCTCCAACGGTCCGATCAGAGGGCCTGTCGAACATTCGACTGATTCGGTCGTCCGATTTTCCTCGCGAATGGCCGGTGTCGCGCAATCGGCGGGGTGATAGACCGTTCGGGTCTGTACAGGGTATGGGCGTGCTGTTGGGATGACCGCATGTACAACGCAATTGTCATAGGTGGTCGGTGTGCCGGGGCGGCGGTCGGCACGCACCTGGCCCGGCGAGGGCTCCGGGTGTTGGTGGTGGACCGGTCGCGGTTTCCCAGTGATGTGCTGTCCACGCATTTCATCTGGCCGCACGGGGCTTCCCACCTGAACCGGTTGGGGGTGTTGGACCAGGTCAGGGCCGTAACGCCCACCCACACCCGGGTCACCGTGGTCAACGACGGGATCGCCCTGCGCGGCAGCATTCCCGAGGAGCTGCTGCGCAACCAGTTCCGGTTGCTGCACGGCGACGACAGCGGGATCACCACGGAGTACTTCTCGGTTCGCCGGCACGTGCTGGACCAGATCCTGGTCGACAACGCGGTGCGGGCCGGTGTCGAGTTCCGCGAGGGATACACCGTCGCGGAACTCTTGCAAGACGACGACGGGACCGTCATCGGCATCAAAGGGCGGGACGGAACGGTCGAGCGCGCGCAGGTGGTGATCGGGGCCGACGGGCGAAACTCTTTCGTGGCCCGCGCGCTCGGACTGGAGAAGTTCGACGAGCGGCCGCGGTGCACCTTCGCCTACTGGAGCTATTTCGGCGGCATCCCCGACGCCGAGGCGCAGATCCACCGGCGGGGCAGGCTCGGGATGGCGATGGCCTCGACCAACTCCGGGCAGACCATGGTGCTGACGTGGGGGCCGAGCGAGTGGGCCGCGGGGTTCCGGGCCGACGTCGAGGGCAACTTCCACCGGGCGCTCGGGCTGATCAGCGAGGAGGCGGCGGGCACCGTGGCGCGGGCGCGGCGGGAGGAGCGCTTCTACGGGACGCTCGACCAGGCCGCGTACCTGAGGCGGCTGCACGGGCCCGGCTGGGTGCTGGTGGGCGACGCCGGGTCGTTCAAGGACCAGTGCACGGCGCTCGGCATCACCCACGCCCTGCGCGACGCCGAGCTGGCCGCGGAGGCGGTCGGCCGGTGGCTCGGCGGCGAGACCGACCGGGACACCGCCATGGCCGGGTACGCCGCCAAGCGCCGCAGCCAGACCGCCGCGGCCTACTACGACTACGTGTGCACGCTCGCGGAGATGAAGCCGCTGCGGCACGACGAGCTCCAGCTGTTCGCGGTCCTGCGCGGCAACCAGGCCGAGATCGACCGCTTCCTCGCCACCCACGTCGACGTGGCGCCGGTCTCGGAGTTCTTCGACCCGTCCAACGTGTTCCTGCTCAACGACACGGCCAAGGAGTCCTCGCGCGACCACGGCGCGTTCGCCGACTTCGAGGCGACCTACCGCGAGCACCAGCGGAACCCGTTCGCGCTCGTGGCGGCGGAGGCGACCCGATGAGCGGCACCGCGGCGCACCAGCGCGAGGACGGCGAGGTCGTCGCCGAGCTCATCGCCGCGGGCGACGCGGCCGGCGCCGACCCGCTCGCCGCGGCCAAGGCGGTCGCCGTCGCCGCGCGCGAGGTGTCGGACATGATGCGGAACTGGGCGAGCCACATCCCGTGGGAGGACCTGGAGGAGCTGGACACCCTCCCGGCGGACGAGGCGGTCCGCTTCTTCGACGAGGACTACCCGGCGGTCCGGGCCGACCTGGAACCGATGTGGGAACCGGCGACGACGGCCGCGCCCGCGATCGACCCCGACGAGGACTACGCGCTCGACAAGAACGCCTACGACTTCTTCCGCCCGGTCGGGGCCGACCTGCTCGCCCGCACCGAGGAGTTCCACGGCTGGGTGGAGGCGCGCAGGCGCACCGAGACCTGGCAGTACTCCCGGGTCCTGGAGGCGGCGCCCGGCGGGGTCGCGACCATCACCAACGACCTGAGCAAACCCGCCCGGGGCATCAACTTCAACTCCCAGGACTACCTGTCGTTCAACGCCCACCCCGAGATCCGGGAGGCCGCGGTCAGGGCGATGCGCGACTTCGGCCCGCACAGCGCCGGGTCGCCGATGGTGCTGGGCAACACCCGCATCTCCGACGAGCTGGAGGCCGCCCTCGGCGAGCTGGTCGGCCTGGAGCACGTGACGCTGTTCTCGAACGGGTGGTCGGCGGGGTTCGGCACCGTCACCGGCCTGGTCCGGCAGGAGGACCACGTCCTCATCGACCGCCTCGCCCACTCGTGCCTCCAGACGGGAGCGCGCGCGGCGACCAGGAACATCACCCGCTACACCCACCTCGACGTCGAGGCCGTGCGCGCCCACCTGGCCCGCATCCGCGCCACCGACACCCACAACGGCATCATGGTCATCACCGACGGGCTGTTCTCGGTGGACGCCGACTGGCCGGACCTCGCCGCCCTCCAGGCGGTCTGCCGCGCCCACGACGCGACCCTGCTGGTCGACGTCGCCCACGACCTCGGCTCGATGGGACCCGGCGGCACCGGGGTCCTGGGGATGCAGGGCGTGGTGGGCGAGATCGACCTGGTCATGGGCGCGTTCTCCAAGACCTTCGCCTCCAACGGCGGCTTCGTCGCGGCCAGGTCGCCCGCGGTGAAGCAGTACATCAAGATGTTCGCCGGGTCCCACTTCTTCTCCAACGCCCTGTCGCCCATGCAGACCGCGGTGGTGCTCAAGGCGGCCGAGATCATCCGGACCGACGAGGGCGACGCCCTGCGCGGGCGGCTGTTCTCGGCCGTCCACGCCCTGCGCGACGAGTTGACGACGCGCGGGTTGACCTGCATGGGCTCGCCGAGCCCGATCGTGCCGGTCCTGATCGGGAACGAGAAGCTGGCCCGGACGGTCAACCGCCTGCTGTTCGACCGCGGGGTGCTCGCGTTCATGGTCGAGTTCCCGGTCACCCCGACCGGCGCCTCGCGCTTCCGGTTGCAGGTGCAGGCCGCGCACGAGCCGGAGCAGGCGAGGGAGGCGGCCCGCATCATCGACGGGGCGCTGCGCGACGCCAAGGAGTACCTGTCCAGCGCGTTCGGCAACTCGTTCTAGCGGGGACGGGGGGCGCTCGCGGTGGACCCGGGCGCCCCCCGTGCCGGTGACGGTCAGGCGATCCGGTAGGCGGCGGCGCCGTTGTGCAGGAAGCGGGCGCGGCCGTGGTCGTCGGAGCCGACCAGGGACAGGACCTGGTGGCCGTCGGCCTTCGGTCGGGCGGTGATGACCGAGTCGTCGTTGAGGCGGACGACCTCCACGCGGTTCTCGGGTCCGCCGAGGAAGGACTCGGCGATCTCGTTGCGCGCGCGGTAGGTGAGGAACGCGCGGTCGTGCTCGCCGGCGAGGGTGATGTCGTACAGGGTGGAGCGGTAGGTGCCGCACATGCGGTCCGCGTCGATCCGGGTCGGGTTCGGGGGCGGCACGGGCAGCGGCGCCGTCTCGACGCCGGCGAGTTCGCCGAGGGCCGTGCCGAGGATCTCGTGGGCCAGTGGCTCGCCACCGGTGCTGTTGGTCAGCACGACCACCGCCACCCCCTGCGACGGGGCCATGCGGAGGAACGCCTTCTGGCCCTTGGCGACCCCGGTGTGGCCGACGACGCCGTCCCGGTAGAGCATCCAGCCGAGGCCCCAGCCGACGACGCCGCCGCCGAAGTCCGGGACGGGGTCGACCTGGGGTTCGCGCAGCGCGGCCAGCGCGGGGTCGGTGAGGTGGAAGCGGACGAACCCCATGAGGTCGCGCGCGCTGATCGCGAGGTGCGAGCCGCTGGGCGCGGCGTAGTAGGACACCGCCCACTCCGTCACCGGGACGACCTCCCCGCCGGCCCGGACGTGGCCGACCGCGGCGCGGTGCAGGATCGCCTCGTAGGGGTCGGTGGCGGCGGTGCGCAGGCCCAGCGGTGCCACCAGGCGTTCGCGGAGCACGTCGTGGAAGGGCTTGCCGCGCAACACCTCCACCAGCCTGCCGAGCACCACGTACCCGCTGTTGGAGTAGGAGAAGGCGGTGCCGGGCGGGAGGAGCTGCTCCGCCTCGGCGAGGGTGGCGACGAACCTCCCGATCGCGTCGTCGTTGCGGCCGGTGTCGGTGAAGTGGTTGCCGTCGATCCCGCCGGTGTGGGTGAGCAGCTGGCGGGTGGTCAGGGCGCCCGCGGCGGCCGGGTCGCTCAGCCGGAAGCCGGGCAGGTGGTCGCGGACGGGGCGGTCGAGGTCCAGCAGACCGTCGTCGACCAGTTGCCGGACCAGCGTGGCCGTCCAGACCTTGGTGATCGAGCCGATCTTGAAGATCGAGTCCGTCATGACCTCGACCCCCGTGCGCAGGCTCAGCACACCGGCGGCCTCGTCCCGGATCTCCCCGCCGGCCAGCACGGCGACCTGCGCGCCGGGCACGCCGTACTTCGCGAGCAGCTCGGCCAGGTCCCACCCCACCGGGTCAGGCTAGTGGCACCGAGTACGGCACCGCGCCCCACCGCCGTGACTCGATCGGCGGCCCGTCACGCCCCACCCCGCAGCGCGTACCGGCCGAGGTGCTGCTCGGCCACCTCGTCGGAACCCTCGATGATCCGCATGACCGCGGCGTCGCGGTGGAACCGGCCCACCGCGCTGTCCGCGTCGACGCCCGCCGCGCCGTGCAGGCGCACCGCGTGCTCCCCGACGACCGAGGCGGCCCGCGCCGCGCCGTACTTGGCCAGCACGGTCTCGTGCAGCGCCGCCGGGTCGCCGCGCTCGCGCAGCGCCGCCGCGTGGGCGCACAGCCGCTGCGCGGCCCGCACCTCCACCAGGCACCGGCCGAGCACCGCGCGCACCGCCTGGTGCTCGGACAGGGGAGTGCCTGCCTGGGTCCTGGTCGCGACGTGCCCGGCGGTGAGGTCCAGGCAGGCCCGCGCCATCCCGGCGCACCCCCAGGCCACGGTGAACCGCCCGTGGTCCAGCGCCGTGCCGACCACGTGCGACAGGCCGAACCCCGGCGGCGCGAGCACCTCGGCCACCGGCGCGTCGTCGAAGCGCACGTGCGCGATCCGGGCCGCGCGCATCCCCAGCTGCCCGGTCACCGGCTCCACCACCACCCCCGGCCCGGCCTCCACCAGCACGGCCACCGGCCGCCCGTCCCGCGTGGCCAGCACCAGGAACACGTCGGCCAGCGCGCCGAAGGTGACCCACCGCTTGTGGCCGCGCAGCCGACCGGAGTCCAGGGACGCGCCCACCGCCGCCAGGTCGCTGCCCGCGCCCGCCTCGGTCGCGGCGAACCCGGCCAGCCGGTCGCCGGAGGTCAGCGCGGGCAGCCAGCGGGCGCGCTGGTCCGCGTTCCCCCAGCGCAGCACCGCGGCGGCCACCATGCCCTGCACGGTGACCAGGGCCCGCAACGCGCTGCACGTCCCGCCGAGGTCCGCGCACAGCCGCCCCACCTCGGTGGGCGAGAAGTCCCGGCCGCCGTACCGGGCGGGCACGTCGGCGGCCAGGAACCCGGCCCGCGCGACCTCGCGCACGACCTCGACGGGCACGCCGCCGTGCCGGTCCCAGCCGGCCGCGTCCGCGCGCACCGAGTCGGCGAACGCCGCCGGGTCCACGGCTCACCGCGCCGCGGCGAGCTTGCCGCGCACGAACGCGGCTATTCGGTTCAGGGTGCGGAAGTTGTCCAGGTCGAGATCCTCGACCTCCACCCGGATGGCGAACTTCTTTTCCACGTGCGTCACCAGTTCGAGGGCGATCAAAGAGTTCACCAAGCCGAGGGCAAAATAGTCTTGATCCGGTTCCAGGTGGGTTTTCGGCAGTGCCGACGTGAAGAAGGCCCGCACCTGCTCGACGATCGGGTCCGGACCGTCCTCGGTACCGAAGTCGCTGGCCAAGTGACCTCCTCCGGTGAAGTGCGGGGCAACGTAACACGGTCGGGCGGGTCGGGAGAAGTTCGGTTCGGGAATTCGAAGTTGGGTCGGAAAATTTTTCGCGTTCACCTGGACTAATGTGGTGCGGCCGATCGGCGGTTGCTCCGGGTGGGTGCCGCTGGAAACGTCGTTGACCCGGTGCACGCATTCAGTGGCAATATCCGTATTCGACTGGCGGAACCGCGCATGGATGTCGATCTTTCAGGAGCGGGGGGCGTCCACGACCTCTTCGCGGCCAGGGCGCGCGCCGACCCCGACCTGACCGCCGTGGTGTGCGGTCCGCAGCGGCTGACCTTCCGGGAACTGGCCGACCGGGTCGACCGCCTGGCCGGGGCCCTGCTGGCGCGCGGCGCGCGGCCGGAGGACCCGGTGGGCCTGCTCCTCGAACGCGGCGCGGACGCGGTCGTGGCGCTGCTGGCCGTCCTGGCGGCGGGCGGCGCGGTCGTGCCCCTGTCCACCGACCTGCCCGACGCCCGCGTGGCCGAGCTGCTCGCCGACTCCGGCGCCGCGCTCGTGCTGACCCGGCGCGGCCTGGCGCACCGGCTGCCGGACGCCCGCGCCGTCCCGGTGGAGCTCGTCCCGGTCGAGGACGACCACCCGCCGCGCACCGCGCCCCTGCCCCGCGTCGCGCCCGACCACCTCGCCTACGTCCTGCACACCTCCGGCTCCACCGGCCGCCCCAACGGCGTCCTGGCCACCCACCGCGGCCTGCTCGCGCTGCACGCCCACCACACCGGGGACCTGTTCGCCTCGCCCGCGCGGCTCCGGGTCGCCCACACCGCCGGGCTGGGCTTCGACGCGATGTGGCTGCCGCTGCTGTGGATGCTGGCCGGGCACGAGCTGCACGTGGTCGACGACGACGCGCTGGCCGACCCGCGGACCCTGGTCTACCACCTCGCGACCGCCGGGGTCGACGTGCTGGACGAGACCCCGTCGCGGCTGCGCGAACTGCTGCGCGCCGGCCTGCTCGCGGGCGACCGCCGGCCCCGGGTCGTGGTCACCGGGGGAGAGCCGGTGGACCCGGACCTGTGCGCGAGCCTGGTCGCCGCGGGCGTCGCGGCGCACAACGCCTACGGCACGACCGAGGTCGCGGTGGAGAGCCTGCTGTGCCCGGTCACCGAGACCGACCGCGCGGTGCTGGGCCGCCCGATCGCCGGGGCCCGCGCGCACGTGCTGGACGCCGACCTGCGCCCGGCCGACGAGGGCGAGCTGTACCTGGCCGGTCCCGGGGTGGCCCGCGGCTACCTCGGCAGGCCCGGCGCGACCGCCGCGTCGTTCGTGGCCGACCCGCACGGCCCGCCGGGCAGCCGCATGTACCGCACCGGCGACCTGGTGCGCCGCCGCCCGGACGGCCTGCTCGACCACCTCGGCCGGGCCGGCGGTCACGTCAAGGTGCGCGGCGCCCGCGTCGACCCGGGCGAGGTCGAGGCCACCCTGCTGCGGCACCCCGGCGTGACCGCGGCGGCCGTGGTGCTCCGCGGCGCCCGGCTCGTCGCCTACGCGGTGACCGACCACCCGCCCGAGGAGCTGCGCGCGTTCCTGGCCGGCCTGCTGCCGGCCCAGTCGGTGCCGTCGCTGGTGGCGCCGCTGCCCTCGCTGCCCCTGACCCCCAACGGCAAGCTCGACCGCCGCCGCCTCCCGGAGCCCCGGCCCGCCGGACCGGTGGTCGCGCCGCGCACCCCGGCCGAGGAGCGGGTGGCCGCGGTGTGGCGGGACGTGCTGGGCGTCGAGCGCGTCGGCGTGCTGGACGACTTCGTGGCGCTGGGCGGCGACTCCGTGCTGGCCATGCGGGTCGCCGCGGCGCTGGACCGGGACCTGCCCGCGCGGCGCGTGCTCGCGCTCGGCACCGTCGAGGCGCTGGCCGCGCGGCTGCCCGACACCCCCGCCCACGTCCCCGCCGCGACCCCGACCGACGACACCCCCACCGCCGGCACCCCCACCGCGCCGCTGTCCTTCGCCCAGGAGCGCCTGTGGTTCCTGGACGAGTTCTCACCCGGCGGCACCGAGTACACCACCACGGCGGGCTACCGGCTGCGCGGCGAACCCGACCCGGCCGCGCTGGGCGTCGCGCTGACCCGCCTAGTCGCCCGGCACGACCAGCTGCGCACCACCTTCCACACCGTCGACGGCCGGGGCGCGCAGGTGGTCGGCCCGCCGTACGAGGTCCGGCTGGAGACGGGGGACGAGAGCGCGCTCGCCGGGTTCGTCGCCCGGCCGTTCGACCTGCGCACCGGCCCGCTGCTGCGCGCGGCCCTGCTGTCGACGGTCGACGAGCGGGAGCACCTGCTGGTGCTGTGCCTGCACCACATCGTCACCGACGGCTGGTCGATGGGCGTGCTGGCCGAGGAGCTGGGCGCGTGCTACTCCGCCGCCGTGCGCGGGCGGGAGGCCGACCTCCCGCCGCTGCCGCTGCGCTACACCGACTTCGCCGCCCGCCAACGCGCCCGGCTGACCGGGGCGGTGCTGGACGCGCAGCTCGCGCACTGGGAGCGGCGGCTGGCCGGCACGGCGGCGCTGGACCTGCCCGCCGACCGGCCGCGCCCGGCGGTGCGGACCGCGGCGGGCGCGACCCACCGCCGCACCGTGCCCGCCGCCGTCGCGTCGGGCCTGGCCGAGCTGGGCCGGTCCCGGGGCGCGACGCTGTTCACCGCGCTCGTCGCGGTCACCCAGGCGTTCCTGGCCCGCACCACCGGGCAGCGCGACATTGCCGTGGGCACCGTCACCTCCGGCCGCGACCAGCCCGACCTGGCCGGTCTCGTCGGCTTCTTCGTCAACACCGTGGTGGTCCGCTCGCACGTCGACCCGGAACTGCCCTTCACCGACCTCCTCGACCGGGTCAAGGACTCGGTCCGCGACGCGCTCGACCACGACGAGGTGCCGTTCCACCGCCTGGTGGAGCTGCTGCGGCCCGAGCGCGACGCGGGTCGCCCACCGCTGGTGCAGGTGGTCGTCGCCCTCCAGAACGCGCCGTCCCGGCCGCCCGCGCTGGCCGGCCTGGAGGTGACCGCGTTCGACCCGCCCCGCGACGCCGCCGCGTTCGACCTGGTGCTGGAGTTCACCCGGGACGACGAGGGCCTGCACCTGGCCGTCGAGCACAGCACCGACCTGTTCGACGGGAGCACCGTCGCCCGGCTCGTCGACCGCCTGCTGGTGCTGCTGGCCGGCGTCGTCGCCGACCCGGACCTGCCGCCGGCCCGGCTGCCGCTGCTCCCGCCGGACGAGCGGCGCAGCGTGCTGCTCGACTGGACCGCCGGGGCGACGAGCCCCGACCGCACGGTCACCGGCAGGTTCGTCGAGCGCGTCGCGCGGCGGCCGGACGCGGTCGCGGTGACCTGCGACGGGCTGTCGCTGACCTACCGGGAGCTGGACGCCGCGGCGAACCGGCTGGCCCACGGCCTGCTGGCGCGCGGCGTGCGGCCGGAGGACCGGGTCGGCGTGTGCGCGCCGCGCGGCGTGCCCGCGATCGTCGCGCTGCTGGGCGTGCTCAAGGCCGGGGCCGCGTTCGTGCCGCTGGACCCCGGCTACCCGCCCGCCAGGGTGGCCGACATGATCGCCGACTCCGGGGCCGCGCTGGTGCTCGCGCCCGCCGACCTGCGCGACCGGGTGCCCGCCGGGGTGGAGGTGGTGGACCTGCGCGTCGGGTCCCCGGACGGGCCCGCGCACGCACCCGCCGTCGCGGTCTCGCCGCGCAACGCCGCCTACGTCATGTTCACCTCCGGCTCCACCGGCCGCCCCAAGGGCGTGCTGGTCGAGCACCGGTCGATCGCGCGGCTCGCCGAGGGCGACCCGTTCCCGATCGGCCCGGACGACGTCGTGGCCCAGTGCTCCACGCTGTCGTTCGACGCCTCCACCTTCGAGATCTGGTCGGCCCTGCTGTCCGGGGCCGGGCTGGCGGTGTGCCCGCGGGCGCTGCTGTCGCCGGAGGACCTGCGCGGGTTCACCGCCGCGCACGGGGTCACCGTGCTGTGGCTGACCGCGGGCCTGTTCCACGAGATCGCCGCCGCCGACCCCGGCGCGTTCACCGGGCTGCGCCAGCTCGGCTGCGGCGGCGACGTGATCTCGCCCGAGCACTGCGCCGCCGTGCTGCGGGAGGTGCCGGACCTGCGGATCGTGGACGGCTACGGCCCCACCGAGGGCACCACCTTCGCCTCCGCGCACGCGGTGCGCCCGGCGGACCTGGCGGCGGCGTCGCTGCCGATCGGGCGGCCGGTCACCGGCACCCGCTGCTACGTGCTGGACGACGATCTGCACCCGGTACCGGTCGGCACGCCCGGCCAGCTGCACATCGGCGGCACCGGCCTGGCCCGCGGCTACCTCGGCCACCCCGGTCTGACCGCGCGGCGCTTCGTGGCCGACCCGTTCGGGCGGGGCACCCGGCTGTACCGGACCGGTGACCTGGTGCGCTGGACCCCCGACGGGCTGCTGGAGTTCCTGGGCCGCGCCGACGACCAGGTCAAGATCCGCGGCTTCCGGGTCGAACCGGCCGAGGTCGAGGCCGCGCTGCGCCGCCACCCGGACGTCGCCGAGGCCGTCGTGGTGCCGCACGAGCACGTGCCCGGCCACAAGCAGCTCGTCGCCTACGTCGTCACCGGCGCGGGCGCCGACGAGCTGCGCGCGTTCCTGTCCGACACCCTGCCCGCGCACCTCGTGCCCGGCGTGTTCGTGCCCCTGCCCGCGCTGCCGCTCATGGTCAGCGGCAAGGTCGACCGCAGGGCCCTGCCACCGCCCCGGGCGCGGTCCACCCGGGCCCACGTGGCGCCGAGCGGAGCGCGCGAGGAGGTGCTGGCGCGGGTCTGGGCGGAGGTGCTGGGCGTCGAGCGGGTGGGCGCGGACGACAACTTCTTCGCCCTGGGCGGCGATTCGATCCTGAGCATCCAGGTGGTGTCCCGGGCCCGCGAGCTGGGCGTGTCGGTGACGCCCAAGGACGTGTTCCTGCACCAGACGGTCGCCGGGGTCGCCGCGCACGCCACCGAGGGGCGCGCGGTCCCCGCCGCGCGGGAACCGGCGACGGGGGAGGTGCCGCTCACCCCGGTGCAGCAGTGGTTCCTGGCCGGGTCCGCGACGCCGGAGCACTGCGCCCAGTGGGTGGAGGTCGACCTCGGCCCGGACGTGGACGTCGACGCGCTGCGCGTCGCGGTCGAGGCGCTGCCCGCGCACCACGACCTGCTGCGCGCCCGGTTCTCGCTCGTCGACGGGCGGTGGCGCCAGCACGTCCCCGAGGAGGTGGGCGAGGTCTTCGCCACCAGCGCCGAGCCCGTCGAGCGGTGCGTGGCCGGGACGCGCACGCCGCTGGACCGCGGCCCGCTGTTCCGGGCCGTCCTGTCGACGGCGGGCCCGCGGCCGGCGCTGGTGCTGCTGGCGCACCACCTGGTCGTGGACGGCGTGTCGTGGCGAATCCTGCTGGACGACCTGGTCACCGGCTACGACCGGGCCAGGGCGGGCCGCGCGGTGGACCCGGGCCCGAGGACCACCTCGTTCCGCGAGTGGGCGCGGCGGCTGCGCGAGCACGCCGGTGCGGGCGGCTTCACCGGGCACCTGCCCTACTGGGAGGGCGCGGTGGCCCCCGGCGGGTTCGAGGGGCCGGAGCTGCCCGAGCGCGTGGTGACCGCCCGGCTGTCCGGGGAGGACACCGCGGCGCTGCTGCGCGGCGCGGCCTCCGCCTACCGCGCCGGGGCCGAGGACGTGGTGGTGGCGGCGGTGGCCCGGGTGCTGTCGCGGTGGCGCGGCGCGGAGCGGGTGCCGCTGGAGCTGGAGGGGCACGGCCGCGAAGACCTGTTCGACGGGGTGGACCTGTCCCGCACGGTCGGCTGGTTCACCACCCTGTTCCCGTTCACCGCCGACCTGACCGGCGCGGACGGCTGGGGCGCGGTGGTCAAGGCGGTCAAGGAGCAGCTGCGCCTGGCCCACCGCCACGGCCTGAGCCACGGCGCCCTGCGGTGGCTGACCGACACCCACCCGGCCGGGCACCGGCCGCTGGCGCGGGTGAACTACCTGGGCCGGTTCGACGCCGCGTTCGACCGCGCGCCCGGTGGCATCCGGCTCGCCAAACCGCCGACGACCCCGCCGCACCTGGACGTCACGGCCGCCGTCACCGCGGCGGGCGAGCTGGAGTTCGAGTGGGCGCACGCGCCGCCGGCGCACCCGACCCCCGTGGTGGCGCGGCTCGCCGAGGACGTGGTGGGCGCGCTGCGCGAGATCGCCGCGCACTGCGCCGGACCTGGGGCGGGCGGCGCCACGCCGTCGGACTTCCCGCTGGCCCGGTTGAGCCAGGCGGAGCTGGACCTGGTCGCGGGCGACGGCCGGTCGGTGGAGGACGTGTACCCGCTGACCCCGGTGCAGGCCGGGATGCTGTTCCACGGCCTGTCCCGACCCGGCGCGTACGTGGAGCAGCTGCACCTGACCCTGGCCGACGCCGACCCGGACGGCCTGGAGCGGGCGTGGCGGCGGGTGGTCGACGCGATCCCGGCGCTGCGCACGGGCGTGGTCTGGGAGGGGGTGCGCGAGCCGGTGCAGGTCGTGCGCCGGTCCGTGCCGACGTCGATCACCCACCACGACTGGCGCGGCGCGGCGGACGAGGAGCGGTGGCGGCGGCTGCTGGCTGAGGACCGCGCGGCGGGGGTCGACCTGGCCGGGGAGTTGCTGAGCCGGCTGGCGCTGGTGCGCACCGGGGAGCGGGAGGTCCGCCTCCTGTGGACGTTCCACCACCTGCTGCTCGACGGCTGGAGCGCGTTCCAGGTGCTCTCGGAGGTCCTGGGCGAACCCCGGGCGCGGCGGCCGTTCCGCGACCACGTGGCCCGGGTGCTGGCCCTGGACCCGGGCGAGGAGCGCTGGCGGGCCGCGCTCGCCGGGTTCCCCGGCCCGACGCCGCTGCCGTGCGACCGGCCGCCGGACCGCGCGCACCTGGCCTGCTCGTCGGCCGTGCGCGAGGTCGGGCTGAGCGCCGCCGACTCCGCGCGCGTGCGGGGGTTCGCCCGGCGCAACCGGCTGACGCTGGGCACGGTCGTGCAGGGCGCGTGGGCGCTGCTGCTGGCCCGGCACGCCGGCACCCGGGACGTGTGCTTCGGCCTGGTGGTGTCCGGGCGCACCCCGGACCTGCCCGGCGCGGACACCGTCGTGGGAATGCTGGTCAACACCGTGCCGGTGCGGCTGGAGGTCGACCCCGGGGACGTGCCGGGGTGGCTGGCCAGGGTGCAGGCCGGGGGCCGACCGCCCGAGCACGCGGCGCTGACCGACATCCGGAGGTGGGCGGGGCTGCCCGCCGGGGCGCCGCTGTTCGACACCGTCGTGGCCGTGGAGAACTACCCTCTGGACCACGACGCGCCGGTCCTGGTCGAGGCGGTGGAGAACACCAACTACCCGCTGCACCTGGTGGTGCGCGACACCGAGCCCCTGTCGCTCCAGCTGGGGTACGACCCGGACCTGTTCGACGCGGCCACCGCCGCCGCGCTGGCCGAGGAGTTCGCGGCGCTGCTGGTGGACCCCGCGAACGGGGGCGAGCCGCCGGACGACGGGGAGCCGCCGTTCGGGTCCCGTGCGGCCGCTCCGCCGCCCGGCGTCGCGCGTCCGCCGCGGTCGGCACCGCCGGAGTTCGTCTCCCCTGAGTTCGCCCCCTCGGAGTTCGTCCCCCCGGCAACCCCCGGCGAACTGGCCGTGGCCGGGGCGTGGGGCGAGGTGCTGCCCGTCGACCGGATCGGCCGCGCCGACGACTTCTTCGTCCTGGGCGGTGATTCCCTGCTCGCCCTTCGGGTCGCGGCCCGGCTCGGGCCGGTGTTCGGCCGTGCCGTGCCGCCCCGGGTCCTGTTCGACCACCCCACGGTCGGCGCGCTGGCCGCCGCGCTCGGACCCACCGCCGCCGAGGACGCCGAGGCGCGGGACTACCAGCTGTGACGACGGAGGCCGCCGTGCGGGACGAGGACATCGCCATCACCGGGGTCGCCGCCCTGCTGCCCGGCCCGGAAGACCCGGGTGACCTGGACGGCCTGCACCGGCTGCTGGCCGAGGGCACCGACCTGGTCGGACCGCCGTCGTCCACGCGCGTCCGGCACACCGGCGGCCGGGCCGGGGCCCACCACCTGCCCATGGCCTACCTGGACCGGATCGACCTGTTCGACCACCGGTT
Source organism: Saccharothrix sp. BKS2 (assembly GCF_047689505.1). NCBI lineage: Bacteria > Bacillati > Actinomycetota > Actinomycetes > Pseudonocardiales > Pseudonocardiaceae > Saccharothrix > Saccharothrix sp. BKS2. The sequence goes on along the minus strand of NZ_JAUQOL010000011.1, from coordinate 156,485 downwards.
CTTCGGCATCCCGCTGCGCGAGGCGGAGATGATGGACCCGCACCAGCGGCTGCTGCTCCAGCTCGCGCACCGGGCGATCGAGGACGCCTGCCTCGCGCCGGGATCGCTGCGGGGGTCGCGCACCGCGGTCGTGCTCGGCCACTCGCAGTCCGACTACGAGACCCTCTACCAGGGCGAGGACCCGCACCAGACGCTCGGCGCGCTGTCCGCGTCCTCGGCGGCGCGGATCGCCTACCACCTCGACCTCACCGGACCCGCCTACGTCGTCGACACCGCGTGCAGCAGCGCCCTGGCCGCGCTCGCGGGCGCGGTGGACGAGCTGCGCAAGGGCACCGCGGACCTGGCGCTGGCGGGCGGGGTCAGCGTGCGGCCGGTGCTGTTCACCCGGCAGGACCACACGCCCGTGCGCGGCGTGGAGTCCACCGACGGCCGGTGCCGCCCGTTCGACCAGCGGGCCACCGGTGCGGTGGCGGGCGAGGGCGGCGCGGTGGTGCTGCTGCGCAGGCTGCGCGACGCGGTCGAGGCCGGTGACCGGGTCCTCGCGGTGGTCAAGGGCATCGCGGTCAACCACAACGGCAACCGGGCGGTCGGGTTGAGCGCGCCCAGCCGGGCCGCGCAGACCGAGGTGGTGGTCCAGGCGTGGCGCGACGCCGGGGTGGACCCGGGGACCGTGGCCTACGTCGAGTGCCACGGCTCGGCGACCCCGCTGGGCGACGTGATCGAGGTGGACGCGCTGCGGCAGGCGTTCGCCGGTGCGGGGGTGGCCGCGCCGGGCTGCGCCATCGGCTCGATCAAGGGCAACCTCGGCCACCTCGACGGCGCCGCCGGGATGGCCGGGCTGCTCAAGGCGCTGCTGTCGGTGCGCAACGGCGAGCTGTACCCGACGGCGCACTTCGAGTCGCCCAACCCGATGCTGGACCTGTCCGGTCCGGTGCACGTCAACCCCGGTCGCCGGGCGTGGCCCGAGCGCGACGGCGCGCCGCGCCGGGCGGGGGTGAGCGCGCTGGGCATGACCGGCACCAACGTGCACGCGGTGCTGGAGCAGCCGCCCGCGCCCACGGCGGAACCGGCGTCCGGGGTCGAGCTGGTGACCGTGTCGGCCAGGTCCGCCGCCGCGTTCCGGGCGTACTGCGACCGGCTCGCCGACTTCGCCGAGCGCACCGGGCACGGCCTGCGGACCGTGGCGCACGCGATGAACCGCGGGCGCGACGACCACCCGTTCCGCGGCGCGTTCGCCGTGGACGGCGCCGAGGAGCTGGTGGAGGCGCTGCGGTCGGCCGCCCCGCCGGACCGCGCCGCGCCCGACGACCGGCCGGTGGTGCTGCTGCTCTCCGGTGACGGCGTGCCCGGCGAGCGGGAGTGGGCGGAGCTGGTCGACGGGTTCCCCGGCCTGAAGGACGTGGTGCTGCCCGGGACGCCCGCGGCCCGGCTGGTCGTGGCGCAGACCGCGCTGCTCGGCCTGGCGCGGTCGCTGGGCGTGCGGGAGGCGCACCTGGTCGGCTCGGGGCCGGGGAACCTCGCGGTGCGCGTGGCCCGAGGTCAGCTGTCCGTCGAGGACGCCGTGGCCGCCGCCGGGGACGCCGGGCTGAGCGCCGAGGTGGACCGCGACCGGCTGGCGCGGGTGGTGGAGCGGTTCGCCGAGGACGGGGCCGTGCTGGTCGACCTGGGCGGCACCGGGGTGCTCACCCGGGAGGCCCGCCGCCTGCGGCCGGACCTGCCGTGCGTGGAGCTGTTCGCGGTGCCGGGGCGGCGGGGCGTGCTGCGGCAGCTCGGGGCGCTGTACCGGCTCGGCGCGCGGGTCGACTGGGACGCGCACTACGCCGGGGCCGACATCCCGCGCATCGGCGCGCCGACCTACCCGTTCGAGCCGGTGCGCTGCTGGTGCCGGCCGCTCGGCGAGGTCGAGGACGCCCGGCTGCGGCCGGTCCTGGAGCGCCCGCGCGCCGCCGCCGGCGCCGAGGTCGGGGCGCGGGTGGTCCAGGTGTGGCGGGAGGTCCTGGGCGAGGAGGGGGTGACGCCGGATTCGGACTACTTCGCGCTCGGCGGCACGTCCATCGCCGGGATCAGCGTGCTCCGCGCGCTGGAGCGGGACTTCGACGTGCGGCTGTCGTTCGCCGACCTCTACGCCCACCCGACCGCGCGCGGCCTGGCCGAGCGGGTAGCCGAGCTGCGGGGGGCCGGGGGTGCGACCGCGCCTGGGACGGTGTCGCCGGTGCCGCGCGGCGGCGCGCTGCCGGTCTCGTTCGGGCAGGAGCAGCTGTGGTACCTCGACCGGCTCGACCCCGGCACGCCGCTCTACAACATCCCGCACGACCTGCGCCTGACCGGACCGCTCGACGAGACCGCCCTGCTCGCCGCGGTGCGCGGGGTGCTGGAGCGGCACGAGGTGCTGCGCACCCGCATCGAGGCCGACGACGACGGCGTGCCGCGGGCGTACGTGCGGGACGGGGAGCCGGAGATCACCGTGCACGACCTGCGCGCGCTGCCGGGGCCCGAGCGGCACCGCGAGGCGCGGCGGCTGGTCGACGAGGCGGCGGTGCGGCCGTTCGACCTGGCGACCGGGCCGCTGGTGCGGACCGCGCTGCTGCGCCTGGCCGACGACGACCACGTGCTGCTGTGGACCTACCACCACATCGTCTTCGACGGCTGGTCGCCCACGGTGTTCTTCCGCGACTTCACCGAGCTGTACGAGGCGGCGCTGACCGGGCGGGCGCCGGGGCTGCCCGAGCTGCCCGGCCAGTACGCCGACTTCGCCGACCTCCAGCGCCGCCGGTTCGCCGACGGCGCGCTGGAGGAGGGGTTGCGGTTCTGGCGGTCGGAGCTGGCGGGCCTGCGGTCGCCGGAGCTGCCGCTGGACCGGCCCCGGCCCGCCGTGCGCGGGAACGACGGCGGGATGGTGGAGTTCGAGGTGGGGGAGGCCGACGCGGAGGCGGTGCGGGCGCTGGGCCGCCGGCTGGGCGTCACCACGTTCGTCGCCATGCTCGCGGTGGTCGACGCCCTGCTGCACCGCTGGGGGCGGCTCACCGACGTGGTGGTGGGCGTGGCCACGTCCGGGCGCGTCGACCCGGCCACCCACGACCTGATCGGCTACTTCAACAACGTGCTGCCCTTCCGCACGCCGGTGCGCGGCGACGTGCGGTTCGCCGACCTGGTCCGGCGGTGCGCGCGCACCGTCGCCGACGTGCTCGACCACGAGGAGGTGCCGCTGGAGAAGGTCGTCGCCGAGGTGCTGGGCCACCGCGAGCCGGGGCGGCACCCGCTGTTCGACGTGGTCTACACCTACCAGAACGTGCCGCAGGCGACCGCCGAGCTGGCCGGCCTGCCGTGCTCGCGCTTCCTGGACGGCGCGATCGCGGGCATCGCGCCGGGCACCGCGAAGTTCGACCTGACCTTCGGGGTGGTGGACCAGGGCTCGGGGCCGATGAGCGGTTACGTGGAGTACGCCGGGGCCCTGTACGACCGGGAGACCGCGCGGCGGCTCGCGTCGTGGTTGCCGGCCGTGGTGGCGCGCGTGGTGGCCGATCCCGACGTGCGGTTGGACGACCTCGGCGGTGGTGCGCCACCCGAGCGGGAGAACGGGGTGGTGGGCGTGGCGAACGGGGTGCCGGGGCGGGCCGTGGAGGTGCTGACCGCGATCTGCGCCGACCTGCTCGGGGCGGGGTCGGTGTCGCCGGGGGACAACTTCTTCGCGCTGGGCGGTGATTCGGTGCTCGGTGTGCGGGTGGCGGCGCGGGCCGCGAAGGCGGGTGTGCACATCACGCCCCAGCAGGTGTTGCAGTACCCGACCGTGGGGGAGTTGGCGGCGGCGGCCGTGGTGGACGGGGTGCCGGTGCCTGCTGTCGCTGCACCTGCTGTCGCCGCGCCTGTTGTGGCCGAGCCTGCTGTCGCCGCACCGGTCCTCGCACCGGTCGTCGCCGCGCCGGTCGCTGCGGCGCGGGACGGGCGCCCGATCCCGTTGACGCCGATCATGCGCGCCTTCCTGGAGCACGTGCCCGACCGGCGCGGCGACTTCGTGGAGGTGCACGCGATGGAGCTGACGTCCCCCGACCTCACCGCCGACGTGGTCCGCACCGCCGTGCGGCGCCTGGTCGACCGGCACGAGCCGCTGCGCTACCGGTTCCGGCGCAACGCGGTGGGGACGCGGGCCGAGTGCGGCCCGGGAGGATGGGTGCCGTTCGACGTGGTGTTCCTCCCCCCGGGTGACGAACGGGAGGTCGTCGAGGCCGACTGCCGGGAGCTGAAGGACGACCTGGACCTGGAGCGCGGCCCGCTGGTCAGGGCTCGGTACTACGAGCGCGGCCACCAGCGGGGCGGGCTGCTGGTGCTGCTGGTTCACCACTTCGTGTTCGACAACATGTCCACCGTGGTGCTGATGGACGACCTGGACGCGCTGCTCGGCGAGGCGGCGGCGGGGCGCGCCGCGACGTCCGGGCCCGCGCCGGCCGGGTGGCGGGAGTGGGCGTGGCACCTGCACGACCTGGCGGACTCCGACGAGGTGGCCTCGGAACTGGCGTACTGGACGGCGGTCCTGCGCGAGGGCGCCGCCTTCGGGACACCGGAGGGCTCCGGCGGGGGAGGGCTGGTCACCCGCTCGGTGGAGGCGGTCGCGGCGCCCCCGGCGTCGGGGCGGGAGGTCGCGCTGTGCGCGGTGGCGCTGGGGCTGGCCAGGTGGTCCGGCGCGGGGGGCGCCTACCTCACCGTGGAGGGCGAGGCGACGCCGAACGCGTACCGGCAGGCCGGGCGGGGACCGTCGATCGGGTGGTTCACCAGCCTGCACCCGGTCGCGCTGCCCGTGGCGGGCGACGCGCGCGCGACGCTGCCGCTGGTGGTCGACCGCGCCAGGTCCGTGCCGAACGACGGCGTCGGGTACGGCGTGCTGCGGCACCTGTCGCCGCACGGGCCCGCCGTGGCGCGGTTGCGCGCGGCGCCGGAGCCCCGGGTGCTGCTGGTGCACGTGCCCGGGGACGTGGCGGCCTTCGACTCCGGCGTGGGCCTGCTGCGCACGCGCTGGGACCTGTCGGTGAACCTGAAGCGCGCCATGACGTCGTGGTTCCCGCTGATCATCGCCGTGTCGGAGCGGGCGGGCGAGGTGAGCCTGGAGGTCAACAGCCTGGCCGACTTCGGGCGGTCCGACCTGGGGTCCCTGGCCGACGGGATCGCCGCGGCCCACGACGAGCTGCGGTGATCGCGCTCGCGGGCTCGGGCTGGTGCCCGGGGGAGCCGGTCCCGGTGGAGCGGCTGCCGGAGTGGGCCGAGCTGGGCGACGACGAGCGGTCCACCTGCTCGGCGCTGGGCATCGCGAGCGTCGCGGTGAGCGGGTCCGGGGCCACCGACCTCGCCGCCGCCGCGGCCCGCCGCGCCCTGGACCGGGCCTCGCTGTCGGCGACCGACGTCGACGTGGTGATCACCGTGGAGCCGAGGGCGCCGGAGGCGCTGGTCAGCTCCGACGCGACCCGGCTCCAGGCGGCCTTGGGCGCGCACCGGGCCCTGGCGTTCTCGGTGGGCGGCCTGGGCTGCGCGTCGCTGGCACCGGCCCTGCTGACCGCGTCCGGGCTGCTGCGCACGCCGGACGTGCGGACCGTGCTCGTGGCGCACGGGAGCAAACCCGCCACCCCCCGCCGTTACCGCCACCCGGTGACCGTGAACGGTGACGGCGGTGGCGCGCTGGTGCTGACGAGGAGCGGTGACGTGCGCATCCGCGACGTGCTGCTGGAGACCAACGGCGATTACGCGGACCTGTTCCGGGTGTCCTACCGCGACCGCCCGTTCGCCGAGTGGCGCGAGGAGTGCACCGACCCGGTGACCTACTCGTTCCGCCTGGCCGTGGAGACCCGCAACCGCCTGCGCGACCTGACCGACCGCCTCCTGTCCCGCAACGGCCTGACCGCCGGGGAGGTGACGTGCTACCTCGGGCAGAACCTGTCGCTGCCGTCGCACCGGAACTACGCCGAGGTGCTGGGCGCCCCGCTGGACCCGGCGTGCGCGGCGAACCTGGCGCGCTTCGGGCACCTGGGGCCCAACGACACGTTCTTCAACCTCCACACCGCCGACCCACCGCCCGGCAGCCGCGTGGTCCTGCTGGACGCCAGCCCCACCGCGGCGTGGAGCGCGGTGCTGGTGGAGATCGGGGCGGGGGAGGACGGGACGCACCTGCTGTAGCGCCGGGTTCGGCGACCGCCCGCCTGCCGACGGGGGGAGGGCGCGGCGGGGGAGCGCGGCGCGGCCGACCCCGGCGGGCCTGCCGCGCCGCGCCCGGGTCACACGCAGGAGTGCCCGATGACCTGCGGCTGCTCGAACGGGTCGGTCGGGTCCACGTAGGAGACCAGGTGGACGCAGAGGTGGTCGATCGCCGGGGTGGTCTGCGGGTAGGTGTTGAGGTCCTGCCAGGTGTCGCCGGCGTCGACCCACCTGGCTTCCTGCGGGTTGCTGTGCGCCACGCCGCCCGCGAACACGGTGATGTCGGCGAACACGTAGCGGCGGTCGGCGCAGTCGACCGTCCAGCCGACCTCCCGGGCGCCGGGGTCGAGGTGGATGTCCGTGGTGACGCAGCCGGCGGCCGCGGAGGTGCTGGGGGACGCGGACGCCGGGCCCGCCGCGGCGGTGAGCGCGCCGAGGGCCGCGGCGACGGCGGCGAGGGTCCGGAAGGTGCGTTCGCGGTGGGAACTCCGCACGGTGACTCCACTTCAGGATTGGTCTGGACCTCTGAAGTCTGTCGAGCGGGCGCTGGGGTGCCTACCGCCGTCCGGGCGCGTCCGCCGTCACAGCTCGGCGGGGTTGCCAACCGCCGACCCGTGTGGCAGGGGGTGGTTCTTGTCCACAGTGGACTCGGCGGTCACCTCGGTTGGTGACGCTTCCGGGTGGTGCTCTCACTCTTCCGAGTAGCCCAGGTGCTCCCGCTGGAGGATGCCCATGCGCAGCGCGTTGCGGTAGCGGCCCGCGGCGAAGAACTCCTCGCGCAGGGTGCCCTCGTCCCTGAACCCCGTCTTCCGGTACACGTGAACGGCTTTCTCGTTCGCGATGTCCACGATCAGGTACACCTTGTGCAGGTTGAGCACGGCGAAGGCGTAGTCGAGCGCCTTCGTGGTCGCGACGGTCGCCAGGCCGCGCCCCTGGTGGTGGGGCGCGATGATGATCTGGAACTCGGCGTTGCGGTGGACGCTGGTGATGTTGACCAGCTCGACCAGCCCGGCCGGCTCGCCGTCGACCTCGACGATGAACCGGCGCTCGCGGTCGTCGTGGATGTGGCGGTCGTAGATGTCGCGCAGCTCCACCAGGGCCTCGAACGGCTCGTCGAACCAGTACGACATGATCTGGGCGTCGTTGGTCAGGTGGTGCACGAAAGGCAGGTCTTCGCGTTCGAGCGCGCGCAACCGGGTGTCCATCTGGCCATGATGTCGCCGCCGAGGGGTCAGGGCATTCCCGGGTAGTAGACCTTGCCGTAGCCCCGGGCCGCCACCCCGGGCGTGGACGGTTCGAAGAGGAACCGGTCCGCGAACGCCGGGCCGACTGCGGCCCGACCCGGATCGGCTGACACGGGTCCACCCGGCTGCGGCCCTCCGACTACCCGACCCGGGTCATGACGCTCATCCCGCAGGACACGCACGTCCTGATCTCCGCTTCCTCGGGTGGCATCGTCACCGTCCACCAGGCGGTGTCCGGGCTCGGCCCCGCCGTGATGGTCGCCGTGTTGTACCCGATGATCGGACCGCAGGGGCCGCCCGCGCTGTCGCGGGTCCGAGCCGGCATCTCGCCGGTGGCCTCGGTGTCGTCGCCCGTCAGCGTGATGTCGTCGCCGCAGGTCGTGGAGAAGGAGTACGCGCCGGGACCGGATTCCTCGATCGTGAAGCTCTTCTGGTCGAACTCCCACGTGCCCACGATCCCGGACCCGGCCGCACCGCTCGCCGTCGGGATTTCCTCGTTCTCGTTGTACGCGGTGACGGCGACGACGCCGACGACCACGAGCCCGACGAGGAGCGTGGCGAGCGCGGAACCGCCCTGCGCGGCGGCCGCCGCTCCCGTGGCCGCCGTCGCCCCGGTGGTCGCGGCACCGACGGGGATCGCGGAGGTCGCGGCGGCGGTGGTCGCGGTACTGGTGGCGGTGGTCGCGCCGACATCACCGCCGCCCGGTGAGCCGTGGTAGGTCTGCGTCGGGCCCGGACCGGCCGGCACCCCGAAATCGGTCACCTCGGCGCCGGAGTACCCCGAGCCGACCTCGCCGGAGGTGGGTGGCGACCCCGGCACGCCGCGGTCGAGGTCGGCCATGTGGTCGGCCACCGCTTGGGAGGTGTCGCCCTCGGCGGGGGCGGGTTGCTCCGGTGCGGTGACCCGACCGGGCGACTGGAGTTCCCGCGGCAGGAACTGGTGGGCCTCGGACGCGGCGGTCGTGCCCCGGCCGTCGCCGAGGACGTGCCACAGCAGAGCCGCCTGCGCCAGCAGCGCCGCCGCCGCGGCGAGCCGACCCGTGACCAGGCAGCGAACGCCCTCCTCGTGGGTGAAGTACGCCTCGGCCTCCCGGTCCCCCGCGCGCCGGGCGCCGGTCCAGCCCCGACCCAGGGCCCGGCCCCAGGCGTCGAACCGCAGCGAGTGCGCCAGTTTCGGCGACGCCGCGCGGCCGAGCGCCACGGTGAGCTCGGGCATCCCGGCGGCCGTCGCGAGGCCCGCGACCCGCTCGATCGCCCTGCTGTGCTCGGCGACCCGGGCCGGTGTCGTGGCGGGATCGCCCGCCCACCGGGTGAAGTACCGGCACAATCCCTCGACCGGGTGGGCCGCGGTGTCGCGGCGGACGGCCGGCACCACGCCCGGTGCGCACCGGTAGCCGTGTTCACCCGGTGTCACGAGCCCGAGGCCCGCGAGGCGCTCGCACAGCGCGGCCGGGTCCGGTTCGCCCGTCAGGGCGCCGATGTGCTCGGGAGCGAGTTCGGCGTCCTCCAGCACCGCGAGGAGGTTCACCGCGCTCATCGCGGACCCGCCGAGCCGGTCGAGCCGGTCGAGCAACCGCGGCAGCAGGTCCTCCACGGCACCCGGCGCCGGCAGCGCCGACCGGCCGGAGCCCGCCACCCCGGCCACGCGCAGCAGGAGCAGCGGGTTCCCGCCGGACACCTGCCACAGGGAGGCCGCCGTGGCGTGTTCCGCGTCGTGCAGCGGCCGGCCCAGGGCCCGGGTCAGCAGCAGCGCCGCGGCGTCCTGGCCGAGGCCGTCCAGGTGGTGCACGGGCCCGTCGCCGAGCGGCGTGCTGTCCCGGCGGGCCAGGACGAAGGTGGCGTCGGGAACCAGGTCGGTGAACTCGCGCAGCTGGTCGGCCGTCAGGTCGGCGTCGTCCACGTACACCGTGATCCGCAGACCGGCCAGCAGGGCGCGCAGGTCCGTCCGGGACGGCGCGTAGCCCCAGGTCCGGTAGCAGGACTCGAACACCTGCTGGGCGAGGTCGGAGACCTGCCGGTGCGCGGCGCTGACGAACACCACGCCGTCGGGCCCGTTCCCGGCCGTGCGCGCCAGGTGGCGCAGCAGGGCGCTCTTGCCGATCCCCGCCGGCCCGCACAGCTGCACCACACCGCCCGCGGCGATGGCGGCGGACAACGTCGCCGCGTCCGCTTCCCGCCCGACCGGTTCGCGCGTGCGCCGGGGCACCACCGCGATCCGGTCCCGGCGAACCGGCGCGGGCCGCTGCCGCTCCAGCCCCACGGTGACCGACGAGCCGTGCCGCGCGTCGACGACCAGGTTGTAGCTGCCCGCGACCACCGGTCCGTCGGTCCCCCCACCGACCTCGACGTGGTAGCTGACGCCCCCGTGGCCCGGCTCGGGAGCCGGACCCTCCCACCCGGGGTCTTCGTGCGTTCGGCTCATGACCACTCCCGCCCTGACGACGTGGGACTTCCGGCACTGGACGACGTGGTCACAGCAACCGCCACCAGCCGTCGCACGAGGTCTCCTTGACGACCACCCCGACGTGCCGGTAACCGGCCGGACCGACCCGGCAGTAGCCCTCGTCCACCACCTGCTTCACCGGCGCCGACACCACCAGCGCCAGGCACGCGTCGCCGTCCTCACCGAGGGCGTCCTTCACCCCGGGCGCGTCCACCAGGCGCGCCGCGTGCACCAACGGCGTCCCCGACCACTCACCGCCCACCCGATCGACGTGGCCAACGTGCACGGCGGCGCGCAGGTCGACCCGGTAGGCGTCACCGGACACCAGGTTGTGCTCCCGCAGCGCCTTGGCGACCGCCTCGACGAAGGTGTCGAGGACGTCGACCAACCTGACCGCCTCCGGCATCACCACCTGGAGCCCGTCACCGCGGTCGGACACCTCGAGGACGTCCGCTGCCACGCCCAGCGCCGCCGCACCCGCCAGGACGCACCCCTCCACGGCGCGGCGCATGTGCCGCTGCCCGGCGTTGTTGCGCGAACTGGACCTCTGCACGTCCGTGGTCACCACGACCCGGTGCGCCGCCAGCAGGTCGGCAGGCGGACCCTGGTCGGGCGCGGGCATCGGCGTCGAAGCGCTCACGTGGGTGACGTTGCCGTCGCCCGCCACCACCGGCCCGTGGGCGTCCCGGCCGATCTTCACCCGTACATCGCGCTGTGGCAGTCCCTGCATCACGACTCCTCATCGACCGACCCGCACCGGGTCCGGCCACCCGCGGCAGTCGCTCACCTCGTGGGGCACCCGGTGGAGTGCAGTCGTACCGATCAGCGGGAGGTGTGTTCTGCGTCGTTTGACGCACAAGCCGGCCGGTTCACCCGATCGGTGGTAGACCGCGCCGCCCGGTGTCGGCGGTGGCCGGCGAGAGATCGTCGGCGGCCCACCGGCTCGGGACGCCTCCGCAGGAGCGGCCGTTGCGTCAAGCGGAGTATTCCGTTGCGGTGACGGGATCGTTACAGTCAGCTTCTGGGAACGCTCCCAGAAACGACAACGAAGGGGTTGTTGTGCGAAATCTGCTGGCGGCGGTCGCCGCTGTCGTCTCCGTAGCCGGGTTGGTGGTGATCGGCGGGAACAGCTCCGCGGGAGCGGCCCCCGTCTGCGCCGTGGACTACAAGCTCAACCAGTGGTCCACCGGTTTCACCGCCAACGTGACCGTGACCAACCAGTCCGCTCCGGTCACCTCGTGGCAGCTCACCTGGACCTTCGCGGGCAACCAGGCCGTCACCTCCGGGTGGAGCGCCGACGTGAAGCAGTCCGGCAACAAGGTCACCGTCGCCAACATGCCGTGGAACGGGTCGCTGGCCACGGGCGCGAGCGCCCAGTTCGGCTTCCAGGCCACCTACAGCGGCACCAACCAGGCGCCCACCGACTTCTCGTTCAACGGCGTCTCGTGCAGCGGCGACGGGCCCACGACGACGTCCACCACCACGACCACCACGACGACGAACACCACCACCACGACCACCGACCAGCAGAACCCGGGCGGCTGCGGCACGGCCACCCTGTGCGACGGCTTCGAGGAGCAGACCGGCTCCAGCCCGTCGGGCCGGTGGACCGTGGGCGCGGCCAACTGCACCGGCCAGGGTCGGGTCAGCATCGACACCGCCACGGCCCGCAGCGGCTCCAAGTCGGTGCGCGTGGACGGCGCGTCCGGCTACTGCAACCACATCTTCTTCGGCACCCCGCTGACCGGCTCCGGCACCGTGCACGGCCGGTTCTACGTCCGCCACACCACGAACCTGCCGATGGCGCACGTGACGTTCATGGCGATGAAGGACACCGCCGACAACGGCAAGGACCTGCGCATGGGCGGCCAGAACTCGGCGCTCCAGTGGAACCGCGAGTCCGACGACGCCACCCTGCCCGCGCAGAGCCCGCAGGGCGTGGCGCAGAGCAAGCCGCTGCCCACCGGCCAGTGGAACTGCGTCCAGTTCACCGTCGACCCGGCCGGCCGGCTGTCGACCTCGCTCAACGGCTCGTCCGTCGTGGGTCTCCAGGTGGACGGCACGCCGACGCCCGACATCGACGACCAGTGGCTCAGGAAGGCGTGGCGGCCCGCCGTCACGGACCTGCGGCTGGGCTGGGAGAGCTACGGCGACGGTGCGGACACCCTCTGGTACGACGACGTCGCCATCGGCTCCTCGCCGATCGCCTGCTGATCACGGGGTGGATCTCCCCTCGGTCGAGACCCGTCGAGACCCGTCGAGACCCGTCGACGGGGCGTCGAGACCCGTCGACGGGGCGTCGACCGGAGGAGATCCACCCCCGCCCGGCCGCCTCGGTACGATGAGGGGTCCACCGGAGTCGGTCCGGACGCCCCGTCGCCGCGCCGCGACCGGGGCTCCACCCACCTGATCGAGGGATGTCCTGATCGGCAAGGATCTCCGCCTGTCCCTCCTGGGACCGCCGCGCGCGTGGGTCGACGGCCGCGAGGTGCCGCTCGGTCCGCCCCAGCAGCAGGCGGTGTTGGCGCTGCTGCTCGTGGGCGCCGGTCGGGTCGTGACGATGGCCGACATCGTCGACGCCCTGTGGCCGACCAACCCGCCGCCCAGCGCGGCCAACGTCGTGCACCGGTACGTCGGCGCGCTGCGCCGGGTCATCGAACCGGACCTGCCGCGCCGCGCCACCGGGAGCTGGCTGCTGCCCGCGCCGGGCGGCTACCAGCCCGTGGTCGACGCCGACAGCCTGGACCTGCTGCGCTTCCGCGACCTGGTGCGCCGGGCGGGGGAGCAGGACGCGCGCGACGGGCTCGCCTCGCTGCTCGACGCCCTGGGGCTGTGGCAGGGGCCGGTGGCCGCCGGGGTGGTGGAGGAGATCCGGTCCGACGCCCGGTTCGTGGCGGTCGAGCACGAGCGCGTGGCCGCGGTCCGGCTGGCCGTGCGGCTCGCGGTCGAGTGCGAGGAGCCGGGGGCCGTGCTGCCCGCGCTGAGGCTCGTCGCGCACGGCCACCCGCTCGACGAGGCGCTGCACGCGGACCTGGTGCGGCTGCTGGCCGCCACCGGGGCGCAGGCCGAGGCGATCGACGTCTACGAGTCGGTGCGCGCCAGGCTCGCGGAGGAGCTGGGGCTCGACCCCGGCGAGGCGCTGCGGTCGGCGCACCGGGCGGTGCTGGCCGACGCGCCACCCACCGGACCCGCGGTGCGACCGGCCCAGCTGCCGCGCCCGCTCGACGCGTTCGTCGGCCGGGAGGACGAGCTGGAGGCGCTGTTGGAGGCCGCCGCCGAGGGCGCCGGGCTGCTCGCGGTCACCGGCATGGCCGGCATCGGCAAGACCACCCTGGCCGTGCACCTGGCCCACCAGCTCGCCCCGCACCACCCCGACGGCCTGCTCTACGCCGACCTGCGGGGCTTCCACCCGGCCGAACCAGCGGTGCGGCCGGCCGACCAGCTGCACGACTTCCTGCACGCGCTGGGCGTGCGGCCCGCGGACGTCCCGGACGGCGAGCAGGCCCGGTCGGCGCTGTTCCGCAGCCTGCTGCACGGCCGCCGGGTGCTGGTGCTGCTGGACAACGCCAGGGACGCCGAGCAGGTCCGGCCGCTGCTGCCGGGGGAGGGCTCGCTGGCCGTCGTCACCAGCCGGGACGACCTGGTGGGCCTGGTCGCCTCGCACCACGCCCACGCCGTGCGGCTGGACGTGCTGGACGACGACGCGGCCCGGGAGGTGCTGGTCCGCCGGCTCGGCAAGCGGCGGGTCGGGGCCGAGATCCACGTGGTGGACGCGATCCTGACCGCCTGCGCGCGGTTACCGCTGGCGCTGGCCGTGGTCGCGGCCCGCGCCGCCACCCGCCCCACCTTTCCGCTCGCCGCGCTGGCGGAGGACCTGGTCGACGCCCGCGCCGGCCTGGACGCGCTGTCCACCGGCGACACCGCGCTGGACGTGCGGGCCGTGTTCTCCTGGTCCTACGACGCGCTCACCCCCGCCGCGGCCGGACTGTTCCGGCGGCTCGCGCTGACCCCCGGCAACGACGTCGGCGCCGCGGCCGTGGCCGCCCTGCACGGCGAACCCCCGGCGAGCACCCGCCGCGCGCTGGCCGAGCTGTGCGGCGCGCACCTGCTCACCGAGCACGCGCCCGGCCGCTACTCCCTGCACGACCTGCTGCGCCTGTACGCCGTCGAGCTGGCCCACGAGCACGACACCCCGCAGGACCGGGACGCCGCCGTCGGCGCGGTGCTCGCGCACTACCTGCACACCGCGTGCGCGGCGGCCCTGGCGCTCTCTCCGGACCGGGTGCCGATCCCGCTGGACCCGCCCCCGGAGCGGGCGCGGCCGCTGCGGTTCGCCGACGGCGAGCGGGCGCTGACCTGGTTCGCCACCGAGCACCGGGTGCTGCTGTCGGCCCAGGCCCAGGCCGCCGCGACCGGGCGGGACGACGTCGCCTGGCGGTTGGGCTGGGCGCTGGCGCACCACCTGGACCGCGCCGGCCACTGGCACGACCTGCTGGCCACCAGCGAGGCGGCCGTGGCGGCGGCGCGGCGCGCCGGGGACCGGCTCGGCGAGGGCAACGGGCTGCTGGGCCTGTCCCGGGCGGAGGCCGACCTGGGCCGCGTCGAGGTGGCCTGCGTGCACGGCGAGCAGGCGTTGGCCGTGCTCGACGGCGTCGCCGCACCGCGGATGCTGGCCGAGCTGCGCCGGTTCACCAGCTGGCTGTACGAGTCCGTGGGCGACCACCGCGCCGCGCTCGCCCACGCCCAGGAGGCCCTGCGCCTGCAACGGCTCGGCGCGGACGACACCCTGCTCGCCCGCGCGCTCAACGCCGTGGGCTGGTGCCTGGGGCTGCTCGGCCGGCACGAGGAGGCCCTGGCCCACTGCCTGGAGGGGCTGGCGCTGACCCGGGCCGACGACGACTACGGCGTGGCGGACCTGCGGGACAGCATCGCGAACGCGCTGTTCCACCTCGGCCGGCTCGACGAGGCGGCCGAGCAGTACCGCCTGGCCCTGGCCGGCTTCGAGAAGTTGGGCATCCGCTTCGCGGTGGCCGACACGGGGGAGCGGCTGGGCGACGTCGAGGCGGCGGCCGGTCGCACCGGGCGGGCCGCCGGGCACTGGCGGGCGTCGCTGGCCGGGTTCGAGGAGCTGGGACTGCCCCGGACCGACCGGCTCCGGGCCAAGCTGGTGGGGCTCCCGGGCGGTAGTGACAACCTCCCGCGTTGACGTTCACATGTCGTGCACTTCGTCCTCCTAGCTTGGCGGCAACCGGGCTGGAGGAGAACGCGATGACGACGGACGTGGCGGCGGACCAGTTCACCCGGTCGGTGTTCCTGGAGCACGGGGAGGTGGTGCTCGCCTACGCCAAGCGGCTGACCGGCGACCACCACGCCGCGGAGGACGTCGTGCAGGAGGCGATGATCCGGACGTGGCGGCACGCGGACAAGCTGATCGCGGAGGGCGGCTCGGTGCGCCGGTGGCTGATGACCGTGGCGCGCAACATCGTCTACGACCAGTCCCGGGCCCGGCAGGGGCGGCCGGTGGAGGTGGACGACGCCCGCTCGACCGCCGCCGTGACGGGCGACCACGCCGACCGGGTGGTCACCGACCTCGTGGTGGGGGAGGCGCTGCGGGGGCTGCCGGACGACCTGCGCCGCGTGCTGGAGCGGCTGTACCTGTGGGGCGACTCGATCGCCGAGGCCGCGTCGGAGCTGGACATCCCGCCCGGCACGGTCAAGTCCCGCACCCACCGCGCGATGGGCGTGCTGCGGCGCAGGCTGCCGCAGCACGGCGTCCTGACCTGTCCCCGGGGCCGGTGGTCGCGGAGGACCACCGGCCCCGGGGAGCGGGATCAGGCCGCGTTCACCGAGACGTCGTCCAGCACGAACGAGGTCTGGTAGGACCAGTCCTCCGCGCCGGTGAAGCTCAGCGCGACGCTCTGGCCCGCGTACGCGCCCAGGTTGAAGGTGCGCACCGCGTAGCCGGAGGGCGTCAGGTTGGTGTAGGTGGCCAGCGTGGTGCCGTTGGCCTGCACGGTGAAGGTGTCGAACACCGCGGGCTCGTACTCCGAGGTGCTGATCTTCAGCCACAGCGACAGCGTGGTGTTGGCGCAGCCGGCCGGGACGGTGACGGTCTGGGACAGGGTCTCGGTCTGGGCGTAGCCGTAGCCGCTGACCCACGACGAGCGCGAGCCGGAGCGCGGCGCGCCCTCACCGGTCCACGCGCCGATCGTCCAGGTGGCGTTGGACCAGCCGGTGGTGCCGCTCTCGAAGCCGCCGTTGGTGACCTTCTCACCGGGCGCGGAGCACGAGCCGCCCGGGGGGTTGATCGTCCAGGTGAACGTCACCGACGCCGCCTTGGCCGCCGAGTCGGTCGCCGTCGCGGTGACGGTGTAGGTGCCGGCGGTGGTCGGCGTGCCCGAGATCAGCCCGGTGGCCGCGTTGAGGGACAGGCCGGGCGGCAGGCCGGTGGCCGACCACGTGTACGGCGGCGTGCCGCCGGTGGCCTTCAGCTGGAGGCTGGTGGCGGTGCCGACGCTGCCGGTCTGGTTGCCCGGCGGGGTGACCGCCGGGTCACCCGGGCCGGGGCCGCCGCCGGTGTTGACGAACAGCAGCCGGTTGGGCGAGCCGGTGCCCGGCGAGGTGATCTTGTTCGCGGTGGAGTTGGTGATCATCGCGCTCTGGACCTGGGCGGGCGTGAGCCCCGGCGTGGCGCCGAGCAGCAGCGCCGCGCCACCCGCGACGTGCGGTGAGGCCATGGACGTGCCGCTGATGGTGTTGGTGGCGGTGTCGTTGGTGTGCCAGGCCGAGGTGATGTTCTGGCCGGGCGCGAAGATGTCCGTGCACGTGCCCCAGTTGGAGAACGAGGCGCGCGCGTCGGTGTTGGTCGACGCGTTCACCGTGATCGCCTCGGCCACCCGCGCGGGGGTGAAGTTGCACGCGTCGGAGTTGGAGTTGCCCGACGCGAGGGCGTAGGTGACGCCGTCGGCGATGGAGTTGCGCACCGCGTTCTCGGTGGCGGCGTCGCTGCCCTGGGCGCCGAGGCTCATGTTCGCCACGGCGGGGCCGGAGGTGTGGTGACCGGTGACCCAGTCGATACCCGCGGCGACCCCCGCGAACGAGCCGGAGCCCGCGCAGTTGAGCACCTTGACCGCGATCAGGGTGACGCCCTTGGCCACGCCGTGGGCGTTGCCGCCGACCGTGCCGGCGACGTGCGTGCCGTGGCCGTTGCAGTCGGTGTTGTTGCCGTCCCCGGTGGTGTTGGTGCCCCACGACGCCTGGCCGCCGAAGTCCTGGTGGGACGTCCGGATGCCGGTGTCGATGATGTAGGCGGTGACGCCGGCGCCGTCGTTGGGGTAGGTGTAGCCGGAGTCCAGCGGCAGGTCGCGCTGGTCGATGCGGTCCAACCCCCACGACGGCGGGTTGGGCTGGGTGGCCACGGCCTGGACCGTGCCGTTCTGCTGGACGTAGGCCACGCCCGGCTCGGCGGCCAGTCGGCGCGCGGCCCGCTCGGACAGCGTGCCCGCGAAGCCCTTGAGGGCGTGCTGGTAGGTGAACTCGACCTTCGCGTCGTACTTGGCGCTGAGGTCGGAGGTGAGCGCCTCGGCGCTCTGGGTGGACAGCTCGTCGTAGACCACGATGTAGCTGTCCTGGATGGCGGTCGGGTTGGCGGCGCCGAGGATCTGGCCCTCGGCGGCGGCCTGACCGGCCGTGGTGGTCAGCGCCAGCGCGGTGGCGCCGACGGTGCATAAGGCGAGCAGGGCTCGCTTGGGTGCGCGAACGTCTCCCATCGCAGGGTTCTCCCTCGTGCAGGGTTCCCGACGAACCCGATGCGGCTCGGGCCGGCCGGGGGAGCGGAGTTTCCCGGACACGTACGCGCGGACGTGGTCGGCAACGTTAGAGGACCGCTCGGTAGCTCGACAATCGACCGGCAGAGCTAATGACCTGCGGAAATCCGAATCAGGGGAAAATGCTGATCGTTGTCCTCCATGGCTTCAGTGTTGCTTGAACGCAACAGCTAGCCTGGGTGGCGCGGCGCGTGGGGCGGGGGAGCGCGGGGCGGGAAGCCGGCAATGAGACGTGCGGGCACGCAGGTCGGGCGTCGGGCAACGATCGTCCGCCCGACGCCCGACGCCCGACGCCCGACGAGCGGTCAGTGGAACCTGCCTGCCGCCACGCCATTGCAACTCAAGAACAAACAACAGTCTTGATAACTTCAGTGTTAACCAAAAGAAAACCCAGGAAGTGGGTACGTAAGACGACAAGGGCAAAAACAGCAGGGACGGGGCTCACCCGCCAGCGGATCGGCCCCGTCCCGTGCTCACCGCCCGACGTACTGGCGCAGGTGCTGGGCGGTGAGGGTGTCGGCGCTGTCGACGAGCTGGGTGGGGGTGCCGGTGAACACGACGCGGCCGCCGTCGTGGCCGGCGCCGGGGCCGAGGTCGATGATCCAGTCGGCGTGGGCCATGACGGCCTGGTGGTGCTCGATGACGATGACGGTGTTGCCCGCGTCGACGAGGCGGTCGAGCAGGGCGAGGAGCTTGTCCACGTCGGCGAGGTGGAGGCCGGTGGTGGGTTCGTCGAGGACGTAGGTGGACGCCTTCTCGGCCATGTGGATGGCGAGCTTGAGGCGTTGGCGTTCGCCGCCGGAGAGGGTGGTCAGGGGTTGGCCGAGGGCGAGGTAGCCCAGGCCGACGTCGACGAGGCGGTCGAGGACGGCCCTGGCCGGTTTTTCGGTGAAGAAGTCGTGGGCTTCGGCGATGGACATGGCGAGGACGTCGCTGATGTTGTGGCCGCGGAGCTGGTAGGTGAGGACCTGGGGGGTGTAGCGCTTGCCCTCGCACTGCTCGCAGGTGGTGGCGACGCCGGCCATCATGGCGAGGTCGGTGTAGACGAGGCCGATGCCCTTGCAGTGGGGGCAGGCGCCGTCGGAGTTGGCGCTGAAGAGGGCGGGTTTGACGCCGTTGGCCTTGGCGAAGGCGGTGCGGATGGGGTCGAGCAGGCCGGTGTAGGTGGCGGGGTTGGAGCGTCGTGAGCCGCGGATGGGGGATTGGTCGACGGTGACGACGTCGGCGCGGGTGGCGAGGGAGCCGTGGATGAGGGAGCTCTTGCCGGAGCCGGCGACGCCGGTGACGACGGTGAGGATGCCGAGTGGGATGTCGACGTCGACGTTGTGGAGGTTGTGGAGGTCGGCGCCGGTGATGGGGAGGTGGCCGGTGGGGGTGCGGAGGTGGTGGCGGAGTCGGGCGCGGTGGTCGAGGTGGCGTCCGGTGGGGGTGTCGGAGTTGCGGAGGTCGGTGACGGAGCCGGTGAAGGTGATGTGGCCGCCGTGGGTGCCGGCGCCGGGGCCGAGGTCGATGACGTGGTCGGCGATGTGGATGGTTTCGGGTTTGTGCTCGACGACGAGGACGGTGTTGCCCTTGTCGCGGAGTCGGAGGAGGAGGTCGTTCATGCGTTGGATGTCGTGGGGGTGGAGGCCGGTGGTGGGTTCGTCGAAGACGTAGGTGGCGTCGGTGAGGGCGCTGCCGAGGTGGCGGACCATTTTGACGCGTTGGGCTTCGCCGCCGGAGAGGGTGGCGGCGGGGCGGTCGAGGCTGAGGTAGCCGAGGCCGATCTCGACGAGGGAGTCGAGGAGTTCGCGCAGGGTGGTGAGGACGGGGCCGACGGTGGTGTCGGTGATGTGGCGGGTCCAGTCGGCGAGGTCGCTGATCTGCATGGCGGAGCAGTCGGCGATGGTGGTGTTGTTGATCTTGCAGGCGAGGGCGGCCTGGTTGAGGCGGGCGCCGTGGCAGTCGGGGCAGGTGGTGTAGGTGACGGCGCGGTCGACGAATTTGCGGACGTGGGGTTGCATGGATTCGCGGTCCTTGGACAGGTAGAGCCGTTGGACCTTGACCAGCAGTCCCTCGTAGGTGACGTTTGTCTTGCCGATCTTGACCTTGGTGGTGTCGCGGTGGAGGAGGGCGTCCCACTCCTGGTCGGTGAAGTCGGTGAGGGGTTTGTCGGGGTCGTAGAAGCCGGAGTGGATGTAGGTCTGGACGTACCAGTTGTCGGTGGTGAAGCCGGGGACGGTGATGGCGCCCTGGTTGAGGCTCTTGGTGCGGTCGAGGAGTTGGTCGACGTCGGTGGTGGTGGTGCGGCCGAGTCCTTCGCAGCGGGGGCACATGCCTTCGGGGAGGTTGAAGCTGAAGGCGCCGGAGGTGCCGACGTGGGGTTGGCCGAGGCGGCTGAAGAGGATGCGGAGCAGGGTGTGGGCGTCGGTGGCGGTGCCGACGGTGGAGCGGGAGTTGGCGCCCATGCGTTCCTGGTCGACGATGATGGCGGCGCTGAGGTTGCGCAGGTGGTCGACGTCGGGGCGGCCGAGGTTGGGCATGAAGGACTGGATGAACGCGGTGTAGGTCTCGTTGATGAGGCGTTGGGATTCGGCGGCGATGGTGCCGAAGACCAGGGAGGACTTGCCGGAGCCGGAGACGCCGGTGAAGACGGTGAGGCGGCGTTTGGGGATGTCGACGGAGATGTTCTTGAGGTTGTTCTCGCGGGCGCCGCGTACTTGGATGACGTCGTGGCTGTCGGCGAGCGTGCCCATGCCTGTTTCCCCCTGGTTTGTTTATGACGTAAAGTGATGGCGTCGCGACGTGACTGGGGCAAGGTACTTTACGCCGTAAGGAGTGGCAAGTGGCGGTGTTCGCGGGGCAGGGTGACGCCCGCCGGTCGATGCGGCTGCTGTGGCGGGACCGGGCCCCGGGGCCGGACGCCGGGGGAGCGGGGTCGGGGCGTCGGCCGGGGTTGGACGTGGACGCGGTGGTGGACGCGGCGATCGCGCTGGCCGACCGGGACGGCATGGCGGCGGTGTCGATGCGGGCGGTGGGGCAACGGTTGGGCCGTTCCGCGATGGCGCTCTACACCTACGTGGCGGACAAGGCCGAGCTGGTGGACCTGATGTGCGACAAGGTGCTGGGGGAGCTGCCGGCCGACTACCCGCTGGAGGAGGGGTGGCGGGTGGCGTTGACGGCGTGGGCGCGGGACAACCGGGAGTTCTACCTGCGCCACCCGTGGGTGTTGCAGGTGTCGCAGGCGCGGCCGGTGCTGGGGCCCAACGAGTTCACCGGGGTGGAGACGCTGGTCCGGGTGCTGCGGGCGACGGGCCTGGAGGCGTCGGTGCTGCGCGGGGTGCTGGGGGCGCTGGTGCAGTTCGTGCGGGGTGCGGCGGCGGTGATCGCGGACGCCCGGAGCGCGGCGCGCGAGACCGGGCTGGGCGACGACGAGTGGTGGTACTCGCGGTCGTCGCTGCTGGAGGAGGTGTCGCCGGACTTCGCCGAGCGGTTCCCGCTGTCGACGTGGTTCGGGCAGGAGCCGCCGCCGCCCGTGCCGGACAACGAGTGCGCGCCCTACCTGGAGCGCGACGCGGTGCGCAACTTCGAGGTGGGCCTGGCGGTGCTGCTCGACGGCGTCGAGGCCACGGTGGCCAGGGGGAGAGCCTGATGGGGTACGTCACGATGCTGGAGGAGATCGCCGGGCGGCTGCGCGCGGCGGGCTGTGTGTTCGCCGAGGACGAGGCCAGGTTGCTGATCGGTTCCTCGCGCACGCCCGCCCACCTGGAGTCCATGATCGGGCAACGGGTCGGCGGGCTGCCGCTGGAGCAGGTGCTGGGGTGGGCGGAGTTCTGCGGGCTGCGCATCGCCGTCGAGCCCGGCGTGTTCGTGCCGCGCCGCCGCACCGGGCACCTGGTGGACCTGGCGGTGGCGGGCCTGGGGCCGGGCGCGGTGGTGGTCGACCTGTGCTGCGGGACGGGCGCGGTCGGCGCGGTCGTGGCCCGTCGGGTGCCGGGGGTGGAGGTGCACGCGGCCGACGTGGACCCGGCGGCCGCGCGCTGCGCCGCCCGCAACCTGCCCGGGGATCGCGTGTACTGCGGCGACCTCTACGCGGCGCTGCCGCGGCGGTTGCGCGGCCGGGCGGACGTGCTGGTCTGCAACGCCCCGTACGTGCCCACCGGCGAGATCGCGCACATGCCGCCCGAGGCGCGCGACCACGAGAACCGCGTCGCCCTCGACGGTGGGGCGGACGGGTTGGACGTGCAGCGCCGCGTCGTGGCCGGGGCGGGGGAGTGGCTGGCGCCCGGCGGGAGGCTGCTGATCGAGACCGGCGCCCACCAGGCCGCCGCCACGGCCGCCGCGTTCCGGGCCGCCGGGTTGAGCGCCGGCGTGAGCGCCGACGAGGAGTTGGCGGCCACCGTCGTGAGCGGGACGTGGCCGGGCCCGCCCGCCGCCCCGGCGGGCGGAACACCGGCCGCGAGCCGGGGTGCCCGCAGCCGCGCGCACCCGGTAGAACGGGGGGAGTGAACAGCTTCGAGGGCACGGCGTGGGGGCCGCTGGTCCAGGCGGGTCACATCGACCGGGTCGTCCAGCACACCGACGCGCCGCCCCCGGTGGCGCTCGCCGGCCTGCCGCCGGTCGAGGCCGCGTTCACCGGCCGCGCCGCCGAGCTGGCGGACCTGGCGGACTTCCTGCGCCCGGACGCCGGCCCGCCCGCGCCCGTCTGCGTGCTGGCCGGCCCGCCGGGCATCGGCAAGACGACCCTGGCGCTGCGCGCCGCGCACGACGCGGTGGCGGCCGGGTGGTTCCCCGGCGGTGTGCTGTTCCAGGACCTGCGGGGCTTCGCCCGCGCCCGCCGGGTGGAGCCGGAGGCGGCGCTGGAGGTGCACCTGCGCGCGCTGGGCGTGGTCGGGCAGCACCTGCCGCCCGACCTCGCGGGCCGTGAGGCCCTGCACCGCTCGCTGCTGGCCGAACGCCCCGGCCGGGTGCTGCTGGTGCTGGACAACGCCGAACTGGCCGCCCAGGTGGTCCCGCTGCTGCCCGGTGACGGGCGGCACCGCGTGCTGGTGACCAGCCGCAACGCGCTCGGCGACCTCGCCCCGGCCCGGCGGCGGGAACTCGGCGTGCTCAGCGGGGACGAGTCGGTCGCCCTCGTCGCCCGGCTGCTGGACGCCGCCCACGACGGTGACGAACGGGTCGGCGAAGCCGGGGAGGTGGCGGGCGAACTGGCCGCGCTGTGCGGGTACCTGCCGCAGGCGCTGGCCATCGCGGGCGGCCTGCTCGCCTCCGACCCCGACCAGCCGGTGGCCGAGCTGGTGGACGCGCTGACCGACCGCGGGGAGCGGTTGGCCGAGCTGGAGACCGGAGAGCGGTCGGTCCGTGCCGCGCTCGACCTGTCCTACGAGCGATTACCGGCGCCGGCCGCCCACCTGTTCCGGCTGCTCGCGGCCAACCCGGGCCCCACGGTCTCCGTCGACGCGGCCGCCGCGCTGGCCGGGCTCCCCGAGCGGGCGGCCCGGCGCTGCCTGACCGTCCTGCGGCGGGCGCACCTGGTGGGGCCGGCCGGACCCAGGGGGTGGTTCCGCCTCCACGAGCTGGTCCGCCTCTACGCCGAGGAGCGGCTGCGCGGCCGACCCGACCCCGACGCGTTCCGGCGGCTGCCGGCCCACCACAACCGGATGCTGCTCGCCCTCACCGTCCGCACCTTCCCGGACAAGCTGATCACGGTGGAACCGGGCCCTTCCCCCGGGAAGCTCCTGTCCCACGCCGAGCTGCTCGCGTGGTTCGACGCCGAGCGCCCCAACCTGGTGGCCGTCTTCGACGCGGCGGCCCGGGAGGGCCACCACGCGCAGGTGGTCCACAGCGCCACCATGCTCGCCGTCCAGCTCCAGCTGCGCGGCAGCTGGGACGAGGCGCTGACCGCCCACCTGCTGGCGGTCGACGCGGCACGCGAGGTCGACGACCTCGCCGCGACCGGGTACGCCGCGACCTACCTGGGCAAGGCGTACTCGGCCATGCGCGACTTCGGCCGCGCCGAGCACCACCTGCGCCGGGGGATCGAGGCGTACCGGCGGCTCGGCGACCGGGAGGGGATCGACTGGGTCTCGACCGAGCTGGAGGGCAACCGGATCCAGGCGCGGCGGTCCGACCCGTCCCGGTGGGCCGATCCGGGCACACCCCCGCCCGAGCGGAGGACCGTGCCGTCCGGGCAGGCCGGTGTGGGGACCGTCCTCAACGCCCTGGACGCACTGAGCAACGACGGGACCGCGCTGTTCGACCGGGGCCGCTTCGACGAGGCGCTCACGCGGTTCGAGCGGGTGCTCGCCGGCTGCCGGGAGACGGGCTACCGCACGGGTGAGGCGTCGACGCTGAGCAACATCGGCAACTGCCACTTCAGCATGGGCTCCCACGACCAGGCCATCGCGTACTACACCGCATCGGCGGCGGCCGCCCGTGAAGTGGGCAACCGGCACGGCGAGGCGCTCACGCGCTCCGTCCTCGGCGTTGCCTACGAAACCGTCGGCCGGATCGAGGACGCCGTCACCGAGTACGAACGGGCCGGGGAGACCTTCCGCGCCCTGGGCGACCGGCACGGCGAGGGGATCACCCTCTACTACCTCGGCCGGACCGCCGCGGAGCAGGGCGACCACGACCGTGCCCGGCGCCACCTGCACCGCTGCCTGCAACTGCTGGACCAGCGGCTCGACGACGGCGCCGAAGCCTGGGCGCGCGAGCTGCTGGCCACCCTGGAGGGGTGACCCGCCGGCCTCGGGGCCGGTCACCCCGTCGCCGTCGCGGGGAGGTCCGGGTCGGCGGGCAGGAGCTGGGCGGGGTCGGTCGCCGGTTCGGTGTTGGTCGGCGGTTCGGCGGGCACCGCGATCCGCGCCGACACCTCCCCGCCCACGACCTCCAGTTCCGCCCCGAGCGCGGTCAGCACCCGCACCGCGGCGACGTTGCCGGTGGTCGTGGTGGCCACGACGGTCCGCACCCCGCGTCCGGGCGCCTCCTCCAGCAGCCGCCGCACCACCGCCCGGCCCGTCCCGCGACCCCGGGCGGCGCGGGCCAGCCACAGGCCGGCCTCGCCCTCGGTGGTCAGCCGCGCCATGCCGGCCGTGCGGCCGCCGTCCACGACCTCGTAGGCGTCGCGCAGGAAACCCCGGTAGAACCGGCGGAACTCGTCGTGCCGGTCGACCGCCCAGCCCGGCGGCATCACGTCGGCCGGGTCGGCGTCGGCGACCGCCAGGGCCAGCAGCCGCTCCAACCCCTCCTCGTCCAGCCGCCGCAGTCGGACCCCCGGCACAACCCCTTCGCGCGTCACGTGCCCATCCTGGCGATCTACGCTGACCCGCGAAACCGAAAAAAGGGACCCGGACAAGGATCATGTCGGCGACACGGCTGCTGGTGCTCGGCGTGGTGCGCGGACACGGACGCGCCCACGGCTACCTGATCGGCACGGACCTGCTGTCCTGGGGCGCGGGGGAGTGGGCCCACGTCAAGTGGGGCTCGATCTACCACGCGCTCAAGCAGCTCACCAAGGACGGCTGCCTCACCGACCACACCAGCCCGCCCGGCCGCACCGAGTACGAGATCACCGCGCGGGGCGAGGCCGAGTACCGCAGACTGCTGCGCGACGCGCTGCGCCGCCCCGAGACCCGGCCCGACACCCTCGCCGCGGGCCTGGCCATGCTGCCCTCCCTCACCCGCGACGACGCCCTCGCGCTGCTCGGCGAACGCCTCGCCGCCCTGGAGGGCCACCGCGACACCGCCCGCGAGCAGGCCGACCGCTGGCGCGACCCGCCGCACGTGCGCGAGCTGTACGGGCTGTGGGAGCACACCGCCGCGGGCGGCGCGGAGTGGACCCGGGGCCTGGTGGAGCGCCTGCGCGCCGGCGCCTACCCCCTGGCGGGTGAGCCGAACTCGCCCGGCGAACCCGGCAGCTGGGCTAGGCTCAAACTTGAACAACCCGGCGGGCACGAGGGGGAACGCTGAACAACGGGGTGGAGCGGTACCCGGCGGTCTTCGAACCGGCCGACCCGCCACGCGCGTCCACGATCGCCTTCTACGCCCCACCCGACCAGCGGCAGGCGCAGGACCGGCCCGGCACCGACCGGCTCGCCGTCGCCGCCCCCGACGGCGGCCGCCGCACCGTGCCCGCCCTGCGCCTGCCGCTGACCGAGGCGATCCCGCTGCTCACCCGCGCCCGCCGGGCCGCCGCCGGCCCCGGGGTCCACCCGGCCGCCGCCTTCTGGGGCGCCGCCGTGGTCCTGGCCCTCCAGCTCGTCGCCCGCGGCCGGGTGCGGCCCGCCGTCACCGACGCCGACTTCGACGCCTGGCAGCTCACGCCCCTGGACCCCGCCGACCACACCCGCGTCCGCGACCTGGCCGCCGCCATGCCCCCGCACGCCCGCGCCGTCCCGCTGTCCGGACGCGACCCCCTGGAACTGCCCGACGCCGAACCCCTCCTGCGGGCCTTCCTCGACGCCGTCGCCGACACCATGCCCCGCGGCGCCGCCGCCGCGACCGCCGCCGGTGCCCCCGCCTTCGCCGCCACCGCCCCGCAACACGTCCCCCACCTGCGGGAATGGGCCCACCAAGGCGTGCGGGTGTCGCTGCGCGTCGAAGGGCCCGACCCCTTCCACGCCGTCCTCCAGGTCCACAACCTCGCCGACCCCACCCTGGTCCTCGACGCCGCCGAGCTGTGGCCGGGCGCGGGCCGCACCACCCGCGCCGACGCCACCGTGGCCCTGCGCCGCGCCGCCCGCGCCTGGCCGACCCTGGAGCGGCTGCTCGACCAGCCCGTCCCCGACCGCGTCCTCCTCGCCGACGCCGACGTCGCCCACCTGCTCACCACCGGCGCCGTCCGCCTCGCCTCCGCCGGCGTGGACGTGCACTGGCCCACCGACCTCGTGCGCGACCTCACCGCCGGGGTCGTCCTGGGCGGGGACACCGGCGACCGGCCCACCTTCTTCGGCCCCGACCAGCTCACCGCCGTCAACTGGCAGCTCGCCCTCGGCGGGGACCCGCTGACCCCCGACGAACTCGACCGGCTCGCCGAGGCCACCCGCCCGGTGGTGCGGCTGCGCGACCGCTGGACCCTCGTCGACCCCGAGCTGGCCCGCCGCGCCCGCGAACGCGCCCTCAAGCCCCTCACCGCCGTCCAGGCCCTCGGCGCGGCCCTCACCGGCACCGCCGAGATCGACGGCGCGGAGGTCGAGGTCACCGCCACCGGTCCCCTCGACGAGCTGCGGCAACGCCTCGCCCTGCCGGACGCCGAACCCGCCGAGCCGCCCCCGGGCCTGCACGCCGAACTGCGGGACTACCAGCTGCGCGGCCTGCGCTGGCTGGACCGCATGACCTCGCTCGGCCTGGGCGCGTGCCTGGCAGACGACATGGGCCTGGGCAAGACCATCACCCTCATCGCCCTGCACCTGCACCGCAACGCCACCCCGAACCCGAACCCTGACCCGGACACCACCGGCCCGGACACCGCCGGCCCCACCCTCGTGGTCTGCCCGGCGTCCCTGCTGGGCAACTGGCAGCGCGAGGTCGAGCGCTTCGCCCCCGGCACCCCCGTGCACCGCTACCACGGCCCCGGCCGCACCCTGCCCACCGCCACCGCCGGGTTCGTGCTCACCACCTACGGCACCATGCGCCTGGACGCCGACCGGCTCGCCGAAGCCGACTGGGGACTGGTCGTCGCCGACGAGGCCCAGCACGTCAAGAACCCCGCCTCCGACACCGCCAGGGCCCTGCGCCGCATCCCCGCCCGCGCCCGCGTCGCCCTCACCGGCACCCCGGTGGAGAACACCCTGTCCGAGCTGTGGGCGATCCTCGACTGGACCACCCCCGGCCTGCTCGGCACCCTGACCCGGTTCCGGGCCCGCTGGGCCAAACCCGTCGAGGTCGACCGCGACCCGGTCGTCGCCGAGCGCTTCGCCCGCCTCGTGCGGCCCTTCCTGCTGCGCCGCCGCAAGTCCGACCCCGGCATCGCGCCCGAACTGCCCGCCAAGACCGAGACCGACCGGCCCGTCGCCCTCACCCGCGAACAGGCCGCCCTCTACGAGGCCGTCGTGCGCGAGCTGATGGACGAGGTCCGCCACGCCGACGGCATCGCCCGCCGCGGCCGCGTCGTCAAGCTCCTCACCGCCCTCAAGCAGGTCTGCAACCACCCCGCCCAGTACCTCAAGGAAGCGAAACCGGTGCTCGCCGGCCGCTCCGGCAAGCTCGAACTGCTCGACGAGCTGCTGGACACCATCCTCGCCGAGGACGGCGCCGTGCTCGTGTTCACCCAGTACGTCGCCATGGCCCGCCTGCTGCGCCGCCACCTCGCCGACCGGGGGACCACCACCGCCCTCCTGCACGGCGGCACCCCCGTGCCCGCGCGGGAAGACCTGGTCCGCCGCTTCCAGGACGGCCGGATCCCGGTGTTCCTGCTCTCGCTCAAAGCCGCCGGCACCGGCCTGAACCTCACCCGCGCCGACCACGTCGTGCACTACGACCGCTGGTGGAACCCCGCCGTGGAGGACCAGGCCACCGACCGCGCCCACCGCATCGGCCAGACCCGGCCCGTGCAGGTCCACCGGCTCATCGCGGAGGGCACCGTCGAGGACCGCATCGCCGCCATGCTGCGCGCCAAGCGCGACCTCGCCGACGCCGTGCTCGCCCGCGGCGACGCCGCCCTCACCGAACTGGGCGACGACGAACTGGCCGGCCTGGTCGAACTCCGGAGCGGCACGTGACCGACCGCGTCAAGGGCTTCCCCGCCTTCCCGAAGGGCGCCCACCGCACCCGCACCTGGTGGGGCCGCGCCTGGCTCCAGGCCCTGGAGGACACCTCGCTCGACTCCGGGCCGCTGCGCCAGGGCCGCCGGTACGCCCAGGCCGGGCTCGTCGGCACCATCACCGCCAGCCCCGGCCGCCTGCACGCCACCGTCCACGACGGCGACGAGGCCCACCACACCGCCGTGCTGCTCACCCCGCTCACCGACCCCGAGTGGGACCGCTTCCTCGCCCACCTCTCCCGCAAGGCCGGGCACCTCGCCGCCCTGCTCGACCACGAGATGCCCCGCGAACTCGTCGACGCCGCCGCCGACGCGGGCGTGCCCCTGCTGCCCGGCATCGGCGACCTCGACCCCGACTGCACCTGCGACGGCTGGGAACTGCCCTGCCGCCACGCCGCCGCCCTGTGCCACCAGGCCGCCTGGCTGCTCGACGCCGACCCCTGGGTGCTGCTCCTGCTGCGCGGCCGGGACCAGGACGAGGTCGTCACCGGCGCCCGCCCCACCACGGGCACACCCGCCGCCACCGCCTACACCCGGCCCGTGCCCGACCTGCCCGACGACCCCCCGCCCGCCGCCCTCGACCCGCTGCCGGAGTTCGACCCGGTCGCGGGCCTCGACGTCGCCGTGCTGCGGCTGCTGGTCGCCGACGCCGCCGCCAAGGCCCGCGCCCTGCTCGCCACCGGCGACTGGCCCGCCGCCGACGACCGCGAGGACCACCTGCGCCTCGCCGCCGCCCACCCCGGGCTCGACGACCGCCTCCACGTCGACCCCCGCGCCGTGCGCGCCTGGCGGCAGGGCGGCCGCACCGCCCTGCGCGTCCTCGACCAGCCCTGGACCCCGCCCGAGGCCGACACCAACCGCGCCCGCGCCGGCTGGCGCGGCGGCGAACTGCCCGAACCGGTCGTGCGGCGCAACCGCTGGACCGTGCGCGACCGCCAACTCCGCTACGGCCCCGACGGCCGCTGGTACCCCTACCGACGCCACCCCGACGGCCGCTGGTGGCCCACCGGCGCACCCCACCACGACCCCGCCACCGCCCTGGGCGACACCTTGGGAGACACCGACTGACCGGGGCCCCGACGACCTGGGCGCACAACCGCGGCCACGCCACCGAAGCGGCCCGCGCGGTGCTCGACGCCGCCACCACGACCGGCCGGGACCCGGCCGCGGTCCACCGTGGACTCCCGCCGCGCGCGTGCCTGACGAGCCCGGCCGCCACCGCGTCACCGCCTACGCGGGCGGCGAACCGGTGTGGCCGACGCGCCCACTGCCTTGGTCGACCCCACCACCGACCGCGCGGTCCAGCGCGTCGAGCCGACCCCGCACCCGCTCCGCGTCGACGTCGCGCCCCTGGCCTCGGTACAGCTCCAGGGCCTCCCGCCACGCCGCGGCCGCCGGCCCGGACTGCTCCAGCGCGGCCCGCGCGTCCCCGAGGTGCTCCAGCACGACCGCGGTGGTGTAGATGTCGCCGTGCTCCCGGTACAGGGCCAGGGACCGCAGGTAGTGGCCCACCGCCTCCTCGTGGCAACCGCCCAGGTGGGCGACGTACCCCAGGCTGTCCAGGGTGCCCGCCTCCCCGGCCGGGTAGTGGTGGCGGCGGTACACCGCCAGCGCCGCCCGGCAGTGCTCCCGGGCGGTGCCGTAGTCGCCCAACCGGGCCGAGTACCAGCCCACCGCGTTCAGCTCGGCGGCCTCCCACACCGGCAGGTCCAGAACGCGGAACAGGCCCAGGGCGCGCCGGGCGTGCTCCAGCGCCCTCCGGTCGTCGCCCCGCTCGCCCCACGCCTGCCCCAGCAGCCGCAGCGTGTACGCCTGCTCGTCGGTGTCGCCGTCGCGCTCGGCCAGCTCCAGCGCCCGGTGCAGGTGCTCCACCGCCTCCTCGTGCCGCCCCAGCCGGGCACAGGCGTGCCCGAGCAGCTTGTGCGCCCTGGCCCGCGCCTCGGGCACGTGCGCGGACGCGCCCAGCGCGGCCCGCCACACCGCCAGCGCGTCGTGGCGGTGCCCCCGCCGCAGGTGGAACGACTCCAGCACCCACGCGAAGTGCCCGACGTGCTCGTGCCACCCCAGGTCGGCCGCCGCCCTCGCGGCGGCCAGCAGGGCGGCGTGCTCGACGTCCAGCCACGCCAGCGCCGCCGGCACGTCCGGCAGCGACAGGGCCACCACCCCCGCCGCCGGCGGGCCCACCCCCGGCGGGGGTCGGTAGGGCTCCAGCAGGCGGTCGGCGGCGCGGGCGGTGTGCAGGTAGAAGTCCAGCACCCGCCGCAGCGCCGCCTCCCGCACCGCCGCCGGCAGGTGCCGGTGGGCGGTGCCGGCGGCGTAGCTGTGGATCAGGTCGTGCATCGCGTACCGGTCGTGCGCGTCCCGCTCCAGCAGCGACACCTCCCGCAGTCCGCGCAGCACCCGGGCCGCCCGCGCCGCCGACAGCCCGGTCAGGCTCACCGCGGCGGCCAGGCCCGTGCCCGGACCGGGCGCGATGCCCAGCAACCCGAACACCACCCGCTGCTCGGCGGTCAGCGCCCGGTAGGAGGTGGCCAGCACGGCGGGCAGGCTGACCGTGGGGTCGTCGTCGTCCAGCGCCTCCACGCCGAACTCCCGCAGGTCCGCGACCAGCTGCGCCAGGGGCAGCCCGGGATCGGTGCGCGCCCGGCCGGCCAGGATGCCCAGCGCCAGCGGGAAACCCCGGCACAGCGCCAGCAGCTCGGCCACCGCGCCCGGCTCGGCGGCCGGTCGCACCGCCCCGAGCCGGCGCTCCAGCAGGGCCCGCGCCTCCGCCTCGGTCAGCACGTCCAGGTCCACGTGGCGGGCGTCGTGCCGGGCGATCAACCCGGTCAGCTTCCGGCGGCTGGTCACCAGCACCGCGCACGAGCGCCCACCGGGCAGCAGCGGCGCCACCTGGTCGGCGTCGGCCGCGTTGTCCAGCACCACCAGCACCCGCTTGTCCGCCACCAGGGTCCGGTACAGCGCGGCCTGCGCGTCCAGGTCGGCGGGCAGGCGGCCGGGGTCCACGCCCAGCGCGTCCAGGAACCCCCGCACCGCCGCGCCCGGCGGCACCGGCGCCCCGGTCGGGCTGAACCCGCGCAGGTCCACGAACAGCTGCCCGTCGGGGAACCGCTCCGCCAGCCGGTGCGCCCAGCGCAGCGCCAGCCACGTCTTGCCGATGCCGCCCGCGCCGCCGATCGCCGAGATCACCACCGCCGCGGACCCGCCCGACCGGGCCGCCGGATCACCCGAACCCGGATCACCCAGGGCCCGGTCCAGCTCGGCCAGCTGCCGCGCCCGCCCGGTGAACGAGTGCGGCGCGGCCGGCAGCTGCCGGGGCACCGCGGGCGACGGTCGCGGGTGGACGTGCACCCCGCCGTGCACCACACCGACCTGCGCCACCGCGCCCACCGAGGTCGCCGTCACCGCGTTGTCCACCCGGTCCGCGGTGTCCGGGGGTCGCTCCACCTCGGGCCTCCCGGGTCCGCCGCTGGTGCGCCCAGCGTGGCAGCCGGACCAGCCGACCCCGGCCGCGACCGGAGGAAATCACCCGTCCGTGCGAGCCGGGGGAGTGGTGTTCGGGGGTCGGCCGGGGAACGCTGTCCAGGAGGGTGGCGCCGGCGGGCCACGCCCGGAACCGACCCGAACCACCACAGCTGTGGTACCACACCTGTGGTGCCCGGCCGCCCGCACGACCTCGACGGCACTGGGGGTTGCCGCGTTCGTCGTGCGGGCGGGGAGGGCGCGCGGGTCGGCCGAGGTTCCGAGTCAACGGCCGAAGCGCGCCCCGGCCGCACGGCAAGAGGCGCCGAAGCCGTGCGGTGGACGAGGTTCCGAGCCCCGCCACGGGGTGTCCAGTCCCTCCCGGTGGATCGACCCCGCGTGACACCAGGGAGTCTCTCGGCAGCGGCGGTGAGGGGTCAACATCCACTGCGGCCCGACACCGCACACCGAGGTGAGCGAACGCACCCCGGAGAGGTGAGGATCCAATACCGTGGTGCGCCCGCGGCGGGTATGCGCCCGTGCGGGCGGGGTGGGGACGCCAGGGGGCGTGAAGACAGGGGGGCCATGGTTCCGGTGCGTGAAAGACTCCTCGACGCCGGCGTCGAGCTGCTGTTCGAGGACGGCGCCAAGGTCCTGGGCCGCGGCCTCAACGTCGCCGAGATCGCCGCCCGCGCCGAGGTCAGCGAGAAGACCTTCTTCGCCACCTTCGGCGACAAGGGCCGCTACGTCGAGGCGCTGCTGCTGCGGTTCACCCACGACTCCCGCTACGCCACCCGCGACCTGGCCGAAGTCATCGACCAGGCCCTGCTGGACGCCCACGGCGACCCCCGCCGGATGCTGCGCGTGGTCTGCGACCGCGACTTCCTGGTGGTCCGCGACGACCCCGCCACGCTCATGCGGCTGGCCTCCCTCGTGCTCGCCGGCGGCCAACCCGCCGTGGTCAAGCGCCTGCGCCAGGTCTACGAGGGCCACGACCAGGCCGGGGTCCGCGCCGGCCAGCCCGTGCTGACCCGCTGGAACGCCTCGCTGCGCGCCCCCTTCACCCCCGAGCACCTCGCCACCGCCTTCACCGCCCTGGTGGAGGGCCTGGTGCTGCGCCACCGCGCCGACCCCGGCGCCGTGCCCGTGACCCTGTTCGGCGACGTCGTCGTGGCCCTGTTCGGCGCTCTGCTCGACCCCGAGCAGGGCCACGGGCACGTCGACGACGTCATGGCGCCCCTGGCCGACGAACTGGTCCGCGCCCACCGCGCCGACCACCTCGACGACCTGCCCGAACACCCCCGCAACGCGGTCGTCACCGCCGCCCGCCACGAGTTCGCCGGCCGCGGCTACTACGCCACCACGCCCGCCCACATCGCCTCGCGCGCCGGGGTGTCGCCGACCGTGCTCGCCCAGCTGTTCCCGGTCAAGGCCGGCATCGTCGCCGGCGCGCTGCGCGGCCCCTACGCCGAACTGCGGTCCCTGGTCGACGACGACCTGGCCCTGGGCGTGCCGCCCACCACCATGCTGCGCCGCCACCTCGAACAGCTCGCCGCGTTCACCCTGCGCCACCGCGAGTTCGCCGAGGCCCTGCTCATGGCCGCCGCCCACGTCCCCGCGCACGCCGACGCCGACCCCGTCCGCGAGATCGACCTGCCCGCGCTGCTGACCCCCGCGCTGCGCGCCGGGATCGCCGCCGGCGACTTCCGCGGCGACCGCGACCCCCGCGAACTCGCCGAAACCCTCGCCCACACCCTGCTGCTGCGCTGCCTGACCCACCCCGGCGGCACCGCCGCCGACCACGCCGCCGCCGTCGGGGAGCTGGTCCTGCACGGCCTGCTCACCCGCCCCCCGAAAGCCGCGGGACCGGACCCGACCGGGACGACCGGGGCGACGGGTACGACCGGGGTCGGGAGGGCGGCGCGGGGCTCCACGCGACCGCCCGAGGGGGCGCGTGGGGGAGCGGGGACCCGGACCTCCGACCGGGCTAGGTGATCACACCCGGCAGCGCCGCCGCGGTGCGCCTGCGGCGCAACCAGATCTTGCGCGACCCGTCGCCGAACACCAGCGTCCGCGACAGCTCCCAGCCCGAGAACTCCGCGTGGATCGCCAACTGCGTGGTCGCGGTGCGACGCGAGACCCCGGCCGGCAGCCGCAGCGGCCGGTACTCCCAGTCCCCGTCGACCACCCCTTCGTCCACCATCACCCGATCACCTGCAATCCCTGTCCGTCCCCGGACGCCACGAACACGCGCCCGCTGCCCGGATCGACCGCCACCGAGTCCGGCTGGCGGACCGTGGCGTGCCGGTGCCGCTCCACCGGCTCCGCGCCCGACACGTCGAAGCCCGCGACCTCGTTGCGCTCGGTCAGCGTCACCCACAGCAGGTCCCGGTCGGCGTCGTAGGCCATCCCGTACGGCGCGCCCGGCAGCGGGTAGCGCAGCCGCATCAGCACCGGGTCCGCGGAGAACGCCATCAGCTCGCCGCCCCGGGTGTCCACCACGAAGACCCGCCCGAACCGGTCGGACACCGCGTTGGTCGCGCCGTCGCCGGCGCGCAGGCCCGCGCCGGGCCGGTCGGCCGAGGGGTCCAGGTCGAACACCGCGCTGCGCGGCCGGTCCAGCACCACCACCCGGTCACCCGCCGCCACCAGCCGGTCCGGGCTGGAGATGCCGGTCACCGCGTGGTCGCCCACCGCGACCCGCCTGGCCTCCCGCTGCGCCACCAGGGTCCGCCCGCCCACCGAGAGCACGTCCACCGGGCCGCCGGTCACCTCCCGCGAGGACGACGAGCCGTCCGGGCGGACGGTCACCACCGCGCCCGCCGGCACCACCGCCTCCACCGCGTCGCCCGCGACCACCAGCCGCTCGGCCGGTCCCGGCAGCGCCACGGTCACCGGCGGCGAGGACGAGGGCGCGTCCAGGGGGAAGAGGACCACCGACGGCGGGTCGGTCACCGCGACCGCCACCCGGCCCCCGGCGACCGCCACCGACGAGGCCCGCCCCACCGGCGCCACCGCGCCGGGCACCTCCCCGGACCGGGCGGGCGAGACCGCCGGGCGCGCCGGTTCCAACGTCGCCGCCACCTGCAACGGGTCGCCCGGACTCTCCTCCGTCGCGCACCCGGACACCACCGCCCCGGTGAGCACCCCGGTGAGCACCACTGCGGCCAGTCGGCGCAACGTCGACCTCCAAGCTGTAACCCGTTCGCCCAAAGCCCTCCCAGCATCCATCACCCGACCACCATCCTCACGCCGGGGGGCGGGTGTTGTCGTTGGTCCGGGAAGGTGATAGTCGGCCGCCACCCGTACGCGCCGGGGACGGGGTCCCGGCGTGACCGGCTGGCGCGACCCCGTCCGTCGGCGCGTCAGCCCATCGGGCGCTCGGGGTAGCCGAACTCGACCACGCTCACGTCGTCGAGCGCCGACCGGATCGCCGGCGGCAGCGTCAGCTCCTCCGCCGCCAACGACCCCAGCAGCTGACCGGTGTCCCGCGCGCCCACCACCGGCGCCACCACGCCCGGCCGGTCCCGCACCCACGCCAGCGCCACGGAGAGCGCGCTCGTGCCCAACCCGTCCGCCGCCGTGACCACCGCCTGCACGATCCGCGCCGCCCGCTCCGTGCGGTGCTGCTCCACGTACCCGGCGAAGTGCGCCGAGGCGCCCCGGGAGTCCGCTGGCGTGCCGTTGCGGTACTTGGCCGTCAGCACGCCCCGCCCCAGCGGCGCCCACGGCAGCAGCCCGATCCCGTGGTGCAGCGCCGCCGGCACCACCTCCCGCTCCACGCCCCGCTCCAGCAGCGAGTACTCGACCTGCGTGGACACCAGCGGGGTGTGACCCGGCAGCGCCGCGGCCGTGCCCAGCTGCCAGCCCGAGTAGTTCGACACCCCGGCGTAGCGCACCTTGCCCGAGGACACCGCCGCGTCCAGCGCCGACAGCGTCTCCTCCAGCGGCACGTTCGCGTCCCAGGCGTGCAGCTGCCACAGGTCCAGGTGCTCCACCCGGAGCCGGCGCAGCGACCCGTCCAGCGCGTGCAGCAGCGCGCCCCGCGACGCGCCGCCGCCGAACGGGCCGTCGTTGCGCCGGGCCACTGCCTTGGTCGCGATCACCAGCTCGTCCCTCGGCACCACCTCGCCCAGCAGGCCGCCCAGGATGCGCTCGCTCTCGCCCTCCACGTACACGTCCGCGGTGTCCACCAGCGTGCCGCCCGCCTCGGTGAACGCCAGCAGCTGCGTCGCCGCCTCGTCCGCGTCGGTGTCCCGGCCCCAGGTCATCGTGCCCAGGGCCATCCGGGAAACCCGCAGACCGCTGCGGCCGAGGTATCGCTGTTCCACGCGGGGGAGCCTAAAGGGTGATCCACTTCACCGGTGGGCGCGGCACGCGGCCTGTCAAGGGGTATTCCCACCGGGTCCGCCCTGGCGGCTCGGGTTACCGGCCGGTACGGTCCGCGTGTGCGACTGGGACTGAACCTCGGGTACTGGGGCGCGGGCAACGACGCCGCGAACCTCGAACTGGCCAGGGAAGCCGACCGACTGGGCTACTCGGTGGTGTGGGCCGCCGAAGCCTACGGCTCCGACGTGCCCACCGTGCTGGCCTGGGTGGCCGCGCAGACGAACCGCATCGACGTCGGCAGCGCCGTCATGCAGATCCCCGCGCGCACCCCCGCCATGGCCGCGATGACCGCCGCCACCCTCGACACCCTCTCCGGCGGCCGCTTCCGCCTGGGCCTGGGCGTGTCCGGGCCGCAGGTCTCCGAGGGCTGGCACGGGGTGCGCTTCGACAAGCCGCTGGCGCGCACCCGCGAGTACGTCGACATCGTGCGGGCCGCCCTGCGCCGCGAGCGCCTGCGCTACGACGGCGAGCACTACCGGCTGCCCCTGCCCGACGGCCCCGGCAAGGCGCTGACCCTCACCGTGCACCCCGTGCGCGAGCACATCCCCGTCTACCTCGCCGCCATCGGCCCGAAGAACGTCGAGCTGGCCGGCGAGATCGCCGACGGCTGGCTGGCCATCTTCTTCTCCCCGGAGCACTCCGCCGACTCCCTCGCCGCGCTGCGGGCGGGCCGGGAGAAGGCAGGCAAGACCCTCGACGGGTTCGACGTCGTGCCCACCGCGCCGCTGTTCATCGGCGAGGACTGGCGCGCCTGCGCCGACCACGTCCGCCCCTACGCCGCCCTCTACGTCGGCGGCATGGGCAGCCGCCAGAAGAACTTCTACAACGACCTCGCCGCGCGCATGGGTTTCGCCGCCGAGGCCGCCGAGGTGCAGGACAGGTACCTCGCCCGCGACTACGAGGGCGCCATGGCCGCGCTCCCGGTGGACTTCCTCGACGCCGTCTCGCTGCTGGGCCCCAAGGAGCGCATAGCAGACCGCATGAGGGCCTACGCGCAGGCGGGGGTCACCACGCTCACACTTTCGCCCATGCTGCAAGATCTTGAGCAGGGGATCGCCGCACTGCGGACGGCGTCCGAAGCTCTGGATCTGGCAGGAGTGGGTAGTTGAGCTGGCTGCAGGCCATCGTTCTGGGACTCGTCCAGGGTCTTACCGAGTTCCTCCCCATCTCCTCCTCGGGTCACATCAGGATCGTCTCCACGCTGTTCTTCGGCAACGACGCCGGCGCGTCGTTCACCGCGGTCATCCAGCTGGGCACGGAACTGGCCGTGCTGATCTACTTCGCCAGGGACATCGGCAACTTCATCGGCGCCTGGTTCCGCGGCCTGTTCAGCAAGGCCGCCCGCGCCACCGAGGACTACCGGATGGCCTGGTACGTCATCATCGGGTCGATCCCGATCAGCGTGCTGGGCTTCCTGTTCAAGGACGAGATCCGGTCCTCGCTGCGCAACCTGTGGATCACCGCGACCATGCTGATCGTGTTCGGCCTGCTGCTCGGCCTGGCCGACCACTTCGCCCAGCACATCCGCACGAAGCTCCAGCTCAAGGACGCCGTCGGCATGGGCCTGGCGCAGGCGCTGGCCCTGGTCCCCGGCGTGTCCCGCTCCGGCGGCACGCTCACCGCCGGCCTGTTCCTCGGCCTGGACCGGGCCTCCGCCGCCCGCTACTCGTTCCTGCTGGCCCTGCCCGCGGTGTTCGGCGCGGGCATCTTCAGCATCCCCGACGTGCTCGAACGCGCCGAGCCCAACGCCGCCAGCGTGCCGCAGATGATCGTGGCCACGATCGTGTCGTTCGTCGTCGGCTACGCCACCATCGCCTGGCTGCTGCGCTACGTCTCCAAGCACAGCTACTCGGTGTTCGTGTGGTACCGGCTGCTGCTGGGCATGGTCCTGATGGGCCTGCTGTCGATGGGGCTCATCAACGCGACATAAGGTGGCCGGGTGGCTACCGTGATCTTGCTGCGACACGCCCGGTCCACCGCCAACGGGGCGGGCGTGCTCGCGGGGCGCCAACCCGGCGTGGCGCTGTCCGAGGAGGGCGAGCGCCAGGCCGCCGGGCTCGTCGACCGCCTGGCGGCCCTGCCCGTGGACGCGGTGGTCAGCTCACCGCTGGAGCGCTGCCGGCAGACCCTCGCGCCCCTGCTCGCCGCCCGCGGCCTCGACCCCGCGGTCGAACCGGCGCTGGCCGAGGTCGACTACGGCGACTGGACCGGCCGCCCCCTCAAGGACCTCTACGGCGAACCCCTGTGGGCGGTCGTGCAGCAGCACCCGTCCGCCGCGGTGTTCCCCGGCGGCGAGGGCCTGGCGGGCGTGCAGGCGCGCGCCGTGGCGGCGATCAGGGCCCACGACGCCCGCGTCACCGCCGAGCACGGCCCCCGCGCGGTGTGGGTGGCGTGCAGCCACGGCGACGTCATCAAGGCGGTGCTGGCCGACGCCCTGGGCGTGCACCTGGACGGGTTCCAGCGCATCGTCGTCGACCCCGCCTCGGTGTCGGTGGTCCAGTACACCGCGACCCGGCCGTTCGTGCTGCGCGTCAACGACAACGGCGGCGACCTGAGCGGCCTCGTGCCGCCGGCGGAGGAGAAGGGGGAGGCGCCGTCCTCCGACGCGGTGGTGGGCGGCGGCACCGGCCCGTAGCGGCGGTTCCCGGCAAGGGTTCCCGGCAGGGGTTCTCCCGGTGGAGGTCCCCGGAGCGGTGCGTGGCCCCGGACGGTGCAGGGTGGTCCGGGGCCACGGTGCGCTCGGCCGGGCGGCGAGCGGCCTCGTGGTGTCGATCGTATTGGCGTTAATGCCCGGGTAAATGCCCTCTTCTCGGGTGACCCGGCGGCAGCGGGGGAGGGCCGGCGCAGGTCAGCTCCCTGCCGCGGCCCGGAAAACCGGCCAAAACCGCAGCTCAAAGCACGTGGAAACGCCGTGGAAACAAATCGTGGCAAGCCGACGGGCAGCGTAGTGCGCTGATCCGGGTGGTCCACGCCGGAAGAACCGCCCCTGTTTACAGTTAACAGCGCACCGTGCGCTTTCGGTCACAATCCGACGCCACCCCGCCTGTCCCCTGATCGAGGGCGAAGTTCACTCTATCGAGTGTAGAGACTTCAGTGTTGACTAAAAAAACCTTGACAGCGGGAACTACGATGCTCACCCGTGCGCGCCCTACAACACCCGGACGTGGCGAACATCCCGCTGTCGACCGTGCTCAGCGCACTCGCGGACCCGGTCCGGCTGCGGATAGTGGCCGAGCTCGCCCGCTCGGGCGGGATCGTGTGCGGGCAGTTCGACGTGCCGGTCGGCATGTCGACGCTCTCGCACCACCTGAAGGTGCTCCGCGAGGCCGGTGTGCTGCGCGTGACGCCGCAGGGCAGCTACCGCACGCACGAGCTGCGGCACGAGGAGATGGAGCGCCGGTTCCCCGGCGTGCTGGAGTCGATCACGCGCGCGGTGGTGCCCGGCCGGCCGCGTGAGGACGACCGGGGTCGGCCCTCCCCGTAGCGGCAGCGGCGGCACGGGTGCCCGGGTCGGGCGTCAGGGGGCGGTGTGGCGCAGGACGTGGACGCCGACCGCGGTCTTGAGGTAGGCCCAGGTGGTGGCGCCGGTGGTGGTGAGGCCGACGTGGGAGGCGGAGGTGCCGGCGAGGTCGTCGGGCAGCGGCACGGGTGCCCAGTCGGCGCCGGTCCAGCGGTGGAAGGCGGGGCGGGTGTCGAAGCTGCGGTGGCCGGCGCGGACGCCCCAGGTCCAGCCGGCGGCGACGCCGTGCAGGCTGAGGCGGTCGGGGGCGTCGGGGGAGGGGACCTCGTGCCAGGCCGAGCCGGTCCAGCGGTGCAGGCGCAGTTCGTGGGTGTCGCGGGCGTGGGCCAGCCAGACGTCGTCGGGCGCGGCGGCGGCCAGGCGGGCGACGTGGCCGCGTTCGAGGTGGGGTCCCGGCAGGTCGTGCCAGGTGTGGCCGTCCCAGCGGACGAGGACGGGGTACTCGTAGCGGGCGGCGCCGACGCCGGCGAGGCCGCCGCCTCCCGCCCAGAGCCGGCCGTCGCCGGTGGGGGTGAGGGTCTGGAGGTTCTCGCGGGCGGAGGACAGGACGGTGCGCGCGTGCCAGGTGGTGCCGTTCCAGTGGAGCCCGTCGCGGCCGGCGCCGACCACGTGGACGTCGTCGGGGCCGACGGCGGCGATCGTCTTGGCCCAGGTCATGGGTGGTGTGTCCAGGGTGCGCCAGGTGGTGCCGTCGTAGTGCAGGACCAGGGGGCGGCCGCCGCTGTTGCCCACGGCCCACACGTCGTCGGGCGCGGTGGCGGTGACGCCGGCGAGGCTGGCGGGCGCGGGCAGGTCGGGGAGCGGTTCCTCGTGCCAGGTGTCGCCGGTCCAGCGCAGGACCAGCGGGGTGGAGGGTCGGCTGGTGAACACGCCGGTGGTGCCGACCAGCCAGGCGTGGTCCTCGCCCGCGGTCGCCAGGTCGGCCAGTGCGGTGCTGGGCGGCAGCACGGGCACCGGCTCCGGTCGGAACAAACCAACTCCCCCGTCGATGGGTCCCCCGACTCATCGCGTGGTCCAGCAGATCGGGAGGTGCGCCGGTGCGCCATCCGCCGAACGGCGGTTTGTGGTCGTGGCGGGCGCGTGGGTTCGGGGTTGGCGCGCTCGCCGGGCCGTGCCGGTCGCGGTGCCGGATGATCGGGTGGTGATCGAAACGATGACCGGCGCCCGGCTGCTGCGCGGGCTGCACGTGCCAGGGGACCCCTTGGTGCTGCCCAACGTGTGGGACGCCGCCTCGGCGCGGGTCCTGGTCGGGGCGGGTTTTCCCGCCGTGGCGACCGCCAGTGCCGCGGTGTCGGCCGCCCTGGGCTACCCCGACGGCCACGGCGTGCCCGCGGACGAGGCGTTCGCGGCGATCCGCCGGGTGGCCGCGGCGGTGGGGGTGCCGGTGACGGCCGACGTCGAGCGCGGTTACGGGCTGCCGCCGGAGGTGATCGCGGAGCGGTTGGCGGAGGCGGGCGCGGTCGGCTGCAACCTGGAGGACTCGGACCCGGAGACGGGGCGGCTGGTGGACGTGGCCGAGCAGGTCGAGTTCCTGGCGGCGGTGCGCGCGGCGGACCCCGAGCTGGTGATCAACGCGCGGGTCGACGTGTTCGCCCTGGACCCGGGGACCGCCGGGCCCGGGGTTCCCGGCGACGGGACCGGCGCGGCGTTCGAGGAGGCCGTGCGGCGCGCCAGGGCGTACCTGGGCGCCGGCGCGGACTGCGTCTACCCCATCACCATGCCCGCCGGGCACCTCGCGGCGTTCGTGCGGGAGGTCGGCGGACCGGTCAACCACCTGCACGTGCCCGGCTCGCCGACCCCGGTCGAGGCCGCCGGGCTGGGTGTGGCGCGGGTCAGCCTCGGCCCCGGGCTGCACCGGCTGCTGATGGCCCGGCTGGGCGAGCTGGCCGCCGACCTGCGTGCCGGTCGGAGCCCCTACCCGGGGTGAGCGGCGGGGGGCCGGCGGTTAATCCGTCGGCCCCTGTCCCGCCTGCCGGATATCCTTGACGCCAAATGAGTACCACCTCGCACGCTGACCTGCGTAAACGACTGCCCGACCTGATGACGCGGGACCAGCGGCGGCTGGGGCGCCGCCTGGACGGTGCCCGCAAGGTCCGCGACGACCGGGCGCGGGCGGCCGTCCACGCCGAGATCGAGGCCGAGATCGAGGCCGCCGAGCTGAAGGTGGCGCTGCGCCGCGAGGCGGTGCCCAAGATCACCTACCCGGCCGAGCTGCCGGTCAGCGCCCGCAAGGACGACATCGCCGCGCTCATCCGCGACCACCAGGTGGTGATCGTGGCCGGCGAGACCGGTTCGGGCAAGACGACCCAGCTGCCCAAGATCTGCCTGGAGCTGGGTCGCGGCGTGCTGGGTCAGATCGGCCACACCCAGCCGCGCCGGCTGGCCGCGCGCACTGTGGCCGAGCGGGTCGCCCAGGAGCTGGACACGCAGTTGGGCAGCGCGGTGGGCTACAAGGTCCGGTTCACCGACCAGTCCGGCGACGACACGCTGGTCAAGCTCATGACCGACGGCATCCTGCTCGCCGAGCTCCAGGGCGACCGGATGCTGTCGCGCTACGACACGATCATCATCGACGAGGCCCACGAGCGCAGCCTCAACGTCGACTTCCTGCTGGGCTACCTCAAGCAGCTGCTGCCCCGCCGCCCGGACCTCAAGGTCGTCATCACCTCGGCCACCATCGACCCCGAGCGGTTCTCCCGCCACTTCGGCGACGCCCCGATCATCGAGGTCTCGGGCCGCACCTACCCCGTCGAGGTCCGCTACCGCCCGGTCGTCGACCCCGACGACCCGGACGCCGACCCCGACCGCGACCAGGCCGGGGCCATCTGCGACGCCGTGCGCGAGCTCCAGGCCGAGGGGCCCGGCGACGTGCTGGTGTTCCTGTCCGGCGAGCGCGAGATCCGCGACACCGCCGACGCCCTCGCCGCGCTGGACCTGCGCGACACCGAGGTGCTGCCGCTGTACGCGCGGTTGTCCTTCGGCGAGCAGCACCGGGTGTTCCAGGCCCACTCCGGGCGTCGCGTGGTGCTGGCCACCAACGTCGCCGAGACCTCGCTGACCGTGCCGGGCATCAAGTACGTCGTCGATCCCGGCACCGCCCGCATCTCCCGCTACAGCCACCGCCTGAAGGTGCAGCGGCTGCCGATCGAGCCGATCTCGCAGGCGTCGGCCAACCAGCGCAAGGGCCGCTGTGGTCGCGTCTCGGAGGGCATCTGCGTCCGCCTCTACGCCGAGGACGACTTCGACGCG
This sequence comes from Saccharothrix sp. BKS2, assembly GCF_047689505.1. NCBI lineage: Bacteria > Bacillati > Actinomycetota > Actinomycetes > Pseudonocardiales > Pseudonocardiaceae > Saccharothrix > Saccharothrix sp. BKS2. The sequence continues at coordinate 113,434 of NZ_JAUQOL010000011.1, read as the reverse complement.
CGGCCGGAGTTCACCGATCCGGAGATCCTGCGCACGAACCTCGCCTCGGTCATCCTCCAGATGACCTCGATCGGGCTGGGCGACATCGCCGCGTTCCCGTTCATCGACCCGCCCGAGTCGCGCAACATCGCCGACGGCGTGCAGCTGCTCCAGGAGCTGGGCGCGATGGTGCCCGCCGAGCAGAAGCTCACCCCGCTGGGCCGCAAGCTCGCCCAGCTGCCCGTCGACCCGAGGCTGGCGCGCATGGTCGTCGAGGCCGACGCCAACGGCTGCGTCCGCGAGGTGATGGTCATCGCCGCCGCGCTGTCCATCCAGGACCCGCGGGAGCGGCCCAGCGACAAGCAGCAGGCCGCCGACGAGCAGCACGGCCGGTTCAAGGACCCCGGGTCGGACTTCGTGGCCTACCTCAACCTGTGGCAGTACGTGCGGGAGCGGCAGAAGGAGCTGTCGAGCAACCAGTTCCGCAGGCTGTGCCGCGCCGAGTTCCTCAACTACCTGCGCGTGCGCGAGTGGCAGGACGTCTACCAGCAGCTGCGGCAGGTCGCCAAGACCCTCGGGGTGCACGTCAACGACCAGCCCGCCGACCCGCGCAACGTCCACCTGTCGCTGCTGTCGGGCCTGCTGTCGCACATCGGGCTCAAGGACGTGCCCAAGCGCGAGCCGGGCAAGCGGGCCGCCACCGAGTACCTCGGCGCCCGCAACGCCAAGTTCGCGATCTTCCCCGGTTCGGCGCTGTTCCGCACCCCGCCGCAGTGGGTCATGGCCGCCGAGCTGGTGGAGACCTCCCGGCTGTGGGGCCGGATCGTGGCGAAGATCGAGCCCGAGTGGGCCGAGAAGCTGGGCGGGCACCTGGTCAAGCGCACCTACAGCGAGCCCCACTGGGAGGCCCGGCGCGGCGCGGTGGTGGCGCTGGAGAGGGTGACCCTCTACGGGGTGCCGATCGTGACCTCCCGCAAGGTCGACTACGGGCGCATCGACCCCGGGCTGTCGCGCGAGCTGTTCCTGCGCCACGCCCTGGTGCAGGGGGAGTGGACCACCCACCACGAGTTCGTCCGCCGCAACCGGGAGCTGCTGGCCGAGGTCGAGGAGCTGGAGAACCGGGCCCGCCGCCGCGACATCGCGGTGGACGAGGAGGTCGTCTACGACTTCTACGACCAGCGCGTGCCCGCCGACGTCGTCTCGGTCCGCCACTTCGACACGTGGTGGAAGAAGACCCGTCGCGAGCAGCCGGACCTGCTCACCTTCGACCGGGCGATGCTGGTCAACGAGCGCGCCGGCATCATCCCGGAGGCGTACCCCGACGAGCTGCGACGCGGTGGGCTGAGCCTGCCGCTGACCTACCGGTTCGAGCCCGGCGCGCCGGTCGACGGCATCACGGTCGCCCTGCCGCTGCCGGCGCTGACCGCCCTGCCCGACGACGCGCTGTCCTGGCAGGTGCCCGGGATGCGCACCGAGCTGGTGGTGTCGCTGATCCGGTCGCTGCCCAAGCCCGTCCGCCGCAACTTCGTGCCCGTGCCCGACGTCGCCGCCGCGGCCCTGAGCGGCATGGACCCCGACGAGCCGGTGCTGCCGGCCCTGGAGCGCGAACTGCGCCGGCTGACCGGTGTGGTGGTGCACCGCGACGAGTGGCAGCTGGGGCAGGTGCCCGAGCACCTCAAGCTCACCTTCCGCGTCCTGGACGAGGACGGCCGCGAGCTGGCCACCGGCAAGGACCTGGCCGCGCTCAAGGCCAGGCTGCGCGGGCAGCTGCGGGAGTCGCTGGCCGCCGCCGCGAGCAACCTCGCCCGCACCGGCCTGACCCGCTGGGACATCGGCGACCTGCCGCGCACCGTGCAGAGCCGCCGCTCCGGCATCGTGGTCACCGCCTACCCCGCGCTGGTCGACAAGGGCGAGTCGGTGGCCGTGGAGATCCTCGACACGCCGGGACGGCAGCGGCACGCCATGTGGCGCGGCACCCGCCGGTTGCTGCTGCTCGGCGTGCCCTCACCGGTCAAGTCGCTCCAGCGCGGCCTGAACAACGCCGAGAAGCTCGCCCTGACCCGCAACCCGCACGGCGGCGTCGCCCCGCTGCTGGCCGACTGCATCGGCGCCGCCGCGGACAAGCTGCTGCGCGACGCCGGCGGCCCGGTGTGGAACGAGCAGGACTTCGCCAAGCTCACCGACCTGGTCCGCCGCGGCCTGGGCGAGACCACCTTCGACGTGGTGCACCAGGTGCGGCGGGTGCTGGAGGCCGCCCAGGACGTGGAGCTGCGCATCGGCGCGGTGCGCGGCGCGGTGTTCGACGCGTCCGTGGCCGACGTCCGGGCCCAGCTCGCGGGTCTGGTGCACCCCGGTTTCGTCACCGGCGCGGGTGCCGACCGGCTGGCCGACGTGCACCGCTACCTCCAGGGCATCGCCCGCCGGCTGGAGAAGCTGCCGCACAACCTCGACCGCGACCGCGAGTGGATGGACCGCGTCCACGAGGTCCACGCCGAGTACCGGGAGCTGCGCGCCGCCCTGCCCGCCGACGAGCCGCACGAGGAGCTCGACGAGGTGCGGTGGATGATCGAGGAGCTGCGGTTGAGCTACTTCGCCCAGACCATCGGCACCCGCTACACCGTCTCCGACAAGCGGATCTACAAGGCGCTCGACGCCGTGCCCCGCTGACGGGTGGTGTGCCCGCTGTGAGCAGCGGGCACACCACCCCGGTGCTCGTCGTGCCCGGCGGCGCCGCCGGGGAGCGGCAGCTCCCGCACCGTCACTCGCACACCTCCAGCAGCGTCCGCAGCGCGTCGGCGACCACCAGCCTGGTCCGGTCGTCCAACGGCTCCAGCAGCCGCGCGTAGTGGGCGACGTGCTCGCCCAGCATCCCGTCCACCAGCTCCCGCCCCCGCGGCGTCAGCTTGATCCGCACCACCCGCCGGTCCGCGGGGTCGGCCACCCGCTCCACCAGGCCCTTGACCTCCATCCGGTCGATCCGGTTGGTGATCGCGCCCGCCGTGACCAGCGACGCCGACAGGAACGCGCCGGCGGTCATGCCGTGCGTCGGCCCGGCCCGCCGCAGCGTGGTCAGCACGTCGAACTCGCCGGGCTCCAGGTCGTAGTGCGCCAGGAACTCCCGCAGCTCCCGCTCCAGCAGCCGCGACAGGCGCGTCACCCGCGACAGCACCGCCATCGGCGAGGTGTCCACGTCCGGGCGCTGCACCGACCACTGGGCCAGCACCAGGTCAACCGCATCGGCCATCAACCCCTCCAAGGAGTCCGCACATCCGTTTCGGTGCTCACCGGAGCAGGACGCCGAGCAGGATCGGCACCGAGTTGACCGCGCCGTGCACCACCAGCAGCGGCCACACCAGCCGGTAGCGGCTCCACAGGTAACCCAGGAACAGCCCGAGCACCCCCTGGTTGACCACCGCCGACGCCAGGTCCACCGGCAGGTCGCCGGTGCCCTGGATGGCGACGTGCCACACCGCCCACAGCAGCGACGACAGCACGATCGCGGGCCACGGGCCCACCGCGAACTCCCAGCGCGTCTGCAACCAGCGCCGGTAGAACAGCTCCTCCAGCACCGCGTTGACGCCGAACCCCAGGACCAGGGCCGCCAGCAGCGCCGCCGCCGCGGCCGGCCCCGGGTCGTCCGCCGGCGGGGCCAGGGGCGTGGCGTAGGCGACCAGCAGCCACCCCAGCACCGGCACCAGCGGCACCCAGCGGCGGCCGGTGGGCCGGGCGGGCGACCAGCGCACCCGCCGCAGCAGCACCGCCGGCACCACCGCCAGCAGCGCGAGCTTCACCACCAGGTATCCCGCGTCGCCGTCCGCCAACGGCAGCACCAGCGCGTACGCCACCGCGGCCGCGGTCAGCACCGCGAGCTGCGCGCGCCACCGCCGGGGCGGCTCACCGGGGGAGACCGACTCGAACGGCACCAGCCGCACCAGGGCGATCCCCACCAGCGCCGGCACCCACCGGAACCACAGCGGCACCGTGCCGTCGTGGTCGGCCGAGTACCGCACACCGGTGTGCCCGGTCGACACCAGGTACACCGCCGCGCCACCGATCGCCGCCAGCCCCGTGACCAGGACGGCGGTCCCCCCTGTGATCCGCACGTGACCACCGTAGGCAGGTGATCGACTCCCGCGTCGGCGTTACGGCGGAAAACCCCCGCGACGGCGGACACGGCACTGGGCCGCCCGGCGGCACCAGACCGGTACCACCCGCCGCACCCGACCGGTCGGGCTCAGGCGCCGGGCCCGCCCCGCAGCTGCACGACGGCCACCGTGATGTTGTCGTGCCCCCCGGCCTCCAGCGCGACCTCGACCAGCCCCCGCGCCACCTCCGCCGGCGGCACCCCGCGCGGCAGGGCCGCCACCAGGTCCTCCGGCTCCGGCAGGTAGTTCCACAGCCCGTCGCTGCACAGCACCAGCAGCCCCGGCGTCTCCACCCGGAAGGTCACCGCCTGCGGTTCCACCGGCCCCGCGTCCGCGCCCAGCCACCGCGACAGCACGTGCGCCCGCCGGTCGGTCAGCGCCTGCTCCTCGGTCAGCACTCCCTCCGCCACCAGCTGCGCCGCCCACGTGTCGTCCACGGTCAACCGCGCCGCGCCGGACCCGGCCACCAGGTAGGCGCGGCTGTCACCGACCCACCCCACGGTGGCCGTGTCGTCGCTGACCACCGCCGAGACGAACGTGCACGACGGCGCGACCTCCGCCGCCTCCGGTCGCGCCAGCCCGGCCACCGCCGCGTTCGCCGCCGCCACCGCGTCCGCGGTGGACACCTCCGCGTCCGCACCCGCCCGCAACCCGGTCAGCAGCACGTCCACCGCCGTGTCCACGGCGACCTGCGACGCCTGCTCGGCCCGCTCCGAGGACGCCACCCCGTCGCACACCACCACCGCGACCCCGCGGCCCCGAACCCGCCCGAACGCCATCGAGTCCTCGTTGCGGCGCCGCCGCCGGCCCCGGTCGCTCACCCCGGCCACCCCGGGCAGCGCGAACTCCACCCGGTCGCGCGCCTCGCCCGTCCCCGGCCCACCCACGGGCGTCCGCCGCACGCGCAGGTTGCGCCCGCACGCCTCGCAGAAGCGGTCCTGCGGGGTGACCGGAGCCGCGCACTCCGGGCACGAGTCCCTCGGGGAGTCCTTCGTCATGCCGTCATCCTGCGATCCACCGTTCCGGGTACCACTCGTCCGGATACCACTCGTTCGGGCGCCACCGGTCCGGGCGCCACCGTCACACCAACGTCCTGGGCCGCACCGCGTTGGCCAGGTCCACCAGGGCGATCCGCTCCTCGGCGGTGTCCGCCAGCCGGGCCAGCTGCCGGTAGCAGCGCTCCAGGCCCAACCGCAGCCCCACCTCGTCCAGCTCGCACCCCAGCAGCCTCCCACCCGGGAGCTTCCCACCCCGCGCCGCCGCGGCGCCGTCGGGCAGCAACTCCAACGCCACCCCCAGCAGTTCGGCGGTCAGCACCGCCCGCCGCGCCACGTCCAGCTCCACCGCCGCCAGCCGCGCCCCGGCCGCCACCACGTCCGCCAACCCGCCCACCGCCTGCACCCGCACCGCCGCCACCTGCGCGGCCACGTGGTGGACCGAGGTGTCCGGCACCGAGTGCAGCACCTCCACCGCCGCCTCCCGGTCGCCGCGCGCCGCCAGTACCCGCGCCAACCCGAACGCCGCCGACACGTACGAGTGGTCCGTGCGCCACACGACCCGGTAACCCCGGGCCGCCGCGTCCGGCTCGCCGGCCAGCTCCGCGCACACCGCCGCCGCCAGCTTCGGCGCCGCCTCGCCCGGCAGCACGTCGCACACCTGCTCGAACGCCGCCCGCGCCGCCCCCGGCCGGCCGTCGACCAGCGCCACCACCCCGCGGTACCAGCCGGGCCGCCAGTCGTCCGGCGCGGGCTCCTCCGGGTCGTCGGGGTCGAACCACGAGGAGGGCCAGGGCACCGCGGTCAGCTCGTCCAGCTCCGCCGCCGCCTCGACCACCCGCCCGGCCTCCACCAGCGCCCGCACCACCTGCAACCGCACCTCCACCGTGCGCACCGGCGCGGCGCGCAGCGCGGTCACCGTCTGGTCCGGGTCACCGCCCGCCGCCGTGGCCAGGAACCCCGCCGCCGGGTCGGAGGTGTCCACCTGCGGCACCGGCAGCCCCGACGCCACCGCCCGCGCGGCCGGCTCCCGCCCGGTCCCGGTGACCTCGGTGCCGAACGCCCGCCGCTCCGGCGTGAACTGCCGCGACAACCCCGGCCGCGGCACGTCGTCCTGCTGCGCCAGCACCTCCCGCAGCACCCCGGTCAGCTGCTCGGCCATCTCCTCGGCGGTGGCGAACCGCTGGTCCGGGTCCCGGTGCGTGGCGCGGGCCAGGAACCGGCGCAGCGAGTCGTGCTCGCGCAGCAGCGGCTGCTCCGCCGGCGGGGGCAGCGACTCCCGGTGGGCGCGGCGGAAGTCGAACCGGAAGGTCATCACGGCCAGCGCCCGGCCCACCGTGTACAGGTCGGAGGCCACCGACGGACCCACCGAGCCGATCTCGGGCGCCTGGTAGCCCAGGGTGCCGTAGATGGGGGAGTGGCGGTCGTCCGCGCGCCGCACCGCGCCCAGGTCGATCAGCTTGAGCTGCTCCTCGGTCTGGATCACGTTGTCCGGTTTGAAATCGCAGTACAGCAGGCCCACCCCGTGCAGGTAGCCCAGCGCGGGCAGCACCTCCAGCGCGTAGGCGATGGCCTGCGCGGGCGGCAGCGACCCGGATCCGGCGCCGTCGGCGCGCACCGCGTCGAGCATCTCCTTGACGGAGGTGCCGCCGACGTACTCCATGACGATGTAGTCGACCAGCTCGCCGGTGCGCCGGTCGGCGTGCCGCACGAAGTTGTGGATCTTGACGATGTTCGGGTGCTCCACCTCGGCCAGGAACCGCCGCTCGGCGATCGCCGCGGCCATCGCGTCGGCGTCACCGGAGTCCAGCAGGCCCTTGAGCACCACCCACCGGTCGTTGACCGCGTGGTCGGCGGCCAGGTACACCCAGCCCAGGCCGCCGTGCGCCAGGCAGCCCAGCACCTCGTACTGGCCGTGCAGGACCTCGCCGGGTGCCAGCTTCGGGGTGAAGGAGTAGCGGTGGCCGCAGTGCGCGCAGAACCCCTCCACCCGGCCCGGCCGCCCCTCTCGGGCGCGTCCGACCTCCTTGCCGCAGCCGGAGCAGAACCGCTTGGCCTCGGGCACCTCCGGGTTCGCCAGCACGGCCGTCTTCGGGTCCCGGTAGGGCACCCGCGGCACCTCCACCAGCCCCGCGCCCAACCGGCCGCGCCCCGACGAGAGGGTCGACGCCGACGCCCGCCGCGCCCGACCGCCCGACGGCACGCTCGCCGACCACGGCGCGGTGCCCGGACCGGTGCCGGGGCCCGTGTGCGCACCGGTCGCCGCACCGATCGCGGAGGCGGTCGCCTCACCGGTCACCGCGCCGGCTGCCGAATCGGCCACCGGGTCGGCAGTCTCCGGGCCGACCCGGGAGCCGGGCCGGGTGGCCGGACCGGCCCCGACCCGCGCCCCCGCCGCTGCCCCGGACCCCGCCGCCGGAGCAGGCCGCGCGTCCCCCGGCGCCGGGCTCGGCATCGTCCTGACCAGGACCGGGGCCTCCACCCCGCACGCCTCGCAGCGGCCGTCGCCGTCGACCGCCCCACCGCAGCCGGACCTCGGGCACGTCCTCATCGGGCCTCCGTCCTCGCCGGCACCGCGCTCACCACCACACAGGAAGAACGCTCCCGCCTCCACGCGAGTGCCCCGCCGCCCACGGTCAGTCCCGGTACACCGCGACGGGCGGGGCCGGCGGCTCACCGAGCCAGCGCCGGTGGATCGACGCCCACGTGCCGTCCGCGCGCAGCCGCTCCAGCAGCGCGTTGGTGAACCGCACGAAGTCCTCGTCAGCCCGGGGGAAGGCCATCCCGTACGGCTCGGCGGTGAACTGCGGGCCCACCACCTTCGTGTAAGGGTCCTGCGCGGCGAACCCGGCCAGGATCGTGTCGTCGGTGGAGATCGCGTCGACCTGCCCCTGCTGGAGCATCACCAGGCAGTCCGTCCAGTCCGGCACCGACACCGGGACCGGGCGGGACGCCGCCGCGGCCACGTTCGCCAGCGAGCTGGACCCCCTGGTCGCGCACACCCGCCGCCCGCCCAGCGACCCGATGCCGGTCGCCCCCGAGTCCACCGGAACCAGGACCCGCTGCCCGGCCTGGTGGTAGACGGTGGAGAAGGCGACCTGCCGCCACCGCTCGCAGGTGACCGTCATGGTGCGCACCACGACGTCCACCCGGCGCTCCACCAGCGCCGGGATGCGCTGCTCGGAGGTCAGCACCTTGAACTGGACGGCGCCCGGGTCCCCCAGGACGGCCCGCGCGACCTCGCGGACCATGTCCACGTCGAAGCCCTCCAGCTCGCCGGAGAACGGGTTGCGGAACCCCATCAGGTAGGTGTTCTGGTCCACGCCCGCGATCAGCCTGCCGCGCGCCCGGATGCGGTCCACGGTCGACCCGGCGGGCACCTGCCCGACCGGCGGCAGCGGACCAGAGGGGCGCAGGCTGGCCGTCGGGTCGCACGACTCGGGCGCCGCGGTCGTCGAGGACGGCGGCCCGGTCAGCTCCGACGCCCCCGCGGGCCACGGCGCCACCGGCGAGGAACCCACGATCGGCGGCGCGGCGCTGGGCACGGGCGAACACCCCGCCAGCAGCGCCGCGAGCAGGACCGCGACCGGCCACCCCCGCCTCATCGGTACTCCTTGAGCCGCTGCCACAGCCCGGACGTGGTGGCCACCGCCGTGAGCAGCGCCAGCAGCACCACCCCGGGCACCGCGCCGCCCAGCGCGCCCCGCGCCCGACCGATCGTGTCGGTCAGCCGCGCCCGCGACACCCCGATGGCCTCCACCAGGGCGTCGTCGAGGGCGTCGAACGCGGTGGCCGCGCCGCCCTCGGCGTGCCCGAGCGCGAGCGCCACGGCGGTCGTGTAGTCGCCCCGGTCGTCGGCCTCGCGCACCCGCCGGTGCACCTCCCGCCACCGCTCGTGGTGCTCCAGCGCCGCCACCACCGGCGGCGCGCCGCTCCGCTGCCGGGCCTGCCCCAGCAGGTCTGCCAGCTGCCCGTCCCGGTCGACGAAGGCGTTCTCGTAGTCCGCGCCGCTGCCGCGCGCCACCAGCGTCAGCATCTCGTCGCCGCGCGCGGTCAGGGTGGTGATCCGCGCCCGCGCCAGCACGTCCACCAGCTCGGCCCCGTCCCTGCTCGCCGCCGAGTGGTGGACCGCCAGCAGGCCGGCCGCCGGCACCCACACCAGCGAGACCGCGCTCAGCGCGGTGGCCACCACCAGGCCCGGGTTGAGCACCCGGTTGGTGCGGCGGGTCAGCCAGCGCTGGGCGAGCACCAGCGCCACCAGCGCGGCCACCCCCAGCAGCAGCTCCGGCCACGGCAGCGACCCGGCGCGGTCCAGGTCGCGCACCACGTTGCCGGTCTCCACCCGGTACAGCTCCCGCGCGGTGGGCAGCAGCTCCGACCGCATCAGGTGCGACGCCTGCCGCAGGTAGGCCGCGCCCACCGGGTTGCCCTGCCGGTTGTGGGTGCGGGCGGTCTCGACCAGCCCGGTGTAGACCGGCAGCCGCCCCGACAGCGTGGCCAGCGCGGCGGTCAGCTCCGGGGAGCGGGTGGCCCCGGCGGTCGCCGCGGACAGCGCGGCCGCCGCCTCGGCCACGTCCTGCTCGTACCGCTGCCGCAGGGCCGCCGACTCCACGCCGCCGGACAGGAACGCCCCGGCCGCGGTGGCGTCCGCGTCGGCCATCGCCCGGTAGACCTCCTGGGCGGCGAACGCCAGCGGCTCGCTGCGGTCGGCCAGGGCCTCCAGTGCGGCGGAGCGGCGCTGCACCGACGCCGCGGTCAGGCCGCCGACCAGCAGGGCGACCACGACCAGCAGCAGTGCGAGCAGGCTCAACCGGCCGGGCGTGGTGCGGGCCAGGCCGGTCACCCGGCGCAGCCCGCCCCGATCCGGTTGAGCTCCGACCAGCACGACCGCCCCCTTCCCGGGGTGATCGGCGTCACCCCTCCCGCAGGCGTCAGCGTAGATCGGGAGCGGCCGCTCGGGGGCGTGCTGCGCGGGGCCGGTCCCCCACCCGTCACCGGTTCGTGGTCGCGAGGGCCGGCGTCACCCGCGGCGAGACCGCGCTCACGCCCCGACCCGGCGCGCGCTCACCCACGCAGCCGCTCCCGCACGGTCATCAGCGCCTCGCCCAGCAGGTTCAGGCCGCGCCAGGAGGCCGGGTCCCTCGCCCGCTCGTCGTCGGCGGCCAGCCCGATGCCCCAGATCCGGTCCACCGGGCTGGCCTCCACCAGCACCCGGTTGCCGGTCGAGAGCAGGTAGGCCCGCAGCTCGTCGTGCGCGCCGAACTTCGCCAGGTTCGCGCGCACGACCACGTCCACCCGGTTGGCCACCCACGTGTCCTCGTCGAACCCGCGCACCTGGCGGCCCAGCGACTTCGCCTCGGCGGGCGTGCGGGCGGCGAGCACCCGACGGGCGGTGTGCTCGTCGCCGAACAGCAGCGCCTTGCCGACCATCATGTGGTGCTCGGCCGTCAAGTAGGTGCGGCCGTCCTCGGTGAACGGCGCCTCGTACCACTGGCTCAGGCACTGCCTGCCCACCGGCGCGCCCGGCCGCGTCTCGTGCCCCCAGAAGAACAGGTGGTCCGTCGCCATGCCGCGGGACGATGCCACACCGGGATCCGCGAGCAGAAGCGGATTTGCCCCCGGGTTTGCCCCCTGGGATCTGCCCTTCGGCATTCGTCCTTCGGCATTCGTCCTTCAGGGGCGGTCCGACCCGGCGCGGCCCCTCAGCCCGGGACCACGAGCACGACCTTGCCGCGGGCGCGCTCGACCTCGACGTGCCGGACGGCCTCGGCTGTCTCGGCCAGGGGGAAGGTCCGCTCCACCGCCGGCACCAGCTCCCCGGACGCCACGAGCCCGGCCAGGTGGGCGAGGTCGTCGACGTCGGGCCTGGCCGTCAGCAGGCGCAGCCGCCGGCCCGTGAACGGCGACAGCGCGAGCACGGCCAGCAGGCGCGGCGCGGGACCGAGCACCGGGCCGCCGTTGCCGGTGGAGGCGACGTAGATCCCGGTCGGGGTCAGCAGCTTCCGCATGGCCGACAGCGGGTGGTCGCCGGCGAGGTCGACGACCACGTCGTAGCGGCCGGCGCCGGCGGTGACGTCCTCCCGGTGGCGGTCGACGACGTGCGCGGCGCCCAGGGCCCGCGCCTGCTCGGCGTTGCGCCCCCCGCACACCGCGGTCACCTCCGCGCCGAGCAGCGCGGCCAGCCGCACGGCGAACGTGCCGACCCCGCCGGACGCGCCGTTGACCAGCACCGCGTGCTCGGCCCGGACGCGGCCGAGCCGCAGCGCCTGGTGGGCGGTGACCCCGGCCACCGGCAGCGTGGCGGCCTGGTCGAAGCCCACCGCGTCGGGGATGCGCGCCAGGCGGTCCTGCGGCGCGGCGACGAACTCGGCGAAGCCGCGCTGGTCGACCTCGCCGAAGACCCGGTCGCCGACCTCGAACCGGGTGACGCCCGCCCCGACCGCCTCGACCACGCCCGCGACGGCGCGCCCCAGGATCGTCGCCCTGGGCCCGCGCAGCCCGAAGGCGACGCGGATCAGCCGGGGTTCGCCGCGCAGGGCCGCCCGGTCGCCGAAGTTGAGCGATGCGGCCCGGACCCGGACCAGCACCTCGTCGGGGCCGGCCTCCGGTGCCGGCACGTCGGTGTACCGGAGCACGTCCGGTGAGCCGTAACGGGTGTAGGTGATGGCTTTCAACGTCCCTCCGGGAGGTCAGCGGCGGGTGCGCGCGGCCGCCGCGCCGACCGCGTGCAGCACGGTCGTGGCGGCGAGCACGCAGAGGCAGATCCCGATCGCCCGCACCAGCCCGCCGGACCAGCCGGCGGCGGTGACGAAGGCGGGGTTGAGCACGCGGTCGTTGGCGACCAGCCAGACCAGCGCGACCGCGCAGGTGACGTCGACCAGGGCGGCGGCCACCGCGACGGGCGCGCTCCAGCGCGCGTAGTGCCTGGCGAAGACCAGGCCCAGGGCGACCACCAGCAGGGCCGCGAACAGGTGGACGAAGCGGGTGTCCCACAGCCACGGCGACAGCGGGCCGACCGGGTCGCCATCGCCGTCGGTCACCGTGGTGAGCGTCGGCGACAGCAGGACCAGCGCGACGCCCAGGACCAGCGCCGCGGTCGCGGCGACCAGCTCGGCGTGCTTCGCGCGCCGGCCCGGCAGCTCGGGCAGCTGCTCCGGCGCCCACCCCCGGGGGACGGCGCGGCGCAGTGCCGGCGCCCGCTCGATCAGGGCGAACAGCGCGGTCGTCCAGAGCGCGATGTGCCCGCCGGTCGTGGCCGCCGCGCCCAGCGCGCCCAGGAGCACGTCCGCCACGGGCTCGCCGCGCCCGACCCCGGCGAGCCCGACCGCCGCGGCCGCGGCCGGCACGACCGTCGCCAGCAGCACCGTCAGCAGCCGCCGGTAGTCGGGGTAGTGGGCGGGCCCGACCAGGTGCGGCGGCCGGTCGGCGTACCCGGCCGCCAGCTGCACGGGGTCGCCGAGCGCGGCGAGTGCCGCCCGCTCGGCCGCCGCGGGGTCGGCTCCGCCGTCGACGCGGGCGTCCACGGCGTCCGCGATGGAGGCGCGCAGCTCTCGTTCGATGTCGGGGCGCAGCCGGTGCGGCAGCCGGCGCAGCGCCGCGTCGACGTACCGCTCGGTCAGTTCGGCCGTGCTCGTCATGGTGTCCCCCTCAGGGCGCGGAACGCGGTGTTCAGCTGGTCCCAGTCGTGGTTCAGGGCGCTCGCGAGCCGCTCGCCGTCCGGACTGGTCCGGTAGAACTTCCGCGGCCGCGATTCGTCGGTGTTCCAGTCGCTGGTCAGCAGGCCCTGCTTCTCCAGCCGGCGCAGCAGCGGGTAGAGCGTGTTGGCGTCCACCGCGAAACCGCGGCGGTCGAGCAGGTCCAGCAGGGCGTAGCCGTAGTTGGGCTCCCTCAGGACGAGCAGGCAGGCCAGCACCGCGGTTCCCCGGCGCAACTCCTGGAGGTGGGTGGAGAGCAGCTCATCATCGGGCACGTCCGACACAATACCGTGTGCCACACACTATAGTGCAAGAGGTAGGCCACGTCGGTGGTGGTCGCACGGGCGGGCGCGGTTCCGCGCCGGGCCCGCCCGGACCCCCGGAGTCGGTCTACCTGGACCGTTTACCCGGGTCGTTTACCCGGGTCGGTCTACCTGGGCGGCAGCGGCAGGGGCAGCGCGGGCAGGCCGTCGATGCTCGCCCCGTTGTGGTCCTTGGACTCGCAGTAGGCCGCGAACTCCTCGTCGGTCTTGCGGCCGAAGTAGTCCGCGTGCAGCGCGCGCTCGCCCCGGTAGTCCAGGAACGGCACGGCGAACCCGCAGGTGTCGGTGATCAGCTTCGCGGTGACCACCACGACCGCCCGCAGTCCGGGCCCGTCGGCGTCGCCGAACCCGGCGACCAGGTCGGGGAAGCGCGGGTCGTCGCGGAAGACCGGCTCGCCGGTGCCGTGCACGCGCACGATGTTCGGCGGGCCGTCGAAGGCACACCACATGAGCGTGATCCGCCCGTTCTCCCGCAGGTGCGCGAGGGTCTCCGCGTGGCTGCCGCCGAAGTCGAGGAAGGCCACCCGGTGCTCGTCGAGCACCCGCCAGGTGCCCCGGCGCCCCTTGGGCGACAGGTTCACGTGCCCGTCGGCCGCCAGCGGCGCGCTGGCCGTGAAGAACAGCGGCTGCGCCTCGATGAAGTCCTTCAGCCGGCCTTCGATCCGCTCGTAGGTCTTGCCCATGGGGGCAGTATCCACCGGCCGGGCAGCGGGTGACGACGCACTTCCACGCTCCGGTGCGAACCCGTCGCCCGCGATCGGTCAGACCCCGGGGACGCGCCGCGCGACGATGGCGGCGTAGGGGCGTTTGCCCGGATCGACGCGGCTCGTCGTCGCCTCCACCCGGAAACCCGCCTCCACCAGGCACCGCGCGAACTCCCCGAGCACGCGGGGCACGTCCTCCGGGGCGGTGTGGATGATCGAGTACCACGACAGGATCCCGCCCAGCGAGCGGTCGGGCACGCCCAGCTCGTCCAGCCGGCCGACGCGGAAGGAGCTGGCGGGGAACCGCGAGCGGGCCATGTCGACGAAGCGCGGCACGAGGTCCACGCCCTCGACGTCGCAGCCCCGTCGGCGCAGGAAGTCGGTCCAGTGCCCCGGCCCGCACCCCGCGTCGACGACGCGCCCGGACACCTCCTCGGCCCACCGGGACACCAGCCCGATGTCCGGCTCGGGCATCCCCTCCGGCGAGAAGGCCAGCTCGGCGTACTCCTCCGCCAGCCGGCCGTACGCGTCCCTCACATCATCCACCGACACAGATCCCCCAGGTCGAGGTCCCGCCGACGGCGACCCCTCCGGGGCGGAGACGATCAAGCCTCGGCGCCGACATCCTGCCACCGCGGCCCGGTCATCCCCCCGGCGCGACGACCGCGCCCAGCGCGCGGCGCAGCAGCTCCCGCTCGACGGCGTTGCCCGCCAGCGCCAGCGCCCGCCCGTAGGCCGCGGCGGCCTCCGCAGGCCGGTCCAGGCGGCGCAGCAGGTCGGCCCGGGTGGCGTGGAACAGGTGGTAGTCCTCCAGCTCCAGCCCGTCCACCAGCGCCAACCCCGCGGCCGGGCCGGACACCTCGGCCACCGCCACGGCCCGGTTGAGCGCCACCACCGGCGTCGGCGTCAACGCCAGCAGGTGGTCGTAGAGCACCACCACCTGCGCCCAGTCGGTGGGCGGCGGGTCGCTGTGCACGGCGTTGATCGCCGCCTGCACCTGGTAGGGCCCGGGTCGGCCGCGGCGCAGGCACCACCGCACCAGCTCCCGCGCCTCCTCCACCAGCGCCCCGTCCCACCGCGACCGGTCCTGGTCGGCCAGCCGCACCAGTTCGCCACCCGGCCCGGTGCGCGCGCCCTGCCGCGAGCGCAGGAACAGCATCAGCGCCAGCAGCCCGACCGCCTCGGGCTCGTCGGGCATCAGCCGCACCAGCACCCGCCCGAGCCGCACCGCCTCCGCGCACAGCTCGTCGCGCACCAGCCCCTCGCCCGAGCCCGCCGAGTAGCCCTCGTTGAACACCAGGTAGAGCACCGCGAGCACGGCCCGCAGCCGGTCGGGCAGCTCGGCCTCGTCGGGCACCCGGTAGGGGATGCGCGCGTCGCGGATCTTCGCCTTGGCCCGCACCAGGCGCTGCGCCATGGTCGCCTCGGGCACCAGGAACGCCCGCGCGATCTCGGCCGTGGACAGCCCGCCCAGCAGGCGCAGCGTCAACGCCACCCGCGCCGCCGGGTTCAGCGCCGGGTGGCAGCAGGTGAAGATCAGCCTCAACCGCTCGTCGCCCACCACGTCCTCCTCCGCCGGTTCGCCGTCCGCGCGCAGCAGGACGGCCTGGGCGTGCCGGTCCTCGCGCGAGGACTCCCGGCGCAGCCGGTCGATCGCCCGGTGGCGGGCGGTGGTGATGATCCAGCCCGCCGGGCTCGGCGGCACGCCCGTCTCCGGCCACCGGCGCACGGCCTCGGCGAACGCGTCCTGGACCGCCTCCTCGGCGATGTCGACGTCGCCGAAGACGCGGACCAGGACCGCCACCGACCGGCCGTGCTCGGCCCGGAAGACCCGCTCGACCTCGGACACGTCAGTCCCGGAAGGGCCGGACCTCGATCGGCAGGGTGATCGCGGACTGGAGCCTGCGCCCCCAGTCCAGCGCCGCGTCCAGGTCCGGCACGTCGATGATCGTGAAGCCGCCGAGGTACTCCTTGGTCTCGACGTACGGGCCGTCGACCACCAGCACGTCGCCCCTGCCGTCCGGGCGCAGGGTGGTGGCGGTGTCGGGGAGGTGCAGACCCCCGCCGAACACCCACACGCCGGCCTGCCGCATCTGCTCGTTGACCGCGCCCACGTCGACCATGATCTTCGCCAGCACGTCCGGGTCGGGCACGCCGCCGGTCGGCTGGACCACGCTGAGCAGGTAGTTCGTCATGTCGGCTCCTCCGTGTCGGGGGTTGTCCCGCCCTCTACACGAACGACCCCCGACCGGATCGACACCACGGGCGAAAAAATTCTCGGAGGAACCCTCAGACGAGCCCGACGAGCTTGCCGACCCGGCGGCCGTGCTCCAGGTCGTCGTGGGCCCGCCGGATGTCCTCCAGCGGGTAGACCGCGATCGGCCCGAGCGTGGTCTCGCCGCCGGCGACCTGGTCGAGGAAGCGCTGGAGCACCTCGGCGGGCAGGTCGGAGCTCTCGCCGGCGTAGGCGGTCAGCCGCACCCCCTTGGGCAGGTAGCCGATGGGGTGGAAGTCCGGCACGACCCACTCGTCGGACAGCATCCCGGTGAAGCAGACCGTGCCGTGCACCCGCGTCGCGGCCAGGGTGTCGGGCAGGGTCGGCGTGCCGACCAGCTCCAGCGCGGCGTCCACGCCGTCGGGGAACAGCTCGCGCACCCGGTCGGCCACCCGCCCGTCGTCGAGCAGCGGGTGCGCCACGCCGTGCTCGCGCAGCACGTCGAGCCGGTCGGCGCGGCGCGTGGTGGCCAGCACGGTGGCGCCGATGTCGACCGCCGGCGCCGCGGCGGCGAAGCCGAGCGCGGAGGTGCCGCCGCGGATGAGCAGCGACTGCCCGGCCCGCAGGTCCAGGCCGGTGGTCAGCGAGCGGTAGGCGGTCTGGAGGGTCTCGGGGATCGCCCCCAGCACCTCCCACGGCAGCGTCGAGTCGAAGGGCAGCAGGATCTCGCGCGGCACGGCGGTGTACTCGGCGTAGCCGCCGTCGAACACCCGGCCCATGCCGCCCATCATCGCCGCGACCCGCTGCCCGACGGGCAGGTCGCACTCGCTGTCGACCACGCCGACCGCCTCGATGCCCGGCACGCGCGGGAAGGTGACGCCCTCGGCCAGGCCCAGGCGGGTGTGCAGCTCCGACCGGTTGAGCCCGAACGCGGCGACCTGGACCCGCACCCACCCCGGCGGCGGCTCGGGCACCGGCAGGTCGACCACGGCCAGGTTCTCCACCAGCCCCGGTCCGCTCAGCACGACGGCCCGCATCGTGCCGGTCATCCGCGACGCTCGGGGATCGTGGTGGACATGCGCGTCGACTCCTCTCGTCCGGCCGCCGGCAGCGGCTCGTCCCCAGCCTGCCCCGACATCCGGTGCGGCGCAGGCGGGTGCACCCGACGGGATGAGATCACGGGGCGCGGCAGCCGAGGTCGGGGGTGCGGGTCCCACACCGATCAGGTTTCCGCGCCGCGCCGTGTTCTCCGGGACGTGAAGACGCCCCGCGGGCGACGCCGGCGGGGCGGTGGTGTTCGCGTTGTCGCGTTGGTGTTCAGCCGGTCGGTGTCGGGAGCAGGTCCAGCCAGGGTTTGTCGGTGGCGTCGAAGCCGGTGAGCTCGGCGATCTTCCCGTCGACGACGCGCAGGACCGCGATGGCGAACAGCCGGTGCCCCGGGTCGTCGGGGGCGCGGAGGTACAGCAGGGCGGCGGGCATGCGGTTGACCGTCGTGGCGACACCGCGCCAGTCGTCGTGACCGCGCCGGAAGAGCCCGCCGGAGACCCAGCCGTCCACCGCCTCCCGGGCCGTCACGACCGACGTACCCGACTCGGGCAGCATCGCGAAGCGCAGGTCGTCGCGCAGCAGGGACATCAGCCCGTCGAGGTCGTTGCGCTCGTGGGCGTCTATGTAGGACTTGACCGCGCCGCGCTCGTCATCCGACAGCTCGTGGGTGGCGGGGCTCCGCCAGTCGAGGCGGCGGTCGGGCAGCCGCTCGCGCATCGTCACGCGCGCCCGTTGCAGCGCACTGGTCACCGATGCGATGGTCAGTTCGAGGGAGTCGGCGGTCTTCGACGCCGGCCAGCCGAGGACGTCGCGCAGGACGAGCACCGCCCGCTGCCGCGGCGGCAGGTGCTGGACGGCGACGATGAACGCCAACTCGATGGTCTCCCGCGCCACCACCGATTCCTGCGGGTCCTCGGGGAGCATCCGGTCGGGGTAGGGCTGCAGGTACAGCACCTCGAAGCCGGGGTCCGACAGCCCGGACGGTACGGGCGTGCGGTCGTTGCGCTTCTCCAGGAAGTCGAGGCAGGCGTTCGTCGCGATCCGGTACAGCCAGGTCCGCAGCGTCGCGTGGCCCTTGAACGACTCCCGCTTGTTCCACGCCCGCAGGAACGTCTCCTGCGTCAGGTCCTGGGCGTCCTCGTAGTTCGCGAGCATCCGGTAGCAGTGCACCTGGAGCTCACGTCGGTGGCGCTCCGTGAGGAGCGCGAACCGCGCCGTGTCGCCTGAACGAGCCGCCGCGATGAACGTGACCTCGTCATCACCCGGCAGCCTGTCGTCGGTCATGGTCGTCAATCCTTCCACCGGTGCGAGAGGGCTGACACAACTGACGACGTGGCGGAGGATTCCTGATCGGTGAGCCGTCGGCACCGGGCCGTTCGCCGTGGGCCGGCACGGCTGAGCGTTGTTCTCGGCGCCTTGCGGAGGTGTGCGTCGACCGCCCGGGTTGTCAGGGCGGTCTGGTAGGTAGTGGGGCATGTTCCGCGACTTCAACTTCAAGCTGCTGGTCATCGACAAGCTCATGTACCGGGACAAGGTGATCCGGCCTCCTTTCCGGATCGCCGACGTTCTCCACGCCAAGGGCGCCACCGGCGACCTGTGGAAGTACCTGTACGAGCACAACCTGCTCTACACGGTCCTGGAGGAGGCCCGCCGGTACTTCACCGACCTGGAGATCACCCCCGACCAACTGGCCGCCGTGGACGAACTGACCACCGACGGCGGGCTGGAGGTCTACCACCAGTGCTCCCCGTTCTGGGACGGGGAGGACGACCTCTTCGACATCACCTCGCTGGACGACCTCGCCCTGCTGCCCAACCTCCGCGCGATCCACGGCGGCAACGAGGCCGTGATGGCCGCCCCCGACGCCCGGAACACCCTCAAGACCCGCGGAATCGCCGTGGAATGAGCAGCAGGCCCGACGGCGCACACCAGCCCCCGGGTCAGCCCGGCACCAGCCCGGGGTGCCCGAACTGGGCGATCCGCAGGCCGCCCTCCAGCACCACCGTGTCGACCAGCCGGAACCCCAGCCCCTCGTAGAGCTCGATCGCGGCGGCGTTCGCGGCGCCCGTCGACACGATCGCCGGCCCGCCCTCGGCCAGCACCTGCTCCACCAGGCGCCGGGCGAACCCGAGCCGGAAGTGGCTGGGCGTCACGCACAGGCGGTCGATGTCGAGCACCCCGTCGACCCGCGCGTACCCGACGAACGCCACCAGCTCGTTGTCGACGTAGCCGCCCAGCCAGCGCAGCGGCAGCGTCCTGACGTCCTCGGCGGTCTCGTTCAGGGCGGGGATGGACGTGGTGCCGATCAGCTCGGCCTCCACGGCGTAGGACCGCCGGGCGATCTCGTGGACCGCCGACACCGTGGCGTCGTCGGTCATGTCCAGGGGGACGATCATGCGGCCACCGCCTGACTGTGCGTGGGGAGGGAGATGAGCCGAAGATTTCCATTCGGTGCCCGGTTCAACCCCGTGCGTCTCATCGACGTGCGCCGCCCGGAAGTGTCGGACCCCACCGCTACGCTGCGCGAACGACCGGGCACAAGGGCCGGTCGGCTGAACTTCGCCCAACGACAGTTGCCCCCGTCAGGCCTCCAGCGCCCAGCGCACGTACCGCATCTTCGGTGTGAAGCCCGCCTTCTCGAAGATCCCGAAAGCCCCGAAGGGGTTCGCCGAGTCCACGCTCAGGCTGGCGCGGTGGTAGCCCTGGTCGGCGGCGGCCCGCAGCGCGTGCCCGATCAGCGCGCCGGCGGCTCCCCGGTTCCGGTAGCCCCGAAGCGTTCCGATGAGCATGAAGTGCGCGTCGCGGACGCCGGTGGCCACCGTATCGGCCTCCCAGCACATGGTCACCAGCATGCCCACCGGGGCCCCGTTCGCCACATCCCGGAGCAGGAAGCTGACCGAGGGCTGGAACGTCTGGTTGGTGATCTTGTTCTGCCACAGGTCCACGGGCATCGGCACCGCACCCCAGTGGTCCTCGTACGACTCGTTCCGGATCAACCGGAAGTCCTCGTCGTTCTGCTCCGACCACGGCTCGACCCGCAGCCCGTCGGGGATCGCCGCGTCGCCGAGCGCGCCGTCAAGCGGGTGCTCCATGCGCTGGTAGTAGCGGACCGGTGTGAAGCCCCGGGATCCGACCAGATCGGCCACGCCGGCGATGTGCTCGCCCTTGTGGACGTCGACCACGAGCTTCCGGGTCGGGTGGTGCAGTGCGTGCAGTACCTTCGCCGCCGCCACCCCGGCTTCCACGAGCACGGTGCCGACACCCCGGCGGCGGTGGTCGGGGTGGACGCCGCCGTCCAGGAAGACCCGGTGGACCTCTTCCGCGGACGGCTTGTAGCGGACCTTCATGTAGCCGACCATCACGTCGCCGTCGAAGGCCGCGAGGCTCCCGCGCTCCAGGTCCGCATAAGGGTCGATCAACTCCTGGAGGGTGTCCTCCTCGGTGTAGTTCTCGCCGATCTCGTCAACGGTCTCGATGGCGTTGAGGAGATCGGCCGACACCTTGGCGTCCCCGCGGGTGAGCGGACGCCACGTGAGGGAGGTGGGTTCCTCGTACATGCGACCGACGGTAATCCCCGCGCGTGCGGGCTGTCGCCTTACTTCATGACCGGGGCCGGTGGCGCTCGACGGTCACCGATGCCGCGCGGAACGTGACGCCACCGCCCTGCGCGAGCCTCGTCAGGCACCCTCCTGCGACGGGTCGCCCGGGGTGTCGCCCCGGTCGCGCGTGAGACCGACGATGGTGTCCAGCACGGTGTCCACCTGCCCGGCGGAGGTGTCGTCGCGGGCGTCGCGGAACCGCCCGACGGCCTCGGAGATGCGGTCGAGCAGCGCCCGGTGGCGGTCGCGGTCGCGGCCCAGGCGCTCGGCGCGCTCGGTCTGGGCGCCCAGTTCGGCCGCCCGCGCGTCGTGCCCGGCGCGGAGTTCGGCGGTTTCGGCACGGGCCCGCTCGACTCGGCGTTCGGCGTCGGCGGTGACGCGTTCGATCCGCTGCTCGGTCTCGGCGCGCAGGCGCTCGACCGCCTGTTCGGCGGCCTGGAGCCGGTGGTCGCGCTCGGCCAGCTGGGTGCGCAGCGCCTTGAGCTCCGCGCGCAGTTCGGCGGCCTGCTCACGGGCGGCGGTCTCGGCGGTGGTCGCCGCCTGGACGCGCTGGTCGGCGGCGGCGGTGATGGCGGCGACCGTGGCGGTGGCGGTGGCGGCCGCCTGCTCGGCCTGCCGGTGGGCGGCGTCGCGTTCGGCGGTGACGCGCGCCAGTTCCAGCTCGACCGCGCGCTGTTCCGCTTCGGCCTTGCGCTGTGCGGCGCCGGCCTGCTCGCGGGCGCGCAGTGCCTCGGCGTGTTCCTCGCGGGCGGTGCGCGCGTCCGCCAGGGCCGTGTCCCTGGCGGTTTCGGCGGCGGCCCTGTCCTGCTCGGCCTGATCCGCCCGCCGGGTCGCCGTCTCACGCAGCTCGCGTTCGCGCACGGCCTCGGTCTTGGCCTGCTCGACCTGTTCGGCGGCGGTGGCCAGTTCGGTCGCGGTGGAGGTGCGCAGTTCCCGCAGGGCGGTGGTGAGCGCGGTCATCGGTTCCAGCACGCGGTCGGCCGCGTCGACGAAGACGCTCGCCGCTCCGGAGAGGTGGGGGGAGGGGGTCTTCCCCAGTGCCTCGGTCAGCGCGGCCTCGGCCCCCGCCAGTTGCTTGCAGGTGTGGCCGCCGGGCCAGTCGCGCTCGGGGCAGTACTCGAACGGGCGGCCACCCCGGGGGCCGGGCGGGGGGAGAGGGGCGCGGCAGCGGCCGAAGGCGCACAGCGCCGTCCTCTCCGGAGCTTGGGTCATGGGCCAACCCTAGTAATAGGTTGAGCAACATACAACTTGAGGTTGGAGATAAATAACTCCAACCTAACTCGGCTACAGAAGGAGGCTTTTGTAGCTAAGCTGACGGCTGACGGATACGGCTACGCAGAGGCAGGCTTGGAAGCACCGTGAGTGACATCGAGCGGGTGGCGGACGACCGGATCGACGCCCGAAAAACCGGGTGGCCCCTGGAGGGCCCCTGGCCGGGGGTGGCGGACCCCGCCGGGCTGCTGGGGGAGATCGCCGAGTGGCTGGGCGCCTACGGCAACGCCGGGACGCGCCGCACCTACGCCGAAGGGCTCGGCCTGCCGGTCGGCGCCGCCGACGTCCGCGAGTGGGTCGGGCACGACGACCCGGCCTGGGCGCACGCCGTCCTGAGGTACGCCACCGCGCTGGGCCTGTCCCTGCAACCCGTGAGCGGGCACCGCCGGTTGCCGCCGCCCGCGCCGCGCGGCCGGTTGCGGCACCTGCACTGGTTCCGCTGGTGCGCCCACCAGGGCCTGGACCCGCTGCGGGCCCGCTCGACCGACGTGAAGACCTGGCTCGCCCAGCTGGCCGGCGAGGGCGCGGCGGTGACCACCCGGGACCGCATGCTGGCCACGGTCAAGGCGCTCTACACCCACCTCGCCGACGTCGGGCTGGCCTCCGGCAACCCGGCGGCACTGGACCGGCGCCGGCTCGGGCTGGTCGTCGCCCGCGACAGCACCACCAGCACCGTCACCCTCACCATCCGCCAGGTCCAGGCCCTCTACGCGGCGGCGGTGGCGCCCCGGCGCGGGGCCGGGCCGGTCGACACCACGCGCGCGGGCGCGGTCGTCGCCCTGTTCACCCTCGGGCTGCGGGTCAGCGAGATCTGCGGCCTCGACGGCGCCGACCTGCACGTCACCCGAGGTCGTCGCGCGCTGCGCGTGACCGGCAAGGGCGGCAAGACCCGCATCGTCTACCTGCACGAACTCGCCGACAACGCCCTGATGGACTACCTGCACCACCGGGACAGCCGCAGCACCGAGGTGGTCCGGTCGCAGGGTCAGGCCGCGTGGCGGTCCCAGCCCCTGCTGACCACCCGCACCGGCAACCGCTACCAGCGCCAGGCGCTGTGGCAACTGCTGCGGCGCACCGCCGGCTCGGCGGGCGGCACGTTGCGCGACGTCGCCGACGCCATGCACCCGCACGCGCTGCGCCACTTCTACGTCACCACCGCCGTCGAGGCGGGGGCGGAGATGGTGCACGTCCAGGCCGACGTCGGCCACAGCAGCCTCGACACCACCGAGCAGGTCTACAACCACGCCGCCCGCGACCCCGCCCGCAGCGCCGCCGACCTGGTGGGACGGGCCCTGCTCGCGACGGAGGACGCGTAGGGCACCACTAGATCGTCACCGTGACGAAACTCGGCCATGGGATCGGGTGGAGTGGATCAGTCCTGACGGGGCTTTTCCGGGCGGTGCCGATCGGGGGTCACAGCCCGATCGGCACCGGGTGGGCGGAGCAGGCTCCCCGACGACATCCGGGCACCCTACGAGGATCGGCGGAGCAGGCTCACGGCGGCGGCGACCACGAGCGCGAGGCGCAGGGCGTTGCCGATCTCCCACATCACCACGGCGGCGTGCACGTCGGCCACGGTCGCCGTCGGATCGCGCAACGTCGGGTTGACCGTGCCGACCAGGACGCCCGTGCCCGCCGCCGCGATCGTCACGAGGACGGCGGCCCGCAGCACCGCCCGCCGGGAGCCGTCCCGGTGCACGCGGACGACCAGCGCCCACACGAGCGCGAGCAGGGCGATGAGGGCCGGCACGAAGTAGAAGACGGGGCTGCCCGCCGCGAACTCGCCGGGCACCGAGCCGGGCGGCAGTCCCCACACCCACGGCATCAGCACGATCGCCTCGTAGAGGTTGCCGAAGCCCCACCAGGCCAGCAGCACGAGCACCGCGCCGACGTGCGGGCCGTGGCGGTCGGGGACGGCGGGCGGTCGTACCGGCTCCACGGAGGTCTCCTCGACGGGTTCGCGACTGGGGCTCATCACCTACCGGGTCCACCCGGCCCCTCGGCACGCCGGAGGATCAGGCGAGGGGCACCGGTTTGCCGACCAGGCCGGTGGTGACGAGCCGGTCCACGCCGGGCAGGTGCGACAGCCGCATCGCGATGCGCCGGGCGCGCAGCCGCCGCGACGAGGCGGGCAGGAACCACCGGGCCCCCGACCTGGCCACCCGCTGCCGGTCCTCCACCACCGGTCGCCAGGTGCGCTCGTAGGCGGTGAAGTCATGGGCGGTGAGGTGGCGGGTGGCGGGGTCGTCCAGGGTCGCGGCCAGCACCCACGCGCCGCCGATGCCCAGCGACGCGCCCTGACCGGCCAGCAGCGACACCGCCCCGCACGCGTCGCCCACCAGCACCACCCGCCCGGACGACCAGCGCGGCAGCTCCACCTGGGCGACCTGGTCGTAGTAGATCTCCTCGGGGCAGCGCGCCAACGCCCGCGGCACCACCCAGCCCAGCGACCCGTAGGTCTCCAGCACCGCCGCGCGCGGGTCCTCGGGCAGCTCCGGCGAGGACGTGCGGTGCACGGTGAACGCGGCCACCCGCCCGTCGCGCAGCCCGTAGAACCCGACCTGGCGGCCCACGGTGTCGGTGAGGCAGAAGCGGTCGCGCACCAGTTCGTGGACGTGCGGGTCGTCGAACACGAACGCGGCGGTGTGGAACCCGAGGTGGCGCAGGTGGCCGTCGCCGAACACCAGCCGCCGCACCGCCGAGTGCACGCCGTCGGCGCCGACCAGCAGGTCCCCGGTGGCGCTCGTGCCGTCGGCCAGCCGCGCGGTGACCCCGTCGTCGTCCTGCTCGACGCCGACGACGCGGGCGGCGAACCGCAGCTCGACCGCCGGGGGCAGGTCCTCGCGGAACGCGCGTTCGACGTCGGGTCGCATGATGCTCAGCAGCCGCCCGTCCACGGCGCGGGCGACCCGGTCGAAGTCCAGCCCGGCGACCCGGCGGCCGCGGTCGTCGAGGTAGGCGGCCTCGGTGACCCGGTACCCCAGCTCGCGCAGCCGGGGCAGCACGCCCATCCGCTCGGCGGCGTCGTAGCCGGGCCCGAAGAAATCGATCATGTACCCGGCGGTGCGGGGCGCGGGCGCCTGTTCGAGGACCACGACGTCGTGGCCGAGGGTGCCCAGCCGGTGGGCCAGGGCCAGGCCGGCGATGCCGGCGCCGCTGATCAGGACCCTCACCGCAGCGCCCTGCCCAGCACCGACACGACCACGTCGACGGACAGGTCGGGGGACAGGGCGCGGTGCAGCAGCACCCCGTCCACGGCGGCGGCGAGCACGGCCGCGGTGTCCGCGGGCGCGGGCACGCCGTGCCGGGCCAGCCGGGTGGCCAGCTCGGCGCGGAACTCGACCAGCACCTCCCGCACGGCCTCGCGCAGCACGTCGTCGCGGGTGGCGGCGAGGATGGTCTCGACGAACAGCTCCTGGCCGCTGTGCCCGTCCAGGGCGTCCAGCAGCGCGGTCAGCATCCGGCGGGGCGTGGTCGCGGTGTCCAGCACCCCGGGCAGTCCGGCCAGGGCGGTGCGCAACGCGCCCACCGCGGCCTCCACCAGCACCGCGGGCAACGAGTCGAAGTGGTAGTGCACCACCCCGGAGCCGACGCCTGCGCGTTCGGCCAGCACCCGCGTGCTGACCGCGCCCCAGCCCTTCTCCGCGATGAGTTCCGCGGCCGCGTGCAGCAGCCGTTGTCGCACTGTCATTGGACGACTGTACTGAACGATCGCCCAAACGGTCGAGGGCGCCCCGGATCGCGGTCACGGCGGCCTCACGCGGCGGCGTGGCGGGGCAGCACCGCCTCGGCCAGCCGCCGCCAGTGCGGCAGGGCGGACCGGCCCGGCTCGACCCCGACGACCTGGACGCCGACGTGGTCGGCGCCGGCGTCGAGGTGGGCGTGCAGCCGGTCGACGACGGTGTCCAGGTCGCCCCAGGCCACCAGGTCGTCGACGAGCCGGTCAGTGCCGCGCCCGCCGTCGACATCGGCCTCGGTGTAGCCCAGGCGCAGGTACTTGGCGACGTTGTACTCCGTGGTCAGGTAGGGGTGCAGGTGTTCGCGGGCGATCGCGCGGGCCCGATCGGGGTCGGTCTCGAACAGCACCGCCTGCTCGACGCCGAGGAACGGCCGCCCGCCCAGCACCTCCCGCGCCCGCGCGGTGTGCTCCACCGTCACGTGGTAGGTGTGCGCACCCTCGGTGCGCTCGCCGGCCAGCCGCAGCATCCTGGGCCCGTAGGCGGCCAGCAGGCGCCGCACCGGCGTGGCCGGCAGGGGGTTGCCGCTGGTCGCGGCGTCCATCTCGGTCAGGTAGTCCGCCACCGCGCCCAGCGGGCTGGTGGTCCCGGCTCGCACGCCGCCGAAACCCAGGCCGAGCAGGTGGCGGTCCGGGTAGGCGTCGGCCAGCAGCACGGCCGCGCCCCGGGTCCACCGCGCGCCGCGCGACCAGATCCGGGCGATGCCGTTGACCACGGCCAGGCGCTCGGTGCAGGCCAGCAGGAACCCGGCGTGGGTCATGGCCTCGCGGCCGTTGCTCTCGGGGACCCAGATCGCGGGCCAGCCCAGCCCCTCCAGCTCCTGGACCGAATCGCGGATCATGCCCGCGGGCTGGTCCTCGAAGTCGAACGTCCAGACCCCGATGCGCCCCAGGTCCATTCCCTCGATCGCGCCCATGCGTCCCCCTCGGTCGACGGCGCGGAGCCGTCACGATCATCTCGAACGTATCGAAGTATCGCAGAAAGTCGATATGAATCAAGTCGCGGGGATCGACGAGGGCACGCGGGGTGCGGCTAGAGGAAACTTCCGAGCTGGTCGACCAGCTCGGCGATGCGCTGCTCGTCGCGCCGGTAGTGGGTCCACTTCCCGACGCGGGTGGCCCGGACCAGCCCGGCGCGTTGCAGGGAGGCCATGTAGGCCGAGACGGTCGACTGCGCGAGCCCGGTCTTGGCCTGGATGTGGCTCACGCACACGCCGACCTCATGGGGGTCGGCGATGCCCTGGTCCACGGGGAAGTGCCGCTCGGGCTCGCGCAGCCACTGGAGCAGCTGGAGCCGCACGGGGTTGGCCAGCGCCTTGAACACCTCCAGCAGCTGGGCGGAGGTGTCGGGCGGGGTGTCGGCGCGTGTCGTCATGGCTACCGCGACCGAGTATAGGGTTCCGCGCTCACCGCCCCTCGGGGACCAGCACCACCTCGCCGCCGGACCCGGCGAAGCGCAGCAGCCGCTCGCCCTCGGCCTCGACGTCGGCCTCCTGCTCCCGGCTCAGCGGCCGGAACACCCGGATCTCCAGGCCGGTGCCGGTGATCCGCCAGGTGCCGTGCACGAAGCCGTCGACCAGCAGGGTCGGGCGGCCGCCCACGACGATCCCGCGCCGGTAGTCCTCGTCGGAGATGACGCGGGTGCGGTCGTGGTGGCCCAGCAGCAGGTTGTCGAACTCGGGCAGGAACCGCGCGGGCGCGGGCACGTCGGGGTCGACCAGGGGCCCGTCGGGCACGTCGTAGAGCACGCGGCCGTGCTCGTCGGCGAACACGCGCAGGTCCATGGCCTCGACCACGGGCGCGAGGCGGGTCATCCCGATCCAGGTGCGCAGGTCGCGGACCGAGGCGGGGCCGAACGCGGCGAGGTAGCGGCGCACCAGCTCCTCGACCGGCGCGGCGGGTCCGGCGGGTCCGGCGGGTCCGAGCCAGGTGGTCGCGGCGGTCCACCGCGCCGCGCCGGACCGCCCCCACAGGGCGCGCGGCGGCACCTGCACGGTGGGCACGAGGGTGGTGGCGGCGTAGCCGAGCGAGGCGGGGTCGCGGCCGGGCCGGTGCCCGGCCAGCAGGTCGCCCAGCTCGCGGCGGGTGCGCGGCCGCTCCAGCAGCCCGGTGGCCACGGCGGCGAACTCCTCGTGCTCGGCGCCCGCGACGGCGGCGCGGAACGGCGAGGAGGCGAACCGGCGGTGCAGGAACGGCCGCAACAGCGGTTCCAGCAGGCCGTGGTCGGCGGCGGTGACCAGGTGGATGGTGGCGCGGTGCAGCGTCGCGCGCACCACGTGGCGACCGGTGAGCAGGTCGACCAGCTCGGCGGGCTCGAACGACCGGATCCGCGACCACAGGCCGTAGTAGGGGGAGAAGGGTTCCTGGGCCTGCATCCCGACCAGGTGCCCGACCACGTCGACGGCGGGGAGGTCCGCCCGCTCCAGCAGCAGCTGCCGGTGCAGGGTGGACCTGTTCAGCGCCCGCCTGGTCAGTACGCGTTCCGTGATCACCTGATCAGGCTAACCTCCATTCAGGACAGGTTCGGTCCTCGATCAACAGCGGGTGGCGCGCGCGTTGACCTCCCGGCGCAGGGCGACGGCGTCGGCGCGCACCCGCTCGGGCGCCTCCCGGGCGATCAGGGCGCGCCGCAGCAGGTCGGCGATCGCGGGCTGGTCGTCGGGGGTGAACCCGCGCCGGGTGATCTCCTGGGTGCCGATGCGCAGGCCGCGCAGGCCCTCGTCGATGCGCTGCCAGGGCAGGCAGATGCCGGACAGGTAGACGCCCGCCTCGCCGAGCAGCTCCGCGGCCGCCTCGCCGCCGCCCAGCGTCAGGGCGTCCACGGCCACGTGGTGGGAACGGGTGAACTCCCCGTCGTGGCGGGCCACGTCGAAGCCGCGGTCGAACAGCGCCGCGCCGAGCGCCCGCGCGTTGGCCACGCACGCCCGCGCGTACCCGGCGCCGTGCTCGGCCAGTTCGGCGGCGGTGACGGCGAGCGCGCCCAGGCGGCCGGCGTCGTAGTTGGCCAGCATCCCGGGGTAGACGACGGTGGAGACGCGTTCGGCCAGGTCGGGGTCGCGGGTGGCGACGCAGCCGCCGGAGGGGCCGCCGAAGGACTTGTAGGTGGAGAAGGTCATCAGGTGCGCGCCCTCGTGCAGGGGGCGCTGGAAGACCCTGCCCGCGACCAGGCCGGCCATGTGGGAGGCGTCGTAGACCAGGACCGCGCCGACCTCGTCGCAGGCGGCGCGCACCGCGGCCACGTCGTGCGGGAACAGCATCAGGCTCGCGCCGATCACCACGATCCGGGGCCGGTGCACGCGCAGGAAGCCGGGCAGCCTGCCGTAGTCGAGGTCGAGCTCGTCGGGCAGGTAGGGCAGGTCGACCACGGTCAGGCCGCGGATCGCGGGCACGCCCTGGGCGTGGTGGCTGGCGTGGCCGCCCGCGAATTCGGGCAGCACGGCGATCTTGTCGCCGGCGCGGGCGAAGGCGGTGTAGACGGCGAGGTTGGCCAGGGTGGCGCTGGGCAGCCGCACCTCCGCGAAGTCGGCCTCCACCAGGGAGGCGACCAGCATCGGGGCGAGCACCTCCAGGGTGTCCAGGTGGTCCAGGCCCACCTGGTACTTCTCGCCGGGCCAGCCCATGCTGGGCCGGCTGGACACCGGGACGGAGCCCGCGGCCGCGGCGGCGGGGCTGAGCACGTTGGTGCCCGCGTAGAGCACGATCCCGTCGTCGTCGAACTGGGCGGCGTGGGCGTCGAGGGCCTTGCGGACGGTGTCGGCGACACCGGCGGCGCTCAGGTCGGCGGAGACGGCCGCTTCGACCTCGGCGAGCCGTTGCCGCGCCCGCGGCGAGGCCCAGGGTGCGATCCTGCTGTTCGTCACGGTGCGGAACGGTAGGGCGTCCGCCGCCGCCGGGGCGACCGTCGGGCGCAGGGAGTTGTTCCTACAGTTGTCGGAATGCAGGAGCTGCTCGACGAGCTGTCCCGTGAGCTGGGCCGCGGCGTGTCGGTGGACGACGTGGCCGGTCGGGTGGTCGCGCACAGCGCGCAGACCGACGAGGTGGACCCGGCCCGGGTGCGGGCGATCCTGACCCGGCGGGTGCCGGCGGACGTGGCGGCGTGGCAGGAGCTGCACGGGGTGGGCACCGCGACGGGCCCGGTGCTGGTCCCGGCCAACGCGGAGCTGGGGTTCCACGAGCGGGTGGGCTACCCGCTGCGGCACCAGGGCGTGCTGGTGGGCTACCTGTGGGTGCTGGGCGGGCCGCCGGGGGCGGACCTGGCCGGGCGGCTGCCCGCGCTGGCCGCGCAGGTGCCCGCCGGGGAGCGGTCGCCGGTGCGGGTGGTGGTGGCGCTGGAGCCGCGCGCGGTGCGCACGGTGGCGGTGGGCGAGCCGCTGCCGTCCCTGCCCGGCCACGTCGGGGTCAGCGACCCGCACCCGCCCGAGCGCGCGGGCGAGGCGTACCGGCAGGCGTTGGCGGCGGCGGAGCTGGCGCGGCTGGACCCGGCGCTGCCCGACCGGGTGGGGTTCGCCGAGCTGGGCGCCTACCGGTTGCTGCTGGGCGCCGCGCCGGAGGAGGTGCTGGCGGGGTTGTCGGAGGTGCAGCTGCGCACGCTGGAGACCTACCTGGACGCCGGGTGCGACGTCCGCGCGACCGCCGGGCGGCTGCACCTGCACCGCACGAGCCTGTACTACCGGCTGGGCCGCATCGCGGAGCTGACCGGCCGCGACCTGGCCGACGGGCGGGTGCGGCTGGAGCTGCACCTGGCGCTGAAGATGGCCCGGTTGGCGCGCCGGACGTGGGGGTCGGACGCGTCCCGGCCGACCGATGTCCCGCGATAGGGTGATCACTTCGACGCCGAGGAGTGACGTGCCTGACGACCTGGGCGTGCTGCTGTTCCTGCCGCACCGCGAGCTGGAGGACCGGGTGTTCGCCGCGCTGGCCGAGGCCGGGTTCGACGACGTGACGCCGGCGCAGGCGCGGGTGTTCCGGCGCATCGGCCGCGACGGCTCGCGGCTGGCCGAGTTGGCGCGGGCCGCGCAGGTGGCCCGGCCGACGGCGGGGTTCCTGGTCGACCAGCTGGAGCGGGCGGGCTACGTGGAGCGCACGTCCGACCCCACCGACGCCCGCGCCCGGCTGATCCGGGTGGCCGAGCGCGGGCTGGCGGCGTCGTCGGTGGGGTCGGCCGCGATCGCGGAGGTGGAGCGGGAGTGGACCGCGCACCTGGGCGCGCGGCGGATGGCCGCGCTGCGCGACGCGTTGACCAGGCTGGGGGAGCTCACCGAACCCCACCCGTGACCGCGTTCGGTTCGGGCCGCCGTTCGGTTCAGGAGGACATGAACCGGTCGAGCACGCGGGCGCCGAAGCGCAGGCCCTCCACGGGCACGCGCTCGTCCACGCCGTGGGGCATGGCGCGGTAGTCGAAGCCCTCCGGCAGGGACAGCGGCGCGAAGCCGTAGCAGTCGATGCCGAGCTTGCTGAAGGCTTTGGCGTCGGTGCCGCCGCCCATGCAGTAGGGCACGACCACGGCCCCGGGGTCCTCCGCGCGCAGCGCCGCGGCCATGGCGGCGAAGGCGGGGGAGTCCACGGGGGCCTGCACGGGCGGCTGGTGGTTGAGGAACTCGCGCCGCACGTCCGGGCCCAGCGCGGCGTCGACCGCGGCCAGCAGTTCGTCCACGGTGCCGGGCAGGGTGCGCACGTCGACCTCGGCGGTGGCCACGCCCGGCACGACGTTGACCTTGTACCCGGCCTGGAGGACGGTGGGGGTGGTGCTGTTGCGCACGGTGTTCTCCACCAGCTTCGCGGCGGCCCCGAACCGGGCGACGGTGGCGTCCACGTCGTCCCAGTCGACCGGCACGCCCAGGGTGGCGG
Organism: Saccharothrix sp. BKS2; assembly: GCF_047689505.1. Taxonomy (NCBI): domain Bacteria; kingdom Bacillati; phylum Actinomycetota; class Actinomycetes; order Pseudonocardiales; family Pseudonocardiaceae; genus Saccharothrix; species Saccharothrix sp. BKS2. Next base: position 81,878 of record NZ_JAUQOL010000011.1, on the reverse strand, counting down.
CGACCTGCCCGATGAACGCCCGCACCGACGGGGTGAGCCGCACGGGGTGCTCCAGGGCGGCGACGCGGCCCAGCGCGGCGATCAGCTTGAGCACGGCGTTGTCGTCGTTGCGGCGCGACCCGTGCCCGGCGCGCCCGGTGGCGGTCAGCCGCAGGTGGGAGGTGCCGCGCTCGGCGGTGCCGATGGGGTAGACGCGGTGCGGTCCGACGTGGTGGGAGAAGCCGCCGGACTCGCTGATGGCGGTGGCGCAGCCGGCGAAGAAGTCGGGGTGGTGCTCGACCAGCCAGTGCGCGCCGCACGCGCCCTGGTCCTCCTCGTCGGCGACGAAGGCCAGCACGACGTCGCGGCGCGGGCGGCGGCCCTCCCGGGACCAGGCGCCGAGCACGGACAGCACCATGGCGACCATGTCCTTCATGTCCACCGCGCCGCGGCCCCACAGGTAGCCGTCGCGTTCGACGCCGCCGAAGGGCGGCACGCTCCACTCGCCGGGGTCGGCGGGCACCACGTCGAGGTGGGCCTGCACCAGCAGGGCGGGCAGGTCGGGGTCGGCGCCGGGCACGCGGGCGAGCACGTTGGCGCGCCGCGGCGCGGGTTCGAGCAGGGTGGCGGGCACCCCGACGGTCTCCAGGTGACCGGCGACGAACTCCGCGGCCTCCCGCTCGCCCGCGGCCTCGCCGCGGCCGTAGTTGGTGGTGTCGAACCGCAGCAGGGCGGCGCACAGGTCGACGACGTCCTCAGCCACGGCCACCTCCCGCCGCGTCGGGTCGCCCGGCGTGCCTCACCCCGTCTTTCGCGGTCAAGATCCTTCGCATTTCCTCAACGTACCCGGGCTTCGTCGCTTCCTCACGTGGTAGTACACACAGGCGTTGCCCGTTCACAGCGCGTCCGGCAGGCGCCGCACCGACCCGCGGCGGGGTGGATCGGCGGTCACCCCGCCGGACGTGGTCACAGGTAGCGCTTGAGCTCCCGCTTCGCCAGCGACATGCGGTGCACCTCGTCGGGACCGTCGGCCAGCCGCAGGGTGCGCGCCGCGGCCCACAGCTCGGCCAGCGGGAAGTCCTGGCTGACCCCGCCCGCGCCGTGTGCCTGGATGGCCTTGTCCAGCACCCACTCCGTCATCAGCGGGGTGGCGATCTTGATGGCCTGGATCTCGGTGTGCGCGCCCTTGTTGCCGACGGTGTCCATCAGCCACGCGGTCTTGAGCACCAGCAACCGGGCCTGCTCGATGCGCACCCGGGATTCGGCGATCCACTCCTGCACCACGCCCTGGCGGGCGATGGGCTTGCCGAAGGCGACGCGTGCGATCGCGCGGCGGCACATCAGCTCCAGCGCGCGTTCGGCGATGCCGATCAGCCTCATGCAGTGGTGGATGCGTCCCGGGCCGAGGCGGGCCTGGGCGATCGCGAAGCCCTCGCCCTCGCCGGCGATGAGGTTGCCGGCGGGCACGCGGACGTCGTCGAACACGATCTCGGCGTGGCCGCCGTGGGAGGCGTCGGTGTAGCCGAACACGCGCATGCCGCGCTCGACGCGCACGCCCGGGGTGTCGCGCGGGACCAGGACCATGGCCTGCTGGCGGTGCCGCTCGGCGCCGGGGTCGGTCTTGCCCATCACGATGAAGATCGCGCAGTCGGGGTTCATCGCGCCGGAGGACCACCACTTGCGGCCGTTGACCACGTAGGAGTCGCCGTCGCGCTCGATGCGGGTGGCGATGTTGGTGGCGTCGGAGGAGGCGACCTCGGGTTCGGTCATGCAGAACGCCGAGCGGATCTCGCCGTCCAGCAGCGGGCGCAGCCACCGCCGCTTCTGCTCGTCGGTGCCGAACATCGCCAGCACCTCCATGTTCCCGGTGTCCGGGGCGGCGCAGTTGAGCGCCTCGGGGGCCAGGTGCGGGCTGCGGCCGGTGATCTCGGCCAGCGGCGCGTACTGGAGGTTGGTCAGCCCGGCGCCGTGCTCGGTGTCGGGCAGGAACAGGTTCCACAGGCCCTGGCGGCGGGCCTCGGCCTTGAGCTCCCGGAGGACCGCGGGCCGTGCCCACGGGTCGGCGGCCTCGACCAGTTGCCGCTGGGCGACGGGTTCGGCCGGGTAGACGTGCTCGTCCATGAACCGCAGCAGCCGCTCGCGCAGTTGTTCGGTCGTGGCGTCGTAGGCGAAGTCCATTTCAGCGCTCCCCTGCGCTCGCGGCGAGTCCCTGCCGGACCAGCGGCAGGGTGAGTCGGCCGATCTGGTCGAAACCCGCGCCCACGGTCTGGCCGCGGGTGAAGCGGAAGTGGATGCCCTCGAGGATGACGGCGAGCTTGAAGTAGCCGAACGCGGTGTACCAGCCCAGGTCGTCGACGTCGGCGCCGCTGCGCTCGGCGTAGCGGCGCACCATGTCCTCGGCGCTCGCGAACCCCGGCAGGGTGGGCACGGTGCCGGTGATCGGGTCGTCCGGCACGCCCACGCCGGTCCAGTACACGCACAGCAGGCCCAGGTCGGCCAGCGGGTCGCCCAGGGTCGCCATCTCCCAGTCCAGCACCGCGCTGATGTCCAGCGGGTCGGTGGTGACCAGGACGTTGTCCAGGCGGTAGTCGCCGTGCACGATCGTGGTGCGCCGGGTGACCGGGACGGTGGCGGCCAGGCGGTCGCGCAGCTCGTCGATGCCGGGCAGCTCGCGGCTGCGGGAGGACTCCAGCTGCTTGCCCCAGCGGGCGACCTGGCGGTGCAGGAACCCCTCGGGGCGGCCGAAGTCGGCCAGGCCGACCTCGTTCGGGTCGACCGCGTGCAGGTCGGCCAGCACGTCGACCAGCCGGTCGGACAGGGTCGCGGCGTGCCGCGGGGTGAGCCAGGGGCACTGGTCGCGGTGCCGCAGCGCCACGCCCGGCACCTCTTCCATCAGGTAGAACGGCGCGCCGAGGACCTCGGTGTCGGTGCACAGCAGCTCGGCGCGCGGGACGGGCACGGCGGTGTCGGCCAGGGCGGAGATGACGCGGTGCTCGCGGGCCATGTCGTGGGCGGTGGCCAGCACGTGGCCCAGCGGCGGGCGGCGCAGCACCCAGCGCTGTTCGCCGTCGGTGACGCGGTAGGTGAGGTTGGAGCGGCCGCCGGGGATCAGCTCGCCGGACAGCGGGCCGGTGCCCAGCCGGTCGGCGAGGCGGTCGAGGTCCAGGCCGGGCAGGTCGGGGGTGTCCGGCAGGTCGGGGGTGTCCGACGGGGTGGCGGTGTTCGGGGTGGTGGTGTTCGGGGTGGTGGTGTTCGGGGTGGTGGTGTTCGGCTGGGTGGCGTGCGGTTCGGTCATGCGCGGGTTCCCCTGAGCCGATCGATCACCGCGCGCGTGGTGTCGGCGTCGGCGTGGCGGTGGGCGTGCAGGCCGACGGTCCGGGCGGCCTCGACGTTGACCGGCGCGTCGTCGAAGAACACGCACCGGTCGGCGGGCAGGCCGATCAGGTCGAGGGTGTGCTCGAAGATGCGCGGGTCGGGCTTGCGCAGACCGATGCGGCCGCTGATCACGATGGTGTCGAACAGCTCCAGCAGCAGGTCCTCGGGGTAGCCCTCGCCCCAGCTGTTGGACAGCAGCACGGTGGTCAGGCCGTCGGCGCGCAGCTCGCGGACCAGGTCGACCATCTTGGGGTCGGGGTCGGCGCTGCCGAACATGCGGCGCAGCAGGCCCTTGGCGGCGACCTCGCGCCCGTCGAGGGTGATCAGCTCGGCGGCCAGCAGCGCCTCGAACTCCGCGACGGACAGCTCCCCGGTCTCCAGCCGGAACACGGGGTTGCCCGGGGCGGCGTCACGGCCCATCCACCCGCGCATGGTCACGCCGTAGCGGTCCCGGTCGATGTTGTCGGCGGTCAGCCACTGCTCGATGAAGTCGGGCACGGAGACCGTGAGCACCCCGCCCCAGTCCAGCACCACCGCGTCGATGCGCCGTTCGCCCACGCTCCGTTCGTCCACGTCGGAAGGGTACCGACCGGTCGGTATGTCAGCAAGCGGTGTGCGGCGCCCACCCCGTTCACGGCCGAACCACCGTTTCCTCGTCCTCCTCGTCGCCGTTCCGCACTCCGGTCCGGTGAAATCCCCCGGTTCTTTTTGTGGTGCGGCAACCGAACATGAACGCGGTGTTCGCGTTTGACAGTGGGGCATTTCCTCAGACACCCTCGTCCGGGTCCGCCCGAATTCGTTGATCACGCCCCTCACCAGGGCTTGTTCGTCATGCCCGGAGGAAATGATGCCGATCCTGGTCACCGGTGCGACCGGCACCGTGGGTGCTTGCGTGGTCCGCAGGCTGCTCGCCGCCGGCCACCCGGTGCGCGCCCTGACGAGGAACCCGTCCGCCGCCCGCCTGCCCGCCGGGGTCGAGGTGGTGGCGGGCGACTTCACCGATCCGGCGTCGCTGGTGCCGGCGTTGCGCGGGGTGGAGCGGGTGCACCTGGTGGCGATGGGGGGCGACGGCCCGGCGATCGTCGACGCCCTGGTCGAGGCCGGGGTGCGCCGCCTGACTCACCTGGGGCACGACGACCCGAGCCGCTCCGACGACGATCCGCTGGAGTCCTGGCACCGGGTGCTGCGCCGGGCCATCGAGTCCTCGGGCCTGGAGTGGACGCACCTGTTCCCCGGCGAGTTCATGGCCAACACCCGGGAGTGGGCGCCGTCGATCCGCGCGGAGGGCGTGGTGCGCGCCCCGTTCGGGAACTGGCGCAGCACGCTGGTGCACGAGGACGACATCGCCGCCGTGGTCGTCGAGGCGCTGCTGACCGACGGGCACGCCGGACGGACCTACCAGCCCACGGGCCCGCAGCCGGTGCTGCGGCGCGACGCGGTGCGCGTAATCGGCGAGGCGATCGGGCGCGAGCTGCGCTTCGACGAACTGACCCCGGACCAGGCCCGCGAGCTGTGGAGCGAGGTCCACGAGCCCGAGGTCGTGGAGTGGTTCCTGGAGATGGGCCGCTACCCCGACGGCAACAGCTGGGTGTCACCGGACGTGGAAGAGGTCCTGGGCCGTCCCGGTCTGACGTTCGACCGGTGGGCCCGCGACCACGTCGCCGACTTCACCTGATCCGCCCCTCGATCCACGTGCGGGACCCCATCGCGTCTCGTTCACCGTTCCTCGACCGCTCTCACCGGGTCGGCGCGGTCAGCCCGGCTCCCGGGCGGCGTTGCGCAGCCGGATGCCGCTGAACCCGAGCGTGCTCGCCGTGACCCGCCGCCAGAACGCCCACAGGTTGGCCACCACCCGCAACTCGATACCGGCCTCCTCGTGCAGGGCCAACAGGTCACCGAGCGGTTCGGGCGCTCCGAGCGGTTCGACCGCCTCGGTGGCGACGTGCGCGTGAGGCGGGTCCCCGATCGGCCGGAACGGTGTGGCGTCGAACCGGTAGGCGTACAACCGCGCGGTCTGCACCCGGCGCAACCACCCGTACTCGATGGCGTGCACCCGTGGCGACCCCAGCCAGGCCCGGTCGCCGGCGTCGGTGGTCGCCTCCGCCCAGGCCATTGCCCGGGGGCACTGGCGCGGGAACCAGTAGTCGGGCGCCCGTCCGTGGTCGACGGCCCAGACGTAGGCGTCGGGCTGCCGCGCGGTCGCCGCCACGTGCGGGTTGAAGCGGGTGATGGTCGGGTCTTCGGAGAAGTGCAGCACCTCTCCCGGCGCCGGTCGCATGGTCGGCGATGGTGGCGGAGACCCCGGTGGGGTGTGAACCGGTTTTCCACCACCGACCCACCGCCAACCCCCGAGGTCCACCAATCCCTCGGGGTCGACCGGCAACTCCCCGACCCGATCGCCGACTCCACCGATCCCGGCGACCCATCGATCCCGGCGACCCATCGGCTCCGGCGACCCCGCCGGCTCCGTGGACGAGGTGCCGAACCAACTCCACGGACGAGGTCCGGGAGCGTCCGAGCCCGCCGCGCCGGCCTGGTCCGTGACCGGCGCGAACCGCTCGATCGGGTGTCGGCCCGTCGGATCGGGTGGTGAACCGGGTGTTGATCCGCTCGGGCGTCGATCCGTCAGGCGTTGATCTGCCTGGGCTCGTTGTCGGTGCCGCTGATGGTGATCTTGCGCGGCTTGGCCTTCTCCGCGATCGGGATGCGCAGGGTCAGCACCCCGGAGTCGTAGTCGGCCTTGATGCGGTCGGCGTCGAGGGTGTCGCCGAGGAACAGCTGGCGCGAGAACACGCCCAGCGGCCGCTCGGAGACCTGCATCTCGACCCCGTCGCCCGTCCGGCTCGGTCGCCGCTCGGCCTTCACGGTCAGGACGTTGCGCTCCACGTCCAGGTCGATCGCGTCGGCCGCGACACCGGGCAGGTCGAACTCCACCACGAACTCGTCCCCGGCGCGGTAGGCGTCCATCGGCATGGGCGTCGGCCGCGACCAGGTACCCGGTCCGGTGAAGAACTGCTGCGCCAGCCTGTCCAGCTCCCGGAAGGGGTCGGTGCGCATCAACATGGGAACACCTCCTGATCAAGTGGTCGTCTGTTGGGGTCAATGCGCTGCGCCACCATTTCTACCACGTCGTCAACACGTTGACAACCCCCGATGTCATCGGTATGTTGACGTCATGGCGATCAACGATTACGAGACCGTCCGGGCGGCGGCCACCGGCGAGGACCTCAGTGCGGGGCAGGTGCTGTCCGCGCTGGTCCTGCTGCGGCGGCTGCGCGAGGAGCTGTCCGGGTGGGAGCCCCAGTTGATCGCCGCGGCACGCGGGCTGGGTGCCAGTTGGGCCGAGTTGGCACCCGCGCTCGGGGTGGCCAGTCGGCAGGCCGCCGAACGCCGGTACCTGAGGTTGCGCCCCTCGGAACTGGGTTCGACGGCCGAGGGCAGGGTGCGTGCCGAGCGGGACAAGCGGGCGGGTGACCGCGCGGTGTCGCAGTGGGCGCGCGACAACGCCGCGGTGCTGCGGAGCCTGGCCGGTCAGGCGGGCCGGGTGGACGTGGTGGTGCGGAACGCGCTGGCGGAGGACGACGCCGTCGCGTTGATCGGTCCGCTGGTGGACGCCCTGTCCAAGATCCGGACGGTCAACCCCGAGTTGGCCGCGGAGATCCAGTCGGTGAGCGACCGGACGGAGGAGGTGCGACGCGACATCCAGGAACTGCGGGACAACAAGGGGCCGCGCGATGACCTTGGCTGACGCGGGTGTCGACGCCGGTCCCGTCCGGCACCCGTGAGGTCATGAGCCGCAGAAGCCCGACGACAGCACGGCCGAGAGCATGACATGAGCGGAGGTGTCGGAGATCGATTGTCGGACGTCCGGGGTGTCCGGTAGCGGCGGTGCTCGCTCCTGCTCAGGGGTGGAGACGGAGTGGAGGCCGGGAGTCCGGTGGAGGGTGGCCTCGGGTGCTGGTACCGGCGCTCATGGCTGCTGCCGGTGCGGGCTCCCCGCAGGAAGGCCATCCGGCAAGGAGGAAGCGGGCCGGTCCGGGGCTTCCGCCGGCAGGGAAAGGCCAACCGGTGTGGAAAGGCCGGTCGCGTGGGAAGGCCGGTGGAGTGGGAAGGCTAGTTGTTCGGGAGCGGAGGTGAATCAACTGATCGGCTGAGTCGGGGTCAACCTTCTCCCGAGGGGATCCGGTCCTTCCGCCTGTCGTGGTGGTTTCGTCCTGCTGCCACGGTGGAGGTGCTTTCCACCAACGGCAGGGGGAGATGGGATGGCGGTGCGGAAACGGGTCGTCGCGGTGGTCGCGGTCGCCTCGTCGGTCGTGTTGCTGGGTGCGGGTGCCGGTTCGGCTTCGCCGTACCGGTCCGGTGACTGGGCGACGTGGTCGAGGGATGCGGCCGGGTCGCGGTACGCGGCGGGCGAGTGGCGGATCACCCCGCACAACGTGGGCGGGTTGACGTTGAAGTGGGCGTTCGCGTTCCCGCGGTCGGCGGCGCCGGTGCGCAGCCAGCCCGCGGTGGTCGACGGGACGATGTTCTTCGGCGGGCCGGACGGCAAGTTCTACGCCCGGGACGCGCGGACCGGGGCGGAGCGGTGGACGACGGACCTGTCCGGGGTGGCGCCGGGCGCGCGGCCGGCGATCGTGTGGGACAGCCCGTCGGTGTCCGGTGGGCGGGTGTACTTCGGTGACCTGCGGGGGTACGTGTACTCGCTGGACCAGCGCACCGGGCGGGTGGTGTGGGCCGAGCAGGTCGACGCGCACCCGGCGGCGACGGTGACCAGTTCGCCGATCGTGCACGACGGGAAGGTCTACGTCGGCACGTCGAGCGGGGAGAACGCGAACAACAGCGCGGACGGGTCGACCGACGACCCGAACTACCCGTGCTGCACGTTCCGTGGGCACATCGACGCGCTCGACGCGCGCACCGGTGAGCTGGTGTGGCGGCACTACACGGTGCCCGAGCCGCAGGCGGTGGGTACGTGGCCCAGCGGGGCGACGCGCTACGAGCCGTCCGGGGCGGGGGTGTGGAGTTCGCCCGTGGTCGACCCGCGCAGCGGCACGGTCTACGTGGGCACGGGTCAGAACTACACCGGCAGCGCGGGTGACTTCGACACGATGTTGGCGCTGGACCACCGGACCGGGGCGGTGAAGTGGCGCAACCAGGTGACCGAGGCCGACACGTGGCGGGGGTTGTGCAACAGCCCCGACCCGTCGGGGTTCTGCCCGGGGTTGCAGGACGGTTCGGCGCTGGACTACGACATCGGGGCGACGCCGAACCTGTTCACCGCGGGTGGGCGCAGGCTGGTGGGTGTCGGGCAGAAGCTGGGCGTCTACCACGCGTTCGACGCGGCCACCGGTGAGGTGGTGTGGCGGCGGCAGCTGGGGGTGCCGTGGCCCAGTGGCGGGATCGGCGGGATCCAGTGGGGCTCCAGCTTCGACGGGCGGCGGCTCTACGTGGCGACCTACTTCGCCTTCCCGGGCACGTTGTTCGCGCTGGACCCGGCGACCGGTCGGGTGTTGTGGGAGACGCCCAACCCGGCGGACGGGTGCACCACCGGTGGTGCGGCCGCCCATCCGGAGGTGTGCACGCTGGGTCACGGGCCGGCGGTGACCGGCAGTCCCGGTCTGGTGTGGGAGGGGTCCAACGACGGGAAGCTGCGGGCGTACTCGGCGCGGGACGGTCGGGTGCTGTGGACCTACGACACGGTGCGCGACTTCACGGGTGTCAACGGGCTGCCCGGTCGGGGTGGCGCGATCTCCGGTGGCGGCGGGGGCACCGTGGTGGCCGACGGGATGGTGTACGTGCAGGCCGGGTACTCGCCGGAGTACCCGAACCCGAACGGTGGTGACGTGCTGCTGGCCTTCGGTCGGTGAGCGCGCCGGTGGGGACCCCGGTGTCGGTCGCGGGCCACATGGCCCGCGACCGACACCGGGGCGACCGACACGGGCCGGGTGAGGTGGCCTGGGGTGAGGAGGTGGGGCCGGGGGCAGGAGGACAGCGTCAGGTGGGCAGGGTGCGGGCCAGGAAGCGGGTGGTCAGCTCCCACGCGGCGGCCGCGGCTTCCGGGTTGTGGAACTGCGGGGCGACGTTGTTGTGGAAGGCGTGCCCGGCTTCTTCCTGGACGTGGATCTCGGCGTTGGGCAGTGCGGTGACGGCGTCGACGACCCGCTGCACGGCCGGGCGCGGGATGTAGGGGTCTCGGCCGCCGAAGTGGAACTGGATCGGGCAGGTGATGCGTCCGACCTGGTCGAGGCGGTCGGGCACGCCTGAGCCGTAGAAGGACACGGCGGTTTCGGGGTCGGCGGCCGCGGCCACCTCGTAGGCGATGGAACCGCCGAGGCAGAAGCCGAGGATCCCGGCGCGGCCGGTGCGGGTGCGCAGGCGGCGCAGGGTGGCGATGGCGTCGGACACGCCGAGGGCGAAATCGAAGCGGCCGGCGACCTCCATCGAGGCGGTGACGCCGGCCTCGTCGTGGCCGGAGGACCAACCGGGTGCCACGCGCCAGAACAGCTCGGGCACGGCGACGACGTAGCCGAGGGCGGCGAGGTCGGCGGCCACGGAGGTGAGGTAGTCGTCCAGGCCGAAGATCTCCTGGACCAGCACGATGCCGGGGCCGGTGCCGGAGGCGGGTTCCCGGACGGGGGCGTCGAACGTCCCGTCGGCTACGTCGATCTTCACGGGCCTACGGTTACCACACCGGTGCCGCCGTCGATCTCCACCGACACACCCAGCGGCAGGGTGAGCTGCCCGGCGCAGTGCCCGAACGGGGTGTCGGCGACCACGGGCACGCCCAGGCCGGCGAGGCGGTCGTTGATCACGGGAGCGAGGTCGCCGCAGCCGGTCCAGGAGCCCAGGACGATCCCGGCGACGTGGGCGAACCAGCCGGAGCGCAGCAGGCCGGTGAGCATCCGGTCGACGCGGTAGGGCTCCTCGTTGACGTCTTCGAGCAGCACGATCGCGCCGTCGGGTGGCGGTGGGTCGCCCAGGAGGGTGAGGGTGCCGCCGACGGCGGTGCCGCGGGCGGTGCCGGGCACCAGGCCCGTTCCCCGGTAGGAGGTCACGCCGGTGAACAGGGCGCGGCGCAGGTGGTCGCGGGCGGCGGTGTCCTCGACGAAGGCGGTGGTGGCGATCATCGGGCCGAACCAGGTGGGGATGCCCGCCTGCCGGAACAGGTCGTGCAGGACGGTGGTGTCGCTGGAGCCGAGGAAGACCTTGCGGTGGGCCGACAGGGCGGTCCGGTCGAGCAGGTCGGCCAGGCGCGCGCTGCCGTAGCCGCCGCGGGCGCACAGCACGCCGGCCACGTCCGGGTCGGTCCAGGCCCGGTGCAGGCTGCGGGCGCGGTCGGCGTCGTGGCCGGCGAGGTAGGGCAGGGTGGGGTGGGTGGTCCGCGCTTCGGGGGCGACCCGGACGTCGAGGTCCCAGGTGCGCAGGCACGCCACGCCCGCTTCCAGCAGCGTCGGCGTCACGGGGCCGGCGGGGCTGATGACGACCACGCGGTCGCCGGGGTGCAGCAGGGGTGGACCGCCGGTCGGCGTCACGGGCTCCCCGCCGCGCCCGGGCCGGGACCGACACCCGGGCCGTCGGCGGTCGGGCCGGAGCCGGAGGTGGTGCCCGCCGGGGAGCGTCGTGCGGTGGCCGCGTGCCCGGCCCTCCGGTCGAGGTGGCGCGCCGGGTGGGTCATCGGCGCAGGTCCAGCACCGGCACCCCGGGCGGGGTGAAGCCGAAGACCTGCCCGTAGAACGACAGCTCGGCCTCCAGCGCGGCAACGATCGTGGTGGCCTTGCGGAACCCGTGCTGCTCGCCCTCGAAGGTGAGGTAGGCGTGCGGGACGCCGGTGCCGTCGAGGGCGGCGGCGAAGCGGTCGGCCTGGTCGGGCGGGCAGATCTCGTCCTCCAGGCCCTGGAGCAGCAGCACGGGTCCGGCCAGCCGGTCGACGCGGTGGGCCGGGGACCGCTCGGTGTAGCGGTCGGCGGTCTCGGGCCAGGGGCCGACCAGGCCGGTGACGTACCGGGACTCGAAGTCGTGGGTCTCGCCGCCGTCGCCGGTCCAGCCGGCCAGGTCGAGGATGGGGAAGGCGACCATGCCGCACCGGTAGGTGTCGACCGAGGTCAGGGAGGCCGCGGAGGTGAAGCCGCCGGCGCTGCCGCCGCGGATGGCCAGGCGCCGGCCGTCGGCGGTGCCCTCGTCGGCCAGGGCCCTGGCCACGGCGGCGCAGTCGTCGACGTCGACGACGCCCCACTGCTCGCGCAGCCGTTCGCGGAACGCGCGGCCGTGGCCGGTGGAGCCGCCGTAGTCGACCGCGACGACGCCGATGCCGCGGCTGGTGAAGTAGGCGATGTCGAGGTCGAGCACGGGCAGGTGGCGGCCGGTGGGGCCGCCGTGGACGTGCACCAGGTACGGGGGCCGCTCGTCCTCGGGGTGGGTGAAGTCGGGGTTGTGGGGCGGGTAGACGTGGGCGGGGACCTCGCCGTGGGGGCCGGTGAACACGCGCGTCCCGGGGGTGGGCAGGTAGGCGGCGAGCCCGGCGGGCTCGTCGTGGCCGCGGGTGTGGGTGGTCAGCTCGCCGGTGGACAGGTCGAGCGACACCACGGCGGTCCCGGTGTGCGGTCCGGCGGCGGAGCCGACGACCACGCCGTCGTGCACGGCCAGCTGCCCGTGCCAGACGGGCAGGTCCACGTCGACGTCGGTGACGGTGCGGCCGCGTTCGTCGAGCACGGCCAGTCGCCCGGCGGCGAGCACGGCGTGGCGGCCGCCGCCGATGGTGGCGAACCAGCGGTTGCCCAGCCGCCAGAGGGGGCCGCCCAGTTCCCTCCGGACGGGGGCGAGGTTGACCGCGTGCCCGTGGAGGTCGACGCGGTGCAGGTTCCACCAGCCGTCGGGGTCGGTCAGGACCAGCAGGTCCGAGCCGTCCCACTCGACCTGGCAGACGGCCTCGGCGGGGCCGCCGGCCAGGACGCGGTGCGGCGGCGGGGCAGCGCCGGGGTCGGTGCCGGGGGTGGTGTCCGGTGCGATCTCGGCCACGCACAGCTCGGTGCCGTCCCAGGGCATCCGGGGGTGGTCCCAGCCGATCCAGGCGTAGCGGCGGCCGTCGGGCGACAGGCGCGGGCCGGTCATGAAGTGGTGGCTGGCGGCCAGCACCCGCGTCGGGGAGCCGTCGAGGGGCAGGGCGACGAGTTCGCGGCGGATGTCGGTGCGGGCCGGGCCGGTGACGGTCTCGCGCACGCACCACACCTCCCGGCCGCCGGGGCCCGCGGTGAGGTCGGCGTAGCGCAGGCCGTGCGGGCGGTCGGGTTCGGGGCTGAGGGGCTCGGGCCGGGGGTCGTCGGGGTCGAACAGGTAGATCCGCTGGTCGTCCCAGTGGGTGAAGGCCACCCGCGGGCCCCCGGGTGTGTCGAGGACCACCCAGGGTCGTCCGCCGTACTCGTGGACGCGGTTGCGCGCGTTCCACGGCGGCGGCAGCAGGTCCTCGCCGTCGCGCACGAGCGCGACCCGGCCGCCCTCGGCGGGGCGGCCCTCGGTCCACCAGGGCCGGCCCCGGTGCAGGTCGACCCAGTCCACGCCGCCCCCGGCCGCGGCGGCGAGGGCCGCGTCGACGGGTGAGCTCCACGTGCCGCACGGTGCGATCTCGACCACGTCGGCACCTTATCCGCACACCCCGGGTGGGGCCGCCCGGCGGTGCCGGGGGCGTCCCGTCGGGCGGGACGTGACGGAAAAGCCGGGGCAGGGCTGCCGATCTTGTCCGGGTGGCCTAGGGTCGTCGTTGTCATGGCACGCGTCATCCACGTATTCCGCCAACCCGACCGGTTCGTCGCCGGGACCGTCGGGCAACCTGGCGAGCGCACGTTCTACCTGCAGGCCTCCGAGGAGGCCCGGCTGGTCAGCGTGGCGCTGGAGAAGCAACAGGTCGCCGTACTCGCCGAGCGCATCGGCTCGCTCCTGGAGGAGGTGCAGCGGCGGTTCGGCGCGGAGGTCCCCGACGACGTCCCCGAGGACCTCCGGGACACCGAACCCCTGGAGGTGCCGGTCGAGGAGGAGTTCAAGGTCGGCACGATGGGGCTGGGCTGGGACGCCGAGTCCAGCGCGGTGGTCGTCGAGCTGCTCGCGATCACCGAGGAGGAGGTCGACGAGGCGGTCGTGCTCGACGACACCGAGGAGGGCCCGGACGCGGTCCGGGTGTTCCTGAGCCCGGTGGAGGCGCGGGCGTTCGCCGAGCGCGCGGAGCGGGTGGTCAAGGCGGGCCGCAAGCCGTGCCCGCTGTGCTCGGAGCCGCTGGACCCGGAGGGGCACGTGTGCCCGCGGCAGAACGGCTACCGGCGCTCGGACGAGGGCTGAGCGGCGCGTGCGGCCGGGCGACGAGGGGGTCCTCGACCTGCTGACCCGCGGTCGCGTCGAGGTCGAGGGCCGGTTGGTGGACGCCTCGAACACGACGTTGTTCTGCCGGATCGCCCTGGACGGGGTGACCGCGCAGTGCGTGTACAAGCCGGTGCGGGGCGAGCGGCCGCTGTGGGACTTCCCCGACGGCACGCTGGCCGGCCGCGAGGTGGCGACGTTCCTGGTGTCGGAGGCGTCGGGGCTGGGGCTGGTGCCGCCGACGGTGCTGCGGCCGGGTCCGTTCGGGCCGGGCATGGTGCAGCTGTGGGTGGAGACCCGCGAGGACGACGACCTGGTCGACATCGTGGCCGAGGAGCAGGTGCGGCCGGGGTGGCGGGGGGTGCTGCGGGCGCACGACCGCTTCGGTGAGCCGGCGGTGCTGGTGCACGCCGACCACCCGCGGATGGCGTTGATGGCGGCGTTCGACGCGGTGGTCAACAACGCCGACCGCAAGGGCGGGCACGTGCTGCACGCGGTCGACGGCGGGGTGTACGGGGTGGACCACGGGATCTGCCTGCACGCCGAGGACAAGCTGCGCACGGTGCTGTGGGGCTGGTTGGGCGAGCCGTTGCCGCCGGAGGCGGTGGAGGCGCTGCGCCGGGTGCGGTCGGGTCTGGACGGCGGGCTGGGCGAGGACCTGCACGGGCACCTGACGCGCGCGGAGGTGCGGGCGTTGGCGGAGCGGGTGGACAAGCTGCTGGCGGCGGGGGTGTACCCGGAGCCGTCGGGCGAGTGGCCGGCGATCCCCTGGCCGGCGTTCTGACCGCGGTCGTCGGCGGGGACGTGGAGGAGTTCGTCCTCCGGCTGGACCGCTGATGACCGGCGCGGACCCTGTGGGAACGAATCCGGTGGGCGGGGACGACGGGGGTCTGGCGCGGCGGATGCGGCGGCGTTTCGGCGGGGGCGTGGACCCGTGGTTGGCGGGGCTGCCGTCGCTGGTGGCGGGGTTGTGCGCGGACTGGGGCCTGGAGGTGCTGGGGCCGTTGAGCGGCGGCACGTCGCACGCCCTGCGGTGCCGGCGCGGGGGTGAGCCGGTGGTGCTGAAGGTGACGCCGGACCCGGGGTTGGCCGTCGCGGAGTGCGCGGCGCTGCGGGCGTGGGAGCCCTCGCCGCGGGTGGTGCGCGTGCTCCGGGTCGATCCGGCGCGGGGCGCGCTGCTGCTGGAGGGCCTGGAGCCGGGCACGCCCGCGACCGACGGCCCGCAGCTGCCGGAGGTGCTGCGGGAGCTGCACGTGCCCGCCCCGCCGGGGTTCCCGCCGCTGGCGCGGCGGGTGGACTTCGTGTTCGGGCTGCTGGCCCGCCGCCACCCGGGTGACCACTCGCGGGCGCACGAGGAGGCGTCGCGGTTGGCGCGCGACCGGGTGCCGCAGGTGCTGCTGCACGGCGACCTGCACCCGGGCAACGTGCTCGACGCGGGGCCGCGGGGCCTGGTGGCGATCGACCCGCGGGCGTGCGTGGGTGACGCGGCCGGCGACGCGGTGGACTTCGCCTACCTGGGCGACGACCTGGAGGGGCGCATCGAGTGGTTGTCGTCGGTGGTCGACGGGGACCGCCTGGCGGCGTGGTGCCGGGTGTACGCGGCGTTCTACCCCGACCACCCGGCGGTGCGGCGGGCCTGATCCCCGCGGGCGGGGCGCGGTGGCGGTAACGTCGCGCGGCGTGCGATCACAGGATTACGGCCGGGACGTGACGGCGGGGCGCAGGCGTCGGGTGGTGCCGGAGGTGGCGGCCGAGGTCGGCCTGGTGGTGGAGGACCCGGCGTCGGGGTTCTGCGGCGCGGTGGTGCGGTTCGAGTCGGGCGGGGTGGTGCTGGAGGACCGGCACGCCCGGCAGCGGGTGTTCCCGCTGCGCCCGGCGGCGTTCCTGCTGGAGGGGGCACCGGTGACGCTGGTGCGTCCCGCGCCGACCGCCGCACCGGCGGCGCGGCGGTCGGCGTCGGGTTCGGTGCGGGTTGAGGGCCTGCGGGCGCGCACGGCCCGGGACAGCCGCATCTGGGTGGAGGGCGTGCACGACGCGGAGCTGGTGGAGCGGGTGTGGGGCCACGACCTGCGGGTGGAGGGGGTGGTGGTGGAGCCGCTGGACGGGGTCGACGAGCTGGCCGGGCGGGTCGCGGAGTTCGGCACCGGCCCGGGGCGGCGCCTGGGGGTGCTGGTGGACCACCTGGTGGCGGGCAGCAAGGAGTCGCGGCTGGTGGCGGCGGTGCGCGACGAGCACGTGCTGGTCACCGGTCACCCGTACGTGGATGTGTGGCAGGCGGTGAAGCCGTCGTCGGTGGGGATCGCGGAGTGGCCGCGGGTGCCGCGCGGGGTGCCGTGGAAGGAGGGGGTGTGCGCGGCGCTGGGCTGGGGCGAGCCGTGGGAGGGGTGGCGTCGGGTGCTGGCGGGGGTGTCGGGGTTCCGGGACCTGGAGACGCCGCTGCTGGGCGCGGTGGAGCGGTTGATCGATTTCGTCACCGAACCGGGGTGAGACCGGGCCGGTCGTGATCGACCGTCGACCTCCGGGTGTGCCCGTCTGCGCCCGCGGGCTTCCCGGAGGTGCGAGGATGGCGGGGTGGCCGCGTCGTTGATCTGGTTGATCCTCGGTGTCCTGCTGGTGGCCGCCGAGGTCCTGTCGGGTGACTTCGTGCTGGTCATGTTGGGTGTGGCCGCGTTGGGCGCGGCGGGTGCGGCGGGGTTGGGCGCGCCCGTGCTGATCAGCGCGGTGGTGTTCGGTGTGGTGTCGTTGGGGTTGGTGCTGGGCGCGCGGCCGGCGCTCAAGCGCCGGATGGAGCTGGGCACCGGGCACCGGTCGGGCATCGAGGCGCTGGTCGGCGCGACCGCGGTCGTGGTGTCCCGGGTGGACGCGCACGGCGGGACGGTGCGGATCGGCGGCGAGGTGTGGTCGGCGCGGTCGTTGGACCGCGGGGTGATCGAGCCCGGCGTGGAAGTGACTGTTGTGGAGATCTCGGGCGCGACCGCGGTGGTGCTGTCCGGGGCCTGAGCGGAGGCTGGAGTCGATGACCACCACGTTGATCGTCATCGCGGTCCTGGTGTTGTTCGTCCTGATCGTCACGGTGAAATCGGTGTTGGTGATCCCGCAGGCCACGGCCGCGGTGATCGAGCGGCTGGGCCGCTACCGCACGACCGCGGCGCCGGGCCTGAACATCCTGGTGCCGTTCTTCGACCGGGTGCGGGCGCGCATCGACCTGCGCGAGCAGGTGGTGTCGTTCCCGCCGCAGCCGGTGATCACGCAGGACAACCTGACGGTGTCGATCGACACGGTCGTGTACTTCCAGGTGACCGATCCGCGGGCGGCGGTCTACGAGATCTCCAACTACATCGTGGGTGTGGAGCAGCTGACGACCACGACGCTGCGCAACCTGGTGGGCGGGATGAGCCTGGAGGAGACGCTGACCTCCCGCGACCAGATCAACAACCAGCTGCGCGGGGTGTTGGACGAGGCGACGGGCCGGTGGGGCATCCGGGTGGCGCGGGTGGAGCTCAAGGCGATCGACCCGCCGCCGTCGATCCAGGACTCGATGGAGAAGCAGATGCGCGCGGACCGGGAGAAGCGCGCGATGATCCTGAACGCGGAGGGTCAGCGGGAGTCGGCGATCAAGACCGCGGAGGGGCAGAAGCAGTCGCAGATCCTGTCCGCGGAGGGCGCCAAGCAGGCGGCGATCCTGGCGGCGGAGGCGGAGCGGCAGTCGCGGATCCTGCGGGCGCAGGGCGAGCGGGCGGCCCGGTACCTCCAGGCGCAGGGTCAGGCGAAGGCGATCGAGAAGGTGTTCGCGGCGATCAAGGCCGGCCGGCCGACGCCGGAGGTGCTGGCCTACCAGTACCTCCAGACGCTGCCGCAGATGGCGCAGGGCGACGCGAACAAGGTGTGGCTGGTGCCGTCGGACTACGGCAAGGCGCTGGAGGGGTTCGCGCGGATGCTGGGCACGCCGGGCGAGGACGGTGTGTTCCGCTACGAGCCGTCGAAGGAGGAGCCGCCGGTGTCGAGGCCGGAGGAGGACGACGCGTCGGTGGCGGAGTGGTTCGACACGGCGCCGGACCCGGCGGTGGCCGAGGCGGTGCGGGCGGCGGAGGCGGTGGCCCGCAAGGAGGTGCCGGGCCCGCTGGCCGCGCCCGCGTCGCTGGGGTCGGCGGGTGTGGGCGCGGGGTCGTTGTCGGCGGGTGCGGCGGCGCCGGGGTCGTTGGCGTCGGGCGGGTCCTCGGCGCGGGAGCTGGGCGGGGCGGCGGAGCCGTCCGGCCCGCCGTCGCCGGAGTCGGAGCCGCCGAGGGAGTGATCTTCCTCGCACGCGGTGCGTGGTGGGGCGTCGGCGGAGGCCGGCGCCCCTGTTTTTTCGGCGTTGTCCGTGGTGGGGGCGGTGGGTGCGCCCGGCGGAGGGCCGTTCGGGTGGGCACGCGGGTGGGTGCGGGGTGCGGTTGGATGTCGCGGTGCACGCTTTAGCGAACCGCGCCGCGACCGCGCTGGACCGTTCCGCCGGGCCGTGGGCGACGCGGTGGGACGAGCTGGCGGCGGTGGTGGCGCGGTTGTCGGAGCTGGTGCGCGGGGATCCCGACGCGGGTCGGCGGGCGGCGCAGGACGTGGCGGAGCTGCTGGTGGCGGCGGTGGCCGGGGACCGGGAGCACCGGGCGGCGTTGTCGGAGCTGGTGGACCGGGTGGTGGACCTGCACGCGGTGGCGTGCGCGGCGGACCCGCCGGAGCCGGGTGGGCTGGCGGGGTGGCTGCTGCGGTTGCAGACGGGGTTCGCCGAGCCGCCGGAGGTGCGGCTCTCGGCGTACGCGGCGGCGTTGGGCGAGGAGGGGTTGGCCCGGTACCGGGCGGAGGCGGTGGCGCGGTTCGAGCGGCTGCCGGTGATCGGGTTCGGCCGGACCGGGGCCTACGACCGGGAGCGGTGGGCGCTGCTGCGGGTGGTGGAGGAGCTGGCCGAGCACACCGGCGAGGTGGATCTCCAGGTGCTGGTGTTGACGCGGGACCTGTCCTCGGGGTGGCACTACCTGCGGGTGGCCACGGTGTTGCGGGAGGCGGGCCGGTCGGGGGAGGCGCTGGAGTGGGTGCGGCGGGGGTTGGCGGCCACGGGTGGTCGGGGCGCGGCGGGCCGGTTGGTGGACCTGGGGGTGGACGAGTGCCTGCGGGTGGGGTGGGTGTCGCGGGCGGTGGAGCTGCGGCGGGAGGCGGTGGTGGCGCACCCGGTGTGGGAGGCGTGGGAGCGGTTGCGGTCGTTGGCCGCGGGGGTGGGGGTGTGGTCGGTGGTGCGGGAGGAGGTGCTGGCCCGGTTGTCCGCGCCGGACGCGGGTCCGGAGGCGGCGGAGCTGGTGCGCCGCGTCGCCGCGGGGCGCCCGCCCCGGCCACCGGCCGCTGACGGCTGACCCGGACGGCGGGAACCGCCGGCCCGCCGGACCGCGGGGGTCAGGGTGTGGCGGGTGGTCGGCGGTCGGTCCAGGGTCTGGCGCGTTGGAGCTGGCCGGCGGCGGCGAGGATGACGGCTTCGCCGTCGGGGGCGGCGACGAGCTGCACGGCCAGCGGCAGGCCGGTGCCGGTGTGCCCGGCGGGGACGGCGGCGGCGGGGTTGCCCGTGATGTTCCACAGGGGCAGGAACGCGGTCATGCGGGCGGCGGCGAGCAGGGCGGCCACGGCGGGCAGCCGGCGCCATTCGCCCACGCGCAGGGGCGGGCGGGTCAGCACGGGGGTCAGCAGCAGGTCGTGGTCGGTGAACACGACGTGGTTGGCGTGGGCGGTCAGGCCGGGCCGCTGGGCCAGGGCGGCGCGCACGGCCGCGCCGGGCAGGCGGCGGCCGAGCGCGGCCACGACGCGGGTGCGGCGGTCGAGGCGGTCGGGTCGTTCGAGGTCGGCTTCGCCGTCGGCGGCGTGGTGCAGGTAGCGGGTGGCGAAACCGGTGGAGCCGGAGAGTTCGCGCAGGTCGGGGTCGAGGCGGGTGACGTCGTGGCCGAGGTCGGCGAGCAGCCCGGCGGTGTCCAGGACGGCGTCGCGGACCTCCTGGCGCAGGCCGATGCCGGGACCCCAGGGGCGCAGTGACACGGCGATGCGCAGGGTGGCGGTGTCGGTGACGGCGGCGGTGTGGTCGCGGCCGGGGGCCAGGACGTCGAGCAGCAGGGCGGCGTCGCGGACGTGACGGGTGATGGGTCCGGCGGCGACGAGCCCGCCCCAGGTGTGGGTGCCGGGGCCGAGGGGAACGCGGTCGCGTCCGGGTTTGAGGCCGAACAGGCCGGTGCAGGCGGCGGGGATGCGGATGGAGCCCGCGCCGTCGGTGCCGACGGCGGCGCCGACGAGGCCCGCGGCGACGGCGGCGGCGGACCCGCCGCTGGAGCCGCCGGGGCTGTGCCGGGGTGACCAGGGGTTGCGGGTGGCGCCGGCCCAGGTGGACTCGGTGTGGGGCCACAGGCCCAGTTCGGGCATCCGGGTGCGGCCGACGAGGACGGCGCCGGCGGCGCGCAGGCGGCGCACGATCTCGGCGTCGGCGGCCGCGGGGGTGTCGACGGCGGCGGTGCCGCGGGTGGTGGGCAGCCCGGCCAGCGGGATGTCCTCCTTGACCGCGACGGGCACGCCGAGCAGGGGAGCGTCGTGGCCGCGGGCGCGCAGGGCGTCGGCGTGCCCGGCGTCGGCGAGGGCCTGGCGGGCGAAGACCAGCCGGAAGGCGTTGAGCCGGCGGTCGTGGCGCTCGATGCGGCGCAGGCACTCGGCGACGAGGTCGCGGGAGGTGAGCGCACCGGAGCGCATCAGCTCGGCTTGTCCCGCGGCGCCGGCGAAGCACGCGTCGGTGAGGTCCATGGTGCGCACCCTAGGCCAGGGCCGGCGGCCGTGGTGGTGATCGACTCCGGGCGGTCGACCCGGGGCCGCGCGGGGTGGTCGGCGCGTGGCTTCGGGGGCCGCAGGGGTGGCCGGGTCCGCGGGGGCGCCCGGTGGGGGCATGATCGGGGTATGTCCTCGTGGCTGGTGCCGGTGGCGGTGGCGGTGGTCGTCGTGGTGTGGGCCGGGGTCCGGCACGCGCAGGCGGCCCGGTCGGACGCGTTGTTGGACGAGCACGCGCGGCGCCGGGTGGCGCCCGGGACGGCGGCGGTCTCCCCGGTGTCGGTGTGGCGGGAGGCCAACCGGCTGTTCCGGTGCGGGGATCGGGAGGGGTTGCTGCTGCTGGCCGAGATCGGCCGGCGGGTGCCGCGGCGGCGGCAGGCGGTGGTGGACACGTGGCTGGCGGCGCTGCGCGGCGGGGTGAGCCGGGGCCTGGACGTGGAGTGGCGGTCGCGGGTGCAGCGGGAACTGGTGTCGCACCTGCGGCCGGGCGGCGACTTCTGGCCGGGCATGGACGTGGTGGCGCCCGGGGCGATCCTGGTGGACCTGGACCTGTCGGGGTGCCGGGTGGGACGGGTGGACCTGGTGGGCGCGGTGTTCGTGGGCGACGCGCGGTTCGGGGCGGCGACGGTGACGGGGGACGCGGACTTCTCGGGCGCGCGGTTCCTGCGGCACGCGGTGTTCACCGACGCGCTGTTCGCCCGGTCGGCGTCGTGGTCGCTGGCGGTGTTCACGGGCAACGTGTCGTGGCGGTCGACGCAGGTGGCGGGGTCGCTGGTGACGGCGGGGGCGAAGGTGTCGGGGCGGGCGGACCTGCGGGGCGCGGAGGTGTACGGCACGGCGGACTTCCGACGCGCCCGGTTCGGGGGCCGGGCGCTGTTCGGCGGGGTGGTGCTGCACCGCGACGCGCTGTTCGGGCACGCGTGGTTCCGGGGCCGCACGGACGTGGGATCGGCGCTGATCGGGGAGTCCGCGGAGTTCGACCACACCCGCTTCGGCCGCCGGGTGCTCAGCGGCGACCAGGGCGATCAGTGGGCCTGACCGGCGCGCCGGCGGTGCCCGGCGACGTGGACGCGGTTGGCGCAGCGGGTGGTGCAGTAGCGGCGGCGGCCGTTGCGGGAGGTGTCGACGTAGGCGGTGGCGCAGCCGGGGCGGGCGCAGCGGCCCAGGCGGGCGGGGTCGTCGCACACGGCGTGGGCGAGCCCGGCGGCGGTGAAGGCCCGCACGCGGTGCGCGGTGGGCGCGTCCTCGGGGGCGAAGTGCAGGTGGGGCGCCCGGTGGTCGTGGGTGGAGACGTAGGGCTTGCTGGCGGTGTCGGCGAGCAGCGCGTTGACCAGGTCCACCCGTCCGGGGCCGGCGTCGAAGACGGGGGAGAGGCGGGCGGCCCAGTCGGTGAGCTCGCGGGCCTGGGCCGCGTCGAGGTCGCCCAGGGGCTGGTAGCCGTGCTCGCGCAGCAGCCGCAGCAGGTCCTCGGGGCCGCTGCCGGGGTCGGCGTTGACCAGGGCGGCGGCGAGTTCCGCGGCGGCCCCGCCGTAAGGGTTGAAATGCACTGAACCATGACACCACGCTGGGTGCCGTGATCTCCAGGTGCCCCGCGTGCGGGTGGCCCAGCGCCGAGCACGTCCGTCCGGTCTCCTCCCACCCCGTCTCCTCCCGCGGCGTGGTCGACTACGTGCGCTGCGTCTGCGGGGTGTGGCTCGTCCTGGAACAGGGCCGGGTGGTGGCCGCCGCGGGCGGGCGCGCACCGGGCGTCGGATAGGGTCCCGTCCTCGTGAGCCGCCCCCACCGCCGCCGCTCCGACAACCGTCGGGAGCTGCTGTGCGACTGCGCCATCTCGGTGCTGGCCGCGGAAGGCGGCCGGGGACTGACCCACCGGGCCGTCGACCGGGCCGCCGAGGTGCCCGAGGGCACCACCAAGAACTACTTCCCGACCCGCGAATCACTCCTGGAGGCCGCCGCCGGGCGCATGACGCGGCTGCACGCCGAGGCGGTGGGCCGCCTGCGGGAGACCACACCGCACGGCATCACCCCGACCCAGGTGGCCCGGCTCTACCCCGGGCTGCTGCGCCGCGCCGTGCGCGAGGACCCCACCCAGCTGCTCGCCATGGTCGAGCTGTACCTGGAGGCGGTGCGCCGACCGGGCGTGCGCGAGGCACTGGGCCGCATGGCCGCCTCCAACGCCCGCGCCTCCGCCGGACTCCACGCCGCCGCCGGCCTCCCCGGCTCCCCGCGCGACGCCGGCGTGCTCGACGCCTACTTCCTCGGCACCGCGGTGACCCTGCTGGCCCTGCCCGACGAGGCGCTGCGCACGGTGGGCATGGACGACCTGCACGCCCTGGGCACGCGGCTCTTCCACGCCGCCGTCCCCGGCACCGCCGACGACGACCCCGCACCCCCCGCACACCACCAGGCAGGCCCGACCGGGTGACACCGCAACCCGATCACCCCTCCCGGGTGACACGGGGTTCGCGCGGAGTGGACACCACGGGAACCCCCGAGGCCCTAGGTTCGACCCCATGGTGATCAAGGGAACCACCGGCACCGTCCACGGCACCGCCGCCGGCGTGCGGTACGTGGCACTGCCCCCCGCCCACGGACCGACCGACCGGCTCGTGCTGCTGTGGCACCTGGTGGGCCACCCCGGCACCCCCGAGGACATGGCGACCGCACTGCCCCTGCGCGACGTCCCCGCCTGGCGCGTCTACCCCGCCCTCCCCGCCACCACCCCACCCGACACCACCGGCGCCGACCCGATCACCGACTGGTACGCGCCCCTCGTCGAGTCCTCGGTCGCGGCGGTGCCCACACTGCTCGAACACCTGCGCGACCGCCTCGGCACCGCCCCCGCACCGGTGGACCTCGTCGGCGGCTCGGCCGGCGGGCACATCGCCCTGCTGACCGCCGCCCGCCGCCTCACCCCCGTGCGCCGCATCGCCGTGATCAACCCCGCCGTCACCGCCGAAGCCGTCGTCGACGCCTCCACCGCCCACCACGGACTGCACCACGACTGGACCCCCGCCGCCCGCGACGCAGCCCGCGACCTCGACGTCCTCGCCCACGCACCCCACTGGCCCGCCCCGCTGCTCCTGGTGCGCGGCGACCAGGAGTACCCGGCGTTCCGGCCGGTCCAGGACGCCCTGCACACGGCCGTACCCGGCTCCCGCCTCGTCCAGGTACCCGGACTCGCCCACATGCTCGTCTCCCACACCGACCTCGTCGACGCCGAGGTGACCGCGTGGCTGGCCTGATCGTCGTCACCGGCGGAAGCCGGGGGATCGGCGCCGCCGTCGTGCGCCGCGTCGCCCGCGACGGCAACCGGGTCCTCATCGGCTACCGCACCGCCCAAACCCAGGCCGAAGCCCTCGCCCGCGAGGTCGACGGCATCGCGATGCGGATCGAGGTCTCCGACGAGGCCGACGTGGACGCCCTGTTCGACACCGCCGCCGAACTCGGCGGACCCACCGGCGTGGTCATCAACGCCGGCATCACCAGCCCCGTCGGCCCACTCGAACACCTCCGCACCGCGGACCTGCGCCGCGTCCTGGACGTCAACGTCCTCGGCGCCCTGCTCTGCGCCCGCCGCGCAGCCCGCGACCTGCGCCGGGGCGGATCGATCGTCTCCCTGTCCTCCGTCGCCGCCACCCTCGGCGCACCGGGGGAGTACGTGCACTACGCGGCCGGCAAAGCCGCCGTCGAAGCCATGACCGTCGGCCTGGCCAAGGAACTCGGCCCCCGCGGCATCCGCGTCAACGCCGTCGCCGCCGGCACCGTGCGCACCACCATCCACGAACTCTCCGGCGTACCCGACCGCCCCGACCGCGTCGCCCCCCTCATCCCACTGGGCCGCGCCGGCGAACCCGAGGAGATCGCCGAGGCCGTGGCCTGGCTCCTCAGCGACGCCGCCTCCTTCACCACCGGCGCCGTCCTGCGCGTCAGCGGGGGACTGTGAGCACCCGCGACCCGTCCACCGTGATAGTCACACCGCTCCGACCGGTATTACCGTCACACCCATGGTGCGACAGCCGCTCACCCCAGCCGAACGCGAACGCGGCGAACGCCTCGGCCAAGCCCTCCGCCGAGCCCGCGGCCCCCGCAGCACGACCGACGTCGCCACCGCCGCCGGCATCTCCGTCGAAACCCTCCGCAAGATCGAACACGGCCGCATCCCCACCCCCGCCTTCTTCACCGTCGCCGCCCTCGCCCACACCGTCGGACTCTCCCTCGACCACCTGTGCCGCGAACTACGACCCCAACCCCTCCCCGCCTGATGCACACCACCGACCCCACCGACTTCATCCGCGCCACCACCACCCCCCGCCCCGTACCCCTCACCCCCGAACTGCACCTGCACACCGCCGACGACATCACCACCCTCTGGCACGACACCGGCACCCCCGAACCACCCTTCTGGGCCTTCCCCTGGGCCGGCGGCCAAGCCCTCGCCCGCCACGTCCTCGACCACCCCCACCTCGTCACCGGCCGCACCGTCCTCGACCTCGCCTCCGGCTCCGGCCTCGTCGCCCTCGCCGCCGCCCACGCCGGCGGCCACGTCACCGCCAACGACACCGACCCCCTCGCCGCCGCCGCCATCCACCTCAACACCACCACCAACCACCACACCCTCCACATCACCACCCACGACCTGCTCGACACCGAACCCCACGTCGACGTCATCCTCGCCGGCGACGTCTTCTACGACCGCCACATGGCCGCCCGCGTCGAACCCTTCCTCCTCGCCGCCCACCACCGCGGCACCCTCGTCCTCGTCGGCGACCCCCACCGCTCCTTCCTGCCCCGCCACTGGACCCCCCTCGCCACCCACCACGTCCCCGTACCCCGCGACCTCGAAGGCGTCGACGTCAAACCCACCACCGTCTGGCGCCCACCCGACCGACACCACCCACCACAACAACAGCGCTGTTAGATTGGGGGAGTGGACCACCGCTTCGTCCTCGGCACCCGCCTGCGCCACCTGCTCGACCAACTCGACGCCGACCTCGCCCACGTCTACACCGACCTCGGCCTCCCCGACTTCCGCCCCCGCTACACCCCGATCGTCCAACTCGTCCACGCCCACGGACCCCGATCCATCCGCTGGCTGGCCGACACCATCGGCATCACCCACTCCGCCGTCAGCCAGACCGTCAACCAGATGCGCCGCGACGGCCTCGTCGACCTGACACCGGGGGAGGACGCCCGCCAACGCCTCGTCCACCTCACCGACCGCGCCCGCACCCTCAAACCCACCCTCGACGCCGAGTGGCACGCCACCAACGCCGCCGCCCTCCAGCTCGACGCCGAACTCCCGCACCCCCTGTCCGCCGCCGTCGACGCCGCACTGCGCGCACTGGCCGACAAACCGCTGCGCGAACGCATCCGCGAACACCTCGACGACCCGGCCGCCGCCGGACCGGCAGGGAACGGGCCCGAACCGCTTACTTAACATAATGTAGATTATCGGCGTTCCGGCACAGGGCGCTGACCAGGCCCGGAGCAAGGGTGATCCACACCGGCCGAACACGCCTCGCACACCGCACACGAGCCGCACACGTCCACCGCCGCACACCCGACGCCCGCGACGAGCGCACGACGCCGGTCGATGCCGACCGCCGCACCGAGGACGGGGCCCGGCCACGGAACCGGGGCGACGAGCCGGGAGCGCCTCGACACCCCGGGCGGGATCGGACCCCGCCACAGCACCCCGGAAACGTCACAGTGACGGATCACGGGTGCTGAACCACGAGGACCGGACACCGCGCACGGCGTCACGCCCGACACGGCCACGATGATCAACACTCCCGGCCGGTCGACCCCCGCACGGCGCGGCCCCGTCGACCACCGGGACCCGCAGGTGCGCCCGCCGACACGCGCGTGCACGTCGAACACGACGTGCCGGGGACGTCCGGGCGGCCGGTGGAGGGTCCCGGGAAGGGGCATCCCCCGATCGGGGCTCCGGCCCCTTCCGGACCCATAATTCATGGATAATCGCCATTATCCATGAATTGATCATGGTCGCCG
Source organism: Saccharothrix sp. BKS2 (assembly GCF_047689505.1). Taxonomy (NCBI): domain Bacteria; kingdom Bacillati; phylum Actinomycetota; class Actinomycetes; order Pseudonocardiales; family Pseudonocardiaceae; genus Saccharothrix; species Saccharothrix sp. BKS2. The sequence continues at coordinate 55,346 of NZ_JAUQOL010000011.1, read as the reverse complement.
GGGGATCCGCGCGGGTGCGTCCCGCTCGGCCTCCGGGTTTTGTCGGTGCCGTGCGGTAGGAAGATCGTCATGCGCGTTGTTGCCGCCCAGGAGTCGTTCTTCCTCGCCCGTCGCCCGCGCAAGGACTCCCCCCACACGACGGCGGCGTACCGGCGTGACCTGGCGGGGATCACGGTGCTGCTGGCGGAGGCGGTGTCCACTCCCCCGGACGAGCTGGTGGTGGAGGACCTGACGTCGGGGAACCTGCGGGCGGCGTTCGGGGTGTTCGCGGATTCGCACGCGAAGTCGTCGGTGTTGCGGGCGTGGTCGACGTGGAACCAGTTCTTGACGTTCTGCGTGGCGGAGGAGTTGGTGCCGGGCAATCCGATGGGTGCGGTGGCGCGGCCGAAGACGCCGCCGTTGGTGCCGAAGCCGTTGCGGGGTGAGGACACGCCGGAGCGGTTGTTGGCGGCGGCGGCGGAGGGGGTGCGGCGGGGGCGTGATCCGTGGCCGGAGCGGGATGTGCTGGTGTTGGCGTTGGGGTTGGTGGCGGGGTTGCGGTCGGCGGAGATGCGGACGTTGACGTTGGCGTCGGTGGTGGGTCGGCCGGGTGAGCGGCGGTTGCACGTTGCGGGTAAGGGTGGTCGGGATCGTTCGGTGCCGATCGAGCCGGCGATGGATCGGGTGATCGAGGATTACCTGGGGTCGTGTCGGCGGCGTTTTCCGCGGGCGCGGTTCGACCGGGGGTCGGCGTTGGTGCGGGATCGGCATGGGGAGCCGATCGGTCGGGGTGGGTTGGAGTACCTGGTGCGGTCGTGTTTTCGGTGGGCGGGGTTGCACGACCGGGTGCCGTCGGGGGCGAGTTTGCACGCGTTGCGGCACACGTTCGCGACGCGGTTGGCGGAGGACGGTGCGTCGGCGTCGGAGATCATGGCGTTGTTGGGTCATGCGTCGTTGGCGACGTCGCAGAACTACATCGAGGCGACGGCGCGGGAGCGGCGGGCGGCGGTGGCGGGTAATCGGACGTATGCGTCGTTGGGGCGGTTGCCGGGGTCGGGTGGGGAGTAGGTGGGTGCCGCTCCCCCGGTCCCCCGGTGGCGGTGTCGGGGTGGGGTGGCCTTTTAGGGTGTGGGTATGCCGAGGATCGCTACTGCCGAGTTGGTGTCCCGTGAGGGTTTGTTGGAGTTCGTGCGGCCGCGTCATCGGGCGTTGTTGGTGACGCGGCGGGCTGGTGACGGGGTGCAGGTGTCGCCGGTGGCGTGTGGGGTGGACGGGGAGGGTCGGGTGGTGGTGTCGACCTATCCGGGGCGGGCGAAGTCGCGCAACGCGCGTCGTGACGGGCGGGTGTCGTTGTGCGTGTTGTCGGATGACTGGGATGGCCCGTGGGTGCAGGTGGACGGGCGGGCCGAGGTGTTGGGGTTGCCGGGGGCGTTGGAGCCGTTGGTGGAGTACTACCGGTGCATCGCGGGTGAGCACCCGGATTGGGAGGAGTACCGGGCGGCGATGGTGCGGCAGGGGAAGGTGTTGATCCGGGTGTCGGTGGAGCGGTGGGGTCCGGTGGCGACGGGTGGTTTTCCGCCGGGGTTGGCGGGGTGACCGTGACCTGACCTGGCCTGATCCGGCCTGGCCTGGCCGGCGGTGGTGGGTGTCGCTCCCCCGGTGTGGCTTCTCCCCCGCCGGTCGGGTGGTGGCGGGCGGTGGGGTCAGTGCTCAGCCCAGGTGCCGCCCCAGCCGGTGGGGTTCTCCAGGATGGCGAAGGTGTTGCCGTCGGGGTCGGTGAGGGCGGCGACGGTGCCGGTGGGTACGGGGGTGGGGGCGGTGAGGGTGGTGCCGCCGAGTTGTTCGGCGTGGTGGGTGGTGCGGGTGGCGTCGGGGACGGCGTAGTAGCGGGTCCAGCCGCCGTGGGCGGTGGTGAGGCGGCCGGCGACGGGGCGGGGGTCGTGGCCGGTGGTGTCGTAGGGGGTGAAGTCGGCGTCGGGGTGGCGGGTGGTCCAGCCGAGTTGGGTGGTCCAGTGGTGGTCGTCGGTGGGGCCGTGGTGTTCGACCCAGCAGGGTTCGCCGGGGCGGGGTGGGGGTGCCCAGGGTCCGTGGAGGACGCGGCCGCGGTCGGTGGTGGCGCCGTGGTGGAGGTCGCGGGGGGTGGTGTCGGCGAAGACGAGGCGGGTGCCGGTGTGGCCGGTGTGGATGCGGGTGGCGAGGCGGTCGCCGATCCAGCCGGTGAAGGCGCCGTCGGGTTCGGCGATGACGATCCAGCCGAGGAGGGCGGCGTAGAACTCGGTGACGGGTTCGGGTCGGGGGGTGGCGAGTTCGACGCGGCGCAGGCCGCGCGAGGGGTGGTGGGGTGCGGGCACGGTGGTGGGTGTCCCCTCGGGCGGGTGGGTCAGGAGCGTGCTCCATCCTCCGCACCGGTGAGGTGGGGTGACAATGCGCCGTTCGGTGGTGTGGGTTGGGTTGCGAGGACGGTGGCGAGGGGTTGGGGGCGGCCGAGGTGGAAGCCTTGGCCGACGCGGACGCCGAGGCGGGTGAGGACGTCGACCTGGGCGGGGCGTTCGACCCATTCGGCGACGGCGGAGAGGCCGAGGCCGCGGGCGATTTCGATGATGCCGGAGACGAGGACGGCGTCGGTGGAGCGTTCGTCGATGTTGCGGACGAATTCGCCGTCGATCTTGATGCCGGTGATGGGGAGGTGTTTGAGGTGGACGAAGGAGCCGAAGCCGGAGCCGAAGTCGTCGAGGGTGATGCGGCAGCCGAAGGCGCGGAGTTGGAGGGCGAGGGCGCGGGCGGCGTCGAGGTTGGTGACGGCGGCGGTTTCGGTGATTTCGAGGCCGAGGCGGCCGGGTGCGACGCCGGCGCCGGCGAGGCGGTCGAGGACGAAGCCGGCGAAGCCTTCGTCTTCGAGGGTGCGGCCGGAGACGTTGACGTTGAAGCGGAGTTCGGGGTCGGGGTGGGTGACGAGGGCGTCGATGGCGGTGGAGAGGACCCAGCGGTCGATGTCGAGGATGAGGTCGCTGCGTTCGGCTTCGGGGAGGAATTCGGCGGGGCCGAGTGGGGGTTGTTGGCCGTCGTCGAGGCGCAGGAGGAGTTCGTGGCCGAGGGTGCGGCGGGTGGCGAGTTGGACCATGGGCATGGCGTGGAGTTCGAGGCCGCCGCGGTCGAGGGCGGTGCGGAGGCGGTCGAGGACGGAGACGCGTTTGGCGGTGTCGGCGTAGTGGCCGGGTTCGTAGACGGTGACTCGGTTGCGGCCGGCGGCTTTGGAGGCGTAGAGGGCGAGGTCGGCGTTGGCGAGGACGAGTTCCCAGGTGTCGCCGGGGCCGTAGTGGGCGACGCCGGTGGAGACGGTGATGCGGGAGGCGGGGCCGACGAGGGGTAGGGCGGCGACGGCGTCGCGGAGGGTGTCGGCGGTGTGGGCGGCCTGGGTGAGGTCGTGGCCGGGGAGGACGACGGCGAATTCGTCGCCGCCGAGGCGGCCGATGAGGTGGGTGTGGTCGAGGCGGGTGCGCAGGGCGGTGGCGAGGGTTTTCATGAGGCGGTCGCCGACGGCGTGGCCGCGGAGGTCGTTGACGTCTTTGAAGTTGTCGAGGTCGAGCAGGAGCATGGCGCCGGAGGCGCCGGTGGCGAGTTGGCGTTCGAGTTCGCGGGTGACGGCGCGTCGGTTGGCGAGGCCGGTGAGGGGGTCTTGTTCGGCGAGGGCGAGGAGTTCGTCGTGGACGCGGCGGGCGCGGGTGATGTCGTGGGCGGTGCCGAGGACGCGTTGGGGTGTGCCGTCGGGGGCGGTTTCGACTTCGCCGAAGCACTCGAACCAGCGTTCGGTGGTGTGGTCGGCGAGGACCATGCGGTGGGTGTAGGTGAAGCCGGCGCCGGTGCGCATGGCTTCGGCGAGGGTGTTCTGGATCATGGGTCGGTCCTGGGGGTGGACCAGTTCGGTGTAGGTGTCGAGGTCGAGGGTGGTGCCGGGTGGGAAGCCGAAGAGGGCGAGGAGGGTGTCGGACCAGATGACGCGGTCTTCGGGGACGCGCCATTCCCAGGTGCCCATGCGGCCGAGGACCTGGGCGCGGCGCAGGGAGTCGGCTTCGTGGGTGGCTTCGAGTTCGCGGTCGCGCCAGGCGGTGACGTCGGCGACGCGGTAGAGGAGGCGTCCGTCGCCGAGGGGTTGGCAGGCGACTTCGAGCCAGCGGTGGCCTTGCCAGTAGGCGCTGGGGGTGAGCAGGGCGATGCCGGCGCGGGGGCCTTGGGGGGCGCCGGGCAGGAGTGTGGGCAGGGAGCTGCCGGGTGCCTGGTCGGCGGGGAGGCCGAGGACCTCGGCCAGTGCCGGGTTGACCCAGGTCAGGACTCCGTGGGGGTCGGTCACGCCGAACCCCACGTCGGCCCGGTCGAGCACCTCTCGGTGCAACGCGCCGTCGCCGTTCACGCGCTCCTCCTCGCCACCCCGGGCGTCATGATGGTGGAGATCACGTGGCGTGGGCAAGCCGGGGTGGGGTGGTGCGGGGTGACTGGGTGATCTCGGTGTGGTCGGGTCGGTGTGGTGGGGGTGGTCGGTCAGCGCAGTCGTTCCAGGCCGCGGGCGGTGTGGACGAGTTCGTCGGCGAGGCGGTGGAGTTCGGTGCGGGCGGCGCCGTCGGCGGCGGCGGTGGCGATGTCCTCGGCGGCGCAGCGGAGTTGGAACAGCCGGTCCTGGAGGTCGGCGAGTTCGCCGGAGGAGAGGACGACGGCGTCTTCGGGGAGGCCGCCGCGTTGGACGGCGGCGCGGCGTTCGTAGGCGCGTTGTCGGCAGGGTTGGGCGCAGTAGCGGCGTGGGCGGCCGATGCGGCTGCTGTCGGGCAGGCGTCGTCCGCACCAGGCGCAGTGCCTGGCTTCTTCCCGGCGTCCCGCGACGGCCTCGGTCACCAGCTCCATGGCGGGCGACGGTATCCGGCTACCCACCGGTCACGGCAACGCCACGCCGCCAGGGCAGACTCTGGCGCTGTGACCGCGACCCACCCGTACCTGACCGGACCGCATCCCCGTGCCTATGCCCATCGGGGTTGGCACCTGGACGAGTTGGCGGGGATGGAGAACTCGTTGGCGGCGTTCGTGCGGGCGGTGCGGGAGGGGTACCGGTACCTGGAGACGGATGTGCACGCCACGTCGGACGGGGTGGTGGTGGTGCACCACGACGCGGTGTTGGACCGGACGACGGACGGGAGCGGGGCGGTGGTGGGGCAGCCGTGGTCGCGGGTGCGGCGGGCGCGGGTGGGGGGTCGGGAGCCGGTGTCGCGGTTGGAGGACGTGCTGGAGGAGTTGCCGGGGGCGTTGTTCAACATCGATGTGAAGGCGGATGCGGCGGTGGGGCCGGTGTTGGAGGTGCTGCGGCGGACGGGGTCGGTGGGGCGGGTGTGCCTGGCGTCGTTCTCGGATCGGCGGTTGGCGCGGTTGCGGCGTGGGGGTGGGGCGGGGTTGTTGACGTCGATGGGGCCGCGCAACGTGGGGGCGTTGTGGGCGTCGGGTCGGGTGGGGGTGGCGCGGTTGCCGGTGCGGGGCATGGTCGCGCAGGTGCCGCGGGTGCAGGGTCGGTTGCGGGTGGTGGACGGGCGGTTCGTGGGGGCGGCGCACCGGCGGGGGGTGGAGGTGCACGTGTGGACGGTGGACGAGGAGCCGGTGATGCGGGAGTTGTTGGACCTGGGGGTGGACGGGTTGGTGACGGATCGGCCGGACCGGTTGCGGGAAGTGTTGGTCGCGCGGGGTGCCTGGGCGGGGTGAGGCCGGGCCGGGCGATCCTGGGTGGGGTGGTCCTGGGTGGGGTTCCGGGCTGCGGGTTGCCCCTCCCCCGGGTCCCCGTGGGGGTGTGCCACCGTGCGTGGGCGGGTTGGGCGCACATCGGGGGTCCGGGAGGCAACAGGTTGGTGGTGATCACCACCAACGGGGGAACCACCGGCTACAGTCCGCCCCCATGAGCGTGGCCGACAGCACCACCCCCACCGTGGACCGCAAGCGGGAGCAACGCGGTTGGACCTGGTACGACTGGGCGAACTCGGTGTTCCCGACCTCCGTGGCCCTGGTGTTCCTCTCGGGTTATCTCACGGCGGTGGCCGAGGCGGCGGCGAAGGCCGACACGGCCCGCAACGGGCCGCGGGCGTGTGCGGAGTCGGCGCTGCGCTCGTGCGACATCAGCGCGTTCGGGTTGTACTTCCCGGCCGGGTCGCTGTGGGGTTACCTGCTGTCGGTGGCCACGGTGGTCCAGGTGCTGGTGCTGCCGATCATGGGTGCGATCGCCGACCGGACGCAGAACAAGCGGCGCATGCTGGGCGCGCTGGCCTTCGCCGGGTCGACCGCCACGATCGCGCTGGCGCTGGTGTCCGGGGACAACTGGCACCTGGGTGTGGCGCTGTTCATCCTGGGCAACATCTGCTACGGCGCGTCGGTGGTGGTGTACTACGCCTTCCTGCCGGAGATCGCCGATCCCGACGAGCGCGACGGGGTCTCCGCCCGGGGTTGGGCGTTCGGCTACCTGGGTGGCGGTATCGCCCTGGGGCTGCACCTGGCGTTGTTCATCGGCCACGACGCCATCGGTCTGTCCGAGTCGGCGGCGGTGCGGGTCGCGTTCGTGCTGTCGGGGTTGTGGTGGGCCGGGTTCACCCTGATCCCGCTGGCCCGCCTCAAGCGCCACCAGGCGCCGCACGGCAGCGAGAGCGGCGCCTCGGTGATCACCGCCGGGTTCGCCGAGCTGCGCTCCACCGCCCGCCAGGCCCGCATGTTCCCGCTGACGCTGGCGTTCCTGGGGACCTACCTCATCTACACCGACGGCATCGCCACCGTCGCCAACGTCTCCGCCCAGTACGGCCGCGACGAGCTGCTGCTCGACGAGACCGTGCTGATCACGACGATCCTGATCGTGCAGTTCGTGGCGTTCTTCGGCGGGGTGCTGCACGGCCGGTTGGCCCGGTCCTGGGGCGCCAAGCGCACCATCATGGTGAGCCTGTGCGTGTGGATCGTGGTCGTGGGGGCCGCGTTCTTCGTGCAGGCCGGGCAGCAGGTGCAGTTCTACGTCCTGGCCGCCGGCATCGGCCTGGTGCTGGGCGGCACGAACGCCCTGTCCCGTTCCCTGTTCAGCCAGATGATCCCGCCGGGTCGGGAGGCCCAGTACTTCTCCCTCTACGAGGTGGGCGAGCGCTCCACCTCGTGGCTGGGGCCGCTGGTGTTCGCCGGGGTGGGGCAGGCCACCGGGTCGTTCCGGTTGGCCATCATCAGCCTGGTGATCTTCTTCGTGGTCGGGTTCGTGCTGCTGATCTTCGTGCCGGTGCGGCGGGCCATCACCGCCTCGGGCAACCCCGTCCCCGCCAAGGTCTGACCCCTGGTGGGGGGCGGCCGCAACCGTCCCCCACCAGGGTGGGTCAGGCCGGGTCGGGCGCCGCGGGCCGGGACGCGGCACGCCACGGCCGCACCACCGCGACCAGCGCCGCGGCCACCACCCAGGCCCACAGGAACGTCAGCCACGACAGCCACACCGCGACCGCACCCACCAGCGACACCACCGCCCCGGCGGCCACGCCCGCCACCGCCGCGGCCCACCAGCGGGGCCCCGGCCTCGGCGCCTCGGCGTGGAAGCCCGCCACCACCGCCACCGCCGTGACCCACACCGGCAGCGCGAACACCGCGGTGAACCACCACGGCGCCCCCGACAGCGCCGAGTGCACCCACGGCAGCACCGCCAGCAGCCCGGTCACCGCGCCCGCCGCCCGCCCCAGCGCCCGGTGGCCCGCCACCAGCGCCGCGAACGCCACCACCACCGGCACGTCCGCCCACCACGCCTGCGGCGGCACCCCGGAGCGCGCCACGGCCGCCCACACCTGGCCCACCATCACCAGCTGCGCCAGCAGGCCGGTCATCCCCACCAGCCGCACCAGCCCGCCCGCCGGGCGCCGCGCCCCCAGCCGCACCCGCAGCGCCAGCGCCGCCGTCGCCCCTGCCTCGCCCCACCCCGGCCAGGAGTGCTCCAGGTCCAGCTCGTCGTCCCGGTCGGCCAGGAACAGCCCGACCATCTCCTCCTCGCGCTCGGCCCGGTACCAGCCCGGCAGCACCCGCAGCAACGCCCGGTACCTGCGCTCCAACCTCGACGACCCGCTCACAGCGCCCCCCTCGCCCGCAACACCGACGACGCCGCCCGCACGTTGGCCGACAGCCGCGCCACCTCCGCCGACAACTCCCGCACCCCCGTGTCGGTCAGCCGGTAGTACCGGCGCAACCGACCCTGGTGCACCTCCTCGCGGTCGGCTTCGGCCCACCCGTCGGTCACCAGCCGGTCCAGCACCCCGTAGAGGGTGCCCACCCGCAGCCGCACCCGGCCCTCCGACAACCCCTCCACCGCGCGCACGATCGCGTAGCCGTGCAGCGGTTGCTCCGCCAACGCCGTCAACACCAGGAACGCCTGTTCCGACAGACCCTTCACACCACAGGTTATATCGCGTCGCGGTATATCTCGTCGAGAGGAGGTTCCCGCTCTCGGCGGGGTTGGGGGCGCTGTGGTCGGGACTTGTGGTCGGAACTCGTCGCGGGCCGGAAAGTGTTGCGTTTGGGCAACACTGAAGTCACGGAAACCCCAGAACGACCACGGCCGGCCCCCGGCGGTCGATCAACGGCGGGCCGAACCCCTCCGACCACCACCGGCGCACTAGGGTGGCCCGCCGTGGAACCCGACAACCCTGCCCAGGACCCGACCGACGCGCTGTCCTCCGTGCCCGCGACCGGCGCCGGCCGCGCCCTGTCCCCCACCGGCAGGCTGCGCTTCTTCTTCGGCCCCATGGACTGCGGCAAATCCACCCTCGCCCTGCAGATCGACCACAACCAGGCCCGCCAGGGCCGCCGCGGCCTGCTGCTGGTCCGCCACGACCGCTCCGGCGCCCCCACCATCTCCAGCCGCATGGGCCTGGCCCGCACCGCCCTGGAGGTCCACGAGGGCATGGACCTGCGCGAGGTCGTCCGCGACCGCTGGGCCCGCGGCGCCCGCGTCGACTACCTCATCGTCGACGAGGCCCAGTTCCTCTCCCCCGACCAGGTCGACCAGCTCGCCGAACTCGCCGACGACGCCCAGCTCGACGTCTACTGCTTCGGCCTGGCCACCGACTTCCGCAGCACCCTGTTCCCCGGCTCCCGACGCCTGTTCGAACTCGCCGACGAACTGCACGCCATCCAGGTCGAGGTCCTGTGCTGGTGCGGCCGCCCCGGCCGCTTCAACGCCCGCGTCCACGACGGCGAGGTCGTCCGCGCCGGCGACACCGTCCTGGTCGCCGACACCGCCGTCGTCGTCGCCGACGAGGTCCGCTACCAGGTCCTGTGCCGCACCCACTACCGCACCGGCGACCTCGGCCCCGCCACCGTCACCGGCCGCCAACTCAGCCTCACCTGACCCCCGCGCCGTCCCACCCGCACCGTCCCACACCGGACGACCACCGTTGGACGACCACCGTTGCCGGACCCCGGAACAGGGACAGCCATGGACGACGTGCTCGACAAGGTCGGCGAACGACTCCGCCACCTCCGCACCAGCCGCGGCGCCACCCTCGCCGACCTCGCCGCCGCCACCGGCATCTCCAAGAGCACCCTGTCCCGCCTGGAGTCCGGCCTGCGCAAACCCACCCTCGAACTGCTGCTGCCCATCGCCCGCGCCCACCGCGTGCCCCTCGACGAACTCGTCGGCGCCCCGCCCGTGGGCGACCCCCGCATCCGCCCCGTGCCCGTGCGCCGCAACGGCATGACCGTCCTGCCCCTGACCCAGCAGCCCGGCGGCCTCCAGGCGTACAAGATGATCATCCCGCCGCGCGGCGAACCCGACCCCCGCACCCACACCGGCTACGAGTGGCTCTACGTCCTGTCCGGCCGGCTGCGCCTCGTGCTGGCCGACCACGACGTCGTCCTGGTCGCCGGCGAGGCCGCCGAGTTCGACACCCGCCTGCCCCACTGGTTCGGCCCCGCCGACGACGAACCCGTCGAGATCCTCAGCCTGTTCGGCAAGCAGGGCGAGCAGATGCACATGCGCACCCGCCGCAAGAGCTGAGCACCCCGCCCCGCCACACTGGACCCATGACCGGCAAGCGCAGCGCGGGCATCGTGCTCTACCGCCACCACGAGGGCGAACTCCAGGTCCTGCTCGGCCACATGGGCGGCCCCTACTGGTCCGGCAAGGACGCCGGCGCCTGGTCCATCCCCAAGGGGATGCCCGAGGACGACGAGGAACCCGAGACCACCGCCCGCCGCGAGTTCACCGAGGAACTCGGCCTGCCCCTGCCCCCCGGCGAGCTGCGCCCCCTGGGCGAGGTCCGCCAGGCCGGCGGCAAGCTCGTCCAGGCGTGGGCGCTGGCCGGCGACCTCGACCCCGAACAGGTGATTCCCGGGACCTACACCATGGAGTGGCCGCGCGGCTCCGGCCGGTTCCGGGACTTCCCCGAACTCGACCGCGTCGCCTGGTTTCCGCTGGTCCAGGCCAAGGAGAAGATCGTCAAGGCCCAGGCGGGGCTGCTCGACCGCCTCCAACAGAGCGTTGCGTTCGGGCAACACTGAAGTCATCGTGGTGACCAAGGGCGCCGGACAACGTTTGAGTGCGGGCCGTCAGGGTGATACATCCTCGTGTCCGCTACCGTCCCGTGCCCCGGCGTCACCCGCCGTGTCCCGTTCCCGCTAGCCTTACCGAGATGACTTTGCGTGACCGCAAACATAACGGGCGTCACTACTGTCGAGTTAAACCCGATGTGACGTCGCCCTGCGTGTTCGGTCTAAGCTGTCGCAGCCGCACGACCACTGCCAGGATTACTCCATCCGTGTGATGAAGTGAGCGAGCAGCTGGATAACGCGTCACGATCCGCCCGCGATTGCCTCCCTTGGGAGGAAGCCTTCGTTGACGGGTGAACGACGTCACTGTGGGCGACGACGACCGGAACACCGGGAACGAACGGAGCAATCCGATCGTTGCACTCGGTAGCAACAAAGCCTGGGCACCGCCCTGAGCCGAGCGAAAGGACACCGCCATGGCCGACCGCGTTCTACGGGGCAGCCGGCTCGGAGCTGTCAGCTACGAGACCGACCGCAATCACGACCTCGCCCCGCGCCGGTCGGTGCGGTACGCCTGCCCCAAGGGCCACGACTTCGAGGTCCCCTTCTCCGACGACGCCGAGATCCCCCACACCTGGGAGTGTCGACTCCACGGACAGGAGTCGAAGATCATCGACGGCGCCGTGCCCGAGGCGAAGAAGGTCAAGCCGCCGCGCACCCACTGGGACATGCTGCTGGAACGGCGCACCATCCCCGAGCTGGAGGAGCTGCTCGACGAGCGGCTCGAAGAGCTCAGGGGACGGCGCACCCGCACCGCCTGAGCCGACACCCAACGGGGGCCCGCCGGATCGATCCGGCGGGCCCCCGTTCCGTCACGCCACCGCCCCGGGCGCCACCGGGTCCGTCGTGATCGGGTCCGTCGTCACCGGGGCCGGCCGCCGCCCGACGCGCCCGCCTCCGCCTTCGCCGCGAACAACCCCCGCAGCTGCGTCGCCCGGCGCCGCACACCCCACTTGGTGACCCGCCACAACGCCTCGCGCACGATGTTGCCGCTCATCTTCGACTCGCCGATCTCCCGCTCGGTGAACGTGATCGGCACCTCCACCACCCGGTGGCCCAGCTCGATCGCCCGCCACGCCAGGTCGATCTGGAAGCAGTAGCCCTGCGAGGCCACCGTGTCCAGCCTGATCCGCTCCAGCACCCCCGCCCGGAACGCCCGGAACCCGCCGGTGATGTCCTTGACCCGCGCCCCCAGCGCCAGCTGCGAGTACAGGTTCCCGCCGCGCGAGATCAGCTCCCGCGACTTCGACCAGTTCACCGTGCTGCCGCCGGGCACGTAGCGCGAACCCAGCACCAGGTCGGCGCTCTCCAGCGCGTCCAGCAGGCGCGGCAGGTCCTCCGGGGCGTGCGAGCCGTCGGCGTCCATCTCCACGACCACCCCGTAGCCGCGCTCCAGCGCCCACCGGAACCCCGCCACGTAGGCCGCGCCCAGGCCCGCCTTCTCCGTGCGGTGCAGCACGTGGACCCGCTCGTCGGCGGCCGCCATCTCGTCGGCCACCCGACCGGTGCCGTCCGGGCTGCCGTCGTCCACCACGAGCGCGTGCACCCGGGGCAGGGCCGCGTGCAGCCGCTTGACGATCCTCGTGATGTTCTCCCGCTCGTTGTAGGTCGGGATCACCACCAGCACCGGCCCGAGCTCGTGGTCAGGCCGCGCCTGCTGGTCCGCCATCCGTTTCCTCCTCGCCGACACCCGCACCAGGGGTCGGACGCGATCGTCGTCGTGTCACTGCCAAGCTGAACGCCGCGGCCGACAGGCCCAGAGCGGTCATCACCCACTCGGGCCACGCGCCGAGCCGGGTCGCCAGCGTAGCCTCCCGGCCCAACGAGACCTCCGCCACCAGTGCGTCGGGGGTGAACATGCCGGTCCGCTGCGTCACCGAGCCGTCCGGCGCCACGATCGCGCTGACCCCGCTGGTCGCGGCCACCACCACCGACCGACCGTGCTCCACCGCCCGCACCCGCGACATCGCCAGCTGCTGATAGGTCATCTCCGTCCAGCCGAAGGTGGCGTTGTTCGTCGGGATCGCGATCAGGTCCGCCCCCGCCCGCACCGAGTCCCGCACCACCCCGTCGAAGGCCACCTCGTAGCAGGTGTCGATCGCCACCCGCACCCCCGCCATGGTGAACCCCCGCGGGTCGTGACCGGGCTGGAAGTCGCTCGCCCGGTCCACCGCGCTGCTGAAGACCCGGAAGAACGACCGGTAGGGCATGGTTTCCCCGAACGGCTGCAACTGCCGCTTGGTGTAGGTGTCGGTGGCGCCGAGACCGGGCTCGAAGAGCAGCACCGTGTTGCGCGGCAGCCGGTCGTCCGGGTCGATCAGCACCGCCCCCACCGCGACGGGCGCGCCGATCGCCTCCACCGCGCGCTGGATCTGCGCCGCGGCGTCGACGTTGCGGAACGGGTCGATGTCGGAGGCGTTCTCCGGCCAGATCACCAGGTCCGGCCTGCGCGCCCGGCCCGCCCGCACGTCCTCGGCCAGCTCCAGCGTCCGCGCGACGTGGTTGTCCAGCACCGCGCGCCGCTGGGCGTTGAAGTCCAGGCCCGCGCGCGGCACGTTGCCCTGCACCGCGGCCACCACCACGTCCCCCGACGGCTCCACCCGCGCCAGCGGGGCCACCACCAGGCCCGCCGCCAGCGGGACCACCACCCACACCGCCGCCCGCCACCGGCCGCGGGCCAGGTGCGCGGCACCCAGGCCCGTCAACGCCACCGCGAACCCCACCAGCGGCGCGCCCCCCACCGACGCCAGCGGCAGGTACCAGCCCTCCGGCTGCCCGAACGCGATCTTGCCCCACGGGAACCCGCCGAACGGGAACACCGCCCGCAACGCCTCGTCGGCCACCCACACCAGCGCCATCCACAGCGGCGCCCCCGGCAGCCGCGACACCAGCGCCATCACCGCCGTGCCGACCGCGATCAGCACCGCGCACACCAGCGCCAGCGGCAACCACGCGACCAGCCCCACGAACTCCCCGGTCCACCGCAACAGCGGCACGGTGAACCCCAACCCCCACACCAGCCCCAACCCGAACCCGGCCCGCGCCCGGCGCCCGTGCAGCAGCAGCCCCAGCACGGCGAACCCCAGCGGCGCCAACCACCACGCGGTGCGCGGCGGGAAGCTCAGGTAGACCAGCACCCCGCCGAGGGCCGCGAACACCACCCGCGACAGCGCGCCGCCCGGAAACCGGCGGCGGGAGGACGGGGAGTCGGCGGCGGACGGTCCCGGCGCCACGATTGGTGCGACCACCAGGTCAGCCTACGAGCCCGGCGGCGGGGCGCCCGCGCGTGGGCGGGGTGCCGGTGGGCCGGTCACCGGAGGCGGTAGCGGTGGGCGACGGGCGTCAGGTCCGCGTGGTCCACCGACCACGGGTGCGCCACGCGCAGCACTCCCCCGGAACCGACCTGCACCGGAGCGGGTCGACGACGCCGGAACCCAGGACGTGTCGATCATGGATTGGTTGCCCTGGGATTGCGGGGCCCCCGCCGGGGGTAGGAAATCAGGGTCCTCACCGATGCCGGGGGACCCGAACGCGGGGATGGTGGAGTTCATGACCACGTTGACCAGGCCGCAGAACCAGAAGGTGATCGCGGGCGTGTGCGCCGGGCTCGCCGCTCGGTACGGGTGGAAGCCCAACACCGTCCGGCTGCTGTTCGTCGTGTCCTGCCTGCTGCCCGGACCGCAGTTCCTCGTCTACCTCGTGCTGTGGGTGATGATGCCCAAGCGCCCCTACTGACGACGGGACCGCACCAGCGCCTCGATGCCGTCCAGCACGCGTTCCAGGCCGAACGCGAACGCGTGCTCGCCGTGGTAGGCCGCGCCGTGCTCCTCGCCGGCCGCGGCGCCCACGCGGGCCGCCAGCGGGAACCGGTCGGGGTCGAACACCTTCGCCAGGAACGGCGCGGCGGCCCGCCACCACTGCTCGTCGGTCAGGCCGGTGCGCCGCCGCACCACCTCGGCCTCCACCGCGATGCGCGCGGCCGCCCGCACGTGCGCCAGCACCAGGTTGAGCACCGAGTCCATCTCCACGTCGCCCAGCCCGATGCCGTCCACCGCGCCCAGCTCGTAGTCGTACTTCGCCGCCACGTGGGGGCCCAGCACCGCCCGGTGCGCCACGACCTCCAGCAGCCACGGGTGGCGCAGGTGCAGTGCCCAGTTCTCCCTCGCGATCGCGGTCAGCGAGGCCCGCCAGGCGCCCGGCTCGTGGGGCGGGCGCGCGGTCTCCGCCTGCACCGCGTCCACCATCGCGTCCACCAGCTCCGACTTGCCCGGCACGTGCGTGTACAGCGACATCGTGCCCACGCCGAGCCGGTCGGCCACCCGCCGCATCGACAGGGCGCCCAGGCCCTCGGCGTCGGCCAACCCCACCGCCGCCGCCACGATGCGGTCCACCCCGAGGTCCTTGCGCGCGGCGCGCCCGTTCACGCGCCACAGCACCGCCAGGGTCCGGGCCGGGTCGCCGCCGCCGTGTTCGCTCGCCACGGCCGACCACCCTACGGGGACCGCTACCCGGCCAGCGCGGCCCGCACGATCTCCAGCGCCTCCTCGGCGGTCAACCCCTGCTCGCGGGCCGTGGCCGCGTAGGCGCGGGCCGCGCGCAGCACCTTCTCCCGGCTGCGCTCGCCCGCGGCGCTGACCACGGTGCCGGCTCTGCCGCGGGTCTCGACGAGACCCGCCTCCTCCAGCTCCCGGTAGGCGCGGGCCACGGTGTTGACCGCGATGCCCAGGTCCGCCGCCAGCGCGCGCACCGTGGGCAGCCGGGCGCCCGCCGCCAGCTCGCGGTCGGTGATCTTGCGGGCCAACTGGGACCGCACCTGCTCGTAGGGCGGCACGGTGGAGGCCGGGTCGAGGCTGAGCACACCGTCGATAGTGGCAGAGCGCGACCGCCGAGTCGCCGTGCCACCACGGTCGGTGGCAGGGTTTGTGCATGCCCTCCACCGTTCGGCCGCTCACGGTCGCGGCGGCCCTCGTCCTGGCCGCCGCCGCGGTCGCGGTGGTGCTGCCGCGGCACCAGCCGGTGCCGGGCACGCCCACCGCCTACTGCACCGACCTGCGGTTGCTGTTCGCCACCGACGAGGACATGCGCGCCACCGCCGAGCGGCTGCGCGGCGACCCGCGCGTGCGCGAGGTCCGCGACCAGCGCACCAAGGCCGACAACCACCGGCTGCTCACCGGCGCCTCCGACGCCGCCGGCACGGCCCTGACCCCGGCGTCGCTGCGGGTGGTCGAAGCCCTCGGCGTCGACCCCGCCGACCTGGCCGGGCAGCTGCGCGACGAGCACCGGGTCAACCTCTCCGACGCCTGCCGCGACACCGGGGACACCGACGAGAGCGGGGACGCGGGCGGCTGAACCCCGCGGAAACCCCCCGAAACCCCGCTGAAGCCCCCGGGGGTGTGCCACCGGTTTTGCCCCGCGCACCGCCCACCCGGTTGGATCCGTGCGGGTCGACACCGAGGGGGACGGGGTGGGGCGGCGGTTCGGGTGGTTGTGGGCGGCCCACGCGGTCAACGCGTTCGGCACGCGCTTCGCGTTCGACGCCCTTCCGCTGATCGCGGTCCTCGTGCTGCACGCCGGACCGGCGCGGGTGTCGGCGCTGGCCGCCGCCGGGCTGGCCGCGGGCGCGGCGCTGGCGGTGCCGCTGGCGGCGTGGGTGGAGTTCCACCGCAAACGGCCGGTGATGGTGGCGATGGACGCGGTCCGGTTCGCGGCCGTGGGCAGCGTGCCCGTCGCCTTCGCCCTCGACCGCCTCGGCTACGCCCACCTGCTGCTCGTCGCGGTCGTGGTCGCCGCCGCCGACATCGCCTTCCAGGCCGCCTCCGGCGCCTACCTCAAGGCGCTGGTGCCGCCGCGCGACCTGCTCACCGCCAACGCGCGGCTCGAGTCCACCGCCTGGACGGCCACCGCGCTGGGACCGCCGCTGGGCGGGCTCGCGTTCGGGCTGTTCGGCCCGGTGACCACCGTCGTGGTCAACGCCGCGAGCCACCTGCTCTCGGCCGCCGGGATCGGCGCGATCGGCGGCGGCGAACCCCGCCCGGCGCGCATCGCCGCGCCGCGCGCGGGCGAGCTGGTGGCGGGCTGGCGGCACGCGCTGACCCACCCGGTGCTGCGGCCCCTGCTGCTCAACACCGCCCTGGTCAACGGGCTGATCATGGCCTCCGCGCCGCTGCTGGCGGTGCTGATGCTGGGCGAGCTGGGGTTCACCGCCTGGCAGTACGGCCTGGCCTTCGCCGCGCCCTGCGTGGGTGGCCTGGTCGGCTCGCGGCTCTCGCGCCGGCTCGTCGCCCGGTTCGGCACGCACCGGGTCCTGCTGACCGCCGGGGCGCTGCGCGCCTGCTGGTCGGTCGGGCTGGCCTTCGTCCACCCCGGCGCGGGCGGGCTGGTGCTGGTCATCGCCGTCGAACTCGCCCTGATCACCTGCGCCGGGGTGTTCAACCCGGTGTTCGCCACCTACCGGCTCGGCCTGCTGCCGCCCGACCTCGTCGCCCGCACCCTGTCCGCGTGGACGATCACCACCCGGCTCTCCACCGCCGCCCTGACCGGCCTCGGTGGACTGCTCGCGGCCCTCGCCGGCACCAGGACCGCCATCGGCGTGGCCGGGGTGCTGCTGCTGGCCACCCCGCTGCTGCTGCCCCGGCGGGCGCCCGAGACCGCCGGTCGGGCCCGCGCCGCCGCGCCGCGCCGGTAGGGGCCGGCCCGTCGGCCGGGACGCGGGCCCCGCTCACGTCTTCGGCACCACCACCGTGCCCCGCGCCCGGGTGGCCAGCACCGGCGGGTCGAGGACGTCGGCCGCCGACGGGCCCCGCGCGGGCGCCGACCGGCACACCACGCGCAGCTCGAACTCCAGCTCCCGCGACCGGGTCCCGACCCGCACCAGCGTCGCCGTGGCCTCCAGCACGTCACCGGCCTGCACCGGGGCCAGGAACTCCACCGCGGAGTAGCCCGCGAACAGGCCCTCGTCGGCGTCGGTGCGGATCAGCAGCTCCGTGGCCACGTCCCCGAACAGGCCCAGCCCGTACGCGCCGTCGACGAGGCTGCCCCCGTAGTGGGCGTGCGAGTGGGGCACGTACCGCCGGTGGGTGACCGTGACACCCTCGATCGGGCTCACACCTTCTCCTTCCGCTGGGACCGCACCGCGTGCACCAGGTAGCTGGCGACCTCGCCGGGCGTGGTGCCGCGCCCGAACACCCGGTCCACGGCCAGCTCGTCCGCCATCAGCGGGTCGAACCGGGGACCGCCCGCCACCAGCAGCGGCCGCCGCGCGCCCATCGCCTCCCGGAACGCCGCCGACATCTCCCGGGTGTTGATCACGTGCGCGTCGCGCTGGGTCACCACCTGCGACACCAGCACCGCGTCGGCCTTCTCCGCCCGCGCCCGCCGCACCAGCTCCGGCACCGACACCTGCGCGCCCAGGTTCACCACCCGCAGCTCCCGGTAGTACTCCAGGCCCTTCTCCCCGGCGAAGCCCTTGACGTTGAGGATCGCGTCGATGCCGACGGTGTGCGCGTCGGTGCCGATGCAGCCGCCCACCACCACCAGCTTGCGCCGCAGCGCCTTCTTCAGCGCCGCGTTGACCTCGGCCGGCGACAGCAGCGGGTACTCCCGCTCCACCACCCGCACCTCGTCCAGGTCCACCACGTGGCGCACCGAGCCGTAGACGACGAAGAAGGTGAAGTCGGCGCCGATCGGGTGGGAGTGCACCACCATCGCCGGGTCGATGCCCATCCTGTTGGCCAGCTGCTGCGCGGCGCCGTCGGCGCGCGGCCCGAACGGCACGGGCAGCGTGAACGAGGTCTGCACCATGCCGTCGCCGGTGGTGTCGCCGTAGGGGCGCACGTGCCGCTTGCTCACCGCGCCACCCCCGCCCCGGTCTCCAGCAGCTCGGCGGCCGGGTTGAGGTAGCCCTCGGCCTTCTCCACCACGCCGTCCGCGCCCCGGCCGCCGTCGGCGGGGCGCTTCATCAGGCCGAAGGTGCCCTCGGCGATCGCGGCCAGCAGGCCCTGGTCGACGATGCGCCCCAGCAGGTCCACCGCCTCGCCCAGCACCTGGTGGGCGCGCTTGGCGATGAACCCGTCCGGGGCGGGCCGGAAGTCCTCGGCCAGGCCGCCCGCCGCGTCCAGCACGTAGCGGACGTTGGCCAGCGCCAGGTCCCGGTCGGACAGGAACGGGGTCACCACGGCCTCGGTCATCATGCCCACCAGCAGGATCGACTGGCCGGTGAGCACGCCGGCGAGGTTGAAGAACCCGTCGAGCAGGTGGCCGTGGAACACGTCGCCGGTCATGTGCTTGGTCGGCGGCATCCACTTCAGCGGCGCGTCCGGGAACAGCTCGCGGGCCAGCAGCGCGTGCGCCAGCTCCAGCCGGAACGACTCGGGCACCTTCGGGTTGATCTCGAAGGCGTGGCCCAGGCCCAGCAGGTGGTCGGGCAGCCCGGCCTCGTGCGCGAAGCGCTCGTTGAGCAGCTGCGACACCGTGACGGTGTGGGCGGCGTCCACGGCGTCGTCGGTGGTGAGGTAGTTGTCCTCGCCGGTGTTGATGATGATGCCGGCGCGGGCGTGGACCTGGCGGGAGAACCGCTGGTCGACGAAGGTCCGCACGGGGTTGATGTCGCGGAACAGGATCCCGTACATCGAGTCGTTGAGCATCATGTCCAGCCGCTGCAACCCGGCCAGCACGGCGATCTCGGGCATGCACAGGCCCGAGGCGTAGTTGGTCAGCCGCACGTAGCGGCCGACCTCCCGGGACACCTCGTCCAGCGCGGCCCGCATGATGCGGAAGTTCTCCTGGGTGGCGTAGGTGCCGGCGAAGCCGTGGTGGGTGGCGCCCTCGGGGACGTAGTCCAGCAGCGACTGGCCGGTGGAGCGGATGACCGCGATGACGTCGGCGCCGGCGCGGGCGGCGTTGCCCGCCTGCACGACGTCCTCGTCGATGTCGCCGGTGGCCACGATCAGGTAGATCCACGGCCGCCGCGGCGGGTCGCCCCACCTGGCCACCAGCTTCTCCCGCCGCGCGCGGTTGCGGTCGACGGTGCGCAGGCCGCGGGTGACCGCGGCGGTGGCGGCCCGGCGGGCGCGCTCGCGGTCGCGGCCGGTCGGCAGCTCGTAGCGGACCTGCCCGGCGGCGGTGGCCTCGGCCAGCTCCGTCAGGGAGGGCAGGTCGTGGCGGCGCAGGGCGTGGAACACGGGCAGGGCGACGCCGTGCTCCAGGCCGCAGTGCTCGCGCACGGTGTCGACGACCCGGTTGACCCAGGGCACGTCGCCGGCGCGGTGGGTGGAGTCCGCGCCGGTGATGCCGGCCAGGCGGAGCGTGGCGCGCTCGACCGCCACCGTGGTGTGGGCCCTGGCCAGGTCCACCACCGGTTCGGCGGCCCGCGCGGCCAGGGCCCGCGCCCTGGCCACCACGTGCGGGTCCAGGTCGAGCAACGCCATGTGCCACGTCCCTTCAGCGGTTCTCGGAGCGGTTCCGGTGGAGTGGTTCCAGCGGTTTCAGCCGTTGGCGGGGCGGTCCGGGTCGGGGGCCTCGTCGGTCGGTTCCGGGCGGGCCGCCGGGACGGGTCCCCAGCCGCGGCGGGTGGGCTCCGACCGGGTCATCTCCCACCGCGCGGCCGCGGCCGCCGCGTCGTAGGGCGGGCCCGACGGCTGCCGGTAGGCGACCGGGCCCGCGAAGGCGCCCTCCGGCAGCGGGGGCGCGTCCTCGGCCGCGGGCCGCGAGTACGGCGGCGCGGCCAGGCCGGACAGCAGGGCCCGGGTGGCGTGGCCCTGCCGGTCCAGCGCGCGCACCGTCTCCAGGATCTCGGCCAGGACGTCGCGCTCGTCGCGGACCGGGACGGCCGCCGCGTCGACCGAGGCCGCGGCGGTCCGGGCCTGCTCGCGGAACCGCCGCACCGCCTCCTCGAAGGCCGGCCACTCGTGGTCGAAGGCACGGGCCAGCACCCGCTCGGGCAGCGGTTCCTCCTGGGCGTCGTTGATGTCCTTGAGCATCTGGTGCACCTCGGCGCGCGCCGCCGCGTCCACCGCCTGGAACTGGCTCAGCGGCCCCACCACGTCGGTCTTGCCCAGGTCCAGCAGCAGCGGCACGACCGCGGTCTCGCCGACGCTGTTGGAGATCGCGCCGGCCTCGAAGTTGATCCACCGGGAGCCCTGGTTGGCCGAGGTCAGCACCACGATGCCCAGCCGCGTGCCGGTCAGCTGCGCGCGCAGCTCGGCCATGCTGTGGCGGCCCTTGGCGATGTCCTTCTCCGACATCCACGGCTTGACCGCCTGGATGACGCCCTCCAGCCAGTCCCGCAGGAAGGAGGCGAACTCCCGGGTCTCGGGGCCCGACCAGGACAGGAAGACCTTCACGACAGCGCTCCCCCGTCGAACACCACGCGCCCGCGCAGCACCGTGCGCAGGCACTCCGGCGCGGGCCCGGCCAGCGCCGGCAGGGCGGGCACCCGGGAGCGGGGGTCGGTCGACCAGCGCTGCACCCGCGAGTCCGGGGCGGAGACCTCCAGCTCACCGGCCCGCCACACCGCGTAGGTGGCGGGCGCGCCGGGCTGGAGGGTGCCGGTGAGGCCGTCGTCGACGCCGGCGGCGCGCCAGCCGCCGCGGGTGTGGGCGGTGAACGCCGCCCGCGGCGAGATGCCCGAGCCGTCGGTGCGGTGGTGCACCGCGGCCCGGACCGCGGCCCACGGGTCCACCGCGGTCACCGGCGCGTCCGAGCCCAGGGCCAGCACCACGCCCGCCGCGGCCAGCCGGGAGAACGGGTTGAGCGCGGTGCCCCGCCCGACGCCCAGCCGCTGGGCGTACATGCCGTCCGGGCCGCCCCACTCGCGGTCGAACAGCGGCTGCACCGAGGCGACCACGCCGTAGGAGCCGAGCCGGGCCGCCTGCTCGGCGGTGACCATCTCCAGGTGCTCCAGGCGGTGCTTGCGGGCGGCCAGGGCGGGCACGCCCACCACCGCGGCGGCCCGGTCGAAGCCCTCGACCACCGCGGCCGCGGCGGCGTCGCCGATGACGTGGAAACCGCCCTGCAACCCGGCCCGCGTGCAGGTCACGAGGTGCTCGGCGACGGCGACGGCGTCCAGGTACAGGGCGCCGGAGGTGTCGGGGGCGTCGGCGTAGGGCGAGCACAGGGCGGCGGTGCGCGAGCCCAGCGCCCCGTCGACGAACAGGTCCCCCGCCAGGCCGCGCACGGGCAGCCCGACCGGCTCCCGGGCACCCCAGTAGCCCACGACGTCGAGCAGGTCGGTGGCCAGCAGGTCGGCCAGGTCGTCGAGGCCGGAGATGTCGGGGCCGGCGCACTCGTGGACGGAGGCGACGCCGCGGGAGGCGGCGTGGCGCAGGAACGCCGCCTGGGCGGCGCGACGGGTCGCGGCGGGGATGGCGTCCTTGGCCGCGCCGCGCACGTGGTGGTGGGCGGCGCGGGACAGGGGCCCGTCGGGGGCGAAGCCGTCGGCGTCGCGGGCCGCGGGCGCCAGGTCCAGCAGCGCGGTGGACACCAGGGCCGAGTGGACGTCGATGCGGGAGAGGTAGACCGGTCGGCCGCCGGCGGCCTCGTCGAGCTCGGCGCGCGTCGGGGGCCGCCGCCCGTCCCAGCGCGTCTCGTCCCAGCCGTGGCCCCACACCAGCGCTCCTCCGGCGGCGCGCACGGCGTCGAGCAGCTCGCGCGCGGACCGGCAGCCGGTCAGGTCCAGGCCGGTGAGCAGCAGACCGGCGGAGGTGGCGTGCACGTGGGCGTCGACGAAGGCGGGGGCGACGAACGCGCCGCGCAGGTCGACGACCTCGGCGTCGGGGTGCAGCGCGCGGCCGGCGGTGTCCTGACCCAGCCACACCACGGTGCCGTCGTCGACGGCCATCGCGGTGGCGTCGGGGTTGCTCGGGCTGTGGATGCGCCCGCCCACGAGAAGAGTAGTCACGCCTGCTGAGTCTGCCTGTGCTCGAACAGGTCGCGCACGGCAGGCTCGGTGCGCACCAGCTCCAGGGCGAACGCGGCGTGACCAGGCACGTAGCCGTTGCCGACGAGCATCTCCACGTCCGCGGCCAGGCCCTCGGCGCCCAGCGCGGCGGCCGGGAAGGAGGTGGCCATGGAGAAGAACACCACGGTGCCGCCGTCGGCGGTGGCCAGGACCGCGCCGTGCTCGCAGCCGGGCACGTCCACGCACACCACGGTCACCTCGACCGGCTCGCCCACCGCGTCGGCCACGGCCACCGGGTCGCGGGCGTCGGCCACCACCACCTCGTCGGCCAGCCCGGCCGCGCGCACCGCCGCGGCCTCGCGGTCGGTGGGCACCAGCGCCACCAGCCGCCCGGCGCCGGCGCGGCGCGCGGCGACCAGCGACAGCGAACCGGACTTGCCGCCGCCGCCCAGCACCAGCACCGAGCGGGCCGCGCGGCGGCGCACCACCCGGTCGGTCAGCGCGGGCGCGCCGCACACGTCGAGCACGGACAGCGCCAGCGCGTCGGGCAGGTCGTCGGGCAGCACGGCGGCGATGGAACGGCCGAACAGCACCGCGGTGCCCGCGCAGGGCACCTGCTCGTCCGCGCCGTCCCAGCGCTCCAGGCCGTCGGTGATGCGCAGCGGGGTGAGGGTGAGCGAGACCAGGGTGGCGATCCGCTGCCCGGCGCGCAGGCCCAGCGGCGAGTCCGGGCCGACCTCGCGCACCGTGCCCAGCAGCATCCCGCCCGACCCGGTCACCGGGTTCTGCATCTTGCCGCGCTCGGCGACGACGTCCAGCACCGCCCGCCGCACCCCGGCCACGCCGTGCGCCTCGCGCAGCTGCCGGTAGGAGGCGGCGTCGAGGTTGAGCCGCTCCACGTCCACCACGACCTCGTCCGCCCCGCACACCGGCGTGGCGTCCAGCCGCCACGCCTGCTGCGGCAGCACACCCGCCGGTGCCAGGACGCGGTGCAGACCATACGGCGAAGTCATGGAAATCCTTCGGTCCAGGACAGTAGGACCGGGATATCTTCACGCGAAGTGCCGATCTCGCGCAAGAGACCGCGCCCGTGGGCGCGAACGGCGAATGCCCGGGGTTCCCGTTCGTGAGAACCCCGGGCATTCGCCGGTCAAGAGGTCAAGAGGTCGGGCGGTAGTGGTCAGGCGGTCGGCGTGACCTCCGACCCGGCGGCACGCCGCCGCCGCAGCCGCAGCACCACCGCGGCCGCCAGCGCCACCAGCAGCGCCCCGTAGGCCACCGCGGCGAACGGGCTGGTCACCAGCGCCGTCAGGTCGCCCTGGCTGATCTGGAGCGTGCGGCGCACCTGCTCCTCGGCCATCGGGCCCAGGATCAGCCCCACCACCAGCGGCGCCACCGGGTAGCCGTGGCGGCGCATGAAGAACCCGACCAGGCCCACCACCAGGAGCAGCAGCAGGTCGTCCACCACGAAGTTCACCGCGTAGGTGCCCAGCGCGGCGAACAGCAGGATCCCGGCGTACAGGTAGGGCCGGGGGATGCGCAGCACCTTCACCCAGATCCGCACCAGCGGCAGGTTGAGCACCAGCAGCATCACGTTGCCCAGGTACAGCGACGCGATCAGCGCCCACACCAGCGCCGAGTCCTGCGTGAACAGCAGCGGCCCCGGCTGGATGCCGTAGCTCTGGAACGCCGCCACGATGACCGCCGCGGTCGCGGTGGTCGGCAGGCCCAGGGTCAGCAGCGGCACCAGCACGCCGGCGGCCGCGGCGTTGTTGGCCGCCTCCGGCCCGGCCACGCCCTCGATGGCGCCGCGCCCGAACTCCTCCGGGTGCTTGGACAGCTTCTTCTCCGCCGCGTAGGACAGGAACGTCGAGACGTCCGCGCCACCGGCGGGCACCGTGCCGATCGGGAAGCCGATGGCGGTGCCGCGCAGCCACGGCTTCCACGACCGCCGCCAGAACTCCCGGGTCATCCACCTGCCGTCGACCGGCACCACCTCGACCGGGCCGTGCCGCATCCGCGACGCCACGTACAGCGCCTCGCCCACCGCGAACACCCCGACCGCGACGATCACCACGTCGATGCCGTCGGCCAGCGTCGGCGCGCCCAGGGTGAACCGCTGCTGACCGGTCAGGGTGTCCGTGCCGACCAGGCCCAGGAACAGCCCGACCGCCAGCGACGCCAGGCCGCGCACCGGGGAGGCGCCCAGCAGCGCGGCGACCGTGGTGAACGCCACCACCATCAGCGCCACGTAGTCCGCCGGACCCAGCTTCACCGCGTACTCGGCGATGGTCGGGGCCAGGGCGGTGAGCAGCAGCGTGGCGATGGTGCTCGCCACGAACGACCCGATCGCCGCGGTGGCCAGCGCCGCCGCGCCGCGCCCGGCGCGCGCCATCCGGTTGCCCTCCAGCGCGGTGACGATGGAGGAGGACTCGCCGGGGGTGTTGAGCAGGATCGACGTGGTCGACCCGCCGTACATCCCGCCGTAGTAGATGCCCGCGAAGATGATCAGCGCGGCGGCGGGCTCCAGCGAGTAGGTCAACGGCAGCAGCAGCGCCACCGTCATGGCCGGGCCGATGCCCGGCAGCACACCCACGGCGGTGCCGAGGGTGACGCCCAGCAGGGCGTAGAGCAGGTACTCGGGCTGCGCGGCGGTCGCGAAGCCCTCCAGCAGGGCGGCCCAGTCACCCATCGAGCAACGGCACCCCCTCGAAGATCCCGGCGGGCAGCGACAGGCCCAGCCCGGAGGCGAACACGACCTGCGCCACCAGGGCCAGCACCACCGCGACCGGCAGGGCCTTCCACCACACCGCGCCCAGCGTCCAGGCCGCGCCCAGGAACAGCACCGCGCCCGCCACCGGCCAGCCCAGCGGCTCGATCAGCACCAGGTGCGCCACCAGCACCGCGACCAGCTTGGCCACGGTGGCCCAGTCGGTGCGGGCGTCCGGGTCGACGTCCTCGGCGTCCTCGGCCGGGCCGAGCCTGCCGCGCAGCACGGCCACCAGCGTCGCCACCCCGGTGACCAGCAGCAGGGCGGCCACCGCGTACGGGAAGGCCCGTGGACCCACGGTCCCGGCCTGGCCGACCGCGGGGATGGAGGGGGTGTCCACCAGGGTGAACACCCCCAGCGCCACGACCAGCCCGGCGAACACGCCCTCCTCGACCCTGGCCGCCCGGGAGGGTCCGGGGGCGGGCCCGGCGGCCGGGCCGGTGTCGGGGCCGGTCACTTGACCAGGCCGATTTCCTCCAGGACCGGCTTGATGCGACCGATCTCGGTGGTCAGGAAGGTGTTGAAGTCGTGACCGGTCAGGAAGGTGTCGGTCCAGCCGCGCTTCGTCAGCTCGTCCTGCCACTGGGCGCTGGAGTGCATCTTGGTGACCAGCTCGACCAGCCGCTCCTTGGCCTCCACCGAGATGGACCCGGGCGCGACCACGCCGCGCCAGTTGATCAGCTCCACGCCGGTGCCGAGGTTCTTGAACGTCGGCGCCTTGACCTCGGGGTGCTCGGCGGGGCCGGAGGTGCCCAGGGCGCGCAGCTTGCCCGCCTTGATCTGCTCCAGGTACTCGCCGACCCCGGAGATGCCCGCGTCGACCTGGCCGCCCAGCAGCGCCGCCAGCGACTCGCCGCCGCCGGAGTAGGCCACGTAGTTGAGCTTGGCCGGGTCGATGCCCTTGGCCTTGAGCAGCATGGCCGCCAGGATGTGGTCGGTGCCGCCCGCGGAGCCGCCGGTGATCGCCACCCCCTGGCCCTCCCGGTCCACCGCGGCCAGCAGGTCCTCGATGCTCCGGTGGGGCGAGTCGGCCGGGACCACGACGACCTCGTCCTCGGCGGTCAGCCGGGCGATGGGGGTGGTGTCCTCCAGGCGCTTGTCGACCCCGGCGGTCTCCACCGCGCCGACCATGACCAGGCCGGTGACCATCAGGTAGGACTCGGAGCGCTCGTTGGCCATCTTCTGCAGGCCCACCGTGCCGCCCGCGCCGCCGACGTTGGAGACCTGCACGGAGTCGACCAGCTCCGCGCCGGTGATCGCCGCCTGCATCGACCGCGCGGTCTGGTCCCAGCCGCCGCCGGGGTCGGCCGGGGCCATGATCTCCAGCCGGTCGATGTCGCCGCTCGCCGTGCCGCCGCCACCGCAGCCCGCGAGCGCCAGGCCCGCCGCGACCGCGGCCGCGAGGAATCGGGTGCGTCGTCCTGCCATCAGGTCCTCCGTGTTCCACGCCGGGCCCCGCCCGGTCGTCTCCCGCCCGGCGCCGTCGCCGTCGGTGGCCGCGAACGCTAAGAGCCACGACCGGGTGAACAGGGGCAATGGTCGTAAGGGCCGTATTGGTCGTTTAGGTCGTGGCCCGGCTCACACGCGATGGGTGAGAATGCGCCCCATGCGCCGCCGTTCGGTCCCCCTGGGTGTCTCCCTGCTCGCGTTGCAGGTGGTCATCGTGCTGGCCACCGTGTGCGCGGCGGGCCTGATGGCGGCCAAGCTCCAGAGCGACCGCATCCGCGAGGCGTACAAGGACCGGATGCTGTCGGTGGCCGAGAGCGTGGCGCGGCTGCCCTCGGTGGTGGAGGCGTTCGACTCGCCCGACCCGAGCGCGACCATCCAGCCGCTGGCCGAGCTGCTGCGCAAAGCCTCCGGGGTCACCTACGTCGTGGTCACCGACCACAACGGCGTCCGCTACGCCCACCCCGACCGGCGGCGCATCGGCGAGCGGGTGTCCACCGACCCGAGCGCCGCGCTGTCCGGGCAGGTGTTCGTCGGCACCGAGACCGGGACGCTGGGCACCTCGCTGCGGGCGAAGGTGCCGGTGCGCTCGATGTCCGGGCAGGTCCTGGGCATGGCGTCGGTGGGCATCCTGGAGAGCGAGCTGGCCGCCGACCTGGCCGAGGACCTGCCCGAGCTGACCGGGTGGCTGGCCGCCGCGGCGCTGGTGGGCGTGCTGGGGGCCGCGCTGGTCACGCGCATGGTGCGCAAGCGCACCTTCCGGCTGGAGCCCGCCGAGATCGCCCAGCTGCTGGAGACCCGCGACGCGATGCTGCACGGCATCCGCGAGGGCGTGGTCGCCGTCGACGAGCGGGGGCGGTTGGCGCTGGTCAACGACGAGGCCGTGCGGCTGCTGGGGCTCACCGACGACCCGACCGGGCGGCCCGCCGCGCAGGTGCTGGAGCACGGCGGGCTGCTGGACCTGGTGCTCGGCGAGGACGACGTCGCCGACCGGCCCGTGCTGGCCGGCGAGCGGGTGCTGGTGGCCAACCGGATGACCGCCCGCACCCAGGGCCGCCCCGTGGGCGTGGTGCTGACCCTGCGCGACCGCACCGAGCTGCACGACGCGCTGCGCGAGCTCGACGGGCAGCGGACCGTGACCGAGGTGCTGCGGGCGCAGGCCCACGAGTTCACCAACCACCTGCACGTCATCGGCGGCCTGGTCGAGCTGGACCGCCGCGAGGACGCCGTGGCCTACATCGAGCGGGTCGGCGGCACCGGGTCGGTGACCTCGGAGATCCTCGGCGGCGCGATGGCCGACCCGGCGCTGGCGGCGCTGCTGCTGGCCAAGTCCTCCACCGCGCACGAACGCGGCGTGGCGCTGCGGCTGGACCCCGGCTCGGAGGTGGCGACCCGCACCGGCGACGACGCGCTGACCGTGCTGGGCAACCTGGTGGACAACGCCGTGGACGCGGTGGACGCGGGCGGGACGGTGCGGGTGCTGGTGCGGTCCGACGAGGGCGGGGTGCGGGTCGTGGTGGACGACGACGGACCGGGGGTGGAGCGGTCCGAACGCGGGCGCATCTTCGCCCTCGGGGTGAGTTCGAAGGCGCCGCGCGGCGCCCACGGTCGAGGGATCGGACTGGCGTTGGTGTCCAGGGTGGTGACCCGGCGCAGCGGCCGGGTCGAGGTGTCGGACTCGGAACTGGGCGGCGCGTCGTTCGACGTGTGGCTGCCGGAGGTGGTCCGGTGACCGTGCGCACGCTGGTCGTGGACGACGATTTCGCGGTCGCCGCCGTGCACCGCGGGTTCCTGGCGTCGCTGCCGGAGTTCACCGTGGTGGGCGAGGCGCACGGCGGTGCGGAGGCGCTGCGGGCGGTGGAGGCCCTGCGGCCGGACCTGGTGCTGCTCGACATCCACCTGCCCGACATCTCCGGGCTGGAGGTGCTGGCGCGGCTGCGGTCGCGCTCCGGGCCGCCGGTGGACGTGATCGCGGTGACCGCGGCGCGCGAGCGGGAGACCGTGCGGCAGGCGATGTCGCGCGGGGTCGACCACTACCTGGTCAAGCCGTTCACCCGGACCGCGTTCCTGGACCGGATGCGGGAGTACCTGGCCCGGCGCGCCGAGGTGCGGCGACTCGGGCCGTGGCTGGACCAGGAGGAGGTGGACCAGCTGTTGCAGCACCGGCCGCGCACCGCGCTGCCCAAGGGGCTGTCGGCGGTGACGCTGCGGCTGGTGGTGGACACGCTGCGGACCGCGGCGGGGGACCTGTCGGCGCAGGAGGTCGGCGAGCGGACCGGGATGTCGCGGGTCAGCGCCCGGCGGTACCTGGAGCACCTGGTCGGCGTGGGCAAGGCCGAGGTGCAGCCCCGCTACGGCATGGCCAACCGCCCCGCCCACGGCTACCGGCTGACCTGAGCGGCGCGGAACCCGCGACCGGCCGCCGGGGTTCGGTGTGCCGAACACGCGTCGTTACCCGGCCACGGGTTGACGGAAAATCTCCCACTTGGCCGCTGTGCGGAAAGCCGCCGGCTCGTAACGTGTCGCGCGGGACGTCCCGCCCGCGGCCGCCGCCCTCGCACTCGACGACCGCGGGCGTCCCCGTAGCCCGCCCTGCTCTCGACCCGGCACCCCGGGTCCACGAGGGCTGCCCGCCGAAAGGACACCCATGCGCACCAGCAGGTTCCGCGCCGCGCTCGTCACCGCAGCGGCCGCCGCACTGCTCACCGTCGCCGGCGCCACCACCGCCGCGGCCGCCCCCACCGCGGCCAACCCCACCGCGGCCAACCCCATCGGGCAGGACCCGGTGTTCCAGCCCGCCGCCGACACCCCGGTCACCGCACTGGTGACCAAGCTGACCCACTCCCAGGCCACCTCCCGCCTGCGCGCCGCCGGCATCTCGTGGACCTCCAGCGGCGGGTGCAGCGACCGCAACCAGCCCACCTGCACCTCGTTCGACCAGGTCAACCTGCCGACCATCCAGGGCGCGGAGACCCTCAAGCGCGCCAGCGGCTGCGCCCTGACCATCACCGGCGGCACCGAGACCGGCCACGCCAGCGGCACCTACAGCCACTGGAACGGCTACAAGCTCGACTACCGGCTCTCCGGCTGCCTCGACTCCTACGTCAAGAACACCTTCACCTCCATCGGCGGCAGCAAGTGGCGCTCGGGCTCCGGGAACGTCTACTACCTGGAGGGCAACCACTGGGACGTCACCTACTACAACTGCGGCGGCTGCTGAGACCGCGACCGGCGCCGGGCCCCGTCACGGGACCCGGCGCCGGAGGTGACCGCGCCCGGGGCTAGACCTGGCGGAACCAGCGGCAGCCGTAGGGGCCCAGCTCCACGCGGGCCACCCCGTCCTTCACCGGCACCGTGCCGTCCACCAGCAGGTCGGTCAGCTCGCCGTCGAGCTTGTCGATCTCCACGGTGGCGTCGCGGTCGGCCAGGTTGTGCACCGCCACCACGGTGCCGCCGTCGATGTCGCAGCGGTGGGCCAGCACACCCGGCTCGGCGGTGTCGAGCACCTGGAAGGCGCCCCACGCCAGCTCCGGGCACTCCCGGTAGCGCTCGACCAGCAGCCGCACCCAGGACAGCAGCGAGTCCTCGTCGCGGCGCTGCTCCGCAGCGGCGTCCCACCACATGGGGGTGCGCACGGCCTGCCGCCCCTCCAGCGACAGGTCCTCGGTCATGCCGACCTCCTCGCCGTAGAACAGCACGGGGGTGCCCGGCAGCGAGAACAGCAGGCTGTAGACCATCTTGATCCGCCCGAGGTCGCCGCCCAGCATCGAGGGCAGGCGGCGGCGCAGACCGCGCCCGTAGAGCTGCATGTCCTCCTCGGGGCCGAAGGCCGCGAAGACCTCCTCCCGCTCGGGCACGGTCAGCTTGTCCAGGGTCAGCTCGTCGTGGTTGCGCACGAACGTCGCCCAGTGGCAGTCGCGCGGCGGCTGCGGCCGCTCCTTGAGCGCGTGGGCCAGCGGGCTGGCCTCCTGGCGCGCCAACGACAGGAACATCTGCTGCATGCCGATGAAGTCGAAGCACATGTGCAGCTCGTCGCCCACACCGTCGTTGTCGCCGAAGAAGCGCATCGTCTCGGTGTAGGGCAGGTTCACCTCGCCCAGCAGCACCGCCTCGCCGTTGCGCCGCGACAGGAACGCCCGCAGGTCACCCAGGTACTCGTGCGGGTCCGGCAGCGCCTCCACCGGCGCCTCCAGCAGGAACGGCACCGCGTCCACCCGGAACCCCGACAGCCCCAGCTCCATCCAGAACCCCATGACGCGGGCGATCTCGTCGCGCACCGCCGGGTTGGCCACGTTCAGGTCGGGCTGGTGCTTGTAGAACTTGTGCAGGTAGTACTTGCGCGCCTTGCGGTCGTAGGTCCACAGCGACTTCTCCTTGTCGGGGAAGACGATGCCCTCGTCCGCGTCGGCCGGCTTCTCGTCGGCCCAGACGTACCAGTCGTGCATCGGCGAGTCCGGGTCGCGGGCCTGCTGGAACCAGGGGTGCTGGTCGGAGGTGTGGTTGACCACCAGGTCCGCGATCACCCTCATGCCACGGTCGCGGGCCGTGCGCACGAACTCCGTGAAGTCGCCCAGGGTGCCCAGCCGCGGGTCGACGCTGTAGAAGTCGGTGATGTCGTAGCCGTCGTCGCGGTCGGGGGTGGGGAAGAACGGCATCAGCCACAGGCAGGTCACGCCCAGCCGGTGCAGGTGGTCGATCTTCTCCACCAGCCCCCGGAAGTCGCCGCAGCCGTCGCCGTCGGAGTCGTGGAAGGTCTCCACGTCCAGGCAGTAGACGACGGCGTTCTTCCACCACAGGTCCGCGGTCCTGGTCAGCTTCACGCCCGCACCTCCGGCAGCACCCGCTCGCCGAAGGCGTCGAGGAACCGCTCCTGCTCCACGCCCACGTGGTGCAGGTAGATCTCGTCGAAGCCCAGGTCCGCGTACTCGCGCAGGGTCTTGGCGTGCCGGCCCAGGTCGGCCGAGATGTTGACCACCTGCGCCACCTGCTCGACCGTGACGTGCTCGGAGACGACGTCGAAGGTCTCGGCCAGGTCCAGGTCCCAGCACACCGGCGGGGCGAACACGTTGCTGCGCCACTGCTCGTGCGCCAGCGCGGTCGCCTCGTCCTCGCTCTCCGCCCAGCTCAGGTGCACCTGGAGGTGCAGCTTGCCCCGCCCGCCCGCCTCCCGGTAGGCGTCGCGCATCCGCTCCAGCTGCTCGACGGGGGCGTTGACGGTGATCAACCCGTCGGCCCACTCCGCGCACCAGCGGGCGGTCGCCTCGCTCACCGCCGCCCCGATCAGCGGTGGTGGCTCCTCCGGCCGGGTCCACACCCTGGCCCGGTCGACGGTCACCAGACCGCGGTGGGTGACCTCCTCACCCCGCAGCAGCGCCCGGATCACCTCGACGCACTCGCGCAGCCGGGCGTTGCGGGTGGCCTTGTCCGGCCACACCTCGCCGGTGATGTGCTCGTTGCTGGCCTCGCCGCTGCCCAGCGCCGCCCAGAACCGGCCCGGATACATCGCGCCGAGCGTGCCGATGGCCTGGGCGATGATCGCCGGGTGGTAGCGCTGACCGGGCGCGTTGACCACGCCGAGCGGCAGCCCGGTCGACTGGAGCGCGGCACCCAGCCACGACCAGGCGAACGCCGACTGCCCCTGCCTGCTGCTCCACGGTGAGAAGTGGTCCGAGGACATCGCCGCGTCGAAGCCGACCTGCTCGGCCCGCTGGACGGCGGCCAGGAGCGCGCTGGGGTGGACCTGCTCGTGGGACGCGTGCACACCGATGACCGTCATGCCGCTTCACGTACCCAACGTCCGCTTCCGCGACACCCCCACCGGAACCGGCGGGGCAGGGGGCCCGGGGCCGAGAGAGCAGGGCGGAGCGGAGCAATCGCGAGGCGATCGGCGTCAGCGCAGTTCAGGCCGCCGACCCGGGTCCTCCGGCCGCACGTCCACCACGTCGCCCCGGATCACCACGCCACCGTCCACGACACCCCCGTCCACCAGACCACCGTCGACCACGACACCACCGGCCATCGGGTCGCGCCCGTGGCGCAGGTTCAGCACCATCGCCCGCTCCCGCTGCTCCGCCCGACGCGCCATCCGCCCGCTGAGCAGCCGCCGCGTGGGCGGGAACAGCAGCAGCAGGCCCGCCACGTCGCTGACGAAACCCGGCACGATGATCAAGAACGCCGCCGCGGCGATCAGCACCCCGTCGGCCACCTCCCGGTGCGGCGCCCGCCGGGTGCGCATCGCCTCGGAGAACGCCCCGAGCGCCCGCGTCCCCTCCCGCCGCAACAGCACCGTCCCCGCCACCCCACCCAGCAGCAGCAGACCCAGGGTCGGCAACGGGCCCCAGGCGCCGAAGGCCGCCACCAGGGCGGTGACCTCGACGGCCAGACCGATCAGCAGTACCGCGAACACGCGCATACCCACCTCAACGCACGACCACACCAAAACGCTCCCGGCCGAAATATTTACGCCCAACCGGCCATCTGGCAACATATCTTCACGCCACTCAAGCTGTAGGGAGCATGGATGACTGCGCTGCACGAGGTCGCCCCCGTCCCGGCCACCCCCCAGCCCTACACCTACGCACGCCGCGAACTCGTCGAACCCGACTGGCGCCGCTTCCCCGGCTGGCGCCACGTCACCGACGCCCAGTGGCGCGACGCCCAGTGGCAACGCGCCCACTGCGTCAAGAACCCCAAGCAGCTGCGGGAGCTCGCCGGCGACCTGCTCACCGACCGCTTCTACGACGACCTCGCCGCCGACCAGCACCACCTGGCCACCATGTCCATGCTGGTCCCACCCCAGATGCTCAACACCATGGCGCCCGACGCACCCCTCGACCCCGACGGCTTCACCACCGCCTTCCTGGCCGACCCCGTGCGGCGCTACATGCTCCCCGTCGCCTCCGACCGCGACCCCGACTGGCCCAGCCACCCCCACTCCACCCGCGACTCCCTCCACGAGGCGGAGATGTGGGTCGTCGAGGGCCTCACCCACCGCTACCCCACCAAGGTCCTCGCCGAACTGGTCTCCACCTGCCCCCAGTACTGCGGCCACTGCACCCGCATGGACCTCGTCGGCAACTCCACCCCCCAGGTCACCAAGCACAAGCTCGCGCTCAAACCCGCCGACCGCCAGGACCGCATGATCGACTACCTCAAGCGCACCCCCGGCGTCCGCGACGTGGTCGTCTCCGGCGGCGACGTCGCCAACGTCCCCTGGCCGCAGCTGGAGAACTTCCTCATGCGGCTGCTCGACATCGACACCGTCCGCGACATCCGCCTGGCCACCAAGGCCCTCGCCGGACTACCCCAGCACTGGCTCCAGCCCAAGGTCGTCGAAGGGCTCGAACGCGTCGCCCGCACCGCCGCCCGCCGCGGCGCCAACCTCGCCATCCACACCCACGTCAACCACGTCCAGTCGGTCACCCCCCTGGTCGCCGAAGCCGCCCGCACCGCCCTCGAGGTCGGCGTCCGCGACGTGCGCAACCAGGGCGTGCTCATGCGCGGCGTCAACGCCACCCCGGACGACCTGCTCGACCTCTGCTTCGCCCTCCAGGGCGAGGCCAACGTGCTGCCCTACTACTTCTACATGTGCGACATGATCCCCAACGCCGAGCACTGGCGCGTCGCCGTCTGGGAAGCCCAGGCGCTCCAGCACGCCATCATGGGCTACCTGCCCGGCTACGCCACCCCGCGCATCGTCTGCGACGTCCCCTACGTCGGCAAGCGCTGGGTCCACCAACTCCACGACTACGACCGCGAACTGGGCATCTCCTACTGGACCAAGAACTACCGCACCGGCATCGAACTCGACGACGACCACGCCCTGGACCGACGCCACCCCTACTACGACCCCATCTCCACCCTCGGCGACAGCGGCCGCCGCTGGTGGGCCCAGCACCAGGTCTGACGGGACTACCGACCCGCGTGCAGCGCGGTCAACCGCGACGCCACCCCGAACCCCAGCACCGGGTCCGGCCGACCCGACAGCAGGCTCGCGTACAACGGCCGGTAGTGCGCGACCTTCCTCGGCGTCCGACCGTCGCTCCCCCACGACGCCAGCAGCTCCCCGCCACGGCACGCGAACCCCGTCATCGCCGTGTGGTCCAACCACACCTCCACCTCGCCGCACACCACCACGCTGGACTTGCTGCTCGCCCCCGTCCGCCAGTCCACCCGCAACCGCGCCACCCCCTCCGCGCCGCGCGACCGGAACGCCACCACCGCCCACGCGGCGTCCCCCGCCTCCTCCAGCGCCGTCACCGCCGTCGGCTCCACCAACCGCGCCAACACCGTCAGCTGGTTGATCCCCGAATCCGCCCACGGCGACACGTACGAGGCGAACGCCCCCTCCCCCCGACCCACGTACGGGTCGCAGAACAACGACGTCACCCCCGTCACCGGACCCCACTCCGGGTGCGCCGCCACCAGCGCCGCCGCCCACCCCACCTCCGGCGAGAACGCGAAGTGGTGCGCGGTGAACACCCGACCATCCCCCAGCTCCCCCAGCCGCGCCAACGACGCCACGTCCAGCGCCAACGGCTTCTCCACCAGCACCAGCGCCCCCGAGGACCCCAGCACCAGCGCCGCCAGGTCCACGTGCGAGTCCGCCGGCGTCGCGATCACCACCAGGTCCGGCCGGTGCGCGGCCAACGCCTCCGCCGGGTCGGCGTGGTGCGGCGGCCTCGCACCCCGGAACACCGGCGGCCCGGCCACCGGGTCCGCGGTGAACTCCAGGTCCACCTCGGGCCGCTCCGCCAGCACCTCCAGGTGCGTCGCCGCGATCGTGCCCACCCCGATCAAGCCCACCCTTGTCCGCGCCATGGACGTGATCCTTCCTCACCTCACACGATCGAGTGGATTTTTTAAGTCAACACTGAAGCGATAATGGCAGATACACGAAAGAGTCTCGGTTACGCCAGTGCGCTGACGCGCCTGGTGCCGCGCCGCGCGGACTGGACAGACTGGCGGGCATGACCGATTCCACCCTGGCGCTCCCGGCCCACGACCTCTTCTCCCCCGAGGCGACGGCCGACCCGACCGCCCTGCTGCACAAGATCCGCGCCGAGTCCCCGGTCAGCGCGATCCCCCGGCTCGACGCCTTCCTCTTAACCCGGCACGCCGACATCGTCGCGGTGCTCAAGGACCGCCGCCTGGTCCCCGCGAACATGGCCCAGCTGCTGGACGCGTTCAGCCCCGAGGAGCGGCAGGAGCTGCTGCCCCTGCGCCTGTCGATGGACCTGTGGATGGGGCACACCACCGAGGCCGACCACGTCCGGTTCCAGCAGCTGCTCAAGCGCTACTTCTCCCCCGCCACGGTCAACGGCCTGCGCCCCCGCGTGCGGGAGCTGACCACCGAGCTGCTCGACGCCGTGGCCGGGCGCGGCCGCATGGACGTGGTCACCGACCTGGCCTACCCGCTGCCCGCCAACGTGATCGCCGAGCTGCTCGGGATGCCCACCACCGACCGCGAACGGCTCCAGGCGTGGTCGCGCGACATCGTGGCGATCTTCCAGCTCGCCGACGTCGACCGGCTGCGGCGCTCGCAGCGCAGCGTGCTGGAGATGCAGGACTACGTGCGCGAGCTGGTCCGGCAGCGCCGGGACGACCCGCGCGACGACCTGATCAGCACGTTCATCGCCGCCGAGGCCGAGGGCGTGGTCACCGAGGACGAGATCGTCGCCAACTGCGTGCTGCTGCTGTTCGCCGGGCACGAGACCACCGCAGGCCTGATCGCCAACGGCCTGGAGCTGCTGCTGGACCACCCCGACCAGCTGGCCCTGCTCAGGTCCGACCCCTCGCTGACGCCCACCGCGGTCGAGGAGATGCTGCGCTGCGACGGCCCGGCGAGCCTGATCGTGCGGCAGAGCACCGAGCCCTTCGCCCTGGGCGACCTCGACCTGCCCGCGGGCAAGCGGTTCTACCTGGCGATGATGGCCGGCAACCGCGACCCGGAGGTCTTCCCCGACCCCGACCGCTTCGACATCACCCGCAGGCCCAACCGGCACACCGCCTTCGGCCTGGGCGCGTTCTACTGCCTGGGCGCGGCGCTGGCCCGGATGGAGGCCGACGAGTGCTTCCGCGTCCTGCTGGAGCGCTGCCCCGACCTGCGCCGGGAATCCGCCCGGTGGTCGCCGGTGCCGCCCCTGACCCGCCGGCTGGAGTCCCTGGTGGTGTCGTTCCCCGCCGTGTGATCCCGAGCGGTGTGATCCCGAGCGGGGGTGATCTCCACCCGCCACACTGGACGACGTGCGCAAACCCGAGGTGTTCGTGGCCGGGCCCGTGTCGTGGAACCGGCTGGTGCTGCTCGACCGGCTGCCCGAGGCCCGGCCCCACACGACCTTCGCCACCGGGCACCGCACGGCCGTGGGCGGCACCTCGGCGGGCAAGGCGCTGAACCTGGCCTCGCTCGGCGCCCGGGTCACCCTGCGCACGGTGGTCGGCGACGACGAGCCCGGCCGGGAGGTGCTCGCCGTGCTGGCCGCCGCCGGGGTCGAGGTGATCGCGGAGACCGCCGAGGGCGCCACCGAGCAGCACCTCAACCTGATGGACCCGCACGGCGGCCGGGTGTCGATCTACCTGGAGCTGCCCGAGCTGCCCCGCCCCCGGCACGACGAGCGCTCGCTCGCCGCGCTGGCGGCGGCGGACGTCGCCGTGGTCGACCTGGCCGAGCACGCCCGACCGCTGCTGGCGCCCGCCCGCGCGGCGGGCGTGCCCGTGTGGTGCGACCTGCACGACTACGACGGGACCGCCGAGTTCCACCGCGACTTCCTGCGCGCCGCCGACCGCGTCTTCCTCAACGACGACGGGTTCGCCCACCACGACGCGCTGCTGGGGTTCCTGGACTCGACCGGCAAGCCCACCGTGGCCACCCTCGGCGCGCGGGGCGCGCTGGCCCTGGAGCACGGGCAGGTGCACACCGTGCCCGCCGCGCCGGTCGAGCGGATCGTGGACACCAACGGCGCGGGCGACGCGTTCTTCTCCGGCTTCCTGGTGGCCCACCTGGGCGGCGCGGGCGTGGACGCGGCCCTGGCGGCGGGCGCCGAGCAGGCCGCCCGCTGCCTGGCCTCCCCCGGCCTCGCGCCCTGACCGGGGCCCGCCGCCCACTCGTAACTGTCAAGGACTTGCTGAAAGTGTTTGCAAGGTCTTTCATCCGTGTGCGCCGTGTCGACGCGACGGAGGGATCACCATGGAGGGCGTGCCCGCTCGCCTGAGCGACACCGCCACGCAGGCGGGCGTCAGCGAGGCGACCGTCAGCCGGGTCTTCAACGGCAAGCGCGGCGTGTCCGCCACCACGCGCCAGTCGGTGGTGGCGGCCGTGGACCTGCTCGGCTACGAGCGCCCGCCGCGCCTGCGGCAGCGCAGCGCCGGGCTCGTCGGCCTGATCACCCCCGAGCTGAACAACCCGATCTTCCCGGCCCTGGCCCAGGCCGTGGAGCAGGTCCTGACCGGCGCGGGCTGCACGCCCCTGCTGTGCACCCAGACGCCCGGCGGGTCCACCGAGGACCAGCTGACCGAGATGCTGGTCGACCGGGGCGTGGCCGGCATCGTGTTCGTCTCCGGCCTGCACGCCGACTCCACCGCCGACGTGGACCGCTACGCCCGGCTCGCCGGCCGCGGCACCCCGTTCGTGATGATCAACGGCTACACCGAGCGGATCTCCGCGCCGTTCATGTCCACCGACGACCGGGCGGCCGTGCGGCTGGCCGTGTCGCACCTGGTCGAGCTGGGGCACGAGCGGATCGGGTTGGCCGTGGGACCGCGGCGGTTCGTGCCGGTGCTGCGCAAGATCGAGGGCTTCGTGCGGCACGTGCGCGCCGCGCTGTTCGTGTTCCTCCCGGAGCTGGTGGTGCGCGGCTCCACGGGCGCGAGGCCGCGGTGACCGCCCGCCGGGCCAGGGCGCTGCGGATGCGGGCGCAGCGCCTGACCGACCCCGCCCGCACCCTGTCCGAGCTGCTGCGCGACGTGCTCGCCGTGCAGGCCCAGGACGTGGCCGCCGCCGGGCTCGCGGTCCGCGCCCGCACCACCGGCCTGTGCCACGCCGACCTGCGGGCCGCCCTCGACCGGGGCGACGTGGTGCGCACCTGCGCCCTGCGCGGCGCCGTGCACCTGCTGCACCGCGACGACGCGGCCTGGCTGGTGGCGCTGCTCGGCCCGGCCAACATCGCGCGCGGCCGACCGCGGCGGCTGGAGCTCGGGCTGACCGACGAGCTGTGCGAGCGGGCGCTGGGCGCGCTGCGCGAGGTGCTGACCGAACCGCTGACCAGGACCGCGCTCGTCGACCGGCTCGCCGGGGTCGGCGTGGCGCTCGACCCGGCCGGTCCCGCGCCCTCCCACCTGCTCGCCTACGCCGCCAACCGGGGCGTGGTCTGCGCGGGCGAGACGACCTACCGGCCGCTGCCCGACCCCGATCCGGGGCACCGGCCCGGCCTGCCCGAGCTGGCCCGCCGCTACCTGCGCGCCTACGGCCCGGCCACGGTCGAGGACCTCGCCGCCTGGAGCGGCCTGCCCGCCGACCGGGTGGGCGCGGAGTTCCCCTCGGCCGAACTGGTGCCGGGCGGGCACGGCTGGCGGCTGTCCACCGCCGACGCGCCCGCCCTGGAGGACACGGTGCGGCTGCTGGGCCCGTTCGACACCTTCCTGCTCGGCTACCAGGACCGGGACCTGCTGCTCGACCCGGCGCACGCGCCGCTGGTGCGGACCCCGGGCGGGGCCCCGGCGCCCCACGTCGTGGTGGACGGCCGGGTGCACGGCACGTGGCGGCGGCGCGACGGGCGGGTGGTGGTCGAGCAGTTCGGCCACATCCCGGTCTCCGAGCTCGACGTCGAGGTGGAGTCGGTGCTCACCTGGTCCTGAAAGTCGCCGCGTCCCGGACGACGAACGCGGCGACCTCGCCGAAGACGAAGAAGTCCCGCCCCTTCTCGCCCAACACCGACCCGATCAGACCCCGGGCGATCAGCAGGGCTCGGGCACGTCGTCGTGGTCGCGATCCTGCTCGCCGCCCCCGTCACGCACCTTTGCGCAAGGTGGTGCAATTGTTTGCAGACCAGAGCTGGGGTGATCGACTGCGGAAGGCCCTACCAGGGGTTATTCGAAAAAGCTTTTGCAAGGATTTGCGAACCCCAGTGTTTTGTGGATCTGACGCGAGTCCCACGGGCCGGTGTCGTACCGTGTCCGGATGACCGAGCGGGGCCAGGCAACCGGTGGTGTGCCGCGGGCGCTGAGTTCGTTCGTCGGACGCAAGGAACTGCTCGCCGAGCTGCGCCGGCGGCTCGGCGCCTCACCGCTGATCACGCTCACCGGCGTCGGCGGCGGGGGCAAGACGCGGCTGGCGCTGGAGCTGGCCGGGCAGGTGCAGCGGGCCTACGACGACGGCGTGCGCGTGGTCGAGCTGGCGCCGGCGCGCGGCGGCGACCCGGAACTGCTGGCCCAGGTCGTGCTCAGCGCCGTGGGCGTGCCCGACCAGGCGACCACCACCCCGCTGGACACGCTGGTGGACTACCTGCGGTCACGGCGGGTGCTGCTGGTGCTGGACAACTGCGAGCACCTGGTCGAGCCGGTCGCGCGGCTGGTGCGGGCGGTGCTCGGCGCGGCGCCCGGGGTGCGGGTGCTGGCCACCAGCCGGGCGCGGCTGCGGGTGCCCGGCGAGGTGCTGGTCATGGTGCCGCCGCTGGAGGTGCCCGCCGAGGACGCCCCGCCGTCGGCGGCCTGCGAGTCGGTGGCGCTGCTGGTGGAACGCGCCGAGGCGGGCGTGCCGGGGTGGCGGGTCACGCCGGAGAACTGGCCGGACGTGGTGCGCGTGCTGCGGCGCACCGCCGGCAT
Source organism: Saccharothrix sp. BKS2 (assembly GCF_047689505.1). Lineage (NCBI taxonomy): Bacteria > Bacillati > Actinomycetota > Actinomycetes > Pseudonocardiales > Pseudonocardiaceae > Saccharothrix > Saccharothrix sp. BKS2. The sequence continues at coordinate 14,859 of NZ_JAUQOL010000011.1, read as the reverse complement.
CCCGCTGGCGATCGAGCAGGCCGTGGTGCGGATGCGGTCCATGCCGGTGTCGCTGCTGGCCGACCGGCTCGACGACGTGATGCGCGTGCTGACCGCCAACGACACCACCAGGGTCGCCCACCACCAGACCATGGCCGCGATGATCGACTGGAGCCACGCCCAGTGCACCCCCGCCGAACGGCTGCTGTGGGCGCGGCTGTCGGTGTTCGAGGGCGGGTTCAGCCTGCCCGCGGCCGAGGCCGTGTGCTCGGGCGGCGAGCTCGGGCGCGACGAGGTCGCCGACGCGCTGGCCGGGCTGCTGGACAAGTCCATCGCGCTGCCCTCGGCCGACCGCAGCCGCCACCACCTGCTGGAGCCGCTGCGGCAGCACGGCGCGGTCCGGCTGCGCGCCTCCGGCGACCTGGCCGACGTGCACGCGCGGCACCAGGCGTTCTTCCGGGAGGAGGCGGCGCGGCTGGCCGGCGGGTTCGTCGGGCACAACGAGGCCGCGCTGCTGGCGGCGGTCGACCTGGACATGGCCAACCACCGGGTGGTGCTGGCCGACCTGATCACCGACCCGGCCTCCGCGCACGCGGGGTTGCAGATGAGCGTCGACCTGGCCCGCACCCGCTGGTACACCTACGCCGGCCGATTACCGGAGGAGCGGCTGTGGCTCGGGCGCGCGCTGGCCGCGACCCCGGCGACCGCCGACCCGCTGCGGGTGAGCGCGATGGCGCTGGACGCCTGGATCGCGCTGTGCCTGGGCGTGGAACGCGCGCAGGTGGCGCGCCGCGTCGAGGAGCTGATCGGGCTCGCCGGCGAGGTGGGGGTCCCGCTGCCGCCGGTGACGTTCGTGCGCGGCGCCTACGAGGTCCTCGCCCTGGGCGAGATCGGGGGCGTGGAGCTGCTGCGGCAGGCGCACGAGGGGTTCGGCGCGATGGGCCCGCACTTCGCGGTGGACCACCACCTGGCGCACATCCTGCACACCGTGTCGCTGGTGCTGCTGGGCACGCGGGAGCAGGCCGAGCCCGCCGCCGAGGAGTTCTTCGCCGAGTGCGAGCGGCTGGGCGCGCTGTGGGGGATCAGCTGGGCGCACTGGTGCCGCAGCGTGGTGCAGACCCGGTGGGGCTCACCCACCCGCGCGCTGGAGGTGCTCAGGGAGGGCCTGCGCGTGCAGCGGGCGATCCGCGACAAGTGGGGCCCGCTGTGGACGATCGAGGCGCTGGGCTGGGCGCACGCCGAGGCCGGTGACGCGGCCGCCGCCGCCCGGATGCTCGGCCTGGCCCACGGCCTGCACCGGGTGACCGGCGTGCGGGTGGACGGCCTGGTCCCCTTCGCCCTGTTCAGCGGCCGGGCCGCGGCGCGGGCGCGGGCGACGCTGGGCGACGACGCCTACGAGCGCGCCTACGCCAACCCCGCCGAGTCGGTGGAGCAGGCGCTGGCCGCGGTCCTGGACGAGCCGGAGCCCGCCGGACCCCGCGACCGGCGGCCGGCGGGGCTGACCCAGGCGGAGTGGAACGTGGCCAGGCTGGTGGGCGACGGCCTGTCCAACCCGGAGGTGGCCGACCGCCTGGTCATCTCACCGGCCACCGTCCACACCCACCTGACCCGCATCTACCGCAAGCTGGACATCGCCAACCGGCACCAGTTGATCACCCTGCTGGCCAACCTCGCGGAGTGACACTGCGTGGCGGTGCCGGGCCGGGCGCGTTCCCCCAGTCGGACGGACATCGGCTCAGGGCTCCAGGGTCACGGGCACGGAGGAGAACGTGTTCGGCACGACCTTGTCGTCGCGCGCGAACTCCGCCGCGTCCCCCGCCAGCCGGGCGTTCGGGAAGCGCTCGCGCAGGGCGGTCAGCGCGGCGCGGGCCTCGATGCGGGCCAGGTGGTGGCCCAGGCAGTAGTGGATGCCGTGGCCGAACGTGGCGTGGCCCAGGGCGGCGTTGCCGGAGGTGGCGGCGCGGCGCGGGTCGAAGCGCGAGGCCGTGGGGCCGTGCACGCCCGGGTCCCGCCCGGCGGTGCCCAGGCCGACCATGATCAGCGCGCCCTCCGGCAGCACCGTGCCCGGCAGGTCGATGTCGGTGACCACCCGGTAGTGCGGCGTCACCCGGGTGGGCGGGTCCCAGCGGGCGGACTCCTCCACCGCGTCGGCCACGGCCTCCGGGGTGGTCAGCCCCTCCCAGGCGCCCGGCAGGGCCAGCAGCGCGGCGACGGTGTTGCCGATCAGGCCCGTGGTGGTCTCGTGACCCGCCACCACCAGCAGGATCGCGGTGGTGACCAGTTCCTCGGGGGTCAGCTGCTCGCCGTCGATCCGGGCCTGCACCAGGGCGCTGAGCAGGGCGTCGTCGGGGCGTTCGCGCTTGTACTCGATCAGCCCCGCCAGGTAGCCGACCATCGCGTCGGAGGCGGGCACGACCAGCTCGGGGCGCTCGGTCATCATGCCGGAGGTCCAGCGGTTGAGCTGCATCCGGTCCTCCGGCGGCACGCCCAGCAGGTCGCAGATCACCGCCAGCGGCAGCGGGAACGCCAGCTCCTTGATCAGGTCGGCCTCGCCGGACATCGCGGCCACCATCTCGGTGGCGGTGCGCTCCACCACCGGGCGCAGCGCCTCGACGCGGCGCGGCGTGAACGCCTGCGACACCAGGGCGCGCATCCGGCGGTGGTGGGGCGGGTCGGTGTTGAGCATCGACGGGCCGATGATCCGCGACAGGTCGGTCGGCTTGCCCTTGTCGGACAGCTGCTGCTGCATCGCGGCGCGCAGCCCGCCGGCGTCCTTGGACAGCCGGGTGTCGTTGAGCAGCGTGCGGGTGGCCTCCAGGCCCATGGTGGTGACCAGCACCTCCAGGCCGTTGGGCAGCTCGGCGAGGTGCGCCGGTCCCCGCGCGGCCAGGGCGTCCTCGTGCGCGTGGTGCTGCCAGCCGCGCAGCGGACCGCCTACCAGAGCCTGCCGATCAGGGGCGAACTCCGCCGTCAGCTGCACGTCTTCTCCTTCGCGAGGGGGTGGTTCAGCGTTCACCTTGGCCGGGACGCGGGGGTGGGCGCATCAACCGACATCCGTATTCGTCGCCGGCGCGTACGGATGCCCGCGTACACCGGCGCGGGGGTGGGGATACGGAAGTGGATACGGATGGTTGGCGATGCGCCCGGCCGCGCGCGTGCGCGAGGCTGGGTACGCGTTCGGCACCCGACGGCCGAACGCCACCACCGGACCGGCGGAAGGGTAGGCCGTCGTCCGGCACCCGGGGGGGCGGAGAGGGGGTCGCACCACGCGCGGCCCCTTTTCCCGCTCCCGCCGTTTCCGACGCGGCGCGGCCGGCCAGAACGATGCGGCAGGCACGAACGGCCCGGTCAACCGGAGCGACGTGGCCGGCCAGAGCAGCGCGATCGGAGAGCAGCACGGCCGGCCGGAGCGGCCCGGTCAGCCGTCGGCGGCGATCCGGTCCAGCACGCGGCGCAGCACCCGGCCCAGCACCTCGGCCTCCTCGGCGGGCAGCGCGTCGAACAGGTAGCGCCGCACGGTCGCCACGTGGCCCGGCGCGGCGCTCCCGATCGCCGCGCGCCCCGCCGGCGTGAGCCGCACCATCGAGCCCCGGGCGTCCTCCGCGCACTCCTCGCGCACCACCAGCCCGCGCTTCTCCATGCGCGCGACCTGGTGGGACAGCCTGCTGCGCTCCCACCCGACGAGCCGACCCAGCTCGCGGGAGCGCACCACCCCGTCCGGCGCCTCCGACAGCGGGGCCAGCAGGGCGTAGTCGGCGTTGGACAGGCCCGAGTCGCGCAGGAGTTGGCGCTCCAGCGCGCCGTGCAGTTCGCGGTGCACGGCCAGGTACGCCTGCCACACCGCCGACTCGCGCTCGTCGAGCCACCGCGGTTCGCCCATGTGGCCAAGCTAGCAACTTGTTGACGCGTCATCAAACACGCGCTAATTTGTTGACGTGTCCGCGAATGGTATGCAGCTCGGCGTGTACAGCTTCGGCGACCGGCACCCCGACCCGGGAACGGGCGAGCAGGTCACCGTCGCCGACGCGCTCCGGCAGTCGCTGGAGCGGATCCGGCTGGCCGACGAACTGGGCCTCGGCTTCTACGGCCTGGGCGAGCACCACCTGCCCGCCTACTCCGTCTCCAGCCCCGGCACGGTGCTGGCCGCCGCGGCGAGCGTCACCGAGCGCATCACGCTCAGCAGCGCGGTCACCGTGCTCAGCACCGAGGACCCGGTCCGGGTCTACCAGCAGTTCACCACGCTCGACCAGCTCAGCCGGGGCCGCGCCGAGCTGCTGGCGGGCCGCGGCTCGTTCACCGAGTCGTTCCCGCTGTTCGGGGCGAGCCTGGAGGACTACGACGAGCTGTTCGAGGAGAAGCTGGCGCTGCTGCTGCGGCTGGACCGGGAGGACCCGATCACCTGGTCCGGCCGGTTCCGCGCGCCGCTGGAGAACGCGCACGTCTACCCGCGCCCCTACCGCGGGCGGCTGCGCGTCTCGGTCGGCACCGGCGGCAACCCCGAGTCCTCGATCCGCGCGGGCCTGCTCGGCCTGCCCGTGGTCTACGCGGTCATCGGCGGCGAGCCCGAGCGCTTCGCCCCGCTGGTCGACCTGTACCGGCGCGCGGGCGAGGCGGGCGGGCAGGACGGCCTGGAGGTGACGATGAGCGCCATCGGCCTGATCGCCCGCCGGTCGCAGGACGCCAAGGAGGCGTTCTACCCGTACTGGCTGGAGACGATGCGGTACGGCGCCCGCGCGCGCGGCTGGTCGGTGCCCTCCCGGGCCGACTACGACGCCTGGACCCGCGACGCGAACTCGATCTTCGCGGGCAGCCCCGAGGAGGTCGCCGAGCGGCTGGTCTCGGTGGGCCGCCTGGTCGGCGCCGACCGCTACGCCATGCAGATGGACTGGTCGGGCGTGCCGCACCGGCTGGTGATGGAGGCGATCGAACTGCTCGGCACCGAGGTCATGCCACTGGTGGAGAAGGAGCTCGGCACGCCCGCGCGCGGCACCGGCGCGGCCTCCTGACCGGGTGTGACACCACCCACTCGCGATCGCCGGTGGCGCGACGACCGCGTTAATCCCCGGTAAAGTCGTTCTCCGGCGGTTCCGCGGTCGCGATCGCCGGAGACTGCCCGACCGGTCCCCGCCGGGTGTGAGCGCAGTCGTTCCCACCCCCTTGGAGGACCACTCAGTGCGTTCGCGTCCCGCCGGTGCCCGCCGGTGACCCTCGTCCACGACACCACCGCGCCGGTCGACGCGCCGGCGCTGTTCCGCGCCGGCCCCGCCGCCCCCGCGCGCACCCTGCTCGACGTCCTCGCCGACACCGCGCGCCGGTACCCCCACTCCCCCGCCCTGGACGACGGCACCGTCCCGCTGACCTACCGGGACCTGCTCGACGAGGTCGACGCGCTGCGCCGGGAGCTCGTCGCGGCGGGCATCGGCGTCGGTGACCGGGTCGGCGTCCGGGCCCCGTCCGGCACGGCCCGCCTGTACGTGGCCGTGCTGGCCGTGCTGGCGGCGGGCGCCGCGTACGTGCCGGTGGACGCCGACGACCCGGACGAGCGCGCCGAGCTGGTGTTCGGCGAGGCCGGTGTCTGCGCCGTGCTCGGCGAGCGGCTCACCCTGCGGGGCACGCCGACGCGCGCGGTCGGGACGCCCGGCCCCGACGACGACGCGTGGATCATCTTCACCTCCGGCTCCACCGGCAGGCCCAAGGGCGTCGCGGTCACGCACCGCGCGGCCGCCGCGTTCGTCGACGCCGAGGCCCGGCTGTTCCTGCCCGAGGACCCGATCGGGCCGGACGACCGCGTGCTGGCCGGCCTGTCGGTCGCGTTCGACGCCTCCTGCGAGGAGATGTGGCTGGCCTGGCGCCACGGCGCGTGCCTGGTGCCCGCGCCGCGCGCGCTGGTGCGCACCGGGTTCGACCTCGGGCCGTGGCTGGTGGAGCGCGAGATCACCGTGGTGTCCACGGTGCCGACGCTGGCCGCGCTGTGGCCGGTGGACGCGCTGGACGACGTGCGGCTGCTGATCTTCGGCGGCGAGGCGTGCCCGCCGGAGCTGGCCGAGCGGCTGGCCGTGGACGGCCGCGAGGTGTGGAACACCTACGGCCCCACCGAGGCGACCGTGGTGGCGTGCGCCGCGCGGCTGACCGGCGAGGGCCCGGTGCGCATCGGGCTGCCGCTGGACGGCTGGGAGCTGGCCGTGGTCGACGCCTCCGGCGCGCCGGTGCCGATGGGCGGCTCCGGCGAGCTGGTGATCGGCGGCGTCGGCCTGGCCCGCTACCTGGACCCGGCCAAGGACGCGGAGAAGTTCGCGCCGCTGCCCGCGCTGGGCTGGTCGCGCGCCTACCGCAGCGGCGACCTGGTGCGCGCGGAGCCCGAGGGGCTGCTGTTCCTCGGCCGCGCCGACGAGCAGGTCAAGCTGGGCGGGCGGCGGATCGAGCTGGGCGAGGTGGACGCGGCGCTCCAGGCGCTGCCCGGCGTCGCCGGCGCCGCCGCCGCGGTGCGCTCCACCAGGGGCGGCAACCAGGTCCTGGTCGGGTACGTGGTCGCGGGTCCCGACTTCGACCGGGCCGCCGCGGCGGCCCGGTTGCGCTCGGCGCTGCCCGCGGCGCTCGTGCCGCTGCTGGCCTCGGTGGACGCGCTGCCCACCCGCACCTCCGGCAAGGTCGACCGCGCCGCCCTGCCGTGGCCGCTGCCCGGCGCGGACGACGCCGCGCCCACCGGGCTGGTCGGCACCGAGGCGTGGTTGGCCGAGCAGTGGGCCGAGGTGCTCGGCTCCCGGGTGGGCGACCCCGGCGCCGACTTCTTCGCCCACGGCGGCGGCAGCCTCGCGGCCGCGCAGCTGGTGTCGCTGATCCGCGCCCGCCACCCCGGCGGCTCGGTCTCCGACATCTACCAGCACCCGACGCTGCGGGCGCTGGCCGCGCGGCTGGACGAGCTGTCCGGGCACCGGGCCACCACCCGCGAGGTCGCGCCGACACCGCGTTGGACCGGCGCGCTGCAACTGCTGCTCCTGGTGCCGCTGACGAGCCTGGTCGGCGCCCGGTGGTCGGTGCTGCTGGCCGCCCTGGGCACCGCGCTCGGCCTGACCGCGCCGGTGTCCTGGTGGTGGATCGCCGCGGGCTGGCTGCTGTTCGTCAGCCCGCCCGGCAAGATCGCCATCGCGGCCGGCGGCGCCCGCCTGCTGCTGCGCGGCGTGCGGCCGGGCACCTACCCGCGCGGCGGGCACGTGCACCTGCGGCTGTGGACCGCCGAACGGCTCGCCGGGTTCAGCGGCGCGACCGAGCTGGCCGGGTCCTGGATCACGCACTACGCCCGCGCGCTGGGCGCCCGCATCGGCCCGGACGTCGACCTGCACTCGCTGCCGCCGGTGACCGGCCTGCTCAAGCTCGGCAAGGGCAGCGCGATCGAACCCGAGGTCGACCTGTCCGGGCACTGGCTGGACGGCGACCGGCTGCACGTCGGCCGCATCCGGGTCGGCGCGGGCGCGGTCGTCGGGGCGCGCAGCACCCTGTTCCCCGGCGCCCGGATCGGCAAGCGGGCCGAGGTCGCGCCCGGTTCCGGCGTCACCGGTTCGGTGCCCACCGGTCAGCGGTGGGCCGGTGTGCCCGCCACGCGCGACGGCAAGGCCGCCCGGCCCGGACCCCGCCCGCCGCGGTCGCGCCGGTGGCAATTCGCCTACGGGGTGACCACCTCCGCGCTGGGGCTGCTGCCCGCGGTGGCGGCCGCGCCGGCCGTGCTGCTGGTCGTGCGCGAACCGCTGACGCCGGTCTCGGCGCTGCTCGCCGCGCCGCTGGCCGCGGTGGCGTGGCTCGGCACCTACGCGCTGCTGGTGCTGGTGTCGGTGCGGCTGCTCGGCCTCGGGCTGCGCGCGGGCACCTACCCCGTGCACAGCCGCGTCGCCTGGCAGGCGTGGGCCACCGAGCGGCTGATGAACATGGCCCGCGTCGCGCTGTTCCCGCTGTACGCCAGCCTGTTCACGCCCGTGTGGCTGCGCGCGCTGGGCATGAGGGTCGGCCGCCGGGTCGAGGCGTCGACCGTGCTGGCCCTGCCGAAGATGACCACCATCGGCGACGGCGCGTTCCTCGCCGACGACACCATGGTGGCCTCCTACGAGCTGGGCGGCGGGCGGCTGCGCATCGCCGCCGCGCGGGTCGGCAAGCGGGCGTTCCTGGGCAACTCGGGCATGACCGCGGCCGGTCGCGCCGTGCCGAACCGCGGCCTGGTCGGCGTGCTGTCGGCCACCCCGCGCAAGGCCAAGGCGGGCAGCTCCTACCTGGGGATGCCGCCGATGAAGCTGCCGCGCGCGGCCGAGGAGGGCGACCAGAGCCGCACGTTCGACCCGCCGCGCCGGCTGGTGGTGGCGCGGGCGCTGGTGGAGCTGTGCCGGGTCGTGCCGGTGATGTGCCACGTGGCGCTGGTGATCGGCGTGCTGCTCGCGGTGCGCGAGGTGGGGCCGCTGCTGGCCGGGCCGGTGCTGCTGGCCGCGGGTGTGGTGGCCTGCGCGGTGGCGGTGGCGGCGAAGTGGCTGCTGGTCGGCCGGTTCCGGACGCGGGAGCACCCCCTGTGGAGCGGGTTCGTGTGGCGCAACGAGCTGGCGGACACCTTCGTCGAGGTGCTGGCGGTGCCGTGGCTGATCGGCTCGGCCGGCGGGTCGCCGGTGATGGGTCTGTGGCTGCGGTCGCTGGGCGCCCGGGTGGGCCGGGGCACGTGGGTGGAGTCGCACTGGTTCCCCGAGTCGGACCTGGTGCGCCTGGGTGACGGCGCGACGGTCAACCGGGGGTGCGTGGTGCAGACCCACCTGTTCCACGACCGGATCCTGCGCCTGGACCGGGTCGAGCTGGCCGCCGGCGCGACGCTGGGCCCGCACGGCATCGTGCTGCCCGGCGCGCGGGTCGGCGAGCACGCCGCGGTCGGCCCGGCGTCGCTGGTCATGCGCGGCGAGCACGTGCCGGCGGGCACGCGGTGGCTGGGCAACCCGATCTCCGCCTGGCGATGACCGATCCGTACCTGCCGGACCACGGCGACGACGGGTACCGGGTCGGGCACTACGACCTGGAGCTGGACTACCGGCCGCACACCGGGCGGTTGGCGGGGCGGGCGGTGCTGTCCGCCGTCGCGGAGGCCCGGTCGGACCGGCTGGTGCTGGACTTCGGCCCGCTGGCGGTGAGCCGGGTGCTGGTCGACGGCAGGCCCGCCCGGTTCACCCACGGCGGCGGCAAGCTGCGCGTGCGCCCGCAGCGGCCGGTGGCGGGACCGTTCACCGCCGAGGTCCGCTACGCGGGCACCGCGCGGCCGGTCCGCACGCGCCACTGGGGCGAGCTGGGCTGGGACCAGCTCACCGACGGCGCGCTGGTGGCCAGCCAACCGGTCGGCGCGCCGTCCTGGTTCCCGTGCAACGACCTGGTGCGGGACCGGGCGACCTACCGGATCGCGGTCACCGCGCCGTCGGCCTACACGGTGCTGGCCAACGGCGTGCTGGTCGACGGGCGGGTCGGCGGCAGCACCACCACGTGGGTCTACGAGCAGACCGAGCCGATGGCGACCTACCTGGCGTCGGTGCAGGTCGGGGTGTACGAGCGGCTGGCGCTGGCCGACGGCCAGGACCTGCACGCGCCGGCCCGGCTGCTGCGCGCGGCCCGGTACGACTTCGCCCGGCAGCCGCGGATGGTGGAGGTCTTCGAGGAGCTGTTCGGCCCCTACCCGTTCCGCCGGTACCAGGTCGTGGTGACCGACGACGAGCTGGAGGTGCCGGTCGAGGCGCAGGGCATGTCGGTGTTCGGCGCCAACCACGTGGACGGGCGGCGGGGCTGCGAGCGGCTGGTGGCGCACGAGCTGGCGCACCAGTGGTTCGGCAACAGCGTGGGCCTGGCCCGGTGGCGCGACATCTGGCTCAACGAGGGCTTCGCCTGCTACGCGGAGTGGCTGTGGGCGGAGCGCTCCGGCGGTCCGGGCGCCGCCGGGCAGGCGGCACGGGCGCACGCGCGGCTGTCGCGGCTGCCCCGGGACCTGCGGCTGGGCGACCCGGGCGTGGCGAACATGTTCGACGACCGGGTGTACGAGCGCGGGGCGCTGGTGCTGCACGCGTTGCGGGACCGGGTGGGGGACCAGGACTTCTTCGCCGCCGTGCGGGACTGGACCGGGACCTTCCGGCACCGGACCGCCACGACGGCGGATTTCGCGGCGGTGGTGCAGCGGCACACGGCCCTGCCGCTGGAGGCGTTCTTCCGGGCGTGGTTGGAGGACTTCGCGCTGCCGGCGCTGTGAGGGGCGGCCGACGCGGTGAAGTGGGCGTGGTGAGCGCGGCGAGGACGGTCGGCCCTGTGGGAGCGGCCGGCCCGATGAAGGGCGGCCGGCCCCGCGCCGGCGGCCGGTCCGGTAGCGGTGCGACCCCGCCGACCGGGGCACCGCCTGGCCGGTGCCCCACCCGCCGGCGCCCGCCGGCCCGGACTACGGGGTGACCGGTCCGAGCAGGTGGTTGCCCGGCGCGTCCGGGTCGGCGCTGAGGTAGAAGTCGGAGATGGCCTGGCGGAACTCGGCGTGGCTGATCTCGCCGTTGCCGTCCAGGTCGAGCTTCGTGAACGCCGCGCTGGAGTGCTCCCTCGGGATGCCGAGCACGTCGTACAGGCGCACGTACTCGTCGTGGCTCAGGACGCCGTCCTCGTCGGTGTCCAGGGCGCGGATCACCGCGTCGGCGATCGCCATGACCGCCCTGTCGAAGTGCTCGGGCGCGGTGACGTTGACCAGCATGACGGTGGTGAACTCCTCGCGGGAGATCCTGCCGTCGCCGCCGGTGTCCCCGTGCTCCAGCACCAGTTCCCACCACGCGTCGAAGGCGTCGTGGATGGCGGTGATGGTGGCGTGGTCGTCCTGGTGGGCCACCCGGGCGAACATCCGGGCCGTGGCCTGGAAGTCGTCCCTGGTGAGATGACCGTCCCGACCCTGGTCGAACCAGTCGAAGACGATGCTGAACTTCTGGTCCTTCAGGACACTGGTCATGGCGTGAACCCCTGGTTCACCCGGTGCGCCCACCACGGCGATCGGCGCGGTACGGGGGACTCTTGCGAAGATCCGCGCGCGCCGCCCGACCACACCGGATCCTTCACCTCCGCAGGTGAATCCCCGTCCGACCACCGGTGGTCCGACATGCTTCGATTTCACCGGAACGGGGTAGATGTCCGTTTATGACGGGTCGAGTGGTGGTGTTCGCGCCGTCGCCGGAGCTCACGGTGACGGTGGAGGAGCTGGACGGTGCGCCGGACATCCACGTCCACGCGGGTGGCCAGGGCGTGTGGCAGTCGAGGATGATCGAGTCGCTGGGGTCGGAGGTCGTGCTCTGCGCGGCGCTGGGGGGTGAGACCGGACATGTGCTGCGCCACCTCATCGGCGTGGAGCTCAAGGTCCGCGAGGTCGCCGCGCGCAACGGCGGGTACGTGCACGACCGCCGCGACGGCGGGCGCGACCAGCTGGTGCGGATGCCCGCGGACGCGTTGACCCGCCACGAGCTGGACGACCTGTACGAGATGACGCTGGTCGAGGGCCTCAACGCGGGCGTGGCCGTGCTCAGCGGCCCCGCCGAGCACGACGAGCCGGTGCCGGACTCGGTGTACGAGCGGCTGACCCGCGACCTGGGCGGCAACGGCTGCCGGGTCGTGGTGGACCTGTCCGGCGGGCGGCTCGCCGCGGCCCTGGAGGGCGGCCCCGACGTGGTCAAGGTCAGCCACACGGAGCTGGTGGCCGACGGCTTCGCCGAGTCCGACGAGCTCGCCGACCTGGCGCAGGGGTGCCGGGAGATCGCGAAGTCGGGCGCGCGGGCGGTGGTGGTGTCCCGCGCGGCGGACGAGACGCTGGCCCTGATCGAGGGCTCGTTCTTCCTCGTCGAGGTGCCGGAGCTGTCCCCCGTGGACACCCGGGGCGGCGGCGACTCGATGACCGCCGGGCTGGCGGCCGGGCTGTCCCAGGGCCGGTCGCTGGAGGAGTCGCTGCGGCTGGGCGCGGCGGCGGGCGCGGTCAACATCACCCGGCACGGCCTGGGCACCGGCAGCGGCGACGTGGTGAGGGAGCTGACCGAACGGGTAACCCTCAAGCCATGGGACGCGGCGTGAGGGTGCTCATCACCAACGACGACGGCATCGACTCCCCCGGTCTGCACGCCTTGGCGCGCGGGGCCCGGGACCACGGGTGGGACGTGGTGGTGGCCGCGCCCGAGCGCGAGGCCAGCGGCACCAGCGCGGGCCTGACCGCGGCCGAGGACGACCGGCGGGTGCGGGTGACCCGGCAGGAGCTGCCCGGCCTGCCGGACGTGCCCGGCTTCGCGGTGGCCGCCCACCCGGGCCTGATCGCCCTGGTCGCGGCGCAGGGCGCGTTCGGCGACCCGCCGGACGTGGTGCTGTCGGGCGTGAACCGGGGCGCGAACGTGGGCCGGGCGGTGCTGCACTCGGGCACCGTCGGCGCGGCGCTGACCGCGTCGATCAACGGCGCGCGGGCCATGGCGGTGTCGCTGGACGTGCCGCTGGGCGAGGGGGCCGAGCACCACTGGGACGCCGCGGTCGCGGTGGCGACGCAGCTGTTCGACCGGCTGGCCGCGCTGCCGCCGGGCGCGGTGCTCAACCTCAACGTGCCCAACCGGCCCGGGGCGGGCGAGCCGAAGCGGGCGAGCCTGGCGGAGTTCGGCGCGGTGCAGAGCCGGGTCAAGGACACCGACGACGGGTCGATCGACCTGACCTCGGTGCTGGTGGAGGGCGACCTGCCGCCGGGCAGCGACGCGGCGCTGCTGGCCGAGGGTCACCCGACGGTGACGCCGCTGCGGTCGGTCAGCGAGGACACCGGGCTCGACCTCTAGTCGGTCGCGGGCGGCGCCTCGGCCTTCGTGGAGAGGACCTCGCGGGCCTGCTCGGCGGCGCGGGTGATGCTCTCGCCGACGAAGTCGACGAAGCGGGCGATGCCCTCCAGGCGGACGGCGGCCGGGGTGGCGGGGCCGAGGACCCCGACGCCCCGCCGCGCGGTCTCGGCGAGTTCGGCGTGGGACCGGGCACTGGCGATCATGGACTGGTACCAGACGTCGTTGTCGGCGACGTAGCGCTCGCGGCGGCGTTCGTCGCGCTTCCGCCGGACGAGGCCCTGGCCTTCGAGGAACGTGATCGCCTTGGACACCGACGCGGGGCTGACCCGGAGGCGCTGGACGAGTTCGGACGCGGTGAGGCTGCCCGCGTCGGTGGTGTAGAGGCAGGTCAGCACCCGGGCCATCATCCTGGGCAGGCCCTGTCGCACGAGCAGGGCGGTGAACGCCTCCTCGTACTCGCGCACGGCCTCGGCGTCGCGCCCGTGGGGTTGCGCGGGCGCCTGCGACCCCCCGGGTGTGGTCCGGCTGCGGCGGCGCGCGCGGTGCTCGGTGGCGCGGTGGGCCAGGTCGGCGCGGTAGGCGGTGGGGCCGCCGTTGCGCATCACCTCCCGCGTGACCGTCGAGGTGGGTCGGTCCAGACCCCGGGCGATCTCCGCGTAGGCGAGGCCGTCGGCCAGGCCCAGCGCGATCTGCCGGCGTTCCTGCTGGGTGAGCCTGCCTCCCGGCATGGGTTCTCCTCCGCGCTGCTCCGAGGCGCCCAGCATAGCGTTCAGTTTCCAGCGGTTGCAACGAGCGAACGACCCCTGTTGCGTTAGATTCCGAGCCATTGCAATGATGTCGTAACTTCTACCTGCATTTATGGCTTTTATGCGCAACGATCTCGTTGCTCGATCCTCGAACGCAACGTAGCGTTTCCGGTGTCAGAAACAACAGGCACAGAGGAGCACGCGATGCACACCTTCGACACCCCCGCCCCCATCTCCGCCGTCCTCGACATCCCCGCCGGGCACGTCCGGTTCATCGCCGCCGACCGGGCCGACACCGCGGTCGAGGTGCTGCCCGCGGACGCCGCGAGGAGCCGCGACGTGGCGGTGGCGCGGCAGACCACGGTCGACCTCGTCGACGGGGTCCTGCGGATCGGGGCATCGGCGAAGAACCAGCTCTTCGGCAGCTCCGGGGCCGTCGAGGTGACGGTCAAGCTGCCCGCGGGCTCCCGCGTCGAGGCGAAGGCCGCCAGTGCCGAGTTCCGGGGCGTCGGGCGGCTGGGCGACGTCGCCTTCGAGGGCGCGCACGGCTCGGTCAAGCTCGACGAGGCCGCGAGCCTCCGCCTGACCACCCTCTCCGGTGACGTCTCGGTCGGTCGTCTCACCGGCCCCGCGGAGATCAGCACCGGGAAGGGCGACATCCTCATCACCGAGGCCGTGCGCGGCACGCTCGTGCTGCGCACCCGGGACGGGGACGTGTCGGTCGGGGCCGCCGCCGGGGTGTCCGCCTCGCTGGACGCGGGCACCACCCTGGGCCGGATCCACAACGCCCTCAGGAACACCGGCGGCGTCGCGGAGCTGAACATCCACGCGACCACCGACCACGGTGACATCGCCGCCCGCAGCGCCTGATCCGGGGAGAACGCCGATGAGCACCAGGCCGGGGGGTGGTTCCTCGGCCGACCGGTCCGACGCCGGCGATCCCGTCACCGGCCACACGTTCGCCGACCGCGGGGATCACGCGTCGGAGGACACGCTCCAGTCGTCCGGGACGGGCTCCGCGATCGGCTCGGCCCGCTCGCGGTCGGCCGGGAACGCGGTACCGGTGACCAGGTCCGGACCGCCCCACTGGGAGCCGTCGGACGTGACCAGTCGGTGCTTGCCCATGGTGTTACCTCCACTCGATCCTGGGACAAGTACCCCGTTCGAGCAACACCACACTCGAACGGCCTATGGCCCGCCTCACAGAGGCGGGCCACAGGCTGCGGAGCGTGATCATCCCGCGTAGTGCACGTCCGGCCACGGTGGGGTGGTCATGCCGTTGCCGATGTGGAAGGAGGGGTGTGGGGGTT
>NZ_JAUQOL010000010.1:0-357230 GCF_047689505.1 Saccharothrix sp. BKS2 | reverse complement strand
GTTTCCGGTGTTTCGCTTGTGTTTGAAGCTTAGCCGGTTCGTTTTCGCGGTGTCAAATCGGCCGGTTCCGGCTTCTTAGCTCCGCGTTGATCCCGCTTCGCATTCAGTTTGTTCGTGTTCCCGTCCGGGCTGAGGCAGCACCGTGTGCCGCTTGTTCCGCTCGGGGGGTTTCGCCGCGCTCCGTTCCGGTGTGATCCGGCCCGTTCCGCGCTGGCAGGGAGAAAGTTACACCCCTGTCCCGCAGGAGACAAATCGGGGGGTCGGTTCGGGTATCTCCGCAGCTAGGCGTGGTGTGGAGGGGGTGGCCGGAGGATGCTGTCCGGGTGCAACTGCTCCCCAGCCTCCGCCCGTGGGGTCCTTATGCGGCTCGGCTCCTGCTGGTTGTCGCCTGCTATTACCTCGGCGCGCGACTGGGGTTGCTCCAGGCACTGGTCAACGACCAGGTGACACCGCTGTGGCCGCCGACGGGTGTGGCGCTGCTCGCCCTGCTCCTGGGCGGGTTGCGGATGTGGCCGGGGATCGCGGTGGCGGCGTTCGCGGTGGACGCGTCCCTGGGCGACCTCGGGACGGCGGCGCTGATCTGCGTGGGGAACACGCTGGGGCCGGTGGTCGGTTTCCTGCTGCTGCGGCGGGCGGGCTTCCGGTTGGAGGTGGACCGCACCCGTGACGCGTTGTCCCTCGTGCTGCTGGGCGCGTTCGCGGGCATGCTGGTCAGTGCCACGGTGGGCAGCGGCGCGTTGCTGGTGACCGGGGTGGTCGACGGCGCGGGTTTCTGGTCGACGTGGTCGGTGTGGTGGACCGGTGACGTGCTGGGGGTGCTGGTGTTCGTGCCGCTGGCGCAGGCCGCGCGGTTGTTGCGCCGGTGTCGTCCGACGCCCCGCCGGTGGGCGGAGGCGGTGGCGCTGCTGTCGAGCACGGCGGCGGTGATGGCGATGGCGACGGTGGTGGACATCAGGTTGATGTACCTGGTGTTCCCGTTCCTGATCTGGGCGGCGTTCCGCTTCCAGCACGTGGGGACGGCGCCGTGCGCGTTGATCGCGGCGGTGTTGGCGGCGCGTGCCGCGACGTGGGCCACGGGGCCGTTCGAGGGTTTGGAGCTGGTGGTGCGGATGGTGACGTTGCAGGCGTTCAATGGGACGGCGGTGACGACGGCGCTGCTGTTGTCGGCGGTGATCGCGGAGCGCAACGCGGCGCGGTCGGCGATCGAGCGGACGGTGGCGCAGTTGTCGGAGGTGGTGTCGCAGTACCGGCCGCTGCTGTCGCGCAACGTGCTGCCGCCGCGTCCCCCGGAGGCGCGCTAGTGGCCGTGGTGGTGGTCGGCGGCGGGCCGGCGGGGCGGGCGCTGGCCCGCGAGTGCGCGGCGTTGGGCGTGCGGACGACGGTGGTGGACCCGGATCCGGGTCGGCCGTGGCGGGCGACGTACGGGGCGTGGTCGGACGAGTTGCCGGCGGGGACGCCGGTGGGGTTGGTGGCGTCGCGGGCGCGGGTGGTGGCCGTCCGGGAGCACCGGTTGGCGCGGGCGTACTCGGTGTTGGACAACGAGCGGCTGTGGCGGTTGCCCGAGGAGGTCGAGGTGGTGGCGGGCCGCGTGGTGGAGCGGACCGGTTCGGGGGTGCGGTTGGCCGACGGGCGGGTGCTGACCGGGGAGGTGGTCCGGGCGACGGGCGCGGTCGGTGGTCGGGCGGCGCAGACGGCGGTGGGGGTGGTGGTGCCGGCGGCGTCGGCGCGGCCGTTCGTGGGCCCGGACGAGGCGTTGATCATGGACTGGCGCAAGCCGCCGGCGGCGACGACGGCGGACCCGACGTTCCTCTACGCCATCCCGGTGTCGGCGGACGAGGTGCTGCTGGAGGAGACGTCGTTGGCGCGGCGGCCGGGGTTGCCGCTGCCGGAGCTGCGGTTGCGGTTGCACGCGCGGTTGGCGGCGCACGGGGTGCCGGTGCCGGAGGGCGAGGAGCGGGTGCGCATCCCGCTGGACGCGCGGCCGGGTCCGGGCGCGTTCGGCGCGGCGGCGGGGTTCATCCACCCGGCGACGGGCTACAGCGTGGCGGTCTCGTTGCGGCGGGCCCCGGTGGTGGCGCGGGCGCTGGCGGAGGGCCGGCCGGTGGTGCGGTCGCCCCGGGAGCGGGCGGTGCACGCGCTGCGGATGCGCGGGTTGACGGCGCTGTTGGCGATGGGCCCGGACGAGGTGCCGGAGTTCTTCGACGAGTTCTTCGGGTTGTCGGACCTCCACCAGCGCGCCTACCTCGGCGGTCACGACGACCTGGGCGGGACGGTCCGGGCGATGGTCGGCCTGTTCGGCCTGGCCTCGTGGCGGATGCGGGCCCGGATGGTGCTCCCCGTGCACTAGGCCAAATTCCCGGGAACAGCCGGTGAACCCTCTCGGCAGGGGGCGGTGGGGAGGGGCACGATCGGTGGGTGCCCGCCTTGCTGGATGACGTCCGCTTCGCCTTCCAGCCGTTGTTCAACCTCCACACGGGGGCGGTGGTGGCGGTGGAGGCGCTGGCCCGGCCGCACGACGGCCACGTGCGGGACCTGCTGCGGGAGGCGTTCCGCGCGGGGTACCTGGCCAACACCGACGTGGCGCTGGCCTGCCGGGCGGTGCGCCACGCGGCGGAGCACGGGCTGGGCCTGCCGCTGCACGTGAACCTGCTGGCCATGACGGTGGCGGACCGGCCGGAGCTGTTCGCGCCGCTGTACGGGGCGTTGCGGGAGGTCGGGCGCGGCCCGTCGGACGTGGTGGTGGAGGTGGGCGCGCCGTACTCGCGGGCTCCGAGGCGGCGACTGGTGGAGCGGTTGCGGCAGTTGCGGGAGGACGGGTTCCGGATCGGCCTGGACGGGGTCGGCGAGGGTGACTCGCCGCTGTCGCTGCCGGCCGAGGTGCAGCCCGAGGTGATCAAGCTCGACCGCGCGGTGGTGGTCGCGCTGCCCGAGGACCCGGCGTGGTGCGCGCTGGTGCAGGGGTTGCAGCACCTGTGCGAGCACACCGGGTCGCTGGTGGTGGCCGAGGGCGTGGAGACGGAGGCGCAACTGGCCGCGCTGCGCCGGCTGGGGGTGCGGCTGGCGCAGGGGAACCTGCTGGCGAGCCCGCAGCGGCGGCCCCGGGTGGACGTGACGATCTCGGCGGTGCTCGCCGAGGTGGGCGACCCGGAGGCGGTGAGCAGGACCGCGACCGCGCCGCTGCGGCGCCGCCGGGGTCCGGCGGTGACCGATTTCCTGCACCCGGCGACGACGCTGCCGGATTCGGCCACGTCCGAGGAGGTGCTGGAGGTGCTGGCCGGCCGGCCGACGGTGACCGGGGTGGTGCTGGTGGACGAGGACGATCGGCCGCGGTGGACGGTGGACCGCAACCGGTTCCTGCTGGCGGTGACGGGGCCGTTCGGGCACGCCCTGCACGCGAGGCGGGAGGCGGCGCGGCTGGCGGACAGGCCGAAGCTGATCGGGGCGGGGGCCGGCGCGTTAGAGCTGCTGGACGTGGTCGCGCACGCCGACCGGGAACGCACCAACGACGACCTGGTGGTCGTGGACGGCGACGACCGGTGCCTGGGCGTGGTGCGGGTGGCGGACGTGGTGCGCGGGGTGGCGGAGCTGAAGGTGGAGCAGGCGGCGGCGCTGAACCCGCTGACCCGGCTGCCGGGCAGCGACGCGATCGCGCGGGAGGTCGACCGGCGGATCCTGGGCGGCGAGCTGTTCGCGGTGGGGTGGCTGGACGTGGACGCGTTCAAGCGGGTGAACGACTCGGCGGGGTTCGCGGCGGGTGACGACCTGATCCGGGAGCTGGGGCGGGCGCTGTCGGAGGGCGCGGCGGCGCTGCCCGGGGTGCAGGTGGGGCACGTCGGCGGGGACGACTTCCTGGTGGTGGCCGGGTTGGACGAGCTCGTGCCGTTCTCGGCGGGGGTGCTGGACCGGTCGTTCGCGGCGGAGGGGCCGGCGGTGACGCTGTCGCTGGCCTCGTTGATCTGCGCGGCCGGGTCGGTGGGGTCCTACCGCGAGGTGTCGCGGCTGCTCGCGCCGGTGAAGGAGCACGCGAAGTCGTTGCGCGGGACCAGCTGGGTGGTGGGGCGGCCGGGCAGTGACCAGGTGGACGTGCTGCGGGGCGGGCCGCACCTGGCGGTCGGGTAGGGGCGCGGCCCCCGCAACAGGAACAGGGGCCCCCTCGGGAGGGGACCCCTGCGAAGTGCGCGGCCCGCGGCCCGGTGGAGCGGGTGGGCCGGGCGGCCGACCGGCCCGGTGGAGCGGGCCGGCCGGGTGGGCCGGTAGCGGGCCGGCCGGGTCGAGCAGGCGGGCCGGTGGGCCAGGCCCCGGGTCTCAGACCGTGAAGCCCAGGGCGCGCAGCTGCTCCCGACCGTCGTCGGTGATCTTCTCCGGGCCCCACGGCGGCATCCACACCCAGTTGATGCGGAAGTCGTCGACGAGGCCGCCGCCACCGCCACCGACCAGGGCGGAGCGCGTCTGGTCCTCGATGACGTCGGTCAGGGGGCACGCGGCCGAGGTCAGGGTCATGTCGATCACGGCCACGTTGGCCTCGTCCACGCGGATGTCGTAGACCAGGCCGAGGTCGACGACGTTGATGCCCAACTCCGGGTCGACCACGTCGCGCATGGCCTCCTCCAGGTCGTCGAGCGAGGCCACGTCGGCCTTCGGCGCGGGCGGTTCGGGCATGCCCTCGATGCCGCGCACCACGTCTTCTCCGGTGCTCATGCCTTCGCTCCCTCGCTGCGGGACACCGCGTCCTTGAAAGCCATCCAGCCCAGCAGCGCGCACTTCACGCGCGCCGGGTACTTCGCCACGCCCGCGAACGCGATGCCGTCCTCCAGGACGTCCTCGTCGGGCTCCACCTGGCCGCGGCCCTGCATGAGCTCGACGAACGCGTCCATCCTGGTGAACGCCTCGCTCACCGGCCTGCCCACCACCAGGTCCGTCAGCACCGAGGTGGACGCCTGGCTGATCGAGCAGCCCTGCCCGTCGTAGGACACGTCGGCGACGGTGTCGCCGTCGAGCCTCACGCGCAGGGTCACCTCGTCGCCGCAGGTGGGGTTGATCTGGTGCGACTCGGCGTCGAACGGGTCGCGCAGGCCGCGGCCGTGGGGGTTCTTGTAGTGGTCCAGGATGATCTCCTGGTACATCTGCTGGAGCTGCAACTAGACCACCCCGAAGAACTTCTGCGCCTCGCGCACCGCGTCCAGCAGCACGTCCACCTCGTCGAGCGTGTTGTACAGGTAGAAACTGGCCCGGACCGTGGCCGGGGCGTTCATCCGGCGGTGCAGCGGCCACGCGCAGTGGTGGCCGACGCGGACCGCCACGCCCAGGCTGTCGAGCACCTGGCCGGCGTCGTGGGCGTGGATGCCGTCGACGACGAACGACACCGCGCCGCCGCGGTCCTCGGTGTCCACGGGTCCGACGACCCGCACGCCGGGGATCGCGGTCAGGCCCGCCAGCGCCGCCTCGGTGAGCAGGTGCTCGTGGGCGGCGATCCGGTCCACGCCGATCGCGGAGAGGTAGTCGACGGCCGCGCCCAGGGCGACCGCCTGGGACGTCATCGGCACGCCCGCCTCGAACCGCGCGGGCGGCGGGGCGAACGTGGAGCCCTCCATGCGGACCATCTCGATCATGGACCCGCCGGTGAGGAACGGCGGCAGCGCCTCCAGCAGCTCGCGGCGGCCGTAGAGCACGCCGATGCCGGACGGGCCGAGCATCTTGTGGCCGCTGAACACCGCGAAGTCCACGCCCAGGGCGTGGAGGTCGACCGGGGCGTGCGGGACGGACTGGCAGGCGTCCAGCACGGTGAGCGCGCCCACGCGCTGGGCGGCGGCCACGAGCGCGGGCACCGGGTTGACGGTGCCCAGCACGTTGGACTGGTGGGTGAACGCCACGACCTTGGTGCGCCCGGTGACCAGCGCGTCGATGTCCGACAGGTCCAGGCGGCCCTCGTCGGTCACGCCGAACCAGCGCAGTTCGGCGCCGGTGCGGGCGGCGAGCTGCTGCCACGGCACGAGGTTGGCGTGGTGCTCCATCTCGGTGACCACGATCTCGTCGCCGGGGCCGAGGCGGAACCGCTCTGCCTCGGGTCCGGCCGTGGCGGCGTTGCCCATCGCGTAGGCGACCAGGTTGACGCCCTCGGTCGCGTTCTTGGTGAACACGACCTCGCCCTCGTCGACGCCGACGAAGCGCGCGATCCGGCGGCGCGCGGCCTCGTAGGCGTCGGTGGCCTCCTCG
The DNA here is from genome assembly GCF_047689505.1 of Saccharothrix sp. BKS2. NCBI lineage: Bacteria > Bacillati > Actinomycetota > Actinomycetes > Pseudonocardiales > Pseudonocardiaceae > Saccharothrix > Saccharothrix sp. BKS2. The sequence continues at coordinate 351,017 of NZ_JAUQOL010000010.1, read as the reverse complement.
GCCAGCTGGTGCGCGCCGCGGTGCACGGCGGCGTTGGCGGTCTCCAGGAACGCCCGCTCGGCGTCGAGGACCTGCCTCGGGCGCTGCGAGGTGGCGCCGGAGTCCAGGTAGACCAGCCGCTTGCCCTCCCGCACGGTGCGGCCCAGGATCGGGAAGTCCGCGCGCACGGCAGCGACGTCCAGTGGAGCGGCGGTGGTGGTCACGGCTCCGGCGCCTCCTCTCGGTACGTAGGTCACGTGGGGTGCAACGTCAGCCGATGGCGGCGGCTTCCTGGTTCCCGGTGTACTTCACGTAACCCTCGGACTCCAGCAGGTCGGCCAGCTCGGGGCCGCCGGACTCGACGACGCGGCCACCGGCGAAGACGTGCACGAAGTCGGGCTTGATGTACTTGAGGATCCGGGTGTAGTGCGTGATCAGCATCACGCCCACCTCGCCGGACTCCCGGTACCGGTTCACGCCCTGGGAGACCACGCGCAGCGCGTCGACGTCCAGGCCGGAGTCGGTCTCGTCGAGGATCGCGATCTTCGGCCGGAGCAGGCCCAGCTGGAGGATCTCGTGGCGCTTCTTCTCGCCGCCGGAGAAGCCCTCGTTGACCGAGCGCTCGGCGAACGCCGGGTCGATGTCGAGGTCGCCCATCGCGGCCTTGACCTCCTTGACCCAGTGGCGCAGGGCCGGGGCCTCGCCGCGCACGGCGGTGGCGGCGGTGCGCAGGAAGTTCGACATGGACACGCCGGGCACCTCGACCGGGTACTGCATGGCGAGGAACAGGCCGGCGCGGGCGCGCTCGTCCACGCTCATCTCCAGCACGTCCTCGCCGTCCAGCAGCACGCTGCCGGAGGTGACCCGGTACTTGGGGTGGCCGGCGACGGCGTAGGACAGGGTGGACTTGCCCGAGCCGTTCGGACCCATGATGGCGTGGGTCTCGCCGGCCTTGATGGTCAGGTCGACGCCCTTGAGGATCTCCTTGGACGTCTCGTCGGTGGCGACCGAGACGTGCAGGTCCTTGATCTCCAGAGTGGCCATTTGGTGCTCAGTTCTCCTGGTGTGGCGAGCGTGAAGTCAGTTCGTGGGGGTGGTGACGTCGACGTAGACGTCACCACCGCGGAGTTCGACGGCGAACACGTCGACCGGCTCGGTGGCGGGCGGTGAGGACGGGCGGCCGGTGCGCAGGTCGAAGCACGACCCGTGCAGCCAGCACTCCACGCCCTTGCGCGTCACCTCGCCCTCGCTGAGCGAGACCTCCGCGTGGGTGCAGAGGTCTCGCAGCGCGTGGACGGTGTCGCCGTCGCGGACGAGCAGGACGGGGGTGTGCTCGTCGCCCACCTCGACCGCGACCGGCTTGCGGTCGTCGAGGTCGGCGACCGGGCACACCCTGATCACACGCCCACCGCTTCCAGCTCCGCCTCGATGGCGGCTTCCAGGCGCTCGCGCACCTCGGGGACGGTGATCTTGAGCAGGATCTCCTGGAAGAACCCGCGCACGACCAGCCGACGGGCCTGGTCCTCGGGGATGCCGCGCGCCTGGAGGTAGAACAGCTGCTCGTCGTCGAACCGGCCGGTGGCGCTGGCGTGGCCCGCGCCCTCGATCTCGCCGGTCTCGATCTCCAGGTTCGGCACCGAGTCGGCGCGGGCGCCGTCGGTGAGCACCAGGTTGCGGTTGAGCTCGAAGGTCTCGGTGCCCTCGGCCGCGGCGCGGATCAGCACGTCGCCGATCCACACGGTGTGCGCGTCCTCACCCTGGAGGGCGCCCTTGTAGACCACGTTGCTGCGGCAGTTGGACACCGCGTGGTCGATGAAGGGCCGGTGCTCCAGGTGCTGGCCGGCGTCGGCGAAGTACAGGCCGAGCAGTTCGGCGTCGCCGCCGCGGCCCGCGTAGGTCACCACGGGGGTGAGGCGGACCAGGTCGCCGCCGAGGGTGATGACGGTGTGCCGGAACGAGGCGTCGCGGCCCAGCTTCGCGTGGTGGGCGGAGACGTGCACCGCGTCGTCGGCCCAGTCCTGGATGGCCACGACGGTCAGGTGCGCGCCGTCCTCGACGACGAACTCGATGTTGTCGGCGTAGGCGCCGGAGCCGCGGTGGTCGACGATGACGACGCCCTCGGCGAACGGCTTGGCGTGCACCTGGAGGTGGCCGTAGGCGACGCCGCCCCGGCCGGGGCCGGTGACGGTGACGGTGGTCGCCTCGGACTTCGCGTCCCCGGGCAGCGTGATGACGGTGGCCTCGGCGAACGAGGACCACGCCTGGGCGGCGACGCGGTCGCCGGGGGTGCCGGCGACGCCGAGGCGCCGGTCGTCACGACCGACGGTCTCGGCGGTCACGCCCTCGGCCGCGACGACCGCGACGGCGGCCGGGGCGGTGGCCGCGGCGCCGCTGTGCAGGCCGGCGAGCCGCTTGAGCGGGGTGAAGCGCCAGATCTCCTCGCGCCCGCCGGGCACCTCGAACGCGTCCACGTCGAACGACGCGAAGTGGTCCGCGCGCGACGACACGGGGGCGCCCGCGCCGTGCGAGTGGGCCGTCAGGCCGTGTTGCTGGTCTTCGGTGGTGACGGCCATGTCAGCCGACGGCCCCTTCCATCTGCAGCTCGATCAGGCGGTTCAGCTCGAGCGCGTACTCCATGGGCAGCTCGCGCGCGATGGGCTCGACGAACCCGCGCACGATCATCGCCATGGCCTCGTCCTCGCCCAGACCGCGGGACATGAGGTAGAACAGCTGGTCCTCGGAGACCTTCGAGACGGTGGCCTCGTGGCCCATCGACACGTCGTCCTCGCGGACGTCGACGTAGGGGTAGGTGTCCGAGCGGCTGATGTTGTCCACCAGCAGCGCGTCGCACTTGACCGTGGACTTCGAGTGGTGCGCCCGCTTGTTGACCTGGACCAGGCCGCGGTAGGAGGTGCGGCCGCCGCCGCGCGCCACCGACTTCGACACGATCGTGGAGGACGTGTGCGGCGCCATGTGGACCATCTTCGCGCCCGCGTCCTGGTGCTGGCCCTCGCCCGCGAACGCGATCGAGAGGACCTCGCCCTTGGCGTGCTCGCCCATCAGGAACACGGCCGGGTACTTCATGGTGACCTTGGAGCCGATGTTGCCGTCGACCCACTCCATGGTCGCGCCCGCCTCGGCCTTGGCGCGCTTGGTGACCAGGTTGTAGACGTTGTTCGACCAGTTCTGGATGGTCGTGTAGCGGCAGCGGCCGCCCTTCTTGACGATGATCTCCACGACCGCGGAGTGCAGCGAGTCCGAGGAGTAGATCGGCGCGGTGCAGCCCTCGACGTAGTGCACGTAGGCGCCCTCGTCGACGATGATCAGCGTGCGCTCGAACTGGCCCATGTTCTCGGTGTTGATCCGGAAGTACGCCTGGAGCGGGATGTCGACGTGCACGCCCTTGGGCACGTAGATGAACGAGCCGCCGGACCACACCGCGGAGTTCAGCGCGGAGAACTTGTTGTCGCCCGCCGGGATGACGGAGCCGAAGTACTCCTTGAACAGCTCCGGGTGCTCCTTGAGGGCGGTGTCGGTGTCGAGGAAGACGACACCCTGCTCCTCCAGGTCCTCGCGGATCTTGTGGTAGACCACCTCGGACTCGTACTGGGCGGCGACACCGGAGACGAGGCGCTGCTTCTCGGCCTCCGGGATGCCCAGCCGGTCGTAGGTGTTCTTGATGTCGTCGGGCAGGTCGTCCCAGGTCGCCGCCTGCTTCTCGGTCGACCGGACGAAGTACTTGATGTTGTCGAAGTCGATGCCCGACAGGTCGGAGCCCCAGGTCGGCATCGGCTTGCGGTCGAACAGGCGCAGCGCCTTCAGGCGGTGCTCCAGCATCCACTCCGGCTCGTTCTTCTTGGCCGAGATGTCCCGAACGACGTCCTCGTTCAGGCCCCGGCGGGCGCTCGCGCCTGCCACGTCCGAGTCGGACCAGCCGAACTCGTAGGCGCCGATGCTCGCCAGGGTCTCTTCCTGGGTGAGCGGGGCTGTGGTGGTGCGCTGCTCGGCAGCGGCAGTCATGCGGGCTCCCCTCCATTCGGGATCCGGGGTGTGTTCGGGATGTGCGTCGTGCACACGGCGTCACCGCGCGCGATCGTGGCCAGGCGCTGCACGTGCGTGCCGAGCAGGTCGGCGAACGCCGCCGTCTCGGTCTCGCACAGCTGCGGGAACTCGGCCGCGACGTGCGCGACGGGGCACAGGTGCTGGCAGAGCTGCTCCCCCGCCCCCACGTGCCGCGCCGAGGCAGCGTAGCCCTCCCTGCTCAGGGCGGTCGCCAGGGCCTTGGCCCGTCCGGCGGCGTCGGGCTGGGCCACGATGGCCGCCCGGTGCTGCTCGACGAGCGCGGAGACCCGGCGCCGCGCGAAGGCCCGTACCGCCTCCTCCCCGCCCTGTTCGGCGAGGAACCGCAGCGCGGCCACGGCGAGGTCGTCGTAGGCGTGCCCGAAGCGGGCCCGCCCCTGCTCGGTCAGCAGGAAGAGCTTGGCCGGGCGACCCCGGCCGCGCTGCCCCCTCCGGGGGGCCTCCCTGCTGATCGCCTCGCCGTCGGCCACCAGCGCGTCGATGTGCCGGCGCACCGCGGTGGGGCTCAGGCCCAGCTGCTCCGCGACCGAGGCCGCGGGAACCGGGCCCTGCTCCAGCAGCAGGCGCGCGACGGCGTGCCGGGTCCGCCCGTCGTGCCCGGCGGGCACGGCGGTCCAGGACTCCCCGACGTTTTTCACAACACCAGTGTTGCGTATTTCCCCGGTACTCGCAAAGATCACCGCGCATCGGGTGACCCGACTCACCCGGCGGGGGCGGTCGATACCCTTCCGGCGTGACGGCGGGCGGAATGGTGACGGGCGATCGGGTGGAGATCGGCGAGGCGGCGCCCCTGGACGCGCCGGAGCGCCGTCAGCTCGACATCATCCGCCGCTGGGGCACGGTCGGCGCGCTGCTGCTGGTCGTCGGCTCGCTGGGGTCCGGCGCGGCGCCGGTGTTCAGCCCGCTGCCGGGCACGCCGCTGCTGGGGCTGTTCGTGCGGATGCCCACCGCCTCCATGGCCGTGGTGTGGACCGGCATGTTCATGGTGGTCTCGGCGTGGCTGTGGCTGGGCCGGTTCGCCCGTCCGGGCAGGCCGCGGCTGGTGTCGCGCAGCCAGCTGGACCGCACGCTGCTGATGTGGATCACGCCGCTGGTGTTCGTGCTGCCCATGTTCAGCCGGGACGTCTACAGCTACCTGGCGCAGTCGCAGATCGCGGCCAACGGCCAGGACCCCTACGAGCTGGGACCGGCCACGGCGCTGGGCGTGGAGCACCCGCTGACCAAGAACGTGCCCAACATCTGGCGCGAGACGCCCGCCCCGTACGGGCCGCTGTTCCTGGCCGCCGGGCGGGTCATCTCGATGGTGACCGGCGACAGCGTGCTGCCCGGGGTGTTCCTGCACCGGCTGCTGGTGCTGCTGGGCCTGGCGATGATCGTGTGGGCGCTGCCCCGGCTCGCGCGCCGGTTCGGCGTGCCGCCGGTGAGCGCGCTGTGGCTGGGCGCGGCGAACCCGCTGGTGCTGTTCCACCTGGTCATCGGCGTGCACAACGAGGGCCTGGCGATCGGGCTGATGCTGGTCGGCCTGGAGCTGGCGCTGCGCCGGATGCCCACGACGCCCGGCGTGCCCATGACGCGCGAGGAGCTGCTGTGGATCGTGCTCGGCGCGACCATGATCACCATGGGGGCGGCGGTGAAGATCCCGGCCGCGCTGGCGCTGGGCTTCCTGGGCGTGATGATCGCCCGCCGCTGCGGCGGCCGGTTCTCCGACCTGGTGCGCGCGGCGCTGCTGTTGCTGCTGGTCTCCGGCCTGGTGATGGTGGGCACGTGCGTCGGCACGGGCCTGGGCTTCGGCTGGGTGCAGACGCTGAGCGTCGCCTCCGAGGTCAAGAGCTGGATGTCGCCGCCGACCGCGATGGGGTTCCTGGGCGGCGGGCTGGGGCTGGTGCTCAAGCTGGGCAACCACACCGAGTCGATGATCGTGCTGATGCGGCTGGTGACGCAGGCGGTGTCGGTGGCGATCGCGGCGACGCTGCTGTGGAAGGCGTTCCAGGGGCGGATCAAGGCGGTCAACGGGCTGGGCGCGGGCCTGGGCGCGGTGCTGGTGCTGGGGCCGGTGCTCCAGCCGTGGTACGTGCTGTGGGCGGCGTTGCCGCTGGCCACGGCGGTGCTGGCGCGCCGGTTCCGGGTGTTCGCGACCACCGCCAGCGCGGTCATCGCGGTGGTGCTGCCGCCGACCGGCTCGGCGTTCGACGGCCGCGCCTACATCGTGCCGCAGGCCCTGGTGGGCGCGGTGATCGCGTTCGCGGTGTGCGTGCTGGTGGCGCGCCGCCAGGTGGTCCCGCTGCTGCGGCGCGACCCGCTGCCCGGCTCCGTGTGAAGCGCTCCCGGGCGTGACCGGCCGGGGTCCGACCGCTCCGAGGTGTAACCGGTTGCCCGGTTCGGGCGAGACACGGTTGCTGGGATGATCGTGCGCACCCGGGGAGGGATCGCGGAATGACCGACGTGCCGCAGGAGCAGATCCGGTTCGCCGTCGTGCTCAACGGCGGGGTGAGCCTGGCCGTGTGGATGGGCGGGGTGGTGCTGGAGCTCGACCGGCTCACCAGGGGCGACGGCCCCTACTCGACCCTGCTGGACATGGTCGGCAGCACCGCGCGCGCCGATGTCATCACGGGCACGTCCGCAGGCGGCATCAACGGCGCGGCCCTGGCGTTGTCGCAGGTCAACGCCAGTGCCCGGCTGGAGCGGCTGCGTGACCTGTGGGCCGAGCAGGGACGCATGGAGCAGCTGCTGCGCACCCCGTTCCGGGGGCAGCCGGTGTCGCTGCTGCGCGGCGACGAGTTCTTCCTGCCGCGGCTGCGGGAGGCGCTGGAGCGGCTGACCGCGGACTTCGACCCGACCCCGCAGCACGAGCGGCCGGTGGACCTGCGCATCACCACCACGCTGCTGACCGGGGTGCCGACGGTCACCCACGACGACCTGGGCCAGCCCCTGGTGCAGTCCTCCCACCAGGGCAGCTTCTCGTTCCGCCGCGACCCCGGCGGGCGCGACGACTTCACCGCCGACCGGCTGCCGACGCTGGTGGGCCGCATGGCGCTGGCCGCCCGCTCCTCCGCGTCGTTCCCGTTCGCGTTCGAGCCGTCGTTCATCCCGGTCGCGCCCGGCGCGCCCGACACCGACCGGCCCAACATGGCCGAGGTCGCCTCCTGGGCCAACGGCACCGACAACCGGTCCCGCTACGCGGTCGACGGCGGCGTGCTGGTCAACACGCCCACCCGGGAGGCGCTGGAGGCCATCGACCGGATGCCCGCCGAGGGGCCGGTGCGGCGGGTGATGCTGCTGGTGTTCCCGCACGCCCGCGACGAGGTCGTGGAGCCGGTGGCCCCGGTGGACGGCGCGCTGCCCAGCACCGTCGCCACCGGCGGCAGCCTGCTGGGCGCGCTGACCGGCCAGAGCGGCCGCACCTACGTCGAGCGCATCGAGGAGCACAACCGCAACGCCGCCTCCCGCCGCGGCGGCCGCAACGCGCTGCTGGACCGGCTGGCGTCGGGCGGCTCGGTCACCCGCAAGCTCTACGCGCTGGCCGGCACGCTGCACGAGCACTACGAGGACGTGCGCGTCCGGCACGCCGCCCGCGACATCACCACCCGCCAGTTCGAGGTGCCCGGCGCCAACGCCGCGAACCGGACGTTCGAGCGGGTGCGCTCGGCGGCCGAGGCCGCCCAGCGGGCCTACCTCGCCGAGCGGGGCAGCCTGCCGTACGTGCCGGGCGCGCCGCAGCCCACCGCGCTGCCCGACCACGGCTGGCCGTGGGGCATCGCGATGGCCGAGCGGCTCGCCTCCGCGGCGATGGACCTGCTCAAGCGCCTGGTGTGGGTGATGCCGGACGCCCAGCGGCTCGGCCTGGCCCGCACCGACCTGCACGACGTGCGCGCCCGGCTGCGCGCCCTGCGGACCGAGCTGGACGAGCACTGGACCACCGCCGAGCTGGAGGAGCTGGACCAGGGCTACTGGGAGCGGCGGCTGCACCGGTTCGCGGAGCGGATGCTGACCGCGCCGGACGGCGTCGGGCAGCGGGTGCGCGAGCAGGTGGACCGCATCGCCCACATCCTCGGCGACGCGCACGACATCCTCGACGGGCTGGACGACGACCAGCTGCGCGTGGGCGTGCTGCGCTCGTGGCACCGGCTGCTCACCGAACCGCGCACCCCCGCCGAGGCCGAGGCCGGGCTGGCGGGCGGCGGGCTGTGGCTGTCGAGGGTGCTGGCGCTGGAGGTGGCGACCACCTGCCTGGCCGACGACACCCGCGGCGAGCTGGACCAGGCCGTGGAGCTGGTGCAGATCAGCCTCCAGACGCGCAACGCCTTCGCCGAGTACAGCCTCACCCCCGACGACAAGGCCGGCGGCGCCGCGCTGAGCCGGTTCTCCGGGTTCCTCAAGCGGTCCTGGCGGGTCAACGACTGGATCTGGGGCCGCCTCGACGGCGCCACCATGCTGTGCAGGGTGGTGTTCGACCCGAAGCGGCTGCTGCGGGTGGACCGGCTCACCGGCGCGGACGGCGACCCGGCGCAGCGCGCCGCCCGCCGCGTCGACGAGCTGGTGCGCGCCCTGTTCGGCGAGGGGCTGCCCGACGACCTGCGGCCGTGCGTGGCCAGGGCGGAGGACGAGCTGGCGCGGGTCTACGCGGACCCGGACGGCGACCACCCGCCGACGTGCGCGGCGCTGGCCGAGCTCGCCTCGTGGGCGCTGCACATCCAGATCGCCTGCGAGGAGCTGCCCGCGCTGCGCGCCGCGATCCTGGCCGACCGGCTGGAGGGCGCGGACCGGCGCTCGCGCGGCGAGCTGTTCCTGGAGGAGCAGGCGGCGCTGTTGGCGCGGCTGCCCGTGCGCACCGACGCCGAACGGGTCGAGGTGGGCCTCCAGGCGCTGCGCGCGTTCGACCGGGCCGGCATCGGGCGCGAGCCGCTGGTGCAGGAGGCGGGCAGCGACCAGGTCATCCGCACGGCGGCGACCGCGGCGGCCGTGGCGGTCACCGTGGTCGACAGCGAGAACTCCGGGCTCGGCACGGCGAAACCGCTGACCAGGACGTTGCGCGGGGCGGCGCTGCTGCCGTACTGGACGATCACCGGGCTGACCCGCGGCGGGCAGCTGGCGCAGTTCCTCGGGCTGCTGGGGTTCGCGCTGGGCGGCGCGCTGCTGGTGCTGTCGCTGTTCGACCTGCTGCCGCCGTGGGCGGTGGGCCCGGCGGCGGCGCTGGGCGGCGGCACGCTGATGGCCGCGTTCGGCTACGCGGCGCTGCGGTCCGGGACCCTGCTGCACGGGCTGGTGCTGCTCTCACCGGTGATCCCGCTGGTCGCGGTGGCGGTCGACCGGACCCGGGACGCGATGGCCGGCGGGGAGACCGGGGACCAGGCCACCACCGGCATGGTCGCGGTGGGCGGGGTGCTGCTGGTCGTGGTGGGGCTGCTGGTCATCGGCAGCCTGCCCGCGCCGGTCGGCACGCCGCTGGCGGTGCTGGCCAGGGTCCGGCTCGAACCGCGCCTGCTGCTGCGGGTGCTGGTGGCGGCGGCGATCGTGGTCGGCGTGTGGGTGTTCGTGCGCTACCGGCTCTACGACCTGCCGCCCGTGCCGGTCGTGGTGGGCACCGCGGTGGCGGTCCTGTTCGGCGCGGTCACCTCGTACGTGCTGGGCAGCTCGCTGCGGCGGTGGCGGCAGGTGGACGGGACGTGGGACACCGAGCCCGCCGAGCCGCCCGCGTCGGCGACCGCCGGGTGGGCCGCCGTGTACGGGTCCGCGCTGCTGGTCGTGGCCGCCTCGGTGCAGGTGTTCGAGCTGCGGTTCACCGGCTGGGAGGCGGTGCTGGGCACGGCGCTGGCGTTCGGGCTGGTGCTGCTGTTCGTGACCACCTGGTGGGTGCCGCTGCGGGCCCGGCGCACCATCGCGACCTCGCTGGTGGAGCAGATGTCGATCGTGGACTTCGACCCGGACGACGTGGACGGCGCACTGCTGCGGCGGTTGGAGGGCCACGGGATGCTGTTCAGGTTCCTCACCGAGCTGGGGCCCGACGGCCGGCCGCGCCTGGGCCCCGGTGGCGTCCGGGTCGCGCAGCGCGTCAAGCGCATGGCCGCCACCGGGGTGGACGTGGGTTAGGGCCCTGCCGGAGGTCGGGCCGGCAGGGATCGGGCGGCCGGGGATCAGGCGGCCAGCGCCGGGCGGGTCTCGGGGACGCCGAGGGCGCGGGCGTAGAGGCGCTCGAAGGTCTCCAGGGTGCCGTCGAGGGCGTGGGCGGCGATGAGCTCGCCGCTGGCCGCGCCCATCCGGGCCGTCACGGCCGGGTCCGCCAGCACCGCGTGCAGCCGGTCGGCCAGCCCGCGCACGTCGCCCGGCGTGAACAGCCAGCCGTTGCGGCCCGGTCGGCACAGGTGCGGCAGCGCCATCGCGTCGGCCGCCACCACCGGCCTGCCCGCGGCCATCGCCTCCATGGTGGCCAGGCTCTGGAGCTCCGCGATGCCGGGCATGCAGAACACGTCGGCCGCCGCGTAGGCGTCGAGCAGCTCCTCCTCGGGGACGAACCCCCGGAACCGCACCCGGTCGGCGATGCCCAGGTCGCGGGCCAGCGACTCCCACGCCGCCCGGCACGACCCGTCGCCGACGACCTCCGCGCGCAGGCGCGGCACCAGCGCCACCGCGCGCAGCAGCTCGTCCACCCGCTTCTCCTCGTCCAGCCGGCCCACGAACAGCACGGTCGGCGCGTCGGAGCGCCGCGCGGGCCGCCGACCCCGGTACCGGTCGAGGTCGATCCCGCACGACACCGGCACCGCGCGCGGCGGGAACCCGTTGTCGTGCAGCAGCTCCACCGCCCGCGGCGTCGGCGCGGTCACCACGTCCGCCGCCCCGAACACCCGCCCCAGGTCCCGCCACGCCCACCGCGAGGCCGCGCCCCGCAGCCACGCCGGCACCCGCGCGTGGCCGAACAGGTTCTCCGGCATGAAGTGGTTGGTCGCCACCGTCGGCACCCCCAGCTCCGCCGCCCGCCGCAGCGCGTAGCGGCCCACCACGAAGTGCGCCTGCACGTGCACCACGTCCGGCCGCAGCCGCTCCAGCAGCACCCCCACGTCCCGGCGCACCTGCCACGGCAGCCCCACGCGGAACGTGCGGTGGAACGGCGTGCGGTGCGACCGCACCCGGTGCACGGTGACGCCGTCGACCCGCTCGGCACCCGCCCGCCCCGTCGTGGACACGCAGATCACGTGCACGTCGTGGCCCCGGCCGGCGAGACCGGCGGCCAACCGGTGGGCGAACCTGGCCGCGCCGTTGACGTCCGGCGGGAAGGTCTCCGCCGCGATCACGACCCGCAGGGCGCGTCCCTCGTCCACTGTCTTCTCCGTCCTGGTGGGAACCGTCCCGGGAGGAACCGCTCCGGTGGGAACTGCGTGTGCTCCGCGCGCCAGCGCCACCACGCCGCCGACGGCGACCAGAGCGCAGGCGAGTTCGGCCAGGGCGACGGCGCCGCTGGTCCGGGTCGCCTCGCCGAGCAGCCCCGCGCCGGCGCCGACGGCCACCAGCGGGTCCACCACGGTGAGGCAGGCGACCGCCAGGTGCGGCGGTCCGCCGGCGTAGGCGTGCTGGGTGAACCAGCCGCCGACGAGCAGGGCGGCGGCGATGCCCGCCGCCGACAGCGCGGTCGCCCAGGACACCCCGCCCCGCTGGACGTCCTGGGACACCGCGCGCATGAGCACGGACACGAGGCCGTAGGCGACACCGGCCGCCGAACCGAACCCGAGGGCCCGCACCGCCGGCCGCCGCGCCAGCACGCCCAGCAGGGCGGGTCCGGCGAGCAGGCCGAGGGCCAGCAGCCCCGCCCGGACCTGCGCCTCCGGCGCCACGGTGGTGGGGGTGGCGCTGCCCGCGGCCAGGAGCACGAAAGCCCCCACCGCGAGCGTGGTCACCAGCACCGCGGGCAGCTCGCGGCGGCGCCCGTCGAGCAGCGCGGTGACGCCGATGGCCACCACGCCCACCGGCTGCACCACGCTCAGCGGCGCCATCCCCAGCGCCACCGCGTGCACCCCGGAGCCGAGGACCAGCAGCAGCAGGCCCAGCAGCCACCGCGGCCGGCGCACCAGGTCCGGCAGCCGCGGCGCGCCGGCCCCCGCGCGCACCGCCTCGTGCTGGAGGCGGGCGGCCAGGGCGAAGCACACCGCGCCCAGCACCGCCAGCACCACCGCGAGCCACGTCACGACGACACCCCCCGGCGGACCGCGACGGCGGCCAAGGCGAACAGCAGGCCGTAGAGCAGGACGAACAACACCCGTTCGAAAAGGCCCAGCAGAACCGCGCCGCCGTCCGGCCGGACCAGTGCGACGTGGCTGAGCATAAAAGCGACGGAGGTGATTCCGGCAGCCACGGAAAAACGACGAACGGCGGTATTGGCGGTGAACGTCCGGGAAACCAGCCACCCCGCCAGCGGCAGCGCCGCGAACATCACCGCGCCCGCGTACCGGTGCACCGCGCCCGAGAACGACGTCGGCGCGCCGGTCGGGTCGGTCGGGAACACCGCGGCCACCGCCAACCCCGCCGCCCACAGCCCCATCAGCCACGACGCCGCCCCGTGCCGGGGCAGGCCGGAGCGCACCAGGACCACCAGCAGCCCCACCGACGCGGCCGACAGCGACAGCGCGGCGGCGCCCAGCGGCACCGACCCGCCGTCCACGAAGATGTAATCGCTGACCGTGTGCCGCACCGGGCTCAATTTCCCGACCGACACCACGTGCAGGTACCCGACCGGGAGCAATGAGCCGATCAGCCCGACCACGGTCAGCGGGAGCGCCAGCGCCCCGCTTTTCCCCCCGATCAACGCCACAACGGAAATCCTGGCGGTCCCGCCGGACCGAAAGATATCCGGAACACCCCCGAGGAAACCCTGAGGGCCCGGGGGTGACCCTGATGGGGCCAGCCCCACCACCGGGCCCCCACCACCGGGCCCCCACCGGCGGGGTCCTACGCTTCGCTGTCGTGAGCCCGCACCCCCAGCACCCTGCCGTGGAAGTGTCGGGGCTGGTCAAGCGCTACGGCTCCACCGTCGCGGTGAACGGACTCGACCTCACCCTGGCGACCGGCACGGTCCTCGCGCTGCTCGGCCCCAACGGCGCGGGCAAGACCACCACCGCCGAGGTGTGCGAGGGGTTCCGCCGGGCCGACGCCGGCCTGGTCCGCGTCCTCGGCCTCGACCCCGCCCGCGACGGCGACCGGCTGCGGGCCCGCATCGGCGTGATGCCGCAGGGCGGCGGCGGCTACCCCGGCGTGCGCGCCGCCGAGCTGCTGCGGCTCGTCGCCACCTGCGCCGCCAACCCCCACGACCCCGCCTGGCTGCTCGACGTGCTCGGCCTGTCCTCCGTCGGCCGCACCCCCTACAAGCGCCTCTCCGGCGGCCAGCAGCAGCGCCTCTCCCTCGCCTGCGCCCTCGTCGGCCGCCCCGAGCTGGTGTTCCTCGACGAACCCACCGCCGGCCTCGACCCCCAGGCCCGCCACCTGGTGTGGGACCTGATCGCCGCGCTGCGCGCCGACGGCGTCAGCGTGCTGCTCACCACCCACCTCATGGACGAGGCCGAGGCCCTCGCCGACCACGTCGTCATCGTCGACGCCGGCCGCGTCGTCGCCCAGGGCAGCCCCGCCGAGCTCACCACCCGGCACGACGAGCAGCAGCTCCGCTTCCGCGCCCGACCCGGCCTGGACCTGACGCTGCTGCGCGCCGCCCTGCCCGAGGGCCTGGAGGTCCGCGAGACCACCCGCGGCGCCTACCTCGTGCGGGGCACCATCGACCCGCAGGTCGTCTCCACCGTCACCTCCTGGTGCGCCCAGCAGGGCGTGCTCGCCGAGGAGCTGACCGTGGCCAAGCGGAGCCTGGAGGACGTGTTCCTCGAACTGACCGGCAGGGAGCTGCGCTCGTGACCGACCCCCGGTTCGCCCCCGGCACCTTCACCCCCGCCCCCGGCCGCGGCAACCTCGCCCGGATGCTGCTCGCCCAGGCCCGCACCGAGACCGCGCTCACCCTGCGCAACGGCGAGCAGGTCCTGCTCACCGTGCTCATCCCGGTGGCGCTGCTGGTCGCGATGAGCCTCATGGCGGTCATCCCGGTGCCCGAACCGCGCGTCGCCTCGGCCACCGCCCGCGTCCTCGCCCTCGCGGTCATCTCCTCCGCCTTCACCGGCCAGGCCATCGCCCTCGGCTTCGACCGCCGATACGGCGTGCTCAAGCGGCTCGCCGCGACCTCCCTGCCGCGCTGGCTGCTCGTCGCCGGCCGGGTCGCCGCCGGGCTCGCCGTCGTCGCCGTGCAGGTGCTGATCCTCTGCGCCGTCGCGCTCGCGCTGGGCTGGCGGCTCCCGCCCGTCGCCGGCCTGCTGTGGGCCGCCGCGCTGCTCGTCCTGGGCGCGCTCACCTTCGGCGCGCTCGGCGTGCTGCTCGGCGGCGCGCTGCGCGCCGAGGTCGTGCTCGCCCTGGCCAACATCGCCTGGTTCGCGCTGCTGCTCATCGGCGGCGTCGCGCTCGGCGTCGACACCCTGCCCGCGTGGCTGCGCGTGATCGTGGACGCACTTCCCTCCGCCGCCCTCGCCGAGGGGCTGCACCACGCGGTCGTCGACGGGGCCGCCCCCGCGCTGCGCCACGTGTCGGTGCTGGTCATCTGGGGTGTGGCCGCGGGCGCGCTGGCCGCCCGGACCACCCGGCTCGACTGACCCCGCCGGGAACACCCCGGACGGCGGTACCTACCATCGGCTGGTGCCCGCCTGGTTCACGACCGCCCTCAGCCGGTTCCAACGCGCCTTCGCCGTCGCCGTGGTCATCGCCCAGGGCGGCATCGCGGTCACCGGCTCGATCGTGCGCGTGACCGGGTCGGGCCTCGGCTGCCCCACCTGGCCCCAGTGCTTCGAGGGCAGCCTCGTGCCCACCGAGCACCCCGAGGTCGCCTCCCTGCACCAGTGGGTCGAGTTCGGCAACCGCACCCTCACCGGCGTGGTCGGCGTCATCGCCGGGCTGTGCGTGCTCGCCGCCTGGTTCAACCGGCCCCGCCGCAAGCGCGTGGTGGTGCTGGCCCTCGTGCAGTTCGGCGGCGTGGTCCTCCAGGCCCTCATCGGCGGCGTCACCGTGCTCACCGGCCTGCTGTGGTGGACCGTGTCCGTGCACTTCCTCGTGTCGATGGCGCTGGTGTGGTTCGCCGTCCTGCTGGTCGCCTCGCTCGGCGAGGGCGACGAACCCGCCCGCCCCCGCGTGCCGCGACCCCTCATGACGCTCCAGGTCGTGCAGGCCGTCACGCTCGGCCTGCTGCTGCTGGCCGGCACCTTCGTCACCGCCGCCGGACCGCACGCCGGCGACGCCGACACCCCGCGCCTGGACGCGCCCGTCGACACCCTCTCCCAGCTGCACGCCGACCTGCTGTTCCTGTTCCTCGGGATGCTCGTCGCGCTCGGCTTCGCGCTCAAGGGCCACCCGGTGCCGCGCCGGCCCTACTCCGCGCTCGTCGCCGTGGTGCTGGCGCAGGGCACCCTGGGCATGGTCCAGTACTGGACCGGTGTGCCCGAGGTGCTCGTGTCGCTGCACGTGCTCGGCGCCGGCGCCGTCGTCGTCGCCACCGCCGCCCTGTGGGTGTCCACCAGGGAACGGCCTCACCGCGCCGAGGAGGGCCTCCGCTCCCAGACCGCGGGCAGCTCCGTCGCCAGCCACGCGTAGAGGTCGTCGACCGCGCGCAGCCGCACCGCCCGCTCCGGGTCGCCGCTCATCAGCCGCATCCCCGACTCCGTCAGCTCGCGCACGCTCACCAGGGCGTCCAGCTTCGCCTGCACCAGGTCGGCCCACCGCTTCTCGTTGATGCGGTACTGCGCCGCCTGCCTGCCCCGGCGGGTCCGCTTGGTCACCAGACCCGCGTTGACCAGGAACTTCAGGTTCGTGCTGATCGAACCGCTGCTCGCCTCCAGCTCCTGCGACAGCTCCGCGGCCGTGCGCTCGGTCGGCTGGCACACGAGCAGGTAGCCCATGATGCGGCCGCCGATGAGCGGGAAGCCCTCCTTCTCGAAGTGCGCCGCGAACCTCTCGATCCACGCCGACAGCCGGGTCTCGCGTCCTGCGCTCACCGCCACCCCCTATGTGCTTCGGTCAACACTGAAACCATAGTAGGTCGCGTGCTGATCTTTGCGCAAAGGCGGGCGGTGCCGCGTGTCGCGGGAGGAGGTGGAGCGGCGGCTCGGGGCGAGGGATGGGAGGCGGTCGGGGCCGGGGGGCCGGGGCGGTCGGGTCGGGGCGGCCAGACTCGGGGCGGTCGGTTCAGAGGCGGCGCAGGCCCGCCAGGACGCGTTCCATCAGGCCCAGGTCCGGCTGGTCGGCGGAGGCGGTGTCGTGGACGTCGATCAGGCCGCGCTCCGCCATGTCGCCGAGCAGCACCTTGGCCACGCCCAGGGGCAGGCGCAGGAGGGCGGCCACCTCGGCGACCGACCGCGGGCGGTCGACGAGGCCGATCACCTCGTGGTGCTCGGACTTCATCCCGTCCGGGTAGTCCCAGTCCACCGCGGAGACCAGGGTCTCGATCTCCAGCTGGTAGGACGAGGTGGTGCGCCCCCCGGTCCACGAGTAGGCGCGGACGATCGACGCCGCCTCCTCGCGGGGGTACTCGAAGTCGGCGTCCCCGTCGTCGTCGAACACCGGCCGGTGCGGCCTGGTGTCGCCGGTGTCGGCGGACGCCTGCTCGGCCGCTTTCGGCTTGTCCGGCCGGCGGCGGCGGGAGTCCAGGCTGAACCCGTTGAGCAGGTTGGCGAACGCCTGGTCCGACGACCCCTCGGGGTCCTGGTCGTGGTTCATGACCACCTCACGCGGACGGGCGGGCCATCATCCGCTTCGCGCCGTGGAGCTGGGCGCGCAGCTCGGGGGTGAGGAGCTGGCCGACCTGGTCGACCACGACGGTCATCTCGTAGGCGACCTGGCCGACGTCCGCGTCCGGCGCGGCCAGCACCGCCAGGCACGAGCCGTCACGGATCGACATCAGCAGCATGATCCCGTGCTGCATCTCGACCACCGACCTGAGCACGCCGCCGCCGTCGAAGCAGCGCGCCGCCGACTCGGTCAGGCTCGCCACCCCGGCCGCGATCGCGGCCAGCTGGTCGGCCCGGTCCTCCGGCAGGTTGCTGGACGCGGTGAGCAGCAGGCCGTCCACCGAGATCACCACCGCGTGGGCCACCCCCGGCACGCGATCGGCGAAGTTGCTCACCAACCAGCCGAACTGATCGACCTGGCGGGACTTCTGCGCGCTCATCCGTTGCTCTCCTGACCGGTTCGGTTCTCCCCGGACCCCTGCACACCTTGCCTGATGCCGGTCTGGTAGTTGGCCAAAAATCCGCGTGTCGCCTGCGGATCCCTCCGTACGGGTGCCACCGCATCGGGTGCGCCCGGCCGTTCGGCCGCCAGGTTCTCCACCAGGTTCTTGCGCGGCTGCCTCTTCGGCAGGCCGGACGCGTTGTCGGACACGGGCGCCTCCCCGCGCTCGTGGTCTTCCGGCGCGCGGTGGCGCGCCGGCTCGGCCGGTCCGGGCGACACCGGGGTGCCGCCGAACCACGTCGACCCGTTCCGCTTCGGCGCGGGAGCCGGGGCCGGGGCCTTCGCGGGCGCCGGCGCGGTGGGGGTGGACGCGTCGGGGGTGCGGCCGCTGAACGGCGACCAACCGTCCTCCCCCAGCGGCACGGCGGGCGGGAGCGGCGGGAGCGCCGGGGGCATGACCAGCGGGGTCGACCCGGTGACCGGGGACCGCGGCAGCACCGGCTGGGGGCCCGTGGACGACGACCTCGGCAGCACCGGCTGGGGACCGGGGGACGGGGACCCGGCGGAATGGGACCCAGTGGAATGGGACCCGGCGGAATGGGACCCGGCGGAATGGGACCCGGCGGAATGGGATGCGGTGGGCAGGCCGTGCGCCGGGAACGGCTGCGGGCCGGTCGACGGCCCGCCCGAAGGGGAAGGACCCACGAGCGGGGAAGGACCGGTCAGCGAGGGCGGGCCCACCGCCGGGACGCGCTGCGCGCCGAAGCCGTCGGAGCCCGGGAGGCGCTGCGGGAGGCCGGCCGCGGAGTTGCCGTTCACCGGGATGGCCTGGACCGGCACGCCCCGGCCCGGGGTGGCGCGCGTGGGCACCGGCCTGCCGGGCACCGCGCCGACCGCGCGCACCAGCTCGGCGGGCAGCGCCACCACCGCGCGCAGCCCGTCGCCCTGCTCGCGCAGGACCACCTCGATGCCGTGCCGCCCGGCGAGTCGGCCGATCACGTACAGGCCGAGCTGGCGGGACACGGTCAGCTCGCCGGAGTCCTCGGCCGCGGCCAGCGCGATGCGGCGGTTGGCCTGGGCCAGGTCCTCCTCGGACATGCCGACGCCCTGGTCCACCACGTCCACCAGCACACCGCCGCCCGGACGGGCGCGACCGCCCACCACGACCTGGGTGCGCGGCGGCGAGAACGTGGTCGCGTTGTCCAGCAGCTCGGCCACCAGCCGCACCAGGTCGCCCGCGGCGTAGCCGACGACCTCGACCGACGGCGTGGTCTGCACGACGACCCGCTGGTACTGCTCGATCTCGGACGCGGCGGCGCGCAGCACGTCGCCCAGCGGCACCGGCCGGGTGAAGCGGCGGGCCACGTCGCTGCCGGAGAGCACCATCAGGTTCTCGTTGTTGCGGCGCATCCGGGTGGCGAGGTTGTCGAGCTTGAACAGGTTCGCCAGCTGCTCGGGGTTCTCCTCCTGGCGCTCCAGCTCCTCCATGAGCTTGAGCTGCCGCTCGACCAGGCCCTGGCTGCGGCGGGACAGGTTGGTGAACGCGTTGCGCATCGCCGCGCGCAGGTCGGCCTGCTCGGCGGCGGAGCTGACCGCCTGCCGGTGCACCGCGTCGAAGGCGCGGGCCACCTGGCCCAGCTCCTCCCGGGTGTGCACGGGCACGGGCTCGACGACCACGTCGTGGGCGCTGTTCTCGCGCAGCTGGGCGACCAGCGCGGGCAGCCGGTGCTCGGCCACGTCGAGCGCCGAGGTGCGCAGCGCCCGCAGGGAGCGCAGCAGGTAGCTGCCGACGATGAAGCCGATGCCCGCCGCGGCGAACAGCGACGCCAGCAGGATCACCGACGCCGCGCCGGCCCGGTCGCTGGTGGCGTCCTGGAGGCGGGCGGCGGCGTCGTCGAGCTGGTCCTCCAGCGTCCGCAGCACGACGCCGATCTGCCGGAGGGTGCCGCGCGAGCTGCTGTTCCACTCGTCCACCGGCACGTCGTTGGAGACCACGGCGGGCAGGCTGCGGACGTACTGGAACAGCCGGTTGCGGGTGTCCACGTCCGGGCCGGCGACCGTGGTCCGGTAGTCCTGCTGCTGGCGCGGCGTGGCGACGGCGGAGAAGTCGGCGAGCTTGTCCTCCTGGCGGGTCCAGGACTGCTCCAGCATGGTCCGCTCGTTGGCCAGCAGCGTGCCGCGGCTGACGCCCGCCAGCACGGTGGCCTGCTGCCAGGACACCTGCTCGGCGGCCATGGCGAGGTTGTGCAGGGCGGTGGCGGTGCCGGACAGGGCCGGGTCGCCGAAGTCGCCGACCATGGCCTGGTCGAAGTCCATCAGGGCGCGCAGCACCACGCTGTAGCCGCCGATGCCGCCCGCCAGGTCGACGCTGCCCGCGAGCACGCGGTCGCGCAGCTGCGGCAGGCCGTCGAGCTGCACCACCACGTCCTGGAAGCGGGCGCCGGCGACCTCGCCCAGCCTGGCGCGGGCCACCAGGTTCTCCACGCCCGCGGCGGCCGTGTCGGTGGTGCGGACCTGGGTCCGGAAGTCGTCCGCGTCGACGCCCTGGCCCTCGGCGCGCTGCGCGGCCATCGCGCGTTCCGCCTGCACGCCCTCGATGAGCGGGTCGAGCCCGGAGCGCAGGGTCACCAGCCGCTGCATCGCGGCGTAGCCGTCCGAGCTCGCGACGTAACCGCGGATCTGCACCAGACCCGCGCCGACCGCCACGAGCACCGGCACCGCCAGCACGGCGGCGAGCTTGATCGGCAGGCGCCAATTCCGCCAGTCCGCGACGGCGGACCACCACTGCCGGCGCGAGTTGTTGTCGCCAGTCACCAGACAAGCCCCGGAAAGTCCGTAGTTGTTTCAAAGTTGAACGACGCCGACTCTTTATGACGGCGGGCAGCGGGTGTTGCTGCGCGATAGTAAGTGGTGGACTGGCCCGGGACAACGACCTTGCGGTCCGTCCTCATCCGATTGGCGCAGCGTGACGATCCCGAGGTCCATCGGACGCCTGTTGAGACATCTTGCGACGTCGCAGCGGAGCGACCCGCGCGAAGCCGGCCACCCGGTTGCCGAGGAGGCGTTGACTGGCGGGCCGGCGCGGTTACGCTGAGCACTCGCCAGCGGTCCACGCGATCCCCCGCGCGCGGCGTGGCAAATCCCCGTGGAGGATTGATGACGAAGGCGATCCTGCCCTCGACGGATTCGAGACCGGCCCGCGGCGGGCGCGGCTTCGCGACTTTCGACGAACCGCCCGCGCCCCTGTTGGTCGACGAGTCCGGCGACCCCGACTTCGTCGCGCTCCAGGCGAGCGAGGACTTCCGCGAGCTGCGGCGCCGGACGACGATCTTCATCGTCCCCGCCACGTGCGGCTTCCTGCTCTGGTACCTGGGTTACGTCGCGCTGTCGGCGTACCTGCCGGAGTTCATGGGCACGCGGGTCTACGGGGTGGTCAACGTGGGGCTGCTGTTCGGGCTGCTCCAGTTCGCCACGACGATCGCGCTCACCCTGGCCTACGCCCGGTACGCGCGGCGCCGGCTCGACCCGCAGGTCGCCGCGGTGCGCGCGCTGACCGACGAGGAGCGGGCCTGATGGGCGGCAACACCGCGCTCAACCTGGGCGTGTTCGGCGTCTTCGTGCTGATCACGCTCTACGTCGTGTACCGGGCGGGCAGCCGCAACGCCACCGCGTCGGACTACTACGCCGCGGGCAGCAGCTTCACCGGGCCGCAGAACGGCATCGCCCTGTCGGGCGACTTCCTGTCCGCCGCGTCGTTCCTGGGCATCTCGGGCAGCATCGCGGTCAACGGCTACGACGGGTTCCTGTACTCCATCGGCTGGGTGGTCTCCTGGCTGATGGGCCTGATGATCATCTCGGAGCGGCTGCGCAACACCGGCCGGTTCACCCTGGGCGACGTGCTGGCGTTCCGGATGCGGCAGCGCCCGGTGCGCGCGGCGGCGGCGAACGTGACGCTGGTGATCTCGCTGTTCTACATGATCGCGCAGATGGCCGGCGCGGGTGCGCTGATGGCGCTGCTGCTGGACGTGCACACCAAGGGCGGCCAGGCGGTCGTCATCGCCGTGGTGGGCATCGTCATGGTGCTGTACGTGCTGGTGGGCGGCATGAAGGGCACCACCTGGGTGCAGATCATCAAGGCCGTGCTGCTGGTGGTGTGCGTGACCCTGATGACGGTGTTCCTGCTGGGCAAGTTCGGGTTCAGCCTGTCGTCGATCCTGGAGACCGCGTCGCGCAACACCCCGCTGGGCCCGGAGGTGCTGGAGCCGGGGGCCCGGTACGGCGGCACGCCGCTGGCCCGGCTGGACTTCATCTCGCTGGCGCTGGCCCTGGTGCTGGGCACCGCCTCGCTGCCGCACGTGCTGATGCGGTTCTACACCGTGCCCAACGCGCGCGAGGCGCGGCGCTCGGTGGTGTGGGCGACGTGGATGATGGCCGCGTTCTACCTGTGCACCCTGGTGATCGGCTTCGGCGCGCTGGCGCTGGTCGGCTCGAACGCCATCACCAAGGCGCCGGGCGGCGAGAACTCGGCCGCGCCGCTGCTGGCCTACGAGATCGGCGGCGCGGTGCTGCTGGGCGTGGTGAGCGCGGTGGCGTTCGCGACGATCCTCGCGGTGGTGGCGGGCCTGACGCTGACCGCGTCGGCCTCGTTCGCGCACGACGTGTACGCCAACGTGATCAAGCGCGGCCAGGCCGACCCGCGGTCGGAGGTCAGGGTGGCCCGGCTGACCGCGGTCGTGGTGGGACTGCTGGCGATCGCCGGCGGCATCGCGGCCAACGGGCAGAACGTGGCGTTCCTGGTGGCGCTGGCGTTCGCGCTGGCCGCGTCGGCGAACCTGTCCACGATCATCTACTCGATGTTCTGGAAGCGCTTCAACACCAACGGCACCCTGTGGGCGATCTACGGCGGGCTCGGCTCGTGCATCGTGCTGCTGGCCTTCTCCCCCTCGCTGTCGGGCGCGCGGAACTCGATCTTCCCGGACGTGGACTTCGCCTGGTTCCCGCTGAGCAACCCGGGCCTGGTGTCGATCCCGTTCTCGTTCCTGTGCGGGTACCTGGGCACGGTGCTGTCGAAGGAGCGGGCCGACCCCGCCAAGCAGGCGGAGATGGAGGTCCGCGCGCTGACCGGGATCGGGTCGGGGCTGCGGTGACGTCGCGGCTGAGGTGACGTCGGGACGCGGCCGGGTCCGGTGGTCCGGCCGGACCTGACGGGCCTGGCGGTCTTGCCGGGCCTGGCGGGCTGCCGGGCCGGACAGGTCCGCCCGACCTAGCGCCGCGCCAGCTCCGCCCGCACCGCCGAGGCGAAGCGCAGCGGCGCGCCCCGGTCGGCCTGCCGGAAGCCCAGCGACGGCTCGACCAGCTCCAGCTCCAGCAGCAGGGGCGAGCCGTCCGCGCCCGGCACCAGGTCCACCCGCGCGTACAGCAGCTCGTGGCGGGGCACGCCGGTCAGCGCCGCGGCCGCGTCCAGCACGTCCTCGGCGACCCGCCGCTGGGCGGGCGAGGGCGACGCGCCGGTCAACCGCTCCAGGACGTAGAGCCCGGACCCGTCCAGCTCGGCGTCCGGGGTGAGCATCGCGCCCTTGGCGAAGGCGTGCGAGTAGTGCCCGCCGAGGAACACCAGCGCCGTCTCGCCGGCCACGTCCACGTTCGCCTGGTACGGCTGCACGAGCGCCCGCACACCCAGCTCCGCCAGGTGCCGCGCGGCGGTCGCGTGGTCGCCGGCCGCGACGCGCAGCGCGCCCCGGGAGCCGCCGCCGACGGTCGGCTTGACCACGAACTCGCCGTCGGGCCAGTCGGTGAACCCGGGCTCGGCCAGGGCCGTGGGCACCACCGGCGCGCCCGCCCGCGCGAGGTCGAACAGGTAGGACTTGTCGGTGTTCCAGCGCACCACGCCCGCCGGGTTGGCCAGGGCCGGCCGCGCGTCGCACCAGGCCAGGAACCCGGCCAGCCGCTCGGGGTAGTCCCAGGTGGCCCGCAGCACGACCAGGTCGGCGTCGACGGGCGTGCCCCAGGCCACCCAGGAGGCGTGCACGCCGACCTCGGCCAGGGCGTCGACCAGCTCGTCCTCGTCACCGTCGCCGGCGGGCAGGGTGGCGCAGGTGGCGAAGAGGACCTTCACCTGCCGGCCATCCTGCGGCGGTGCGCGGGGCCGATCTTCACCGCGGCGGTCGTCTCGCGGTCCCACTCGTGCCGCTCCAGGTCCGGCGTCGCCTCGACGACCGCCTCGGCCGTCGCCACGTCGGGGAGGAACACGTCACCCATGGCGCCGTCGTCGCCGACCAGCACGAGACGCGCGCCGGCCCGGCCGACGGGCTCGACGACCGCGCGCGCCGGCTTGCCGTGCGCGGCCACGAACTCCGACGCGCTCTTCACCGCGCGGTCGACCTTCTTCGCCCCGGTCTTCTTCTCCTCAGCCACGCCGCCCAGATTAGGACCTGCCGGTGACTTCCGCGCGTGACTGCCCTCACCCGGCCGCCCACGCGGGATCGGCACGGTCGGGTTGCCGCGCCCCACCCCTCCCGCCGCGAGGACCCGAACCGTCGACGGGCAGGGCCCCACGGGTTTCGCGGTTCCGCGCGGTGGCCCCGACCAGCGGGTAGCTTCCGTCCTCGTGACTGCGAAGACCGAGGCCGACCGACTGGTCGGCGAATTCCTGGCCTGGCACTTCGACCGCGCTCCCGGCAACGCGGCGATGCTCGGCTCGCCGGCCCACGACCACACGCTCGGGGACTTCTCCGCCACCGCTTTCGCCGATGCCGAACGCGAGGCCGGCTCGTGGCTGGCGCGGTTCACCGCGCTGGAGACCGACGACCTCCAGGAGTCGGTGGACCGCGACCTCGTGGTGGCGGTGCTGCGCGGGGAGCGGGCGAAGGCGTCGTGGCCCGCGTGGCGGCGTGATCCCTCCGTCTACACCGGCGCGGTGCTGTTCCCGCTGTTCAGCGCGTTCCTCAACCGGCTGCGGCCGGAGCCGGAGCTGGTCGCGAGCGTGGTGCGACGGCTGGCCGAGGTGCCGGCGGTGCTCGCCGCGTGCCGCGCGAACCTGGACCAGGGGCTGGCCTCGCCGAAGATCGTGCTGCGCGCCGCGGCGCAGGCGAGGACCGGGCGGGCGTTCCTGACCGGCACGCTGCCCGCGGAGGTGGCCGACCCGGCGCTGCGGGCGGAGCTGGCGGGGGCCGCGGAGCCGGCCGCGCGGGCGTTCGACGAGCTGGCGGCGTTCCTGGACGGGTTCGCGGAGCGGGCCACCGGGGACTGGCGGATGGGCGAGGCGCTGTACTCGACGCTGCTGCGCGAGCAGGAGGTGCTGGGCTACGGCGCCGCCGAGCTGCACGAGCGCGGCCGCTCCGCCTACGCGGAGCTGGAGGCCGAGCTGCGGGAGCTGGCCGGCGCGGACGACTGGCACTCGGTGATGGCGGCGCTCCAGGACGACTTCCCGCCGACGCCGGAGGCGATGCGCGCGGAGTACGAGGCGGAGACGCGGCGGGCGCGGGCGTTCCTGGTGGAGCACGGCCTGGTGACCCTGGCCGAGGGCGAGGAGTGCCGGGTGGTGCCCTCGCCCGCGTTCCAGCGCCCGGTGCTGGCGGTGGCCTCCTACATGTCGCCGCCGCCGCTGACCGACCGGCGGGTCGGGCACTTCTTCGTGCCGTCCCCGCCGGAGGAGTTCACCGCCGAGCAGGTGGAGCAGCGGCTGCGCACCAACTCGCGGGCGCAGCTGGCCACGATCGCGGTGCACGAGGCGTACCCCGGCCACCACTGGCACCTGTCGTGGCTGGCCGCGCAGGACCGGCCGGTGCGCAAGGTGTTCCGCACGCCGTACTTCTCCGAGGGCTGGGCGCTCTACTCGGAGAAGCTGTTGCGGGAGCACGGGTTCTTCACCACGCGGGCCCAGGAGCTGGCGCACGTGGAGGCGCGGCTGTTCCGGGCGGCGCGGATGGTCGTGGACACCGCGCTGCACTGCGGCGACATGGGCGTCGAGGAGGCCGAGGAGTTCATGTCCACCAAGACCTCGCTGACGCCGGGCACGGCGACGGGCGAGGTCACCCGGTACTGCGCGTGGCCGACGCAGGCGCCGTCCTACCTGACCGGGGCGCTGGAGATCGACCGCATCCGCGCCGAGCACACCGGGTCGCTCCGCGAGTTCCACGACACCGTCGCCGGGTCGGGGGCGCTGCCGCTGGGCCTGGCCAGGCGGGTTGCTCTCGGCAGGTGAGACGGCGGAACAGGGCGCGGACGCGCCCGGTTGACGCTGGGAGTACGGCTCCGGGAACGGACGACCCCGAGATGTGGAGGACGGATGCCCAAGGCAGTGGTGGTGCGCGCGACGGGTGGACCCGAGGCGCTGGAGTTCGCCGAGGTCGAGGCGCGCTCGCCCGGTGCGGGCGAACTGCTGGTGGACGTGGCCGCGGCGGGGGTGAACTTCATCGACTGCTACCACCGGGAGGGCCGCTACCCGCTGCCGCTGCCGTTCGTGGTGGGCTTGGAGGGCGCGGGCCGGGTCAGCGCGGTGGGCCCGGACGTGGCGGGTTTCGCGGTGGGCGACCGCGTGGCGTGGTCGCAGGCCCCCGGCAGCTACGCGGAGCAGGTCGTGGTGCCGGCGGCGGGCGCGGTGGCGGTGCCGGAGGGGGTGGACGACGACACGGCGGGCGCGCTGCTGCTCCAGGGCCTGACCGCGCACTACCTGGTCGCCTCCACCTACCCCGTCCGGGAGGGTGACGCGGTGCTCGTGCACGCCGCCGCGGGCGGGGTGGGCCTGCTGCTGGTGCAGCTGGCCAAGGCGCGGGGCGCGCGGGTCATCGGCACGGTGTCGACCGAGGCCAAGGAGGCGCTGGCGCGGGAGGCCGGCGCGGACGAGGTGATCCGCTACGACCGGGTCGACTTCGCGCCCGAGGTGCGGCGGCTGACCGACGGCGCCGGTGTCGCGGCCGCCTACGACGGCGTGGGCCGGACCACGTTCGACGGGAGCCTGGCGAGCCTGCGGCCGCGCGGGGTGCTGGCGCTGTTCGGCGCGTCCAGCGGGGCGGTGCCGCCGGTCGACCCGCAGCGGCTCAACCAGGCGGGCTCGGTGTTCCTGACCCGGCCGTCGCTGGGCGCGCACCTGGCCACCCGGGAGGAGCTGGAGTGGCGGGCGGGCGAGCTGTTCGCGGCCGTCGCGGACGGGTCCCTGCGGGTGCGGGTCGGCGGGCGCTACCCGCTGGCCGAGGCCCGGCGCGCGCACGAGGACCTGGAGGGCCGCCGCACCACGGGCAAGCTGCTGCTGACGCCCTAGCCGCGAGCGCCCCGAACACGGACGGAGGGCCCCGGCACGTCGCCGGGGCCCTCCGCGCGTTCCGGGGTGGGTCGGGTTCCGGGGCGGGTCAGCCCTCCTGGACCGCCACCGCGTCGACCACGAAGATCAGCGTCTCGCCGGGCTGGATGTCGCGGTTGCCCTGGGGGTAGCCCAGGTCCGGCGGCACGACGAGCAGGCGCCGCCCGCCCTCCTTGAGCCCGACCAGGCCCTGGTTCCAGCCCTCGATGACCTGCGCCTGGCCGACGTTGGCCACCTCGAACGGCCGGCTGCCCCAGGACGACTCGCGGGTCTGCTGGTCGCGGAAGGTCGCCAGCACGTAGTTGATCGTGGCCGTGGAGCCGGGCCGGATCTCCGGGCCGGTGCCCTCGGTGAGGTCCCGGACGACCAGGCCGTCCTTCGGCGTGCAGCCGGTGGGGACCGTGATGGTCGGCTCCTCCCCCGCCGCGCCCGACACCTGGTACTGCGCCTCCTCGCACGGCGGCCCGCTCGGCTCGGCCAACTCGGCGCCGGTGGGCTCGGCCTCGGTGGGCGCGGCCTCCTCGGGCGCCGGGACGGTCGCGGAGGCGGTGTTGGTGAGGGTGGACGGTCGGTCACTAGCGGTGCACGCGGTGAGCGCCAGACCGGCGGACAACAGGGACGCGAGGGCCAGGGCCGTACGGCCGACAGTACGCATGGTTGCCGAGCCTAGGGTGCGACCCCGGGGAACGCGCCGCAGGGCCCACCAGCAGGCCCAACGCCGGTCACGGTGCGCTGTCGTTGATCTCCGGTCGAATCCGCAAATGTGCCACTAATTACCGCTTCCGCCGTTGCGTACTCGCGCGTACAGTTACTGCGCGCACTTGATCGGATACCGAGAGCATTCGACCGTTCGAGTGGCGAATCCAAGGAGGTGACCCCGTGCGCGCGGAGCCGAAGGGCGTCCGCAGCAATCTGTTGCAGGAATTGTTCTGGACCCGGACGGGCCTGCTGCTGCTGACACTCGTCGTGGTCTCCGGGACCTGCCTGGCCATTTCGAGCCCGATGCCGCCGAGCGGTCTGCGCGCCTTCCTCACCACCGCGGGCACCAGCGTCCTGATCTCGGCGGTGGTCGGCTTCTGGCAGACCCTGATCACCAGCACGGCCGCGCGCCGGTCGCTGGTGGAACCGGTCGTCGAGGAGAGCCGCAAGGCGCTGCACGAGCTGACCGCCGAGTACCGGGCGCTCGACCGCGAGTTCTTCCCCAGCCACGTGTTCGAGCCCACCGCCAAGCCCGACCCGGCGTTCAACCAGGTGATGATGCAGGACCTGGAGCGGACGCGGCTGTACGCGTTCCGCGGCTTCGCGGGCCGCTACGCGGCCTGCCGGCTGCTGCTGTCGCAGTCGGAGTGCGAGCTCAGGGCGGTGCTGGCCGACCCCAGGGACGAGGACGCGATCAGCGGGCGCGCCCGCTACCTGCTGCGGCACGAGGGCGCGGACGGCGACTACGACACGATCGTGGCGCGGCTGCGCGAGCAGATCCACGTCGGTCTGGTGGGCCTGTTCCTGGCCCGCGGCCGCGGCTCGCGCATCGACCTGACCATCGTGTCCGACCCGCCGCTGGACCGGATGGAGCTGTTCGACGACAGCGTGTGGCTGACCCTCTACAGCAACACCAGCGCGGGGGTGGTGCGCCCGTACCCGCGCACCCTGCGGTTCACCGAGGGCTCGTTCATCTACGGCATGGAACGCGCCGAGTTCCTCCGCATCAGCAATTCCAAGGCGGGGCTCCACATCGTCATCACGCCGGGCACCACCCGGGCGGACTTCCTCGCCCTCTTCGAGAAGATCACCGGGAACTCGCTCGACGAGGACGGGTTCCGGGCGCTGGAGGGGAAGTTCCACCGGTTCCGCAAAGAATTCGCCGCCTTCGCCCAGTTGGGGAGCTGATAAACCGTGCTGACCGAGTTCGCCGGGACCTCCGCCGTCGCGGAGCTCGCCGCCCTCCTCTCCGTGGCCGACCCCCCTGTCGCCGACCACTGGAGCCACGTCGAACGGGGGTTCCGGGGCTGGGTCGGTCGACCCGACCTGCGGGAGAGGCTGCGCGGGCACCTGCGCACCCTCTCCCCGCGGGAGCAGGCGCGCGTGGCCGCGAAGTCGCGGGAGACGACGACGCACTTCGCGTGGTGCCTGCGCGACGAGGCGGCCGAGCCGTTCACGTTCTGGCTGCACGAGTACAAGCCGCAGCGGGACTGGCGGCAGGGCTACGCCGATTCGGTGCACAACCACCGCTACCACTTCTGCACGGTCCTGTTGCAGGGCTCCTACCTGCACGAGCGGTTCAGCGTGGACCTGGCGGACGGCGGCGGGGCGATCCTGTCGACCACGCTGCTGCGCCGGTCCGCGGCGGCCGAGGGCCACTCCGGCACGATGCTGGCCCACGAGTTCCACCGCATCCCCGAGGCCGCGGACGACACCATGACGTTCCTGGTCAAGTCCCGCGCGGTCCGCCCGTGGAGCCTCAGCTTCGACCCGGACACCCGCACGAGTCACCGCCACGTGCCCGTCGAGGCCAGGTTGGAGGACCTCACGAACAGCATGTAACCGCCGCGGGCGGTCGCCGCCCGCCTCTACCATCGGCCCACCCGGCACGGGAGGGGTCCCGATGAGCACTGTCACGAACATGGTCACGAGCGCCGTCACGAGCACCGTCACGGCGGAGGCGATCTCGGAGGTGGAGCGCGAGGTGTGGCGGCTGTGCCGCGACCTCGCGCCGAAGCTCCAGTTCCACGGCTGGCACCACGTCAGCTTCGTGCGCGACAAGGCGGTCCACTTCGCCCGGCGCAACGGCGCGGACGCGCCGCTGGTCGAGGTGGCGGCCCTGGTGCACGACGTCAACTACATGGTCCGGCGCAACTCGCTGCCCGTGGACGGGCGCCGGCTGCGGCTGGACATCCTGGAGCGCGCGGGGGTGCCCGACCACCTCGCGCGGCGGGTGGACCGGGTGGTCGAGGAGGCCGAGATGCGCACCCGGGACCGCAACATCTCCCCCGAGGCGCAGGCCCTGTCCGACGCGGACACCCTGTTCAAGGCGCTGCCGGTGACGCCGGTGGTGCTCGCGCCGCGCTACCTGGAGGAGAACGGCATCACCCTGCGGGAGCTGGCGCACAAGATCGTCGGCGAGCAGCGGGACAAGCACGACGAGGGCTACTACTTCTACGACCCGGAGGCCGCGGCCACCTACTCCCGGTGGGCCACGGCCAACCTGGAGCTGTGGTCGTGCATCGTCGAGTCGCTGGACGACCCGAGCGTCACCGAGCTGCTCTCGGCGGTGTCCTGACCACACCCGGTGACGGGCCGCCCCACCAGATCACCTGGAGGTGTGGCGGCCCGTCCGGGAGCTCCTCGACCCGACGCGGTCGGGCCCCGGTCAGAAGGGCCAGCCGAGCACGGGCAGGCCGAGCACCGCGTCCACGGCGAGGCCGCAGAACACCAGCATCAGGTACAGGTTCGACAGGTGGAAGAACCCCATGGTGTTCGTCGAGCCGCCGCGCCGCACGACCCCGTGCAGCCGGTGCGCGAACACCACGAACCACACGCCCGACACGGCGGCCACCGCGACGTAGACCCACGAGGTGACCGGCGCCAGCAGCAGCGTGCACACCACGGTGACCCAGGAGTAGATGACGATCTGCCTGGTGACCTGCTGCGCGGTGGCCACCACGGGCAGCATCGGCACGCCGGCCCGCGCGTAGTCCTCCTTGAACTTCATCGCGAGCGCCCACGTGTGCGGCGGCGTCCAGAAGAAGATCACGCCGAACATCACCAGGGCGGGCCACGCCACCGTGCCGGTCACCGCGGACCAGCCGATGATCACCGGCATGCAGCCGGCCATGCCGCCCCAGATGACGTTCTGCGAGGTCCGGCGCTTGAGCACCAGGGTGTAGACGAAGATGTAGAACAGGATCGTGGCCACCGCGAACACGGCCGACATGAGGTTCGTGGTCAGCCACAGGAAGCCGAACGAGACCACCCCGAGCACCACGCCGAACACCAGCGCGTTGCGCGGCGGGATGGTGTTGCGGGCCAGCGGCCGGGCGCCGGTGCGCTTCATCACCGAGTCGATGTCGGCGTCGACGTAGCAGTTCAGCGCGTTCGCCGAGCCCGCCGCCAGGGTGCCGCCCGCCAGGGTGCACGCGATCAGCCACAGCGGCGGCAGGCCGCGCTGGGCCAGCAGCATCGCCGGGATCGTGGTGATCAGCAGCAGCTCGATCACCCGCGGCTTGGTCAGCGCCACGTACGCCCCGACGACCTGTCGGGGCGACCGCGCCGGGGCCTCGGTGACGGCACTCATCGCAGGGCGCTCCTCGTCGGGGTCAAGGGGGATGAGCAGATCGTAACCAGGGGTTCCCCCACCGGCCCGTTCGGGTAGTCCCTGATCGCACGAACTACGCCTGTGCGTACACCCACAGAGCGTGTGACGGCACGCGTGTCCTCTGGCCGGACTAGGCTGGCCGGCGGACCTTGGTAACCGCGGATCGGACCTGACGGAAACGATTGAGTTCACCGCCAGCCGTCACCCGATAACCGCCTATGCGAGTTTGGAGCTGGAAGTCAGTGTCCGTCACCGATGACATTGCCCGGTTGACCGAAGCCCACCTGCCCGAGGACTGGACCGACCTCGACAAGCGCGCCGTGGACACCGCCCGCGTGCTGGCCGCGGACGCGGTGCAGAAGGTGGGCAACGGCCACCCCGGCACCGCGATGAGCCTGGCGCCGCTGGCCTACTCTCTGTTCCAGCGCGTCATGCGGCACGACCCCGCGGACGGCGACTGGTTGGGCCGGGACCGCTTCGTGCTCAGCGCGGGCCACTCCAGCCTCACCCTCTACGTGCAGCTGTTCCTCAACGGCTACGGCCTGGAGCTCGACGACCTCAAGGCGCTGCGCACCTGGGGCTCGAACACCCCGGGCCACCCCGAGCACCGCCACACCCCCGGCGTGGAGATCACCACCGGCCCGCTGGGCCAGGGCCTGGCCTCGGCGGTCGGCATGGCGATGGCCGCGCGCCGCGAGCGCGGGCTGTTCGACCCGGACTCCCCGATCGGCGAGAGCCCGTTCGACCACCACATCTTCGTGATCGCCTCCGACGGCGACATCGAGGAGGGCGTGACCAGCGAGGCGTCCTCGCTGGCGGGCACCCAGCAGCTGGGCAACCTCACGGTGATCTACGACGACAACAAGATCTCCATCGAGGACGACACCACCATCGCGCTGTCCGAGGACACCGCGAAGCGCTACGAGGCGTACGGCTGGCACGTCCAGGTCGTCGAGGGCGGCGAGAACGTCACCGGCATCCTGGAGGCGCTGCGCAACGCCAAGGACGAGGTCGACCGGCCGTCGTTCATCCTGCTGCGCACGATCATCGGCTTCCCGGCGCCGACCAAGCAGAACACCGGCGCGGCCCACGGCGCGGCGCTGGGCGCCGACGAGGTGGCCGAGGTCAAGCGCATCCTGGGCTTCGACCCCGAGCAGACCTTCGAGGTCGCGCCCGAGGTGCTGGAGCACACCCGCGCCGTGGTCAAGCGCGGCGAGCAGGCCCGCGCCGAGTGGCAGCGGTCGTTCGACGCGTGGGTCGAGGCGAACCCGGAGCGCAAGGCGCTGCTGGACCGGCTGCTGGCCGACGAGCGGCCCGAGGGCTGGACCGACGCCCTGCCGTCGTGGGACCCGGACCCCAAGGGCGTGGCCACCCGCAAGGCGTCCGGCGAGGTGCTCGGCGCGCTGCGCGACGTGCTGCCGGAGCTGTGGGGCGGCTCGGCCGACCTGGCGGAGTCGAACAACACCACGATGAAGGGCGCCGACTCGTTCGGCCCGGAGTCGATCTCCACCAAGATGTGGAACGCCGACCGCTACGGCCGCACGCTGCACTTCGGCGTCCGCGAGCACGCCATGGGCTCGATCCTCAACGGCATCGCGCTGCACGGCCCGACCCGCCCGTACGGCGGCACGTTCCTGGTGTTCAGCGACTACATGCGCCCGGCGGTCCGGCTGGCCGCGCTGATGAAGTCGCCCGCCATCTACGTGTGGACGCACGACTCCATCGGCCTGGGCGAGGACGGCCCCACGCACCAGCCGGTCGAGCACCTGGCCGCGCTGCGCGCCATCCCGGGCCTGAACGTGGTGCGCCCCGGTGACGCCAACGAGACCGCCGCGGCCTGGAAGGTCACCGTGGAGCGCCGCAACGGCCCGGTGGGCCTGGCGCTGACCCGGCAGAACCTGCCGGTGCTGGTGGGCACCAAGGAGAAGGCCCCCGACGGCATGGCGCGCGGCGGCTACGTGCTGGAGGGCGAGGGCGAGCCGGAGCTGATCCTCGTCGCCACCGGCTCCGAGCTCCAGATCGCGGTCGAGGCCCGGAAGGTGTTCGAGTCCGAGGGCATCGCCACCCGCGTGGTGTCCATGCCGTGCGTCGAGTGGTTCGACACCCAGGACGAGGGGTACCGGGAGAGCGTGCTGCCGTCCTCGGTCAAGGCGCGCGTGGTGGTGGAGGCGGGCATCGCCCAGCCGTGGCACCGGTTCGCCGGCGACGCGGGCGAGATCGTCTCCATCGAGCACTTCGGCGCCTCCGCGGACTACCAGACCCTGTTCCGCGAGTTCGGCTTCACCACCGAGAACGTCGTCGCCGCGGCGCGGCGGTCGCTGGCCCGGACCCGCTAAGACCTCTTCCAGGGAGATGACGACGTGAGCAGCAACCCACTGGCCGACCTCAGCGCGGCGGGCGTGTCGATCTGGCTGGACGACCTGTCCCGGGAACGCCTCGACACGGGCAACCTGGCGAGCCTGATCGCCGAGCACCACGTGGTCGGCGTGACCACGAACCCGACCATCTTCGCCGCCGCCCTGTCGAAGGGCTCGGCCTACGACGCGCAGGTCCGCGAGCTGGCCGCGCGCGGCGCGGACACCGACGCCACCGTGCGCGAGGTGACCACGACCGACGTGCGCAACGCGTGCGACCTGTTCCGCGACACCTACAACGCCACCGACGGCGTCGACGGCCGGGTGTCGATCGAGGTCGACCCCCGCCTGGCCAAGGACACCGAGCGCACCGCGGCCGAGGCGCTCGACCTGTGGAAGACCGTCGACCGGCCGAACCTGATGGTCAAGATCCCGGCCTCGATCGAGGGCCTGCCCGCGATCACCCGGACCCTGGCCGAGGGCGTCAGCGTCAACGTGACGCTGATCTTCTCCGTCGAGCGCTACCGCCGCGTGATGGAGGCGTTCGTCACGGGCCTGGAGCAGGCCAAGGCCAACGGCCACGACCTGCGCACCATCCACTCCGTGGCGTCGTTCTTCGTGTCCCGGGTGGACGCCGAGATCGACAAGCGGCTGGACGCGCTGGACGACCCGCGGGCGGAGGAGCTGCGCGGCAAGGCCGCCATCGCCAACGCCGTGCTGGCCCACGCGGCGTACCAGGAGACGTTCCAGGGCGCCCGGTGGGAGGCGCTGGCCGCCGAGGGCGCCCGCGCGCAGCGCCCGCTGTGGGCCTCCACCGGCGTCAAGGACCCGGCCTACTCCGACACGCGCTACGTCGACCAGCTGGTCGTGGCCGACACGGTCAACACGATGCCCGAGAAGACCCTGCACGCGGTCGCCGATCACGGCAAGATCGTGGGCGACACCGTGTCCGGGCGGGCCGCCCAGGCGCAGGAGGTCTTCGACGGGCTCGTCGAGGTCGGCATCGACCTCGACGACGTGTTCGTCACGCTGGAGACCGAGGGCGTCGACAAGTTCGAGAAGTCGTGGGCCGAGCTGCTGGAGACGGTGACCGGACAGCTGGACCAGGCCAAGGGCTGAGGACGAGGACAATCATGACCGAGGTGATCTCCGTGGAGATCGTCCGCACACCGAACCAGGACCAGGTCGACACCGTCATCGGTGACCTGGTCCGGGACTCGGCGCCGAGCAGGCTCACCGCCGGGGACGCCACGCTGTGGGGTCCCGAGGCGGAGCCCGAGGCGTCGATCCGCCTGTCGTGGACGACGCTGCACGAGACGTCGCGCCCGCTGGTGGCCGAGATCACCGCGCTGCGCGAGGAGCTGCTCGCGGAGGGCGTGGACCGCGTGGTCCTCGCCGGCATGGGCGGCTCCTCGCTGGCCCCCGAGGTGATCACCGGCACGGCGGGCGTGCCGCTGGTCGTGCTCGACACCACCGACCCGGGCCAGGTCGCCGACGCGCTCGCGGGCGACCTGGAGCGGACCGTCCTGGTGGTGTCGTCGAAGTCGGGCGGCACCGTCGAGACCGACAGCCACCGGCGGATCTTCGAGGCGGCGTTCACCGCCGCGGGCGTCGACGCCGCCTCGCGGATCGTCGTGGTGACCGACCCGGGCTCGCCGCTGGAGGCGGCGTCCCGGGAGGCCGGCTACCGCAGGGTGTTCCTGGCCGACCCGAACGTGGGCGGCCGCTACTCGGCGCTGACCGCGTTCGGCCTGGTCCCCTCGGGCCTGGCCGGCGCGGACGTCGGCGCCCTGCTCGACGAGGCGGCCGCGGTCGCCCCGCTGGTCTCGGCGGACTCGGCGGACAACCCGGCGGTGGTGCTGGCCGCGACCTTCGCGGTCGCGCACGCGCACGGCGCGGAGAAGATCGTGTTCGCCGACACCGGATCGGGCATCTCCGGCTTCGGCGACTGGGCCGAGCAGCTGATCGCCGAGTCGACCGGCAAGAACGGCACCGGCCTGCTGCCGGTGGTCGTGGAGGGCCCCGGGGCGCCCGGTTTCTCGGACGCGCGCTCGGACGCCACGACCGTCGCGATCGGCCCGGCCACCGGCTCGTCGACCCTCGCCGTGGAGGGCGCGCTCGGCGCGCAGTTCCTGGTGTGGGAGTACGCGACCGCGCTGGTGGGCCGCGTGCTGGAGATCAACCCGTTCGACCAGCCGGACGTGGAGGCGGCGAAGAAGGCGGCCCGGTCGCTGCTGGACTCCCCCGCGGCGTCCTCGGTGTCGCCCGCGTTCACCGACGGCCCGGTCGAGGTCTACCCGAGCGAGGGCTGGCTGTCGCCGGACGTCAAGACCGTCGCCGAGGCGATCAAGGCGCTCGTCGCGGCCGCCCCGGAGCACGGCTACCTGTCGGTGCAGGCGTACCTGGACCGGATCGACGACGCCTCGTTCGCCCTCGTCCGCCCGGAGTTGGCGCGGCGTTCACACCTCCAGACCACCTTCGGCTGGGGACCGCGGTTCCTGCACTCCACCGGCCAGTACCACAAGGGCGGCCACCAGAACAGCGTCTTCCTCCAGCTCACCGGGGCCTCGGAGGTGTCGCTGGACGTGCCGGGCCGCCCCTACGACCTGAGCACGCTGCAACTGGCGCAGGCGCTGGGCGACGGCCAGGTGCTGGCCGAGCACGGGCGACCGGTGCTGCGCCTGCACCTGACCGACCGCGTCGCCGGGCTGGCGCAGCTCGTCGAGGCAATCCAGGAGGATGGTTCGTGACAGCGCCCGCCGCCAAGCGCAACCCGCTGCGGGACCCGAGGGACAAGCGGCTCCCGCGCATCGCCGGGCCCTCCGGTCTGGTGATCTTCGGCGTGACGGGTGACCTGTCGCGCAAGAAGCTCATGCCCGCCATCTACGACCTGGCCAACCGCGGCCTGCTGCCGCCGGGCTTCGCGCTCGTCGGCTTCGCCCGCCGCGACTGGGCCGACCAGGACTTCATGCAGGTCGTGCACTCCGCGGTCAAGGAGCACGCCCGCACGCCGTTCCGGCAGGAGGTCTGGGACCAGCTCGCCGAGGGCGTCCGGTTCGTTCAGGGCACCTTCGACGACGACAGCGCGTTCGACACGCTGGCCACCACGCTGGCCGACCTGGACCGCGACCGCGGCACGGGCGGCAACCACGCGTTCTACCTGTCGGTGCCGCCCAGCGCGTTCACCACGGTGGTCAACCAGCTCAAGCGCGCGGGCCTGGCCACGCCGCCGACCGACAACCCCGGCCAGTGGCGCCGGGTGGTCATCGAGAAGCCGTTCGGCCACGACCTGAGCAGCGCCAAGCAGCTGAACAAGACCGTCAACGACGTCTTCCCCGAGGAGTCGGTGTTCCGCATCGACCACTACCTCGGCAAGGAGACGGTGCAGAACATCCTGGCGCTGCGCTTCGCCAACCAGCTCTACGAGCCCATCTGGAACGCCAACTACGTCGACCACGTGCAGATCACCATGGCCGAGGACATCGGCCTGGGCGGTCGCGCGGGCTACTACGACGGCATCGGCGCGGCGCGGGACGTGATCCAGAACCACCTGCTCCAGCTGCTCGCGCTGACCGCGATGGAGGAGCCGGTCTCGTTCCGGCCCAGCGACCTGCGCGCGGAGAAGGTCAAGGTGCTGTCGGCGACCCGGGCGACCGGGCCGTTCGACGAGACCAGCGCCCGCGGCCAGTACACCGGCGGCTGGCAGGGCGGGCAGAAGGTGCCCGGCCTGCTGGAGGAGGGCGGCTTCGCGAAGGACTCGATCACCGAGACCTACGCGGCGATCACCTGCGAGGTGAACACCCGCCGCTGGGCGGGCGTGCCGTTCTACCTGCGCACCGGCAAGCGCCTGGGCCGCCGGGTCACCGAGGTGGCCGTGGTGTTCAAGCGGGCGCCGCACCTGCCGTTCGACGACACCGCGACCGAGGAGCTGGGGCAGAACGCCCTGGTCGTGCGGGTGCAGCCGGACGAGGGCGTGACCATGAGGTTCGGCTCGAAGGTGCCGGGCAACTCGATGGAGGTCCGGGACGTCACGATGGACTTCGGCTACGGCCACGCGTTCACCGAGTCCTCCCCGGAGGCGTACGAGCGGCTGCTGCTGGACGTGCTGCTGGGCGAGCCGTCGCTGTTCCCGAAGAACGACGAGGTCGAGCTGTCGTGGGAGATCCTGGACCCGGTGCTCGGGCACTGGGCCACGCACGGCGAGCCGGAGAAGTACAAGGCCGGCACCTGGGGTCCGGCGTCCGCGAACAGGATGCTGGCCCGGACCGGCAGGCACTGGAGGCGTCCGTGATCATCGACCTGCCCTCGACGACCACGTCGCAGGTCAACAGCAAGCTGGTGCAGATCCGGGAGGAGGGTGGCGCGGTCACCCTCGGCCGGGTGCTCACCCTGGTGATCGTCACCGACGACGGCGCGAAGACCGAGGAGGCCGTCGAGGCGGCCAACGACGCCAGCCGCGAGCACCCCTGCCGGGTGATCGTGGTGGCCCGCGGCGCCCGCAAGGCCGCGCCGAGGCTGGACGCGCAGATCCGGGTCGGCGGTGACGCGGGCGCGTCCGAGGTGATCGTGCTGCGCCTGTACGGGGAGCTGGCCAACGAGGGCGCCTCCTGCGTGGTGCCGCTGCTGCTGCCGGACACCCCGGTGGTGGCGTGGTGGCCGAACGAGGCGCCCGCCGTGCCGGCGGAGGACCCGATCGGGCAGCTCGCGCAGCGCCGCATCACCGACGCGGCGGCCGAGAAGAACCCGATCAGGGCGCTGGAGCAGCGGCGCGCCTCGTACACGCCGGGCGACACGGACCTGGCGTGGACGCGGCTGACGCTGTGGCGGGCGATGCTCGCGTCGGCGTTCGACCTGCCGCCGTACGAGAAGGTCGTCGAGGCCGAGGTGAGCGGGGAGAGCGACTCGCCGTCGACCGACCTGCTGGCCGCGTGGCTCGCCGCGTACCTGAAGGTGCCGGTGAAGCGGTCGAAGGCGGCCCGCGGCGAGGGCATCGTGGACGTGCGGCTGGTGCGCCGGTCCGGTGTGGTGGAGCTGTCGCGGCCGGACGGCAAGGTCGGCGCGCTGAACCAGCCGGGTCAGCCGGAGCGCCGGGTGGCGCTCCAACGGCGCGTCGTGCGGGACTGCCTGGCCGAGGAGCTGCGGCGGCTCGACCCGGACGAGGTGTACGACACGGCGCTGAGGGCGCTGGGCAAGGTGGTGCGGGGGCGGACCGCGCCGAAGGCCGCCGTCGCGGCGGGTGGGCGCAAGCCGGCGCCGGCGAAGGTGTCGGCGGACCCCAAGCCCGTCGAGGCGAAGCCGTCGGACGTGAAGGCCGGGGAGGGCGGGTCTGCGGACACCGCGGCCCCGGCTGCTACTGCTGCCGCTCCGGCTGCCGCCAAGGCCGCGGATGCCAAGGCCCCGGCCGCCAAGTCGGTGGCCGCGAAGGCGTCGGGCGCGAAGGCGTCGGGCGCGAAGCCCGCCGCCAAGGCCGCGGCGAAGTCCCGGACGGCGTCGGACGCCAAGGCCCCGACCAAGGCCAAGTCGGCGAAGGCCCCCGGCAAGGCGAAGGCGGGTTCGTGAGCGACCCGCAGATCGTGGTGCACCGTGGCGGCGACCTCCTGGCCGCCGCCACGGCCGCCCGCCTGGTGACCGCGCTGGTGGACGCCCAGGCCGCGCGGGGCGAGGCGCACCTGGTGCTGACCGGCGGGCGCACCGGCACCGCCGTGCTGGAGCAGCTGCGCGACATCCCCGCGCGGGACGCGGTGGACTGGTCGCGGGTGGAGCTGTACTGGGGTGACGAGCGGTTCCTGCCGTCCGGCGACCCCCAGCGCAACGAGACGCAGGCGCGCGAGGCGCTGCTCGACCACGTGCCCGTGCCCGCCGAGCACGTCCACGTGGTGGAGGCTTCCGACGGCCGGTTCGGCGACGACCCGGACGCGGCCGCCGCGGCGTACGCGGAGCTGCTGGGCGAGGGCTTCGCGTTCGACGTGTGCCTGCTCGGCGTGGGCGAGGAGGGGCACGTGGCGTCGGTGTTCCCGGACTCCCCCGCGGTGCACGAGCGGGACCGCGCGGTCGTGGCGGTGCGGAACTGCCCCAAGCCGCCGCCGACCCGGGTGAGCCTGAGCCTGCCCGCGATCCGGGCGTCGCGCGAGGTGTGGCTGATGACGACCGGTGCGGCGAAGGCCGGGGCCGTGGCCTCCGCCCTCGGTGGGGCCGGTGAGGTGGACCTGCCCGCCGCGGGCGCGGTCGGCACCGAGCGCACCCTGTGGCTGCTGGACACCGCCGCCGCGTCGAAGTTGCCGCCGCGCTAGCACCCGCTGTTCGGAACGGCCGTCCCGTCGGCGCTCCTCGCTCTCGGGACGGCCACTCCGCAGGCAACCCTCCCCGCGTGGGACCACGCGGCTGGCCGGTACCCCTCCTGCGCTGTGCCCTCCCCCGCGCTGCCTCTCCCGCGCTGCCTCTCCCGCGTCGTGCCCCGTCCCGCTCTCTCCGCCCTGCCTTCCTCGCCCTGCCCTCCTCCCATCGGGACCTCCCACCGGAATCTCCACCGGGACCTTCCGTCGTGCCCTTTCCTTGCCTTGCCCACCCCTCCCCTGTCCGCATGTCGGACGTTCGCGCTCGCAATTTGTTGGTCGCCCAAGCGTCCCTTTCGGGTGATCAGGCTGTCTCGACAGGTGAGCGGGGGCAGCGAGCGGGGTCGGAGGCGGAGGGCGGGTCATGCCAAGCGTGATGGCGGCGCAGTACGGTGAGGACCGGCGGATAGCTGACTCGGGAGGTCCGACCCTGGCCGGCAACGCGGTGGAGAGGCCGCCGGGCGGTCGGGTCAACGGCGTTCCGACCGATCGGGTGTCGAGTGCTGCCCGGGGGTGGGTCGAGCGCTACCGGCAGTGGGCGTTCGACGTGGCCGCCGTGGCGATCGCGGCGCTCGACGTGTGGCTGCGGGTGGTGCCCGAGGCCGAGACGTACAACTACGTGCTGTCGGCCGTGGCGGTCGTGGCGGTGGCGCTGCGCCGGCGGTTCCCGTTCCTGGTGGTGCTGATCACCGCGCCGGGGTTCCTGGCCGGGTGGGCGCAGCTGGCGGCGATGATCGCGCTCGGCACGCTGGCGCGGCGCAGGCTGCTGTCGACGCAGACGTTCATCGGCGCCGGTCTGGTGTGGTTCAGCCGGTTCTTCACGTGGCCGCCGTCCGAGTTCGTGGAGCTGGACTGGAAGACCCACGTCCACAACGCCATCTACGGCTGCCTGGTGGCCGGGATGCCGATTGCGATCGGTCTCCTCGCCCACGCGCGCGAGGAGCTGTCGGCGCGCATCGCCGAACTGGCCGCCAGCCGGGAGCGGGAGCGGATGCTGCACTCGCACGCCGTGCGGGCCGACGAGCGGGCCCGGCTGGCGCGCGAGATGCACGACGTGGTGTCGCACCAGGTGAGCCTGATCGCGATGCAGGCGGGTGCCCTGCGCATGGCGGCGGAGGACCCGAACGCGCGACGGGTGGCGGGCACGATCCGCACGCTGAGCACCAGAACCCTGGACGAACTGCGCCAACTGGTGAGCGTCCTGCGAACCACGAGCGGCGACGACTCGCCCCAACCGAGGGTCGAGGACCTGCCGCAACTGGTGGCCACCGCGGGCTTCCCGATCAGTCTCGCGGTCCACGGAGAGGTCGCGTCGCTGCCGGCCCCGGTGTCCGGTGCCGTGTACCGCACGGTGCAGGAGGCGCTGACGAACGTCCGCAAGCACGCAGCCGGCGCCCCGACCGGCGTACTGGTCGTCGTGGACCGGGACGAACTGCGAGCGGAGATCCGCAACGACCCACCCCACCACCGACAGGAAACCGGCACCCTCCCCGGCGGCGGCCACGGCCTCATGGGCCTGCGCGAAAGAGCCGCCCTGCTCAACGGCGACTTCGCCGCAGCCCCCACAGAAGACGGCGGCTACCTGGTCCGGGTAACGTTCCCGGTGACGAGGTCCCTGGACACCTGACCCGTCACACGATCGGGTGACCGATGTACGGAAACACCGTTACCGTCGTCGGTTGGAACATGAGGAAACCCGACCACACCCCTGCCTCAGGAACCCAGTCCCCGCCGCAGGCAGACCACCCACTCGGCACCGCACCAAGCCACGAGCCGAGCCCTCCGGAACCCGGGCCTCGACCCGAACCAGGACCTCGACCTGGCCCCGGTCCCGCCCCCTGCCCCGGCGCCCCCGGCCCGGACCACCCGAGCCCGACCGCCACAGGCCAGTGGAGCGCCGGTGGAGCTGAGCCGAGCCGCCGGACCAGACCCCCGTCGACCCTGTCACCGCCACCCGCACCGGCACAGTCCCGGTCAAGCCACCCGGCCCCGTCAAGCCACCCGGCCAGGCAGCGGACGCGGGATGCGCTGGGTCGCCTCGGGATCTGCCGGGGGCAGGTCGGGCGAGCCGCCCGCCGGCTCCGGCGGCAGGTCGTCGGCATCGGGGTGCCGCGTCAGGCACCCCAGCGCGAACACCACCCCGGCCGTCCCCAGCACGAGCCCGACCCCCACCCCCGGCGAAGGCACCACCACCCGCAGCACCGACAACGCGATCACCGCCACCAGCCCCGACCCCACCCCCGCCGGCAGGAACCGAGCCGCCCGCCCCCACCGGCCGGCCGGCAACCGCCGCCGCGCCAGCGCCAGCAGGACCCC
This sequence comes from Saccharothrix sp. BKS2, assembly GCF_047689505.1. Taxonomy (NCBI): domain Bacteria; kingdom Bacillati; phylum Actinomycetota; class Actinomycetes; order Pseudonocardiales; family Pseudonocardiaceae; genus Saccharothrix; species Saccharothrix sp. BKS2. The sequence continues at coordinate 309,113 of NZ_JAUQOL010000010.1, read as the reverse complement.
CGTCCACGCGAGCACGGTCAACACCGCCATCGCCAAGCCGAACAGCCCGTACACCGACCACATCGACCCGCGCACGTCACCCACGGCCCGCGCGGACCCGATGACGTCGCGGTTGGCGTCCAGCACCTCCAGCGTGGTCGGCAGCAGCCCGGTCGCCTGACCGCCCAGCCGGCTCACGTCCAGCGCGAACGCCCGCGTCACGCTCTGCCGACCCGGCACCTCGAACGGCACGGTCGTGTCGTAGGAGAAGAACGTCAGCGCCAGCACCGCGCCGGACAGGCGGACCGACTTGACGTGCCGGACGACGTCCGTTCCATTGTGGACGGTCACCTCGATCCGGGGGGAGGCCGCCGGGTCCAGCACCAGCCGTTCCTCGCCGACCGGTGTTCCGTCCACTGTGGCGTCAACGGTGATCGCCTCGCCGGCCGCGTGGGCCGGGCCGGCCGCGTGGGCCGAGGCAACCGCACGGGCCTCACCGACCGCGAAGGCCGGGCCGAACGCGAAGGAGGTCCCGCACAGGAGCAGTAGGACGAGGCTGCTCATAATGCGTCTCACAGGGCACCTCGGGAGTGGGGAAGGTCGTCATGCGATCGGCAGGAACACTAGCTCTACTCGGCACCCTGGCCTACGGCGTGGTCGTGCTCGTAGCGACACCGGTATCCGCCCAACCGCGCCCCACCGCCACCGCGTCCCCCGACTCGGGCCCGGCGGGCAGCACGTTCACCGTGAGCTGGGCCGACCTCTACCTGGACCCGCGCTGCTCCAACCGCACGGTGCAGCTCGTCTGGGACACCGGCCAGGTCGTCGGCACCGGGTGGCACGGGGACAGGGGTCGGGGTTCCGGCACCGCGACCGTCCCGCCGGGAGCGACCCCGGGCGGTCACGCCGTCACGGCCCGGCCCGTCTGCGCGGCCACCGGCAGCCCCACGGACGCCTTCACCGTGACGGCGGTCCAGACCACCACGACGGCGCCCGCGGTCACCGCGACGACCACTCCCCCGCCCGTGACGAGCACGACCCGCGCGTCGGAGTCGACCACCACTGAAACCACCACGACAACGACGACCACCACCACGACCACCACCACTGTGACGTCCACCAGCGCACCGATCCCGCTGGAGGACGAGGGCGTCGGCGACGGCGTCCTGACCCTGGACAAGGACAACATCCAGCCGGGCGATCCCCTGACCGCCACGGGCACCGGCTGCGCCCCCGACTCCGAGGTGAGGCTGACCTCCCAGGGCGAGGACATCGGTACGACGCGAGCCGACCCGTCGGGCACCTTCAGCACCCTGGTCGAGTTCCGGACGATCCACCCGGGTCGTCACGTCGTCCGCGCCGACTGCGGCCTGGTGCTGGTCGGCAGCGTCGAGGTGGCCCTGACCAGTTCCACCAGCGGCACCACGCCCACCCTCGTGGCCCTGGTCCTCATCCTGCTGCTGGGCGCCCTGGTGATCCGCCGCCAGTTCGCCGGCCTGTTCGCCAAGCGAACCTGAACCGGCGGACCTGGACCGGCGAACCTGGACCGGCGGACCTGGACCGGCGGACCGAACCCGCGAACGGAACAGCACCACACACGAGCGAAGCTCACAAACCGCAGAAGCACAGCAACGGCCCCCGTGGGGAACCACGGGGGCCGCTGTCGTGCCCGTCGAACGCGACCGGAGGTCGAAAACCTCCCGGTCACGCTCCGAACTAGGGCTCTTCGCGCTGCTTGCGCAGCTTCATGAGCGCCTCTTCGAGGATCGCCTCGCCGTCCGCGTCGGAGCGGCGCTCCTTCACGTACGCCAGGTGCGTCTTGTACGGCTCGTTGCGCGGCGGAGCAGGGGGTGCCTGCTCGTCGCGCCCCGCCGGAAGACCGCACCGGGGGCAGTCCCAGTTCTCCGGGACATCCGCCTCGACCGCGAACGACGGCCGGGACTCGTGCCCGTTCGCGCACCAGTACGACACCCGACGTCGGGGCGCGGACTCGCCGCGTTCCGATTCGCCCATCGGGCCTGCGCCGACGCGGGTACCGCGAATCGCGTTACCACCAGCCATCGACCCTCACACCCCCACCACGTGGTTTCCCTGTCTGCCGGACCGAAAGCTCGGACCGAGGAGAGCTCGGTCAGAGCTTCATGAGCAGCCCGGTGCCCACGATGGCGATGACCCAGACCGCGCCGACGAACAACGTCAGCCGGTCGAGGTTCTTCTCCACCACGCTGGAACCGGACAGGCTCGACTGCATACCGCCGCCGAACAGCGAGGACAGACCGCCGCCGCGCCCGCGGTGCAGCAGCACCAGCAGGATGAGCAGCAAGCTCGAGACGATCAACAGGATCTGCAGGAACAGGATCATTTCTTCCTCGCTGTCAGGCAGGTGACGCCACAGAGTACCCGGTCGACTGCCGACCGTGGACCACTGCCGGGGGAGTGCGTGTCAACCAGATCAGGGTAGTGGGCCACCCGCCGCGAGGGCACACAGCTTGGCGAACTCGTCCGCGTTCAGGCTCGCACCGCCCACGAGGGCGCCGTCGACGTCCTTCTGGGCGACCAGCTCGGCGATGCTGCCGGACTTGACGGAACCGCCGTAAAGCACCCGAACGGCCGAAGCGACGTCCTCGCCGTGCAGCTCGGCGAGCTTGACGCGCAGGGCGGCGCAGACCTCCTGGGCGTCGGCCGCCGAGGCGACCTTGCCGGTGCCGATGGCCCACACGGGCTCGTAGGCGATCACGACGTTCCGGACCTGCTCGGCGGAGAGCCCCTTGAGGCCCTCGACCAGCTGGTTCGTGCAGAACGGCACGTGGTCGCCCGCCTCGCGGACGTCGACCTGCTCGCCCAGGCAGAAGATCGGGGTGATGCCGTGCTTGAGCGCGGCCTTGACCTTCTTGTTGACCAGGGCGTCGTCCTCCTGGTGGTACTCGCGCCGCTCGGAGTGGCCCACGGTGACGTAGGAGCAGCCGAGCTTGGCGAGCATCACGCCGGACACGTCGCCGGTGTAGGCGCCGGAGTCGTGCGGCGACAGGTCCTGCGCGCCGTACTTGAGCAGCAGCTTGTCGCCGTCGACGAGGGTCTGGATGGACCGGATGTCGACGAACGGCGGCAGCACCGCGACCTCGACCTTGGCGAAGTACTTCTCCGGCAGGGAGAAGGCGATCTTCTGCACCAGGGCGATGGCTTCGAGGTGGTTGAGGTTCATCTTCCAGTTGCCCGCGATGAGGGGCTGGCGCGCGGCCATCAGTCCTCCAGGACCTTCACGCCGGGGAGTTCCTTGCCTTCGAGGAACTCCAGGGATGCGCCACCACCGGTGGAGATGTGCGAGAAGCCGTCCTCGGGCAGGCCGAGGGCGCGCACGGCCGCGGCGGAGTCGCCGCCGCCGACCACGGTGAAGGCGTCGCTCTTGACGAGCGCCTCGGCGACGGCCCGCGTGCCGCCGGAGAACGCCTCGAACTCGAACACGCCCATCGGGCCGTTCCAGAAGACGGTCCGCGCGTCGGCGAGCTTGCCCGCGAACAGCTCCCGCGTCTCGGGGCCGATGTCCAGGCCCTCGCGGTCGGCGGGGATGGCGTCGGTGCGCACGACCTCGTGGGGCGCGTCGGCGGCGAACCCGGTGGCCGCGAGCACGTCGACGGGGAGCACGAGCTCCACGCCGCGCTCCTCGGCCTCGGCGAGGAAGCCGCGGACCTGGTCGAGCTGGTCCTCCTGGAGCAGCGACCGGCCGACCTCGTGGCCCTGGGCCTTGAGGAAGGTGTAGGCCATGCCGCCGCCGACGAGGAGCCGGTCGACCTTGCCCAGCAGGTTCTTGATGACGCCGAGCTTGTCGGAGACCTTCGCGCCGCCGAGCACGACGACGTAGGGCCGCTTGAGGTCCTCGGTGAGCTGGTGCAGCACCTCGACCTCGGCCAGCACGAGGCCGCCCGCGTAGTGGGGCAGCTCCCGGGCCACGTCGTAGACCGACGCCTGCTTGCGGTGCACGACGCCGAAGCCGTCGGAGACGAACGCGTCGGCCTTGGCGGCGAGCTCGCGGGCGAGGGCGGCGCGCTCGGCGTCGTCCTTGCTGGTCTCGCGCGGGTCGAAGCGGATGTTCTCCAGCAGCACCACGGTGCCGTCGGCGTCGGCGGTGCCGGTGCCGATCACGACGTCCTGGCCGAGCAGCTCACCGAGCCGCGCGGCGACGGGCGCGAGGGAGAACCTGGGGTCCGGCTCGCCCTTGGGGCGGCCGAGGTGGGCGGCGACCAGGACGCGGGCGCCCGCGCCCACGAGCGCCTTGATCGTCGGGACCGACGCGCGGACGCGGCCGTCGTCGGTGATCCGGTCGCCGTCGAGGGGGACGTTCAGGTCGGCGCGCACGAGCACGCGCCGACCCGACACACCCTCGCTGAGCAGGTCTTCGAGAGTCTTCACAGCGAGCGTCCCGTACCGCTTCAGAGCTTGCCGGCGACGAGGTTGACCAGGTCGACGAGGCGGTTGGAGTAGCCCCACTCGTTGTCGTACCAGCCGACGACCTTGACCTGGTTGCCGTTGACCTTGGTCAGCGGCGCGTCGTAGATGCAGGACGCCGGGTCGGTGACGATGTCCGACGACACGATCGGGTCGGTGCTGTAGCGCAGGTAGCCCTTCAGCGGGCCCTCGGCGGCGGCCTGGTAGGCGGCGTTGACCTCGTCCAGGGTGACGTCGCGACCCACGGTGACGGTCAGGTCGGTGGCCGAGCCGGTGGGCACGGGCACGCGCAGCGCGTAGCCGTCGAGCTTGCCGTTCAGCTCGGGCAGCACCAGGCCGATGGCCTTGGCGGCGCCGGTGCTGGTGGGCACGATGTTCAGCGCGGCGGCGCGGGCGCGGCGCAGGTCCTTGTGCGGCGCGTCCTGGAGGTTCTGGTCCTGCGTGTAGGCGTGGATGGTGGTCATCAGGCCACGCTCGATGGTGAACGAGTCGTGCAGCACCTTGGCCAGCGGGGCCAGGCAGTTCGTGGTGCACGAGGCGTTCGAGATGACGGTCTGCGAGCCGTCGTACTGGCCCTCGTTGGCGCCCAGGACGACGGTGAGGTCCTCGTTCTTGGCCGGGGCCGAGATGATGACCTTCTTCGCGCCGCCCTCGTCGACGTGCTTGCGGGCCACGGTGGCGTCGGTGAAGAAGCCGGTGGACTCGACCACGACGTCGACGCCGAGGTCCTTCCAGGGCAGCTTGCCCGGGTCGCGCTCGGCCAGGGCCTTGATGACCTTGCCGTCGACCGAGATGCCCTCGTCGGTCACGGTCACCTCGCCGTCCAGGCGGCCGAGGATGGAGTCGTACTTGAGCAGGTGTGCCATCGTCTTGACGTCACCGAGGTCGTTGAAGGCGACGATCTCGATGTCGTGCCCGCTGGCCTGAACGGCGCGCCAGAAGTTGCGGCCGATGCGGCCGAAACCATTGACACCTACGCGAACCGTCACGGTGAGTCTCCTCGATCTCGACTGGCGGAACGAACACCAGAGGCGTGCAGTCATGGGCTGACCAGGCAGCCGTCGGTCAGCCTAGCCTCCGCGCCGAGGCCCTGGTCACCCGCACCACCAGGATCTCTTTATCGAACAAGAAAATCCAGCTTGACGGCATTGTTACCGTCAAGTAACAAAGCGGCCGGGCGTTCCGGCGATCTCCGGGCCCGACACCGCCACCGCCCCGCCCACGGCATCGCCCGCGGTTGACGCGAATGTGGAACTCGGGGGTCCTGAACGTTCGACACGATGGTCCTGAACGTTCGACTCGCGGGGTCTGGACGTACGACACGACCGGTCTGGACGTACGACTCGCGGGGTCTGGGCGTACGACTCGCGCGAGGGGGCGGTCAGACCTCGGCCTCCAGCATTTCCGCGGTCACGGCGGACTCCGTGTCGGGCATGCCCATCTCCTTGGCGCGCTTGTCGGCCATGGCCAGCAGGCGCCGGATGCGGCCGGCCACCGCGTCCTTGGTCATCTGCGGCTCCGACAGCTGGCCCAGCTCCTCCAGCGACGCCTGCCGGTGCGCCAGGCGCAGCGCGCCCGCCGCGGCCAGGTGGTCCGGCGCCTCGGCGCCGAGGATCTCCAGCGCCCGCTGCACGCGCGCCGCCGCCGCCACCGCGGCCCGCGCCGAGCGCCGCAGGTTGGCGTCGTCGAAGTTCGCCAGGCGGTTGGCCGTGGCCCGCACCTCGCGGCGCATCCGCCGCTCCTCCCAGGCCAGCACGCTGTCGTGCGCGCCGAGCCTGGTCAGCATCGCGCCGATCGCGTCGCCGTCCCGGATCACCACCCGCTCCGCGCCGCGCACCTCCCGCGACTTCGCGCCGATGCCCATCCGCCGCGCCGCCCCGACCAGCGCCAACGCCGCTTCCGGCCCCGGGCAGGTGATCTCCATCGACGACGACCGGCCGGGCTCGGTCAGCGAGCCGTGCGCCAGGAACGCGCCGCGCCAGGCCGCCTCCGCGTCGCACACCCCGCCGGACACCACCGGCGCGGGCAGGCCGCGCACCGGGCGGCCGCGCGGGTCCAGCAGCCCGGTCTGGCGGGCCAGGCCCTCGCCGTCCTTGACCACGCGCACCACGAACCGGGTGCCCTTGCGCAGGCCGCTGGAGGTAATGGTGAACACGTCGGACTGGTGCCCGTAGAGCTCGTGGATCTCGCGGCGCAGCCGCCGGGCCGTCGAGCCCAGGTCCAGCTCCGCCTCCACGACCACCCGCCCGCCGACGATGTGCAGGCCGCCCGCGAACCGCAGCAGGGACGCGACCTCCGCGCGGCGGCAGCAGGTCTTGGAGACGGCCAGCCTGCTCAGCTCGTCCTTGACCGCAGACGTCATCGCCACGGTGCCTCGCCTCCCCTGGTCGTGCCTTCTTCCAGCAGGGTTGTACTCGACGCCCCGCCGGTCCCGTCAGCGGGGCCGGCCAACGCCCGCCGGATCCCCAGGGCCAGCGCGGCCGGGTCGTGCCGGTCCGGCGCACCGGCCACGGCGACCGGCACGAGGTGCGCCTCGGCCCCCAGAGCTGCGGCGGCGCGCCGCAGGCGGTCCGGGACGGGCACCGCGCCGACGTCCGCGATCACCGCGTCCACGCGCAGCCGCGGCGCGTGCTCGCACAGCACGTCGAGGTGCAGCTCCGGGGAGAAGCCGGCGGTTTCGCCCGGTTGGGGGACGAGGTTGAGCACCACGACCTTCTTCGCGGCGGTGCGCGTCAACGCGTCGTGCAGCTCGGGCACCAGCAGGTGCGGCAGCACGCTGGTGAACCAGGACCCCGGCCCGAGCAGCACCACGTCCGCCCTCAGCACCGCCTCGACGGCCTCCGGGCAGCCGCGCGGCGCCTCACCGGGCCCGCCGGGGCCGTGCAGGCGGATGCGCCGCACCCGGCCGGGGGTGGTGGCGATCGCGACCTGGCCGCGGATGCGGCGCTCCACGTCGGCGTCGTCGTCCAGCCCGGACACGTCGGCCTCGATCTCCAGCGGCTCGGTGCACATGGGCAGCACGCGCCCGCGCACGCCGAGCAGCCGGGCGGCCTCCGCCAGCACCGCCACCGGGTCGCCCAGCTGCTCCAGCAGCCCGGCCAGCACCAGGTTGCCCACGGCGTGCCCGGCCAGCGCGCCCGTGCCGCCGAAGCGGTGCTGGAACAGCGTCGCCCACATCGCGCTGGCGGGGTCCTCGCCCGCCAGCGCCACCATCGCCTTGCGCAGGTCGCCGGGCGGCAGCAGGCCCAGCTCACGGCGCAGGCGCCCCGAGGAGCCGCCGTCGTCGGCGACCGTGACCACGGCCGTCACGTCGTCGGTCACCCGGCGCAGCGCGGTGAGCGTGACGTGCAGGCCGCGCCCGCCGCCCAGCGCCACAGCTGTCCAGCTCACTCGCGTCCCAGGTCCCGGTGCACGACCTTGACCGCCATGCCGTCCTCGCTGGCCAGCCGGGCGGCCAGCTCCTCGGAGATGGCCACGCTGCGGTGCTTGCCGCCGGTGCAGCCCACCGCGAGCGTCAGGTACCGCTTGCCCTCGCGCCGGTAGCCGGCGCCGATGAGCCGCAGCAGCTCGTGGTAGCGGTCGAGGAACTCCTCCGCGCCCTCCTGGGTGAGCACGTAGTTGCGCACGTCGCCGTCCAGGCCGGTCTGCTCGCGCAGCTCGGGGATCCAGAACGGGTTCGGCAGGAACCGCACGTCCATCACCAGGTCGGAGTCCATCGGCAGGCCGTACTTGTAGCCGAACGACAGCACGGTCACGCGCGTGCGGGTCGCCGCCTCGGAGCCGAAGGTGTCCTCGATCTTGTTGCGCAGCTGGTGCACGGACAGGCCGGAGGTGTCCAGCACCAGGTCTGCCTCCTCGCGCAGCGGCGTGAGCAGGACCCGCTCGGCCTCGATGCCGTCCGCGAGGCGCCCGTCACCCTGGAGGGGGTGGCCGCGGCGGACCGACTCGAACCGGCGGATCAGCACGGCGTCGGTGGCCTCCAGGAACAGCACCTTCGGCTTGTAGCCGCGGGTGTCGAGGTCCTTGATGATCGCCGCCAGGTCGTCGGTGAACGCGCGGCTGCGCACGTCCATGACGACCGCGACCCTGGTGATGGCGCCCCTGGCCTGCGCGCCCAGCTCCACCATGGTCGCGATCAGCTCGGGCGGCAGGTTGTCCACCACGAACCACCCGAGGTCTTCCAGGCACTTGGCGGCGGTGCTGCGGCCCGCGCCGGACAGGCCGGTCACCACCGCGACTTCGATGCCGGACTTCTCGCCGGCCGGTGCGCTCACTTCGTTTCCCCTTCGGTACCGACCGCGCTCAACGTCGCGTGCACGGCCTCCGCGGTGCGCCGGCCCACGCCGGGCACCACGCTGATCTCCTCGATGCTCGCCTCACGCAGTCTCTTCAGTGAGCCGAAGTGCTTGAGCAGTGCGGCCCTGCGCGTCTGCCCCAGGCCCGGCACGTCGTCCAGGGCCGAGGTGGTCATGCGCTTGGACCGCTTCTGCCGGTGGTAGGCGACGGCGAACCGGTGCGCCTCGTCGCGCACGCGTTGCAGCAGGTAGAGGGCCTCGCTGGTGCGGGGCAGGATGACCGGGTCCGGCTCGCCGGGCACCCACACCTCCTCCAGCCGCTTGGCCAGGCCGACCACCGCCACGTCGGTGATGCCCAGCTCGGCCAGCACGTCGGAGGCCGCCTGCGCCTGCGGCGCGCCACCGTCGACGACCAGCAGGTTCGGCGCGTAGGCGAACTTGCGCGGCCGGCCGGTCTCGGGGTCGATGCCGGGGTTCGGACCGGCGTCGGCGGTCTCCCTCAGGTAAGCCTGGAAGCGGCGGCGCACGACCTCGGCGATGGAGGCGACGTCGCCCTGCTCGGCGGCCTCGCGGACGGCGAAGCGGCGGTACTCGGACTTGCGCGCCAGGCCGTCCTCGAAGACCACGAGCGAGGCCACCACGTCGGTGCCCTGCACGTGGCTGATGTCGGTGCACTCGATGCGCAGCGGCGCCGAGTCCAGGCCCAGCGCCTCCTGGAGCTCCTGGAGGGCGGCCGAGCGGGCGGTGAGGTCGCCGGCGCGGCGCAGCTTGTGCTGCTGGAACGCCTCCTCGGCGTTGCGCCCGACGGTCTCCATGAGGGCGCGCTTGTCGCCGCGCTGCGGGACGCGCAGCACCACCCGGCCGCCGCGCAGGTCGGACAGCCACCTCTCCACGGCGGGCGCGTCGTCGGGCAGCTCGGGCACCAGCACCTCGCGCGGCACGGGCGCCGCCTCGACGCCGCCGGCCCGCGCGGAGTCGACCTGCTCGCCGTAGAACTGGGTGACGAACTGGTCGACCAGCTCGGGCACGCCGACCTCGTCCACCTTGTCGACGACCCAGCCGCGCTGGCCGCGCACGCGCCCGGCGCGCACGTGGAACACCTGCACGGAGACCTCCAGGTCGTCCTGGGCGAAGGCGACCACGTCGGCGTCGGTGCCGTCGCCGAGGACCACGGCCTGCTTCTCCAGGGCCCGCTTGAGGGCGGCCTGGTCGTCGCGCAGGCGGGCGGCCTTCTCGAACTCCAGCTCCTCGGCGGCGGCCGTCATCTCCCGTTCGAGCCGGCGGACGAGCGAGTCGGTGCGGCCGGCCAGGAAGTCGCAGAAGTCCTCGACGATGTCGCGGTGCTGGTCGGCGGTGACGCGGCCCACGCAGGGCGCGGAGCACTTGTCGATGTAGCCGAGCAGGCACGGGCGGCCGATCTGGCCGTGGCGCTTGAACACGCCGGCGGAGCAGGTGCGGGCCGGGAAGACGCGCAGCAGCAGGTCCAGGGTCTCCCGGATGGCCCAGGCGTGGGCGTAGGGGCCGAAGTAGCGGACGCCCTTGCGGCGCGGGCCGCGGTAGACGTGCAGGCGGGGGAACTCCTCGTGCAGCGTCACGGCCAGGACCGGGTAGCTCTTGTCGTCGCGGTAGCGGACGTTGAAGCGGGGGTCGAACTCCTTGATCCAGTTGTACTCCAGCTGGAGCGCCTCGACCTCGGTGGTGACCACGGTCCACTCGACGCTCGCCGCGGTGGTGACCATCTGCCTGGTGCGCGGGTGCAGGCCCGTGATGTCGGCGAAGTAGGAGTTGAGGCGGGAGCGCAGGTTCTTGGCCTTGCCGACGTAGACCACCCGGCCACCGGCGTCGCGGAACTTGTACACGCCGGGGGCTTCGGGGATGGTGCCTGTCGCGGGGCGATAGGTCGACGGGTCGGCCACGCGACAAGCCTACGTGCGGGCACCGACAAACGATCGCGTGGTCGGTTCACCCGGTCCGGTGGGCGGTCGCCCCCGGACCCGCGGTCCCGGACCCGCGGCCGGTGGTCGGCGGTCGCGGGTCGCGGGTCCTGGGTCGCGGGTCCGGGCGTCCGGCACGCGCGCGGGTCAGGCCAGGAAGACCTGGTCCCCCTCCACCCTGACCGCGACCTCGGTGAGGCCCTTGGTGGCCGGGCCCTTGGCCAGCGAGCCGTCCGCGGCGCTGAACTGGCTGCCGTGGGCCGGGCAGGTGATGGTGCCGTTCTCCGGCGGGGCGACGGCCACGCCCTGGTGGGGGCACGTCGCGTCGTACGCCTTGACGGTCTCGCCGGTGCGGACCAGCACCAGCGGCTTGCTGGTGGCCGGGTTGCCCGCCACCAGGCCGCCGCCGTCGGGCACGTCGGCCAGCGCGGCGATCACCGCGGCGCCCGTCGTGCCGTTGCCGGTGCTGCCGGCGGTCGGGGTGTCGGTGGCGCCGGCGCCGCCGGTCGGGGTCGGCTCGCCGCCGCCGCACGCCGCGAGCCCACCGGGCACCGCGAGCGCGACGAGGAGGCCGCACAGCGCCGAGCGACGGGACAGTCCTGCTTTCTCCGTTGAACTCAAAACCGGTCCTTTGCTACGTGGTGGGAGGTGGTCGTTCGGTACACACGCAATACGACACCACGTGAAGCCGGGTTCAACGGATCCCGCGAGGTGGGACGCCCCTCAGGAGAGCACCACGTCCGGACCGGCCACCGAGACCGGCACCTCGGCCAGGCCGCGCGGCGACGGGCCCGTCAGCACCGCGCCGGAAACCGGGTCGAACGTGCTGGCGTGGGTCGGGCAGGTGATCACCCCGGCGGCGGGCGGGTTCACCGAGGTGCCCTGGTGCGGGCAGGCCGGGTTGAACGCCCGGACCACCTCGTCGGACGGCCTGACCAGCAGCAACTGCCCGTCGCCCGCCACGTCGACCAGCGCGCCGGAGCCGACCGGGACGTCGGCGAGCCCGGCGATGCGGTCACCGGGGCGGGCCGAGCCGACGCCGGGGCGGCGGGCGGGCGGGCCCGCGCCGCACGCGGTCAGGCCGGCGCCGCCGGCGGTCAGGGCGAGCAGGCCGCACAGCAGCGTTCGTCGATCCACGTGCCCATTTTGACCGGTGACGAACGGAGCAGCGCGGACGGCCGGGTGGAGCAGGGCGGCCGGGGACGGGGGCGGCCGGCGCCCCGGACCGTCCGCGCGGTGCGGAGGTCCGAGGCCCGGCGCCCCGGCCACCGGCGGTCGAAGCACCCCCCGCAGCGGTGCCCCGACGTCCCGGCGGCCGGAGTTCGGCGGTTCCGGCCCGGCGGCTCGGCAGACCGGTAGCCCGGTTAGCCCGACGGCTGGGCGATCCGGCGACCCGGCAGCTCAGCGGTCCTGCGCCACCGCGGTCCGGGCCAGCGCCAGCACCGCGGTGAACGGCGGGAACCAGTGGCGCGAGTGCGACGGCGGGTTCGCCCACCTCAGCGAGCCGTACCGGGTCATGGTCGGCGGCAGGGCGATGCGCTGCGGCGAGCGGACGAACTGGACCTCCGCCGGCGCCTTCAGGTGCGTGGGCAGCAGCGCCACCAGTTCGGCGAGGAAGATCCAGTGCTCCCGCGGCCCGGGGATCACCGTGACCGGGCCCGCCAGCATCCGGGCCTTCAGGTCGGCCAGCACCCGGGACCCGATCCGGGCGGGCATGGCCAGGGCGGTGGTGGCCGGCCCGAGCGGCAGGAAGACGCCCTGCTCGGTGACGGACACCTTCCAGCCCAGCAGCCGGTAGCCCGCGATGGCCTCACCCAGCGCCTGCTGGTGCGCGCGGTCGCGGGGCCCCAGTCGCGGGGCGTTGTCGGCGGTGGTGGCGGTGGTGACCCTCATCGGTGCGTTCCTCCCGGTCGGGTGGAGCGGACGGGGTGCGGCGCCGTGAGGTCGTCCCGGCTCCTGCACACCCCGAAGGGTCCGGCCGCGGGGCGGCCCCCACCACACCGGCCTCGGTTGGGATCCATGCACCGGACGGATCCCGTTCATCCACCACCCGGCGTCACCGGGTCCCCGGCAGGGGGCCGACTTCGCCATATGCACGAAATGCATGGACTCGCGATCACATCTCTATACACTGTTGACCACGCTCAGTGACGGGAGCGAGCCATGGACCGGAAAGCCACCAGAGCACCCACCACCAGGCGCGCATGTCCGTCGTGCGGGGCGTTGGTCGCCGCTGACAACACCGACCAGCTCTGCCAGCGCTGCCGGCGCAGCGCGCGCGTCGAGCTCCACGGACCACCCCGCGTCCCGGGGGACTTCTGGGACCACGAGGCGATGGCTGCCGCGTTCTCCGACCGGAACATGGGAGCGCTCCTCGCCGCCTACCGGCACCACCCCCAGCACGTCAGCCGCGTCACCCAGGACCGCATGGCGTCCTGGCTGGGGATCTCCCAGGCACAGCTTTCGCGGTACGAGACCGGTGAGAACCCGATCGACCGGATCGACCGCCTGCGCCACTTCGCGCGGGTGCTCGGCGTCCCCGGCGACCGGCTGTGGTTCGACCGCGTCGGAATCCCAAGCCAGGCGGGCCCCGATCACGGGGTCCCGCCCGATGTGCTCGCCGCGGCGTGGGACGCGTCGAGCATAGCCAGATCGGTCGAGGAGACGGCGAGGAACGACTTGGCGATCAGCAGACGAGCGGCGCTCACCGGAGCTGCCGCGGTGGCAATGGGTCCCTCCCTGGTCGAGCCGTTGCAGCGGTGGCTCCACCCCTTGCAGCCCCTGTCCCGGTGGTCGTCCAGCGCGGCGATCAGCGAGGAGGAGCTGGCGGCGTTGCAGCACGTCGCCGACGGGCTGCGCGGGTGGGGCGGACGAGGCGGGTACGGGCTGGCGCGCAAGGCGGTGCTCGGGCAGTTGGAGGAACTGGCCGAGCGGCTGTCGCGCGCACCGGCGGGCCCGACCACGGAGCGGGCCTTCTTCATCGGCGCGGAGCTGTCCAAGGTCGCGGCGAGCATGTCCTGGGACGCGGGTATGCACGACGCCGCGCAGCGGTACTACGTGCTGGGCGTGCGCATGGCCAAGGCCGGGCGCAACGACCCGTTCGCGGCGCTGTGCCTGGCGGCGATGGCGAGGCAGATGTTCGACCTGGGCCGTTCGGAGGACGGCCTGGAGCTGGTGCAGCTGGCCCAGTACGGCACCAGGCGCACCGCCACGCCGACGTTGCAGGCGCTGTTGCAGACGCGGGAGGCGTGGGCGTACGCGCAGATGGGCCGGGTGCGGGAGTTCCACCGGGCGGTCGGGCAGGCGCAGGACAGCTTCGCCCAGCGGCGGCCCGACGGCGACCCGTGGTGGCTGGACAGCTTCGACGAGGCCGAGATGGAGGGCGTCATCGGGGCGCGGATGCGCGACCTGGCCAGGCACGACCCGTCCCAGGCGCCGAAGGCCGAGCTGCACATCCGGCGGGCGCTGAGCCTGCGCGACCCGTCGCGGGTGCGCAACCGGGCGTTCGACGTGATCGGGCTGGCCCGCACGAAGATGGTGGCGGGTGAACCCGAGGAGGCGTGCGCGCTGATCCAGCAGGTGCTGCCGAAGGCGGCGGGACTGGCGTCCGGGCGGGTGGTGCGCAAGCTCCAGGACTTCGCCAAGGAAGCCGAGATGCACCGCGACCTGGCCGTGGTGCGCGACACGCGGGAAGCGATCAGGGGACTGCGGACGGCCTAGTGATGCGGGTGGGTGTGACGGGGCACAGCAAACTGGTGCCCGAATGCGTCGATGCCGTGCGGGCGGCGATCCGGGCGGCGTTGGAGGCCGAGGCGGCGGGCGGGCCATCCCTGGTGGGGGTGACCTGCCTGGCGCCGGGCGCGGACCAGCTGTTCGCGCGGGTGGTGCTGGACCTCGGCGGGCGGGTGGAGGTCGTGCTGCCCGCCGCGGACTACCGGGACCGGCTCAAACCGGAGAAGCGGGCCGCCTACGACGAGCTGCTGGCGCGGGCGCACGTGGTGAGCGTGCTGCCCAACGAGCTGTCCGGGCGGCACGCGTACGTGATGGCCAACGAGCGGATGCTCGCGTCGGTGGAGCTGCTGATCGCGGTGTGGGACGGGCAGCCGCCCGACGGGCGCGGCGGCACCGCGGACGTGGTGGAGACGGCGCGGGCGTCGGGCGTGCCGGTGGTGGTCGTGTGGCCGGAGGGGGCCAGGCGGGCGTAGCGGGCCGGGTGGAGCAGCCGGGCGCAACAGCGGGCGGGGCGGAATAGCGGACGGTGGTTGTCCGTGATGGCCGGCACACTGCGTGGTGTGCTGGAGACCTCCGCCCGCCTGCTCAAGATGCTGTCGCTGCTCCAGGTCCGCCGCGACTGGACCGGGGCCGAACTGGCGCGGCGGCTCGACGTCGACGTCCGCACCGTGCGGCGGGACGTGGACAAGCTGCGCAACCTCGGCTACCCGGTGAACGCCGCGCCGGGCGTGGCCGGCGGGTACCAGCTGGGCGCGGGCGCCGAGCTGCCGCCGCTGCTGCTCGACGACGACGAGGCCGTGGCGGTGGCCGTCGGGTTGCGCACGGCGGCCAACGGCACGGTGTCGGGCATCGAGGAGACCTCGGTGCGGGCGCTGGCGAAGCTGGAGCAGGTGCTGCCGTCGCGGCTGCGGCGGCGGGTCAACGCGCTCCAGGCGCACACGGTGTCCCTCGCGCCGAGCGTGACGCGGGTCGACCCGGCGACGCTGACCGCGATCGCCGGCGCGTGCCGGGACCACCAGCGGCTGCGGTTCCCGTACTCCGGGCGGGAGGGCGACGCCACCAACCGGCACGTGGAGCCGCTGGGCCTGGCCCACACCGGGCGGCGCTGGTACCTGGTGGCGTGGGACGTCGACCGGGACGACTGGCGAACCTTCCGGGTGGACCGGATCGGGGCCGAGCCGACGTCGGGCGCCCGGTTCACGCCGCGCGAGCCGCCCGAGGAGGACCTCGCCTCGTACGTGTCGCGGCAGCTGTCGGTGGCCCCCTACCCGCACGAGGCCCGGTTGATCGTGCACGCGCCGTACGAGGTGGTGGCGGAGCGGACCTCCTACACCTCGGTGCACCTGGAGCGGATCGACGGGGAGCGGACCAGGCTGACCGTCGGCGCGCCGTCGCTGGAGGAGCTGGGCCCGTGGATCGCGATGATCGGGGTGGACTTCGAGGTGGAGAGCCCGGACGAGCTCAGGCAGCACCTCCGGGCGCTGGCCGGGCGGTTGGCGCGCGCCGCCGGCGACCGGGCCTAGCACAGGGCCTGGGCCGGACGCGGGCCGGACCCGGGCGGGATCCGGGCGGGACCTGGACTGGACCTAGGCGGGGCCGACCCGCAGCAGGATGCGGCGCCCGCGTTCGGCGTGGCCGGTCACCACCGCCTCGACCGGGGCGCCGTCGCGCGGGAAGTCTTTCGGGGCCACCGCGGCGCCGTCCGGGCGGTACAGCTCGGCGGGCACGAAACCCTCGGCCCCGGGGCACGCCCGCGTCGAGACGACCAGGCCGGAGGTCCACCTCTCCACGACCTCGCCGTGCACGGCCGCGCCGACCGGCAGGGTCCGCTTGGCCTTCTCCCAGGTCGAGATGTGGGCCTTGGCGGCCGCGATCGCGTTCCACGAGAAGTCGGCGGGCGGCCGGTAGCCGTGGCGGTCGACGTAGTGGGCCACCAGGGTCGGCGCGGCGTAGACGAACCCGCCCGGACCGGGGACGTGGACCTCCCCGTTGCCCAGGGACACCTCGCCGCCCTCCGCCGGTTCGAACGGCACCCGGAGCGCGTCCTGCCCCGGGTGCCGCTCGCACAGCTCGCACAGGTGGTGGCCCCTGGTCACGTGGGCCCGGCGGAACGCGGCCAGGGTGAGCAGCGCCTCGACCAGCCCGGGTTCCGGCGCGCCGACCCCGAACCGCGAGCCGCGGCCCAGCCAGCCGACGTTGACCAGCCGGCCGGTTCCCTCGTCCGGGGTCAGGTACTCGTAGGGGGTCAGGTCCTCGTACGTGGCCACGCGGACCAGCATCGCTCACGGGCCGTCGACGTGGACGGGTTTCGTCCACATCCCGGGATCAGGGGCGCGTGCGGGCCAGGCGGTAGGAGGCGGCTCCGATCAGCTCCAGGGAGACCTGGAGGCGTTCGGTGCTCACGTTCTGCTCGATCGTGTCCTCCGGGGTGTGGTAGAGCGGCTCCAGCTCGTGCGGGCCGCCCTCGCCGCGCCAGCTGAAGTTCGCCGAGGCGATCCCCCGCTCGTGGAACGGGACGTGGTCGCTGCTGCCGCGCGGCACCGGGCCGTGCACGCGCCCGCCGTAACCCAGGCGGGTGGCGGCCGCGGCGACCTGGGCGGTGGTGGCGTTGTCGCCGCCGTCGACCGACAGCAGCCAGTAGGCGGTGGCCGGGCCGTGGCTGGTGGCGACCATGTCGTTCTGGAAGACGCCCGCGATGCGGCCGGCCTCGGCGTCGGTGAGCTGGTTGACGTAGTACCGGGAGCCGATCAGGCCCTGCTCCTCCGAGCCCCACAGCGCGAAGCGCAGCGCCCGGTGGGTCGGCAGGTAGCGCAGGACGCGGGCCAGTTCGAGGGCCAGGACGGTGCCGCTGCCGTCGTCGTTGGCGCCGGGCGAGCCTGGCACGCTGTCGTAGTGGGCGGTGACCATGACCACGCCGTGGTCGGGGCCGCCGGGGAACGTGGCGGGCCGGTCGGCGATGACGTTGTACGAGGTCAGGTTGGTGTGGTGAGTGGTGGCGACGGTGACGCGGACCGGGCCCGCGGCGCGCAGCCGCTCCACGTGCACCTGGGCGATGCCCAGCACCGGCACGGCCACGTTCTCGGTGAGGGTGGGCGAGAACGCGCCGGTCTTGCCCGCGGGCGGGGTCGACACCCGGCCGATCAGCACGGCCGCCGCGCCCAGGCGGACCACGTCGAGCACCGTGGTGGCGCCGGCGGGCACGTTGACCAGCAGGACGACCTTGCCGGTGAGGTCGGCGGGCAGGGAGGCGCCGTTGTCGAGGTCCACCACCGGGCCGGACGCGGTGACGCCGAGGGCGCCGAAGCGGGACGCGCCCGCGCTCCAGGTGCTCCGGCCGACCTTGAGCGTGGACAGGTACTTGTCGGGTGCCGGGAACGGCTGGAGCGTCACCCGGTAGCGCAAGTCGCGCAGGACGTCGGCGAGGTAGTCGCGGGCGCGGTGCTCGGACTCCAGGCCGCCGATGCGCGGCCCGATGCGCTCGCTGAGCACCCGCAGGTGCTCCATCGCCTTGCGCGACCGCACCCGCCCCACCACGGGGTGGTCACCCAGGCCGAGGTCGGGCAGGTCAGACGCGCCGGGCCGCTGGGCGCGCGCGGCCGGGTTGAGGCCGAGCGTGACCGCCCCCGCCACCGCCGCGGCACCGGTGATGAGTGAACGTCTGCGCATGAGCGGCCCCCCGGGGTTCGTGGTCACCCGAACCTAGGCAGGCCCCCCGACCCGGACAAGCCGCCGATGGCCCACACCGGCTCCGCCAACAGCACCACGCCGATCGGCGGGTCCCCGGCACCCGAACGCAGAACTCGGTCGTCCCGAACGTTCGACACGGTCGTCCCGAACGTTCGACTCGCGCGTTCCGAACGTACGACACGCGAGGTCTGAACGTACGACACGCGAGGTCTGAACGTACGACTCGCGCGAGTCGTACGGTCCGGACCGGCGTGTCGTACGTTCAGGACACCCGAGTTCAGCGTTCGGGGTCACCTGGTTCGGTGGTCGGGGTGGCTGTGCGGTGCAGGTCGCGCAGGGTGCGGACGGCGGTGACGGCGTGGTCGCGGTCCACCGCCTGGATGGCCATGACCGACACGTACTCGTCGTCCGGGAGTTCCAGGCGGGCCCAGGAGGCGCCGTCGGGGAACGAGACGTGCAGGACGTCGTGCCAGGCGAAGCGGTGGGCGGTGATCACGTTGCGGACCTCGACGCCCTCGGCGTCGGCGCGCACGCGCGGGCGGGTCAGCAGCAGGACGCCGCAGGCCAGCAGGACGCCCAGGCAGACCATCGCCACCTGGTCGGAGGTGCGGAAGATGACGCCGGTGGGCGTGTCGCCCAGCAGCAGGCCGACCACGGTGAACACGGCGACCAGGAACACCGCGCAGGCGCCGGCCACCAGGCGGATCTTCTTCGGGCGGAACTCGACGGCGGCCACGGCGGTCCTCACGAGCCCGCTCGCAGCCCGCGCAGCACGAGGGCCGTGTCCAGCGCCGCCACGCACGCCTCGAAGCCCTTGTCCTCCACCGAGTCCGGGAACCCGGCGCGGTCGAGGGCCTGCTGCTCGTCGTTCGCGGTGAGCACGCCGTTGCCGACCGGGGTCGACGAGTCCAGCGCCACCCTGGTCAGCCCGGCGGTCACCGCGTCGCACACGTACTCGAAGTGCGGCGTGCCGCCCCGGACCACCACGCCCAGCGCCACCACCGCGTCGTGCGTGCGGGCCAGCTCCTGCGCCACCACCGGCAGCTCGACGGCGCCGGCGACCCGCGTCACGGTCGGCGACGCCACGCCGGCCCGGGAGGCCGCCTCCAGCGCCCGCGCGACCAGGTTGTCGGTGATCCTCGCGTGCCACCGCGTGGCCACGACCGCCAGCGTCAGCCCCGCCGCGTCCGGGACGTCGCCCTCGGGCCGCCCTTCGCCGCTCATTCCGCTCCTTCCGTGGTGGACACCACCGCGCCGCCCTGGGCCAGCGCCTCGTACTGCTCCAGCTGGTGCAGCTCGTGGCCCATCCGGTCGCGCTTGGTGCGCAGGTACCGCAGGTTCTCCGGGTTGGGCGAGATCGGCAGGGGCACGCGGTCGAGCACGCGCAGCCCGTAGCCCTCCAGGCCCACCCGCTTGGCCGGGTTGTTGGTCAGCAGCCGCATCGACTTCACGCCCAGCGAGCACAGGATCTGCGCGCCGGTGCCGTAGTCGCGCGCGTCGGCGGGCAGGCCCAGGCCGAGGTTGGCGTCCACGGTGTCCGCGCCGTGGTCCTGGAGCTGGTAAGCCTGGAGCTTGTGCATCAGGCCGATGCCCCGGCCCTCGTGCCCGCGCATGTAGAGCACGACGCCGCGGCCCTGCGCCGCGACCGCCTCCAGCGCCGCGTCCAGCTGCGGGCCGCAGTCGCAGCGCAGCGAGCCGAACACGTCGCCGGTCAGGCACTCCGAGTGCACCCGCACCAGCACGTCCTCGCCGTCGCCGAGCTCGCCGTAGACCATCGCGATGTGCTCGATGCCGTCCAGCCTGCTGTCGAAGCCGACCGCGGTGAACGTGCCGTGCGCGGTGGGGATGCGCGCCTCCGCGACCCGCTCCACCTGCGTCTCCACCCGCCGCCGGTAGGCGATCAGGTCCGCGATGCTGATCAGCGCGAGGTCGTGGTCGGAGGCGAACACCTCCAGCTCCTCGCGCCGCGCCATGTCGCCCTCGTCCTTCTGCGACACGATCTCGCACAGCACGCCCGCCGGCGCGAGCCCCGCCATCCGGGCCAGGTCCACGGCGGCCTCGGTGTGCCCGGCGCGGCGCAGCACGCCGCCGTCGCGGGCCCGCAGCGGCACCACGTGACCGGGCCGGGTGAAGTGCTTGGCGGTGGACTCCGGGTCGGCCAGCAGGCGCATGGTGTGCGCCCGGTCCGCGGCCGAGATGCCCGTGGACACGCCCTCGCGGGCGTCGACGGTCACCGTGTACGCGGTGCCGCGCTGGTCCTGGTTCGTGTGGTACATCGGCGGCAGGTCGAGCCGGTCGCAGTCGGCCTCGGTGAGCGCCACGCACACGTACCCGGACGTGTAGCGGACCATGAACGCCAGCAGCTCCGGCGTGGACTTCTCCGCGGCGAAGATCAGGTCGCCCTCGTTCTCGCGGTCCTCGTCGTCCACCACGACCACCGGCCGGCCCGCGGCGATGTCCGCCACGGCCCGCTCTATGTCGGCGAAGTCCCTCACCGCTCCCCCTCGACGTCGGACCGCTCCCGCAGGTGGGGCAGGGCGAGCCGTTCCACGTACTTCGCCAGGACGTCCACCTCCAGGTTCACGGTGTCGCCCGGCACGCGCCGGCCGAGCGTGGTCAGCTCCAGCGTGGTCGGGATGAGGCTGACGGTGAACGAGTCGTCGAGCGCCGACACCACGGTCAGCGACACCCCGTCCACGGTGATCGAGCCCTTCTCCACCACGTACCGCGCCAGCCGCGGCGGCAGGCCGAGGTGGACGACCTCCCAGTGCTCGGCCCTCTCCCGCGCCAGCACGGTGCCCGTGCCGTCCACGTGGCCCTGCACGATGTGCCCGCCCAGCCGCTGCCCGACGGCGGCGGCGCGCTCCAGGTTGACCCGGTCCCCCGGGGCGACCTTGGCCAGGCTGGAGCGGTTCAGCGTCTCGCGCATCACGTCCGCGGTGAACGCGCCGCCCTCGACGTCCACGACGGTGAGGCAGACGCCGTTCACCGCGATGGAATCGCCGTGCTTCGCGTCGCCGGTCACCAGCGGGCCCGCGATGGTGACGCGCGCCGCGTCCGGCAGGTCGACCACCGCGACGACCTCACCCAACTCCTCGACGATCCCGGTGAACACCAGTGTCCTCCTCTAGCGGCCGGGGACGGCGGAGATCCGCACGTCCGGCCCGCACATACTGACCTGCTCCACGACCAGCCCGACCGCGTCGGTGATCGTCGACACCCCGGCGTCCCGCAGTGCGGGAGCACCGTCGCCCAGGAACTTCGGGGCGAGGTAGGCGAGCACCCGGTCGACGCGGCGCGCGGCCGTGAACGCACCCGCCAGGGTAGGCCCGCCCTCCAGCAGCACGTCCACGACGCCGCGCCGGGCGAGTTCGGCGAGCACCGCGTCGGGGTCGCGGGTGCGCAGGTGCGCGGTCTCCGCCGCGTCGTCCAGGACCCGGGCGCCCGGCGGCAGGTCGCCGGTGCCGACCACGACCCGCAGCGGTTGGCGGGTCGCGCCGGGGCCGCGCGCGGTCAGCCCGGGGTCGTCGACGCGGACCGTGCCGGCGCCGACCACGATCGCGTCCACCCTGGCGCGCAGGGCGTGCACCTCGGCGCGGGAGCTCTCGGAGCTGATCCAGCGGCTGGTGCCGTCGGTGGCGGCGACCCGGCCGTCGAGGGTGGCGGCGTACTTCCAGGTCACGTGCGGTCGGCCGGTGCGGGCGAAGTGCAGCCAGGCGCGCAGCGGGCCGCGCGCCACCTCCTCCGCCAGCAGGCCGGACTCGACGGCCACCCCGGCGGCGCGCAGCGCCTCCGCTCCCCCGGCTGCCCGCGGGTTCGGGTCGGCCGCGGCGTGCACGACCCGCGCGACGCCCGCGGCCAGCAGCGCGTCGACGCACGGCGGGGTGCGGCCGTGGTGGTTGCACGGCTCCAGGGTGACCACGGCCGTGCCGCCCCGGGCCCGGTCACCGGCGCGGGCGAGGGCGACGACCTCGGCGTGGGCCTGGCCGGGCGGCCTGGTCGCGCCCTCCCCGACCAGCTCGCCGGCGGCGTCCAGGACCACGCAGCCGACCGGCGGGTTCGGGCTGGTGGTGCCCCGCACCCGCTCGCTCGCCGCGATGGCCCGCGCCATCGCCTCGTCCAGGTTCACCGGGCGCGGGCCGCCCGCTCGCGCAGCCGCTCCAGGGCCGCGCCGGGGTCGGCCGCGTCGTAGATCGCGGAACCGGCGACGAAGCAGTCGACGCCCGCCTCGGCGGCTTGCTCGATGGTGTCGGCGTTGATCCCGCCGTCGATCTCCACGACGAGCCTGAGGTGGCCGGTGTCGACCAGGCGGCGCGCGGTGCGCACCTTGTCGAGCACCTCCGCCATGAACCGCTGCCCGCCGAACCCGGGCTCGACCGACATCACCAGCAGGGTGTCGTAGTGCTTGAGCACGTCCAGGTGCGGTTCCAGCGGGGTGCCCGGCTTGAGCGACAGGCCCGCCCTGGCGCCCGCCGCGCGCAGGTCCTTGGCCAGCCGCACCGGGTCCTTCGCGGCCTCGACGTGCACGGTCACGTTGTGGGCGCCGGCCTCGGCGTACCCGGTGGCCCAGCGGTCCGGGTCCTCGATCATCAGGTGGCAGTCCAGCGGGATGTCGGTCGCCCCGCGCAGCGCCTTCACCACCGGCAGGCCGATGGTGAGGTTGGGCACGAAGTGGGCGTCCATCACGTCCACGTGCAGCCAGTCGGCGCCCGTCACGGCGGCGGCCTCGTCCGCGAGGCGGGCGAAGTCGGCGGACAGGATGCTCGGCGCGATCATCGGCTGGTGGACCACGGCTCGGGAGTCTAGGCTTCCGCCTCCCGGTCGACCCGTCCGGGACCGGTGTTCCGGGCCACTGCCCGTTCCCCGGTATTCACCACCGGCCCGTCCATTCCCGACTACTCACGCGGGTAGTTCCCCTGTCGCGCGCGGGCTATTACGTTCAGGTGCGGGGCAGGTACTGGGGAGCGTTTGGATGAATGCGGAATTCCGCCGCCGCGTCGCGCTGGTCACCGGCGCGGGTTCGCGGCTCGGCGGCGAGGTGGTGGAGGCGCTGGCCCGGCGGAGCGCGCTGGTCGCGGCCGTCGACGGTGACGGGCCGCGGCTGGCCGACCTGGTCGAGCGGCTGCGCGACGAGGGGCTGCTGGTGGCCGGGCGGCAGATCGACGTGACGTCGAGCGACGCCGTGGACGCGCTGGTGGACCAGGTGGAGCGCGAGTTCGGGCCGGTGGACGCGCTGGTGGCGATGGCGGGCGCGCTGCGGCTGGGCCCCGCGCTGTCGATCACCGACCAGGACTGGTCGCACAGCCTCGCGGTGAACGCGACCGGGGTGTTCAACACCTGCCGGTCCGTGGCCACGCGCATGGTCGGGCGGGGGCGCGGCCGGATCGTGGTGGTGCCCGCGCACGCGGTGGCGGCGCCCCGGCCCGGGGTGGCGGCCTACGCGGCGTCGCGGGCGGCGGCCGTCGCCTACGCCGAGTGCCTGGCCGTCGAGGTCGCGGCCGGCGGCGTGCACTGCGCGGTGGTGGCGCCGGCGGACGTGCGGCGGGTGGTGGACGAGGTGTGCTTCCTGCTCGGCGGGGGCGGGGTGTCGGACGCGCTCGGGGCGTGAGCCTGGTTCGGTGGCTCACGCCTTCGAGGTCTCCTGCTCGTGGGCCAGGCGGGCGAGTTCGACGCGTGAGCTGATGCCGAGCTTCCTGAAGATGCCCCGCAGGTGGTAGTTCACCGTGTGCGGGGACAGGTAGAGCTGCTTGGCGACCTGCCGGTTGGTCAGCCCCGCGCCCACCAGCCGGGCGATGTCGCGTTCCGGCTCGGACAGCCGCTGCCAGTCCGCGCCGCCCCCCAGCGCGGGCCCGGCGCCCCGGCGCAGCCTCGCCGCCTCGCCCTCCGCGCCCATCCGCTCGAAGATCCGCAGCGCCAGCGCGGTGTGCGCGGCGGCCCGGCCCTCGTGCCCGGCCTCGGCCAGCAGCGCCGCCAGGTCCTCGTTGGCGTTGGCCTTCGCCCACGGGTGGTGGTGCCGCCCGGCGACCACCAGCAGCTCCTCCACGTCGCGGTCCAGCACGGCCCGCGCGTGGGCGGCGGCCACCGAGACCGTGGCGATGCCGGGGTTGGCCGCGGCCAGCTCCCGGGCCGCGGCCACCGCGGCGCGGGCCAGCTCGACGTCGTCGGCGGCCAGCGCGAGCCGCACCAGCCACGCCGCCGCGCCCGGCTCCTCCACGAGCATCCGCCGCGTGGCGTCGGGGTCGGCCACGCGCTCGCGGGCCCGCTCGACGGCCGGTCCGGGGCCGCCCTGGGCGTGGGTGAGCAGCAGCTCCACCCAGTCGTACTGGCCGGAGTGCAGCACCGCCTCGCCCGCGACCAGGTCGGCCCGGTAGCGGCGCACGTGCTCGGCCGCCGCCACGACCTCGCCCCGGTGCAGCGCCACCGTGGCCAGCACCGTGGAGGCGAGCGGGACGAGCAGCCGCAGGCCCCGGTCGCGGGCCGTGAGCAGGCCCTTCCGGGCCGCCGCGCGGGCCTGGTCCAGCCGCCCGGCCTGGGTGAGCACGCGGGCGCGGGCGATGGCGCGGGCGGCGGGCGCGCCGCTGGTGACCGCGTCGTCCTCGTCCGGGCCGTCGCCGCGCACCAGGCGTTCGGCGTCGGCGAACTCGCCGAGCGCCGACAGCTTCAGCGCGAACGACACCGCCGACTGCGACTGCCACCACGCGGTGGGCCGGTCCAGCTCCCAGCGGGTCGACTGGCGGCCCCAGTAGAGGCTCTCGGCGAGGTTGCCCGCCCTCCACTCCAGGCAGGAGTGGACGGTCGCGGCCATCACCACGTCCGCGTCGCTGGCCTCGCGGTCGCGCGCGGTCAGCACCGACAGGGCGTGCGCGCCCGCGCGGGAGCCGGTGGAGAAGTACAGCGCCAGCAGCCTGCCCGCCGAGGCCAGCCGCCGCAGCGGCTCCGGCGCGTCCGGCATGACCACCACGTGCTCCAACTCGGCCGCCGCGTCGGACGGGCGGCCGTCGGCGAGCAGGATGCCCGCCAGCACGACGTGCAGCTCGGCGGCCGCGGCGGGGCCCGGCCGGCGGCCCAGGCTGTCCCGGGCCAGGGCGATGGCCGCGCCGAGGCGGCCGCCGGCGGCTAGCGCGCGGACCCCGTGCACGGCGTCCGCGCCGCGGTCCTCGTCCGCGACGGGTGTCCACCTGTCGGCGCGGTCGGCGCGGTCGTTCCGGTCGGCGCGGTCGGCGCGCGGGACGGGCGTGGCGTGGCGCAGGGCGTGCAGGACCGGCGGGGGGGTCGACCCGAGCACCGCGCGCCGCACCAGGTCCGAGTCGAACTCCCACCGCTCGTCGGCGCACACCACCAGGCCGGAGGAGACCGCCCGGTCGGCGGCCGGCAGCAGCGCGGCGGTGTCCTCCCCGACGACCGCGGCCACGTCGCGCAGCAGGAACGACCGGCCCACCACCGCGGCGGCCCGCACCAGCCGGGCCGCGTCGGACGGCAGGGCCTCGACCCGGCCGCCCACCAGGTCCAGCACCCGGCGCGGCAGCCGGTCTTCGCGGGGCCGGTCTTCGCGGGGCCGGTCTTCGCGGGGCCGGTCTTCGCGGAGCCGGTCTTCGCGCGGCCGGTCTTCGCGCGGCCGGTCTTCGCGGAGCCAGCCCTCGCGAGGCTGATCCTCGCCCGGCTGGTCTTCGCGGGGCCGGTCCCCGCGCAGCCTGGCCACGCCGGCGCGGACCTCCAGCAGGTCCTCCTCGCGCAGGCCCAGGACCAGGTCGGCGATCAGGCGCGGGTTGCCGCCCGCCGTCGCGACGAGGGCGGTCAGCGCGGGATCGGGCGCGGCGCCCAGCAGCGCGCGGACCAGCCGCTCGGCCACGGCGTCGTCCACCGGCCCGAGGGTGAGCACGTCGCCCCGCTCGGCCAGGGCGCACCGCACCTCCGGGCCCGCCACCGCGCCGGTCAGGGCGAGCAGCGCGGTGACCGGGCGCCCGCGCAGCCTCGGCAGCAGGGCGAGCAGGGCGGTCGGGTCCCGGTGCGCGTGGTCGACGGCGATCAGCGGACGTGTGGCGGCGTCCTGCTCCAGGGCCCGGCACAGGTCGGCGGAGGTCGCCAGCCGCTCGCCGGGGACCAGGACGACGGCGTAGCCCAGGTCGCGGGCGGCCTCGACCGCCTCGTGCAGCAGGAGCGTCTTGCCGGCGCACGGCGGGCCGTCGATGGCCAGCAGACCACCGGGTTCGGACAGGAAGCGGAGAACCGAAGTTCGTTCACGATCCCGTCCGTACGATTTCGACACAATCAAGCCTGCTACGTGTCTTGACGGGCTGTCAATTCATCGGTCAGGGCGTGTTATCACCATTTTTGCGGAAAAGGCCGAACGGTGCGACGCGTTCCAGTTCACGCACCACCGCACCGGGATCGGCGGCCAGCACCGCCCCGGCGGAGATCAACACGTCCAGGTGACCGCCGAACGCGGGATGCGCGGACTGGTCGGCCGACACCCGAGGCATGACCACCAGCGGCGCGCGCCGGCCCAGGCCCTCGCAGAGGGCGGTGATCGCCTGGTTGTCGCCCAGGCCCAGGGCCAGCTTGGCCAGCGAGTTCGACGTGGCGGGCGCGAAGGCGAACGCGTCGGGGACCGGGTGCGGTTTCGGCTCGGTGGGCAGGCGCGAGGTCCAGCGGACGGGCAGGTCGGTGGTCGCGGCCAGGTCCGGCAGTCGCGGTTCGAGCCAGCGGGCCGCGGTCGGGGTGAGGGTGATGGCCAGGCGCCAGCCCCGGTCCGCCAGGGGTCGGGCGAGTTCGTCGACGAGCCACCGCTCCACCCCGCCGGCGGCGGAGGCGACGAGGGCCAGCACGGGGCGGCTCACCGGGGTGGTCCGGGTGTGCGGGAGGGGGACGGCCCGGTTCCGGCAGGCACGACCCCGAAAGGCACGAGCCCGAAAGGCACGACCCCGGAACGCCCGGCCACAGCAGGCCCGGTTTGTCCCGTACTGCCGCGCGCGGCAGTACGGGACAAACCGGAACCGCAGGTCACGCGGGTCGCCGCAGCACGGCGCAGAACATCGCGTCCGTCCCGTGCAGGTGCGGCCACAGCTGCACCTGCGGCCCGTCGCCCAGCTCCGGCACGCCGGGGAAGAACTCGCGGGTGTCCACCCGCTCGGCCCCGGTCCGGCGGGCCACGTCGGCGACCACGCCCACCGTCTCGGACAGGTGCGGCGTGCACACCACGTAGGCCACCACCCCGCCCGGCCGCACCAGCTCCAGCGCGGCGGTCAGCAGCTCCCGCTGCAAACGGGCCAGCGGCGCGACGTCCGACGGCTGCCGCCGCCAGCGCGCCTCCGGCCGGCGGCGCAGCGCGCCCAGGCCCGTGCACGGCGCGTCCACCAGCACCCGGTCGAACGAGCCGGCGGGCAGGCCGGAGTCGCGGCCGTCGGCGACGTGCACCGTGATGGGCAGGTCACCGGCCGCCTTGCGGACCAGCTCGGCGCGGTGCGGCGCCTTCTCCACCGCCTCCATGTCGGCGCCGGACAGCGCGGCGAGCGCGCCCAGCAGCACGGCCTTGCCGCCGGGCCCCGCGCACAGGTCCAGCCAGCGCGAGTCGGGGCCCTCCAGCGGCACGCGGGTCAGCGCCAGCGCGCACAGCTGGCTGCCCTCGTCCTGCACGACCGCCAGCCGCTCCCGCACCGCCTCCAGGTCACCGGGGTCGCCGCCCTCCTCCAGGCGCACCCCGTACGGCGAGTACGGGGCCGGCTCGCCGCCGGTCATCGCGGCCAGCTCGTCCGAGGTGACCTCCCCGGGCCGGGCCGCCAGGTGCACGGACGGGCGCGTGTCGTCGGCCGCCAGGGCGTCGCGCAGCGACTCGCCGCGGCTGCCCAGGGCCTCGGCGAACGCCTGCGCGATCCACCTCGGGTGGGCGTTGGCCATGGCCAGGTAGCCGACCGGGTCGGTGTCCTCGTCGGGCGCGACCTCCTCCACCCAGCCCTGCTCGTCCTGCTCGGTGACGCGGCGCAGCACCGCGTTGGCGAACCCGGCCGCGCCGGAGCCCCGCTCGGCGCGCACCAGGTCGACGGTCGAGGCGACCGCCGCGTGCGCCGGGACGCGGGTGCGCAGCAGCTGGTAGGCGCCGAGCCGCAGGGCGTCGAGCACCGCGCCGTCCACTTCGGACAGCGGGCGGTCCGAGCAGGCGGTCAGCACGGCGTCGAGCAGGCCCTGGGCGCGCAGCGTGCCGTAGGTGAGCTCGGTGGCCAGCGCCGCGTCGCGGCTGGTGATCCGGCGTTCCCGCAGGAGGCCGGGCAGCACCAGGTTGGCGTAGGCGTCGCGCTGGCGCACCGCGCGCAGGGTGTCCAGCGCGGCCTGGCGCGCCGGGTCGTCCTGCGGCGGCCGGACGGGACCGGTCCGCCGGCGGGGCGGGTGGGGGCGGCGGGGCCGCGAGGGTCGGGAAGACCGCTGTGTCATGAGATCCGTTCCCCCGCCTCGACGCGGGCGCCGCGCGCCCAGTCGGTGGCGGGCATCCGCTTCTTGCCCTGCGCCTGGACCTCGCCCAGCGCGACGGGTTCGGTGGCCGTGCCGACGAGCACGCGCTTGCGCTCGACCTTGATCTCCCCCGGGGCGAGGTCGTGCCCCTCCTCGACCGGCAGCACCGGGCCGAGCTTGAGCCGTTCGCCGCGGAACCCCGCCCACGCGCCCGGGTCCGGGGTGACCGCGCGGGCCACCCGGTCCAGGGCGGCCGCGGGCGTGCCGAAGTCGAGCCGGGCGTCGTCCACGGCCACCTTCGGCGCGTAGCTGACACCCTCCTCGGGCTGCTCCACGGCCCGCAGCGAGCCGTCCGCGATGCCATCCACAGTGGACAGCAGCAGCTTGGCCCCGGACTCGGCGAGGCGGGCCAGCAGCTCGCCGGCCGTGTCGCGCTCGCGCACCCGCTCGGTCAGCACGCCGAACACCGGTCCCGCGTCGAGGGCCTTGACGATGCGGAACGTGGTCGCGCCGGTGATGTCGTCGCCGTGCCGCACGGCCGCCTGCACGGGTGCCGCGCCACGCCACGCGGGCAGCACCGAGAAGTGCAGGTTCACCCATCCGTGGGTGGGGATGGCCAGGGCGGACTCGGGCAGCAGCGCGCCGTAGGCGACCACCGGGCACAGGTCCGGCCGCAGCTCGCGCAGGCGGGCCAGGAACGCCGGGTCACCGGCCTTGACGGGGGTCAGCACCTCGATGCCGTGCTCGTCGGCCAGCGCCGCGACCGGCGACCGCTCCACCCGCCGACCGCGGCCGGACGGCGCTTCGGGCCTGGTGACCACGGCGGCCACCTCGTGCCGGTCGGACTCCAGGAGCGCCCGCAGCGACGGCAGGGCGACCTCGGGCGTACCCGCGAAGACCAGGCGCATCGTCACGCGCCTCCGGACGGCACGGCGGAACTCCGGTGGAACGGCGGACTGGCTGGGTCGAACACGCGCTCTCCTCGCATCGGGGCAGGGCGCAAGTCTAGGAGAGCCCGCCGGCGCTAGTTCGCGCCACCGAACAGCGGGTGCGGCGACTGCTTCAGGATCGGCGCGGAACCGTCGAACCACGACTGCTGCCGGATCTCCGCCATCGCCCGCTTGCGGGTCTCCTCGTCCAGGCGGTCCAGGAACAGCACGCCGTCGAGGTGGTCGGTCTCGTGCTGGATGCAGCGCGCGAGCAGGTCGGTGCCCTCCACCTCGACCGGCTCGCCGTACATGTTCCAGCCGCGGGCGATCACCCGGCGGTGGCGGCGGCAGTCCCAGGCCAGGCCGGGGATGGACAGGCAGCCCTCCAGGCCCTCCTGGTACTCGTCGCCCACCACGTCGAAGGTGGGGTTGACCAGGTGACCCGCGAACCCGTCGCAGTGGTAGGTGAACACGCGCAGGCCCACGCCGAGCTGCGGTGCGGCGAGCCCCGCGCCACCGGCCTCGCCCATGGTGTCCCACAGGTCCTTGACCAGCCTGCGCAGCTCCGCGTCGAAATCGCCGACCTCGGCCGCGGGGCTGCGCAGCACCGGGTCGCCGAACAGCCGGATCGGTTGGACGGTCACGCACACTCCTCGCGCCGGCGCCTGGGGCTCTCCAGTCTACGGAAAGCGGGTCAGTGCTCCAGGTCACGACCGAGGAGGGCCACGCCCAGCAGGGCGGTGGTGAAGTGGCCGAGGAAGCGGGCGGCGGTGGTGACGCCCGTGGGGAGGGCGTCGGTCAGGTGCCTGGTGAGGGCGGGTGCGGTGGTGGGGAACTCGGCGCCTGCGGTCGGGCCCTGCGGGTGGGTCATCGTGATGGCGGTCATGTCACGCTCCTCGTCTCGTACCTCCAGGGTCCGCCTGGAGGCGTGCTCGTGCATCCGCTTGGAGTAGCGGTTCGCCGTCATACCTCGGGATGAAGGGCGCGGGACGCCTCGGGCCCACCCCGCCTGGGTGGCGGGGTGGGCCCGAGGTGGGGCGTGGGTTGTTCGGGTGGGTGGGTGGCTGGTGGTGGGCCGGTTGCCGGTGGTGGGTTGCCGGTAGCTGGCGGTGGACGGCCGGTGGTCAGCCGCCGGCCTCCAGCCGCCGGTGGTCGGCGATCGGCGATCAGCGCGAGGGCCACACGGCGCGGGCCGCGCCTCCTCCGCGCCTGCTGGTCTCGGCGGCGGCGCGCCAGCGACCGTCCCCTAGGCGTTCGACCGCCGTCACCGCGCCGATCTCGCCGGTCGGGGTGAAGCGGTGCCCGAGGGCTTGCAGGGCCTGTGCCTCGGGGGTGGCCAGGAAGGCGGCCTCGGCCTGCGTGCTCGCGGCGTTGCGCTGGGAGGCGCGCGGTGCGGCGATGGCCTCGACCAGCGGGACGCCCCGGTCCAGCCGCTGGGTCAGCACGTGGATGACCGTGGTGATGATGCTCGCGCCGCCGGGTGAGCCGAGGGCCAGCACCGGCTTGCCGTGGTCGAGCACGATGGTCGGCGACATCGACGAGCGCGGGCGCTTGCCGGGGCCCGGCAGGTTCGGGTCGGGCACGCCCGGGGTGACCGGGGTGAACGAGAAGTCGGTCAGCTCGTTGTTGAGCAGGAACCCCCGGCGGGGCACCACGATGCCGCTGCCGCCCTCCTGCTCGATGGTGAGCGTGTAGGCGACGACGTTGCCCCAGCGGTCGGCGACGGTGAGGTGCGTGGTGTCCGTGCCCTCGTACGGGGTGGCGGCGGGCTCGCCGGTGGTCCCGCACGGGGCCGGGTTGCGCGGGTCGCCGGGGGCGACGGCGCCGGTCAGGGCCTTGGCCGGGTCGATGAGGCACGCCCGGCTGTCCGCGAAGCGCTGGGACAGCAGCTCGCGGGTCGGGACGTCGACCGCCGCCGGGTCGCCCACCCACCGGTTGCGGTCGGCGAAGGACAGGCGGCTGGCCTCCAGGAACCGGTGCAGGTACTGGGTGGGGGTCTCCTCCGACAGCTTCGTGGTCTCCAGGATGTTCAGGGCCTCGCCGACCGTGGTGCCGCCGGACGACGGCGGGGCCATGCCGAACACGTCGAGGCCGCGGTAGCGGATGTGGGTGGGGTCGCGGCGCGCGACGGAGTAACCGCGCAGGTCGGCGGTGGTCATCCCGCCGGAGCGGACCTCGCGGGTGACGCCGGCGGCGACCGGCGGCTGCTGGACGGTCCGCGCCACCTCACGGGCCAACTCGCCCTCGTAGAAGGTGCGGATGCCCTTGCGGCGCAGCTCGCGGTAGGTGTCGGCGAGGTCGGGGTTGCGGAACGTGCTGCCGATCGCGGGCGGGGTCCCGTTCGGCAGGTACAGCGCGCGGGTCGAGGTGAAGTCGGTGAACCGGGCGGCGTTCTCGGTGACCTGGCGGTTGAAGGTGGCGTCGACCCGGAAGCCGCGCCGGGCCAGGTCCTCGGCCGGCTTGACGGCCCGGTCCAGGGACAAGGTGCCCCACCTGCGGAGCGCCTCCTCCCAGGTCTTGGGCGTGCCCGGGACGCCGATCGACAACCCGCTGGTCACGGCCTCGGCGAACGGGATGGCCACCCCGTCCTCCACGAACAGGTCGGCGTTCGCGGCGGCGGGAGCGGTCTCACGACCGTCCAATGTGGAGATGCGGCCCGTGCGGGCGTCGTAGTGGACGAAGAAGCCGCCACCGCCGATGCCGGCGGAGAACGGGTCGGTGACACCCAGCGCGGCGGCGACCGCGACCGCGGCGTCCACCGCGTTCCCGCCGCGGCGCAGCACTTCGACCCCGATCTGCGAGGCGTCGGGGTCGACGCTGGACACCACACCCCCGCTGCCGATGGCTTCGGGCACGCGGGGCGGCGCGGCGGGGGTGGCGCCCGCGACAGCGGGCAGGAGCGGGACCAGCAGGACGGATGCGAGGACGCTGACGACAGTCGACCGGAGCATCGTTCTCTTCTACTCCACCCCGGGGGAAAGCTGAACCTCCCGAGTGGCTGGTTCATGGGAGGTGAGTACATGGGGTTGTGATGGATAAGCGTGGGTTGGGGCGGTGACTGAATCGATTCTGGACGGTTGGGGATGAGGTGGGCAGCGCGGCAGGAGGACCAACGCGGCCGGGCAGGGGCGGACAGGGCAAGGCGAGGCGACGGCACGCACGGCGCGGCAGCAGGCCCGGCCCGGCCCGGCCCGGCGAGACGAGCCGGCGGGGCGGAGTAGTACGACCCGGCCCGACAGGCGGCCCTGGAGGGGGCCGGCGCAGGCGGGGCGGCAGGCGCAGGCGGCGGCGAGCCCAGGCAGGGTGGCGCGAGTCGGGCGGGGAGGCAGAGAAGTGGGAGGCGCGACCGGCGGCGAGCCCCGGCAGGTGGCACGAGCGGGGTGGCACGAGCGCGGTGGGAGGTAGCGGGGGTGGCGCGAGCGGGGTGGAAAGGCAGGGGTGGGAGCCGTGCTGGAGAGATAGGGGTGGGTTAGAGGACTTCGAGGGGGTCCAGCTTCACCCGGACCGCCTCGGGTTCCTTCCTTGCGCTGCGGACCGACTGGAGTTCGCTGAGGACTGCGGCCAGCGATCGGCCGTCCGGGCGGGCTACTCGGACCAGGGCGCGTTCCCGGTCCTCGTCCAGGGGAACCGGGCCCAGGACTTCGCCGCTCGGGGGTAGTTGGAGGTCGTCGAGGACGGCGGCCAGTGCGTCCCGGGAGCCGTCGACCGTGGCCATGCGCACCGCCGGCGGGAAGCCCAGCTCTTCCCGGGCCGCCAGTTCCTGCCTGGCGTGCCACACCGGGTCCCAGCGGACCAGTGCCTGCACCGGCGCCAGGGACGAGTCCGCGATCACCACGACCCGGCCGGCCTCGTGCACCAGCGCCGCCGCCGTCATCCAGCGGCGCAGCGCTTCTTCGGCAGCCCGCAGGTCGGCTCGGCCCAGCAGGGCCCAGCCGTCCAGCAGCAGGGCGGCGCCGTAGCCGTCCGGGGCCACCGGTTCCGCGCCGGGGGTCGCGACCACCAGCGACCGGCCGCCGGGGACGGTGGACAGCACCTCGTCGCCGCCCGACGTGCGGACCGGGACGCCGTTGAACGCCCGGCCCAGCTCCTCGGCCGTGCGGCGGGCGCCGATGATCTGGCCGCGCAGCCGGCGTGAGCCGCAGGTCGGGCAGCGGTAGGCGGCTTCGGTCGCGCCGCACCAGCGGCAGTACGCGGGCCTGGGCTCGCCGTCCCGGGTGCCGCCCGGCAGGGCCAGGGGTCCCGCGCAGCGTCGGCACCGGGCGGGTGCCCGGCACTGGCCGCACGCCAGGGCGGGCACGTAGCCCCGGCGCGGCACCTGGATCAGGACCGGGCTGTCGGCCGACAGCGCGGCGCGGGCCGCGTCGAACGCCATGGACGGGAGCCTCGCCGATCTCGCCGCCGGGTCTTTCACCTCCTGCCAGTCGTTGTCGCCGACGGCCGCCACGCGCGGCGCCACCGAGCGCAGCGTGTCGCGGGCCGCCACCACCTCGTGCGCCCAGCCGCTGTCGACGAGCAGCTGGGCCTCGGCGGTCCGGGCGAAACCGCCGACCAGGAACGAGGCGCCGGTCAGGTGCGCGCGCTGCACCAGCACGTCACGCACGTTCGGGTAAGGC
This sequence comes from Saccharothrix sp. BKS2, assembly GCF_047689505.1. Lineage (NCBI taxonomy): Bacteria > Bacillati > Actinomycetota > Actinomycetes > Pseudonocardiales > Pseudonocardiaceae > Saccharothrix > Saccharothrix sp. BKS2. The sequence continues at coordinate 275,058 of NZ_JAUQOL010000010.1, read as the reverse complement.
ATCCGGGGTTCGGAGTGCAGGTCGTCGCCGTCGTCCCACACCACGACCAGGCCCAGGTCGTGCACCGGTGCGAACGTGGCCCCGCGCGTGCCGAGCACCACCCGCACCGAGCCCCGTCGCACGGCCAGCCACCGCTTGTACCGCTCGGAGGGCCCGAGGTCGGCCGACAGCGCCACCACGTCCGCCTCGTGCATGAGCGCGAGGCACGCCGCGTGCAGCCTGGCCAGGTCACGGTGGTCCGGCACGACCACCAGCGCGCCCCGCCCGGTGCTGGCCATCGAGGCCGCCGCCTCGGCCAGCCGGGCCGGCCAGTCCTCGGCGGGCAGCGCCTGCCACACCGCCCTGGCGGCACGACCCGAGCGCAGCGCCTCCAGGAGGCGGGAGCCGAGCGGGTACCGCGCCCAGCCCTCCTCCGGCGGCGCCACCGGCGCGGGCCCGGGTTCCGGCGACGGCTTCGCCTCGGCCCGCGCGTGCCGGGGCGGGATCGCCATGCGCAGCACGTCGATCAACGACCCCGCGTACCTGTCGGCCACCGCCCGCGCCAGCTCCGCGACCTCCGGGGACAGCACCGGCTCGGACGACACCACCCGGTCCAGGAAGGTGAGCTTCCGGCCGTACTCCGAGGACTCCGCCCGCTCCAGCAGGTAGCCGTCCACCAGCTGCCCCGCGAACCGCACCCGGACCCGGCAGCCGGGCACCGCGTCCGCGTCCTGCTCCGCGGGGACCAGGTAGTCGAACGGGCGGTCCAGGTGGGCCAGCGGCACGTCGACGGACACGCGGGCAACCGGCATCGAGGCGGCGGGGACCCGCTCCCCGCGCCTGCTGCCCGCCTCGCCCGCCACGGGGGGAGGTCTACCAGAGACCGCTGGCGACACTCGCGGCCCGGGTGGCGGCGGGCGGCCCGTCACGACCGCGTTCGGGGACCGGTGGTGAGAAGGGGCCGGAAGGAGGAGGGGCGGAGGAGGGAGAGAGGGCCTGGGGCAGGGGGTGGGATGGGGTCATGGATCTAGTATCGAACAGGTGTTCGATGGGGGCAAGGTCTCGGTCGGGTGATCGTTTGGGCGCGGCGGTGGTGAGTGGGCGCGGCCTCCCCCAAGGCTCCACCCGGCGGATTCCCGGGGAAGAAGTACGGTTCGTCCGAACGCCGCTCCGAAGTCCACCGTGAGCCCCGGTGCCCGAACCCGCCCCCCCCGACCTCCGCGTCGCCCGCTTCCTCCCGCGCGCGGCGGTCGGCCCGCGCACCCTGCCGCTGATCAGGCTGCTGACGAGGCTGCGCGGGAACCGCCCGCCGCAGGGCGCGGAACGGGTGCGGGTCGAGCCCGGGGTGTCGATGTTCGTGTTCCGGCCGGCCGACGCGCCCGCCGGGCCCCGGCCCGCGCTGCTGTGGGTCCACGGCGGCGGGCTGGTGATGGGCAGCGCCGCGCAGGACGCGCGGTTCTGCCGCCGGGTGGCCGACGAGCCGGGGGTCGTGGTGGCCGCGGTGGAGTACCGGCTCGCGCCCGACTACCCCTTCCCCACGCCGCTGCACGACTGCTGGGCGGCGCTGCGCCGGTTGGCCGACCAGACCGACGTCGACCCGGGCCGCGTCGCGGTCGGCGGCGCGAGCGCCGGTGGTGGTCTGGCGGCCGCGCTCGCGCTGCCGGCCAGGGAGCGCGGGGACGTGCGGCCGGTGTTCCAGCTGCTGGTGTACCCGATGCCGGACGACCGGACCTCGGCGCGCACCGACGTCGACGAGAGCCGGCTGCGCATGTGGAACGTGGACAGCAACCGCTTCGGCCGGCGCTCCTACCTGGGGTCCGACCACGCGGCCGACGTGTCGCCGCTCGCGGCGCCCGCGCGCTGCGCGGACCTGTCGGACCTGCCGCCCGCCTGGATCGGGGTGGGCACCAACGACCTGTTCCACCGGGAGGACGTCGCCTACGCCGACCGGTTGCGGCGGGCGGGTGTCGGCTGCGAGCTGCTGGAGGTGCCCGGCGCCCACCACGGGTTCGACGCGGTCCAGGGCAGGGCGGGGGTCTCGCGGGCCTTCACGGACGCGCAGGTCGCGGCGCTGGCCGACGGGCTCGGCACCGGTGGCCGGACCCGCGGCCGACCCCGCCGACCGGCGAACACGGCCCAGCGGCCCGGGGGCCCCGGGCCCCGGCGTGGTGGCCGGGGTCCTGGTCGGCCGCTCAGGCCGTTGGGTCGCGCCTGCCCGGCCGCACCGGCCCCGCTCAGGCCCCCGCCGCGGCACGCAGCGCGGTCGCGCGGTCCGTGTTCTCCCACGGCAGGTCGATGTCCGTGCGCCCGAAGTGGCCGTAGGCGGCGGTCGGGGCGTAGATCGGCCGCAGCAGGTCCAGGTCGCGGATGATCGCGGCCGGGCGGAGGTCGAAGACCTCCTCGATGGCCTGCTGGATCTTCTGCGGGTCGACCGTCTCGGTGCCGAAGGTCTCCACGAACAGCCCGACCGGCGCGGCCTTGCCGATCGCGTACGCCACCTGCACCTCGATGCGCGTGGCCAGCCCCGCCGCCACGGCGTTCTTCGCCACCCAGCGCATCGCGTACGCCGCCGACCGGTCCACCTTCGACGGGTCCTTGCCGGAGAACGCGCCGCCGCCGTGGCGGGCCATGCCGCCGTAGGTGTCGACGATGATCTTGCGCCCGGTCAGGCCCGCGTCGCCCATCGGGCCGCCGATGACGAACCGGCCGGTGGGGTTGACGAGCAGCCGGACGTCCGAGGTGTCCAGGCCCAGCTCGGCGATCTCCGGCGCCACCACGTGCTCGCGCACGTCGACGCCGAGCAGCTTCTCCAGGTCGATGCCGTCGGCGTGCTGGGTGGACACGACCACCGTGTCCAGGCGCACCGGCTGGTCGCCCGCGTACTCGATGGTGACCTGGGTCTTGCCGTCGGGCCGCAGGTAGGGCACGGTGCCGTCCTTGCGGACCGCGGTCAGCCGCCGGGACAGGCGGTGGGCCAGCGCGATCGGCAGCGGCATCAGCTCGGGGGTGTCGGTGCAGGCGTAGCCGAACATCAGGCCCTGGTCGCCGGCGCCCTGCTTGGCGATGTCGTCCTGCTCGCCCTCGACCCGCTGCTCGAACGCGGTGTCCACGCCCTGCGCGATGTCGGGCGACTGGGCGCCGATGGCCACGTTGACCCCGCAGGAGTGGCCGTCGAAGCCCTTGGCCGAGGAGTCGTAGCCGATCTCCAGGATCTTGTCCCGCACGATGGACGGGATGTCCGCGTACGCCTCGGTGGTCACCTCGCCCGCGACGTGCACCTGACCGGTGGTGACCAGGGTCTCCACCGCCACCCGCGAGCGGGGGTCCTTGGCCAGCAGCGCGTCCAGGATCGAGTCGCTGATCGCGTCGCAGATCTTGTCGGGGTGTCCCTCGGTCACGGACTCGCTGGTGAACAGCCTGCTGCTGTGCTGGCTCAACGACACTCCCTGGCTAGACCGATCCGCGAACGGGACCAGCTTACTTAGCCTGACCAGGGAGTACCCCGAAGTTCGGCGGAGGGCGCAATGGCGTCCCACACAACGGACGCGAGTTGCGCCTTCGAACCGTGCGGGATGGGGGTCTCCGCGCCGCCGGAGGACAGCAGCCAGCCGGCGTTGTCCTCGACCTCGAACGCCTTGCCGTCGCCGACCGCGTTGACCACGAGCCAGTCGCAGCCCTTGCGCTTGAGCTTGGCCCGGCCGTACCCCAGCACGTCGGTCTCGGCGTCGCCGGTCTCGGCGGCGAAGCCCACGACGACCTGGCCGGGGCGGCGGGCGGCGACCAGCTCGGCGAGGATGTCGGGGTTGCGGGTGAGCGCGACGGGCTCGGGGTCGCGGTCGCCCTTCTTGATCTTGTGCTCGACGGTCGAGACCGGCCGGAAGTCCGCCACGGCGGCGGCCATCACCAGCACGTCGGCGGACCCGGCGGCGGCGTGCATGGCCGTGCGCAGCTCCTCGGCCGAGCCCACGCGCACCAGGTCGACGCCCGCGGGGGTGACCAGGTCGGCGGTGTGGGCGGCGACGAGGGTGACCCGCGCGCCGCGCTGGGCGGCGACCCTGGCCAGGGCGTGGCCCTGCCTGCCGGACGAGCGGTTGCCCAGGTAGCGCACCGGGTCGAGCGGTTCGCGGGTGCCGCCCGCGGACACCACGACGTGCCGGCCCTCCAGGTCGCGCGGCAGCGCGTCGGGGCGGGCCAGCAGCAGCCGGGCCAGGTCCACGATCTCGGCGGGCTCGGGGAGCCTGCCCTTGCCGGTGTCCTTGCCGGTCAGCCTGCCGCTGGCGGGCTCGGCCACCACCACGCCGCGCGAGCGCAGCAGCGCCACGTTGGCCCGGGTGGCCGGGTGCTCCCACATCTCGGTGTGCATCGCGGGCACGAGCAGGACCGGGCAGCGGGCGGTCAGCAGCGTGTTGGTGAGCAGGTCGTCGGCCAGGCCGTGGGCGGCCTTGGCGATCAGGTTGGCGGTGGCGGGCGCCACGACGACCAGGTCGGCGGTCTGCCCCAGTCGCACGTGCGGCACCGAGGGGACGTCCTCGAACACCCCCGCCTGCACGGGCTGGCCGGACAGGGCCTCGAACGTCGCCGCGCCGACGAACCTGAGCGCCCCTTCGGTGGGCACGACGCGCACGGAGTGGCCGGACTCGGTGAGCCGGCGCAGCACCTCGCACGCCTTGTACGCGGCGATGCCCCCGCCGACCCCGAGGACGACCCCGGGGCGGCCGGGGGCGTCGACGGTCCCGGTCACTCGCCTTCGGTGTGCTCCAGGAGACCCGCGTGGATCTCCCGGAGCGCGATCGACAGCGGCTTCTCGCGCGGGCCCGGCTCGACCAGCGGGCCGACGTACTCCAGCAGGCCCTCGCCGAGCTGGGCGTAGTAGTCGTTGATCTGGCGCGCCCGCTTGGCCGCGTAGATCACCAGCGCGTACTTCGAGCTGACCTGCTCCAGCAGGTCGTCGATCGGCGGGTTGGTGATGCCCTCCGGAGAACCCGACAGCGGGCCCAGCTCGGTGTGCGTGGTCACTCGTCAACGCTCCTGCGGTTGGTGTGCGTTCGGGGTCGTCCCGCGCCTGCCGCGCACGCGTCAGGGCGTGCCGGGCGCAGGGCCGACCACCAAGTTTAGCAAGCTCGTGGCGGCGGACTCGACGTCGTGGTTGACCACGACGTCGTCGAACTCCGGCTCGGCCGCCAGCTCCTCGCGGGCGATCTCCAGCCGGCGGGCCACCACGGCGGGGTCCTCGGTGCCCCGGCCGACCAGCCGGCCGACCAGGTCGTCCCAGGACGGCGGGGCCAGCATGACCAGCCGGGCCCCCGGCATCGCGGCCCGGACCTGGCGCGCCCCCTGGAGCTCGATCTCCAGCAGGGAGGGCCGGCCCGAGGCCAGGGCCCGCTCGACCGGCTCCCTCGGGGTGCCGTAGCGGTTGCCCGCGAACTCGGCGTGCTCCAGCAGCTCGCCGTCGTGGGCCATCCGGTGGAACTCGGCCACGTCGACGAAGTGGTAGTGCACCCCGTCGACCTCGCCCGGCCTCGGCGCCCTGGTGGTCACCGAGACGCTGAAGTGGATGTCGGGCTCCCGGCGGCGCAGCTCGGCCAGCACGCTGGACTTGCCGACGCCGGAGGGCCCGGACAGGACGGTGAGGCGGGGCCGGGCGCGTGCGCCCGACCCCGCCCCGGTGCCATCACTCACTCGCCGCTGAACTCGGTGAGCAGCGCCTTGCGCTGCCGCTCACCGAGGCCGCGCAGCCGGCGGCTCGGCGCGATCTCCAGGCGCTCCATGATCTGCTGCGCGCGAACCTTGCCGACGCCCGGAAGGGCCTCGAGCAGCGCGGACACCTTCATCTTGCCAAGGACCTCGTCGCTCTCGGCGGCCTTCAGCACGTCCGTCAGGGTCGTGCCGCCACGCTTGAGGCGCTCCTTGAGCTCAGCCCGAGCGCGACGAGCGGCAGCAGCCTTCTCCAGCGCTGCGGCCCGCTGCTCCTCGGTAAGCTGGGGAAGGGCCACGATTTCCTCCGTGGTGTGGGAATTTCAATTCTGGATCGGTGCCGCGACCGTACCGAGCGCAATTGCCTGGGTACAACGTTGCTCCCAGTCAGGTGAATCTTTCCAGCGCCGGTGTGGTGCGGCGGGTGGTAGTAGTACCAACACCCTCCAACAGGTCCATCACCGCCACCGGTAACGCGTTGCGCACGACCTGTGTGGTATGCGCTCGATGGGGGATGGACCCGTTGGTGGACTGGACCGTACCAGGGACCGTTTGCGCAGGTGAGCGGACCACGTTAAGCGTGTCGCGATTTGATCGTGATCACATCTCCAGCGAGCGCCGCGCGGCGTCCACCGCGGACCGCAGGGATGCGGTCCCCGGACCGTGCCGCAGCACGTCCCGGGAGGACGCCGGCAGCACCCCGGGCAGGTCCTCGCCGAACAGCGCGCGCAGGTCCCCGACCGTCCCGCCCTGGGCCCCGAAACCGGGCGCGAGGATGGGTCCTCGCAGGTCGGACAGGTCGAGGTCGAGTCGGCCCACGGTCGCGCCGATGACCAGTCCGACGTCGCCGAGGGGCTCGGCGCCCGCGTTCGCGCGGGCCGCCTCGTCCACCACCGACTGGGCCACCGACCGGCCGTCCGGACCCGCCGCGCGCTGCACGGAAGCCCCCTCCGGATTCGAAGTCAACGCGAGTGCGAATATTCCGCGACCGCTCGCCGCGGCCGCTTCCAGGGCGGGGCGCAGGGAGCCGAACCCGAGGTACGGCGACACCGTGACCGCGTCGCCGGCCAGGGGGGAGCCCTCGGTGAGGTACGCCGCCGCGTAGGCGGCCATGGTGGAGCCGATGTCGCCGCGCTTGGCGTCCACCAGGACGAGGGTGCCGCTGTCGCGAAGGCCGGAAATGACCTTTTCCAACACCGCCACGCCCCGGGACCCGTATGCCTCGAAGAACGCGGATTGCGGTTTCACCACCGCGACGCGGCCCCCGAACGCCTCGACGCAGGTGAGCGCGAAGCGCTCCAGCCCGGAGGCGTCCCGGGGCAGCCCCCAGGACGCCAGCAGGCCGGGGTGGGGGTCGATGCCGACGCACAGGGGCCCGTACCGGGACACCGCCGCGGCCAGGCGCTCCCCGAACCTCATTCGCCACCCCGCAGGGCCGCCTGGAGGGCCTGGAGCGGCCGCACGCCGATGTCACCGCGGATGGCCGCCTCGATGCCGTGCACGGCCGCCGCCGCGCCCTGGATCGTGGTGACGCACGGGATGTCCTTGGCCACCGCCGCGGTGCGGATCTCGTAGCCGTCCACCCGCGGCCCGTTGTTGCCGTAGGGGGTGTTGATGATCAGGTCCACGGTGCCGTCGAGGATCGCGTCGACCACGTTGTTCTCGCCCTCGAAGTGCTTGCGGACCACCGTGCACGGGATGCCGTTGCGGCGCAGGACCTCGGCCGTGCCGCTGGTGGCCAGCACCTCGAAGCCCAGGTCGGCGAGCCTCTTGACCGGGAAGATCATGGCCCGCTTGTCCCGGTTGGCCACCGACACGAACACCCGGCCCGAGGTGGGCAGGGAGCCGTAGGAGGCGGTCTGGGACTTGGCGAAGGCGGTGCCGAAGGACACGTCGATGCCCATCACCTCGCCGGTGGACTTCATCTCCGGGCCGAGCAGCGAGTCGACGCCCTTGCCCTCCGGGGTGCGGAACCGGTGGAACGGCAGCACGGCCTCCTTGACCGCCACGGGGGCGTGCGCGGGCAGCCGGGCGCTGTCGCCGGTGGCGGGCAGCAGCCCCTCCTCGCGCAGCTGCGCGACGGTGGCGCCGAGCATGATCCGGGCGGCGGCCTTGGCCAGCGGCACCGCGGTGGCCTTGGACACGAACGGGACGGTCCGCGAGGCCCGCGGGTTGGCCTCCAGGACGTAGAGCACGTCGTCCTTGAGCGCGTACTGGACGTTGAGCAGGCCGAGCACGCCGATGCCCCGGGCGATGGCGAGCGTGGAGCGGCGGACGCTCTCGATGTCGCTCTCGCCCAGCGTGATGGGCGGCAGCACGCAGGCCGAGTCGCCGGAGTGCACACCGGCCTCCTCGATGTGCTCCATCACGCCGCCGATGAAGACCTCCTGCCCGTCGAACAGGGCGTCCACGTCGATCTCGATGGCGTCGTCGAGGAACCGGTCGACCAGCACCGGGTGCGCGGGGCTGACCTCGGTGGCGCGCCGGATGTAGCCGTGCAGCGACTCCTCGTCGTAGACGATCTCCATGCCGCGGCCGCCCAGCACGTAGGACGGGCGCACCAGCACCGGGTAGCCGATCTCGTCGGCGATGGCCTTGGCCTGCGCGAACGAGGTGGCGGTGCCGTACTTCGGGGCGGGCAGGCCCGCGTCGGTGAGCACCTGGCCGAACGCGCCGCGGTCCTCGGCGAGGTCGATGGCGTGCGGCGGGGTGCCCACGATCGGCACGCCCGCGTCCGCCAGGCGCTGCGCCAGGCCCAGCGGCGTCTGGCCGCCGAGCTGGACGACGACGCCCGCGACGGTGCCGGAGCGCTGCTCGGAGTGGAAGACCTCCAGCACGTCCTCGAAGGTCAGCGGCTCGAAGTAGAGCCGGTCGGAGGTGTCGTAGTCGGTCGACACGGTCTCCGGGTTGCAGTTGACCATCACCGTCTCGTACCCGGCTTCGCGCAGCGCCATGGCCGCGTGCACGCACGAGTAGTCGAACTCGATGCCCTGGCCGATGCGGTTGGGCCCGGAGCCGAGGATCAGCACCTTCGGCCGCTCCCGCTGCTCGGTGACCTCGGTCTCGGCCTCGGGGTCCAGCTCGTAGGCCGAGTAGTGGTACGGGGTGCGGGCGGCGAACTCGGCGGCGCAGGTGTCGACGGTCTTGAACACCGGCCGCACGCCCAGCCGGTGGCGCAGCGCGCGCACGCCGTCCTCGCCGGCCAGCTCGGGGCGCAGCGCGGCGACCTGGCGGTCGGACAGGCCGGCCCGCTTGGCCTTGCGCAGGAGGCGCTCGTCGAGCACGGGCGCGCTCTCCAGCTCGCGCCGCAGGTCGACCAGCCAGGCGATCTGCTCCAGGAACCACGGGTCGATGCGCGACGCCTCGTGCACCTGCTCGATGCTCGCGCCGAGCCGCAGCGCGCGCTCCACCGTGTAGAGCCGCCCGTCGTGGCCCGTGCGCATCGCCTCCAGGGCGCCCTCGACCGTCCCGTCGGGGTCCGTGGCCAGGGCGGAGTCGGGCACCGTCCAGAAGCCGCCGGCCTTGGTCTCCATCGAGCGCAGGGCCTTGCCGAACGCCTCGATGAAGCTGCGGCCGATCGACATGGCCTCGCCGACGGACTTCATGGTCGTGGTGAGGGTGCGGTCCGCGCCGGGGAACTTCTCGAAGGCGAACCGCGGCACCTTGACCACCACGTAGTCCAGCGCCGGCTCGAACGACGCCGGGGTCTCGCCGGTGATGTCGTTGCGGATCTCGTCGAGGCTGTAGCCGATGGCCAGCTTCGCGGCGATCTTGGCGATCGGGAAGCCGGTCGCCTTGGACGCCAGCGCGGAGGAGCGGGACACGCGCGGGTTCATCTCGATGACGACCATGCGGCCGTCCTCGGGGTCGAAGGCGAACTGGATGTTGCAGCCGCCGGTGTCCACCCCGACCTCGCGGATGACCGCGATGCCGACGTCGCGCATGTGCTGGAACTCGCGGTCGGTGAGCGTCATCGCCGGGGCCACGGTCACCGAGTCGCCGGTGTGCACGCCCATCGGGTCGATGTTCTCGATGGAGCAGACCACGACCACGTTGTCGTTGCGGTCGCGCATCAGCTCCAGCTCGTACTCCTTCCAGCCGAGCACGCTCTCCTCGATCAGCACCTCGGTGACCGGGGACTCCGCGAGGCCGGTGGCGGCCAGCCGCTCCAGCTCCTCGGGGGTGTGCGCCATGCCCGAGCCGAGGCCGCCCATGGTGAACGACGGCCGGATGACCACCGGCAGGCCCAGCTCGGCGACGGTCTCGCGGACCTCGGCCATGGACCGGCACACCGAGCTGCGCGGCACCTCGGCGCCGATCTTGCGCACGATGTCCTTGAACATCTGGCGGTCCTCGCCGCGCTGGATGGCGTCGATGTCCGCGCCGATCAGCTCGACGTCGTACTTCTCCAGCACGCCCCGCTCGTGCAGGGCGATGGCGGTGTTCAGCGCGGTCTGCCCGCCCAGGGTGGCCAGCACGGCGTCCGGGCGCTCGGCCGCGATGACCTTCTCCACGAACTCCGGGGTGATCGGCTCGATGTAGGTGGCGTCGGCGAACTCCGGGTCGGTCATGATCGTCGCGGGGTTGGAGTTGACCAGGGAGACCCGGATGCCCTCCTCGCGCAGGACCCGGCACGCCTGGGTGCCGGAGTAGTCGAACTCGCACGCCTGACCGATGACGATCGGGCCGGAGCCGATGACCAGCACGTGCTTGAGATCAGTCCTCTTCGGCATGTCAGCGACCCTCGTCCATCATCGTCACGAACTCGTCGAACAGCGGGGCGGCGTCGTGCGGACCGGCCGCCGCCTCCGGGTGGTACTGCACGCTGAACGCGGGCACGTCGAGCGCGCGCACGCCCTCGACCGTGCCGTCGTTCGGGCAGTAGTGGCTGAGCTGGACGCGGCCGAAGTCGGAGCTGAACTCCTCCCCCGGCTCGCCCTCCAGCGCGAAGCCGTGGTTCTGCGCGGTGATGGCGACCCGGCCGGTGGCCACGTCGATGACCGGGATGTTGATGCCCCGGTGGCCGTAGCGCAGCTTGTAGGTGTCGCGGCCCAGGGCGCGGCCCAGGATCTGGTTGCCGAAGCAGATGCCGAACAGCGGGATGCGCCGGTCCAGCACGCCGCGGGTCAGCTCGACCGCGTGCGCCTGGGTGGCCGGGTCGCCGGGGCCGTTGGACAGGAACACGCCGTCCGGGTTGACCGCGGCGATCTCCTCGACGGTCGAGGACAGCGGCAGCACGTGCACCTCGATGCCGCGGGCGGCCATCATCCGGGGCGTGTTGGACTTGATGCCCAGGTCCAGCGCGGCGACCGTGAACCGGCGCCCGCCGACCGCCTCGACCACGTAGGGGCGGGGCGTGGTCACGTCGCCCGCGAGGTCCGCGCCCGTCATCTCCGGGGCGGTGCGCACGCGCTCCACCATCTCCTCGGCGGGGGCCAGCTCGTCGCCGGAGAACACGCCCGCGCGCATCGCGCCCCGCTCGCGCAGGTGGCGGGTGAGCATCCGGGTGTCGATGCCGGCGACGCCGACGACGCCCTGCCTGGTCAGCTCCTCGTCCAGGCTCCGGCGGGAGCGCCAGTTGGACGGCACGCGCGCCGGGTCGCGCACCACGTACCCGGCGACCCAGATGCGGCCCGACTCGTCGTCCTCGTCGTTCCAGCCGGTGTTGCCGATCTGCGGTGCGGTCTGCACCACGATCTGGCGGTGGTAGGACGGGTCGGTCAGGGTCTCCTGGTAGCCGGTCATGCCGGTGGAGAACACCACCTCGCCCAGGCTCGCGCCGAGCGCGCCGTACGCCTCGCCGCGGAACACCCGGCCGTCCTCGAGAACCAGTGCCGCGTTGGTCATCGGTCGCCTCCCAGGGCTCGCACCCACTGCTCGTACACGTCTTTGTCATCGCCCCGGAACCCGGTGTCGAGCACCCGGTCCCCGAGCTGCCAGCGCACGACCAGCAGGCCGTCCGCGGTCATCACCTTCCCGGCGAGGCCGCGGGCCGTCCGCGCGCCCTCGACCCGCTCCGCCGGGATCCACAGCGGGCTCGCGCCCTCGCGCTCCACCAGCAGGCCCCGCTCGGTGAGCCTGAGCACCGCCTCGGCGCGGTGGCCGACGTCGCCCACGGCGACCCGGTCCTGCCAGTCGTCGCCGAGGGTCGTGCCGACGTAGACGCCGGTCGTCTCCAGCACGGTGGCGCCGGTGTCGGCGGGCGCCGGCGGGAACCCGGGCAGGTCCGCCTGGCGCCGCTGGCGGTTCCGCCAGCCGCGCCACATGCCGTACAGGCAGAGCAGGAAGATCGCCAGGACCGCCAGGGACAGCAGCACGCGGGTCATTCGGCGATCCTTCCGCCGAGTGCCGTCACGCGCCCGCGCAACACGGTGGCGAGCACCGCGCCGGGCAGCTCCATCCCCTCGAACGGGGTGTTGGCCGCGATGCTGGCCAGCTCGGCGCCGCGCACGGTCCAGCGGGCGGTCGGGTCGACCAGGGTCAGGTTGGCGGGCTCGCCGACCTCGATCGGGCGACCCTGGTCGGGCAGGCCCGCGATGGCGGCGGGCCGCTCGCTCATCACCCGCGCCACGCCGCGCCAGTCGAGCAGGGCGGTCTCGACCATGGTCGCCACCACGATCGACAGCGCGGTCTGGAGGCCGAGCATCCCGGGCCTGGCGGCGGCCCACTCGGTGTCCTTGTCCTGGACGGCGTGCGGCGCGTGGTCGGTGGCCACGCAGTCGATGACGCCCTCGGCCAGCGCCCGGCGCAGCGCCTCGACGTCGGCGGTCGCGCGCAGCGGCGGGTTGACCTTGTTCACCGGGTCGTAGGTGGCCAGGCGCTCGTCGGTCAGCAGCAGGTGGTGCGGGGTGACCTCGGCGGAGACCTCGGTGCCGCGCGCCTTGGCCCAGGCCAGCACGTCGGCGGTGCCCGCGGTGGAGACGTGGCAGACGTGCAGGCGGGCGCCGACCTGCCTGGCGAGCAGGCAGTCCCGGGCCACGACCGCCTCCTCGGCGGCGGCCGGCCAGCCCTGGAGGCCCAGCCGGGCGGCGTGCTCGCCCTCGTGGGCCTGCGCGCCGACGGTGAGCCGGGGCTCCTCGGCGTGCTGGGCGACCACCACGTCCAGCGCCCTGCTGTACTCCAGGGCCCGGCGCATGATCAGCGGGTCGTGCACGCAGTGGCCGTCGTCGGAGAACACCCGCACGCCGGCCTTGGCCATGGTGCCCAGCTCCGCGAGCTTCTCCCCCTTGAGCCCGACGGTGACCGCGCCCACGGGGTGCACGTCCACCAGGCCGACCTCGCGGCCGCGGCGGGCGACGTGCCCGACCACCACCGCGTTGTCCGCGACCGGGTCGGTGTTGGCCATGGCGAACACGGCCGTGTAGCCGCCCAGCGCGGCGGCGGCCGAGCCGGTGGCGATCGTCTCGGTGTCCTCGCGGCCGGGTTCGCGCAGGTGGGTGTGCAGGTCGACGAAGCCGGGCAGCAGGACCGCGCCGTTGCCCTCGACCACGTCGGCGCCGTCCTCGGCGACCTCCCCGATCCCGGCGACGACGCCGTCGCGGATCAGCACGTCGACCGGGTCGCCCTCGCCGTAGGGCCTTACTCCCCTGAGGATCAAGGGGTTCACGAAGTCTCCTCCTCGTGGGCAAGCAGGTGGTACAGCACGGCCATGCGCACGTGCACGCCGTTGCGCACCTGGTCGGTGATGGCGGCGCGCGGCGAGTCGGCGACCGACGAGGCGATCTCCATGCCGCGCAGCATCGGGCCGGGGTGCAGCACGACGGCGTGCTCGGGGAGCAGCTTGAGCCGGTTGTCGTTCAGGCCGTAGGCGATGGAGTACTCGCGGGCGGACGGGAAGAAGTGCCCGTTGCCCCCCGCGCCGGCGGGCCCGCTGTACATCCGCTCCGCCTGCACCCGCAGCAGCATGACCGCGTCGTGGCTCGGCAGCTCGGCGTCCAGCTCGTGCGAAACGCCCACCGGCCAGTTCTCCACCCCGGCGGGCAGCAGGGTCGGGGGTGCGACCAACGTCACCTCCGCGCCGAGCGCGGTGAGCAGGTGGACGTTCGAGCGGGCCACGCGGCTGTGCAGCACGTCGCCGACGATCGCGATCCGGCGGTCGCGCAGGCCGCCCAGGCGTTCCCGCAGGGTGGCGGCGTCGAGCAGGGCCTGGGTGGGGTGCTCGTGCGTGCCGTCGCCCGCGTTGACCACGGACGTGCCCGCCTCGCGCAGCCAGCCGGCCAGCCGGTGCGCCGCGCCGGAGGCCGGGTGGCGGACGATCACGCAGTCCGCGCCCGCCGCGGCCAGGGTCAGCGCGGTGTCGCGCAGCGACTCGCCCTTGCCGACGCTGGAGCCGGACGAGGAGACGTTCACCACGTCCGCGCTCATCCACTTGCCCGCGATCTCGAAGCTGACCCGGGTGCGGGTGGAGTTCTCGTAGAACACGGTGACGACCGTGCGACCGCGCAACGTGGGGAGTTTGCGCACTTCACGGCCTTCGAGGGCCTGCTTGAGCCGGGCCGCGGTGTCGAGCACCGCGGTGGCCTCGGCCGGGTCGAGCCCCTCGGTGGACAGCAGGTGCTTCACCGCAGGACCACCCCGTCGCGGTCGTCGAACTCCGACAGCAGCACGTGGACCTCCTCGGACCGCGCGGTGGGCACGTTCTTGCCCACGTAGTCGGCGCGGATCGGCAGCTCCCGGTGCCCCCGGTCGACCAGCACGGCCAGCTGCACGGCGCGCGGGCGACCGTGGTCGCGCAGGGCGTCGAGCGCGGCGCGGATGGTGCGGCCGGAGAACAGCACGTCGTCCACCAGGACCACGAGCTTGTCGTCCACGCCGCCGTCCGGGAGCCTGGTGTCCTCCAGCGGCCGGGTCGGGCCCCGCCGCAGGTCGTCGCGGTAGAGGGTCACGTCCAGGGTGCCGGTGGGCACCTCGACCCCGCTGAACTCGGCGATCCGGGTTCCCAGCCGGCGCGCCAGCGGCGCGCCCCGGCTCGGGATCCCCATCAGGACTACTTCCGGTGCGCTGGGTGCACCTAGAGCGGTCTTCTCGATGATCTGATGGGCCATTCGGGCGACGGTGCGCGCGACGTCGCCGGCCGACAGGAGCTCGCGCTCCCCGGCCGGGTCCGTCGCGCCACGTTGACGCGGCGCCACGGTGGACCTCCTTCCCCGCCTCGCAGGACGGGTCCTTAAAGGACGTCGGACACCCGGTTGCGACCGGGCTGACCAGCACGGTATCAGGCGGCGGCGGTCAATCTTCCGGGTGGTGTCCCGGGTCTCGCCCACCTGTCCCAGCGAGATCAGCTTGACCTGGTGACCACGGAGAGCAATCATTACTCTGCGTATTGATCTAAGCCTCCCCGCGGCAGTCCCCTACCGGCTGACGGGGCGAATGAACGGAGAACCGCCACATGGGCGACTACGCCAAGGCGCTGGGGGCAAAGCTCCGCGCGATCCGACAGCAGCAGGGCTTGTCCCTGCACGGCGTCGAGCAGAAGTCCGGCGGTCGCTGGAAGGCCGTGGTCGTGGGCTCTTACGAGCGCGGCGACCGAGCCGTCACCGTGCAGAAGCTGGCCGAGCTGGCCGACTTCTACGGGGTGCCGGTGGCCGAACTGCTGCCGGAGGGTCGGGTCCCGTCCGGCGCCGAGCCCGCCACCAAGATCGTCATCAACCTGGAGCGGCTGCAACAACTGCCGGCGGAGAAGGTCGGGCCGCTCGCGCGGTACGCGGCCACCATCCAGAGCCAGCGCGGTGACTACAACGGCAAGGTGCTGTCGATCCGGACCGAGGACCTGCGGTCCCTCGCCATCATCTACGACATGACACCCGGCGAGCTGACCGAGCAGCTCATCGACTGGGGTGTGCTCCCCCCCGAGGCCCGTCCGGCCAAGGAGGACTGAGCACGATCCGCCGGGGACCGGCCGGTGTCACCGGCTCCCGGCGGGGCCGAGCACGACGATAGGGGGCCGCGCCCCGCTCGCCACGAGCGGGACACGACCCCCTACCGGTGTTGCTACAGGACCGCGCGGAGCTGGTCGGCGATGACCGCGATGCGGCCCAGCACGCCGTTGACGAAGCGCGGCGAGTCGTCCGTGGACAGGCCCTTGGCCAGCTCCACCGCCTCGTCGATGGCCACCGCGTCGGGCACGTCCGCCGCCCACAGCAGCTCGTAGAGCCCGAGCCGCAGCACCGCCCGGTCCACCGCCGGCATCCGCTGGAGGGTCCAGCCCTCGGAGTGCTCGGAGATCAGGTCGTCGATGCGCGAGCGGTGCGCGGTGACGCCCTCCACGAGGGTGATCGTGTAGTCGTTGACCGGCGGCACGTCGGTGGAACCGACCCGCTCGGCGATCAGCGTGACCGGGTCGGCCCCCCGCACGTCCGCCTCGTAGAGGACGTCGACCGCGCGCTTGCGGGCCTTGCTGCGTGCGCCCATCTCAGCCGTTCACGCGGCCGAGGTAGCGGCCGTCGCGGGTGTCGACCTTGATCTTCTCGCCGGTGGTGACGAACAGCGGGACCTGGATCTCCGCGCCGGTCTCCAGCGTGGCGGGCTTGGTGCCGCCGGTGGAGCGGTCGCCCTGGAGGCCCGGGTCGGTGTGCTGGATGACCAGCTCGACCGAGGTCGGCAGCTCCACGTAGAGCGGGGTGCTCTCGTGGATGGCGACGACCGTGTCCTGGTTCTCCAGCATGTAGTTCGCCACGTCGCCGACGGTCTCCGCCGGGACGGTGATCTGGTCGTAGGTCTCGCCGTCCATGAAGACGAAGTCGGCGCCGTCCTTGTACAGGTACGTCATGCCGCGCTTGTCCACGGTCGCCGTGTCGACCTTGGTGCCCGCGTTGAAGGTCTTGTCCACGACCTTGCCGGACAGGACGTGCTTCAACGTGGTGCGCACGAAGGCGCCACCCTTGCCCGGCTTGACGTGCTGGAACGCGGTGACGGTCCAGAGCTGGCCGTCCAGGTTCAGCACCAGGCCGTTCTTCAGGTCGTTGGTCGTGGCCACGGTGGTGGGCTCTCCTGTGGGTGAGTGCTGGCGAGCGCCGGCTCCGGCCGGCTTCTCCGACGTCAGACGACCACGAGCTCTTTCGTGGTCAGGGTGAGGAGCTCCGGGGCGCCTTCGCGCACCACGAGCGTGTCCTCGATGCGAACACCACCCTTCCCGGCCAGGTACACACCGGGCTCGACGGTGACCGCCATACCGGGCAGAAGTGTACCGTCACCCGCCTTGGACAGCGCCGGAGCCTCGTGGATCTGGAGGCCGACGCCGTGGCCGAGACCGTGGAGGAAGTGCTCGCCGTGGCCCGCCGCGTCGATCACGCCGCGCGCGGCCGCGTCCACGGCCGAGACCTCGGCGCCGACCGCCAGCGCGGCGCGGCCCGCCGCCTGGGAGGCCGCGACCAGCCGGTGGAGGTCGCGCTGCCAGTCCGCGGCGCGGCCGACGACCAGGGTGCGGGTCATGTCCGAGTGGTAGCCGTCGACCAGGGCGCCGAAGTCGATCTTGACGAGGTCGCCGTGCTGGACCTGCGCGTCGGTGGGCCGGTGGTGCGGCACCGCCGAGTTCGCGCCGGCCGCCACGATCGACTCGAACGACGGGCCGGCCGCGCCGTGGTCGAGCATCCGGCTCTCCAGCTCGCGCGCGATCTCCCGCTCGGTGCGGCCGGGGCGCAGGCCGCCGTGCTCGACCAGGCCGGCCAGGGCGCGGTCGGCCGCCGCGCAGGCCATGCGCAGCGCCTCCACCTCGGCGTCGTCCTTGACCAGCCGCAGCGCCTCGACCAGGCCGGGCGCGCGGACCAGCGCCACGTCGCCGGCCGCGGCCCGCAGCGCGTCCAGGCCGTCCACGGTCACGTGGTGGCTCTCGAAGCCCACCCGGCGCAGGCCGCGGGCCCGCTTGAGCAGCACCGCGTCGCAGGGCCGGTCGACGACCCGCGCCAGGTCCGGCACCTGGGCGGCGGCCTGGGTGAGGTAGCGGCCGTCGGTGCAGAACGCGGTGGACCCGTCCGACTCGGCGTGCACCAGGAGCGCGGCGTTCGAGCCGGTGAAGCCGGTCAGGTAGCGGACGTTGAGCAGGTTGGTCACCAGCAGGGCGTCCAACTCCTGCGCCCGGAGCGAGGCCCGCAGGGCGGCACGGCGAGTGGCGTGGGGCATACCCGCAGCCTAGGGCCACCGGGGCCGAGGTACGGGGCCACACGATCGGCTGAACTTCGGGGGTCCTGGTGGGCACATAGGGTGGAGGTATGCGCACGTGGCTGGTTCGCGGGTTCACCCTGGGGTTGCTCCACGGCGCGGTGCAGACGGGCATCGCGGCGGTGAACGCGCACAGCCCGGGGGCCGCCTCGTCGACCAGGTACATCGCGCTGGCGCTGCTCGTGGTCGTCGGGGTGCTGTGGGGCGCGCTGGACGCGTGGCGCGGGATGGGGGGCGCCGGGCTGGTGTGGTTCCGCGCCGGGCTGGTGGCCGGGCCGGTGGCGGGGGTCGTCGGGGTGGCGGGGCGGTCGCTGGTCGACCAGACGGGGTTGGAGGCGCTGGGGTCGGCGCTGACCGGGGGCGCGGCGTTCACCGCGCTGCTGGTGATGGCCGCGGCGGGGGTCGGGGTCGCGGTCGGCGGTCGGCTGCCCCAGCCGGAGGGGGTTCCGGGGGAAGCGGGTCGGGAGGAAGAGGTGCGGGGGGAGGCCCGGCGGGAAGGGGCCCGGCGGTCGGGTCGGGTGCGGTAGTCCGCCACCGTCCCCCTCTTCAGCCCTCCTCTTCAGCGGCGCAGGCCGCCCGCCTTCTCGTAGGCCGCCCAGGCGCGCTGCCCCACGTCGGTGACCGGGGAGGAGTTCAGCGCGGCCACCTCGGCGTCGTCGACGAGCCACAGCCGGTCGCCCTCCAGCAGCAGGCCCACCTGCCCGTCCGGCGCGCGCACGGCCGGCACCCCCGCCGGGACGCGTTCGACGACCTCCAGCCGGTCCACCGCGGGCGGGCGGCGGTCCAGTACGCGGGTGGCCAGGCGGTCTGCCACCGAGCGGCGCTCGACGCGCACCACCTCGCCGCCCAGCACCAGGTCGACGGTGTTCTCCGGGGACGGCACCGCGAAGCCGTCCAGGACGCGGGCCGCCTCCTCCGTCGCGCAGCCGGGCACGCCCGCGAGGTCCAGGCCGAAGCGGGCCAGGGCGGTCGGCGCGCCCGACTCCCCCTCGACCGTCGCGCGGACCACGTCCACCGGGACCCGGCCGCACGGGTCCTCCGGCGAGGTGGGCGCGTGCCCGGTGGGGGTCCGGACCAGGCCGGGGCCCTCCGCCCACGGTCCGGGGATGTGCACCGGCGGGTGCGGGTTGGCGGTGAAGTCGCGGTTCCAGGACGTCAGGGTGGTGCCGTGCTCGGTGGAGTGGGCGATGACGAACGCCTCCAGCGCGTCCACGTACATCCAGTCGGCGCTGAAGGCGTCGACGATCGAGCGGGTGCGCGGGCGCGTGTCGGGCGCCGCCGTGAAACCGCCGGGGCCGAGCGCCTGCACGCCGGTGGCGAAGGTCGGGTCCTGGGAGCGCAGCACGAACTGGCCCGCGCCGTTCCACCCGGCCGCCGCGCCCGTGGTGTCGGTGAACATCAGGTAGACCCAGCCGTCCAGCCACAGCGCCGACACCTGGCCCGCGCCGTAGACGTTGTCCCTGATCACCTCGCCGGACGGGGTGATGATCGGGCCGCTGCCCCACCGGGTCCAGGTCAGGCCGTCGGAGCTGACCGCGACGCCGACGGCGCTGCCGTTGTCCACGTTGTCGCGCTCGGCGGCCGTGTAGTAGAGGTAGTAGACGCTGCCGACCTTGATCACCGACGGGTCGCAGGTGTGCATGGCGTCGAAGCCGGAGCCGCTGCCGGAGAACACGGGCCGGGCGGGGCTGCCGTCGGGCGCGGCGAACGGGCCGTCCGCCGAGGTGGCCTCCGCGTAGAGCACGTCGTCGCCGTCGGGCTGGGCCACGCCGAGCTGGCTGCACCACCACATGCGGTGCCGGCCGCCCTCGACCACCAGCGAGGGCGCGTAGTTGTAGGCCGAGTCACCGCCGCCGACCGCGACCACGCCGCCGCTCCGCCTGCCCCGGTCGGCGGCCAGCGCCACGGGTTCCGGGACGGGCGCCGGTGAGCTGCCGCCCGTGGCCGACGGGCTCGGCGCGGCGCTGACCTGGAGGGTTCCCGGTGCGGGGTCGGCGGCGCTCGGGGCGCAGGCCGCCAGGGAAGCGGCGGCCAGCGCGAACCCGAGGAGCCTCGCCGCTCCCCGTACGGACCTGGGCATGCGGGACTGGTCTCCACTTCTGCGGACGAGTCGGTACGCCGGTGGACGCACGGCGACCGGCTCGGCCCAGTGTAGAGATCGGCTCACTTGTTCGGGTGTCACCCGATCGGTGCCGGCAGTGATCGCTCCCGGCAGTGATCGAGCTCGGCAGTGATCGAGCTCGGCAGTGATCGGGGCCGGCAGTGATCGAGCCCGGGAAGAGGCTCCTCTTCCGACCCCGCGGGTGCGGCGGCCCCGCCGCACCCGCCCGGGATGTCAGAGCAGGACGCTGCCGCCGGCCTTCGACTCGCCCGCGACCGCCGAGTAGGCCGCCGCGACCAGGGCCGGGTCCGGGCCCTCCAGGCGGCCCGGCTTGGCCAGCCCGTCGAGCACCACGAACCGCAGCACGCCCGACCGGTTCTTCTTGTCCGAGCGCATGCCCTCCATCAGCTCGGGCAGCGCGTCGGGGTCGTAGCTGGTCGGCAGGCCCAGGGAGGTCAGGACCGCGCGGTGGCGGTCGGCCGTGGCGTCGTCCAGGCGGCCGGCGAGCCGGGCCAGTTCGGCGGCGAACACCAGGCCCACGCTGACCGCCGCGCCGTGGCGCCACCGGTAGCGCTCGCGGCGCTCGATCGCGTGCCCCAGGGTGTGGCCGTAGTTCAGGATCTCGCGCAGGTCGGACTCGCGCAGGTCGGTGGACACCACGTCGGCCTTGACCTGGATCTTGCGGCGGACCAGCTCCTCGATCACGTCGCCGGCCGGGTCGAGCGCGGCGGCCGGGTCGGCCTCGATCAGGTCGAGGATCGCCGGATCGGCGATGAACCCGCCCTTGACCACCTCGGCCATGCCCGCGACCAGCTCGTGGGGCGGCAGCGTCTCCAGCGTCGCCAGGTCGACCAGCACGGTGCTCGGCTCGTAGAACGTGCCGACCAGGTTCTTGCCCGCGTCGGTGTTGATGCCGGTCTTGCCGCCGACGGCGGCGTCGACCATGCCCAGCAGCGTGGTCGGCACGTGGACCAGCCGCACCCCGCGCATCCAGGTGGAGGCGACGAACCCGGCCAGGTCGGTCACCGCGCCGCCGCCGAGACCGATCACCACGTCCCGCCGGCCCAGACCGATGTGGCCGAACACGTCCCAGCAGTAGCCGGCGACGCGCAGCTCCTTGCCGTCCTCGGCGTCCGGGACCTCGACGCGGTGCGCGTCGACCCCGGCGGCGATCAGCTCGTCGCGGACCGCCTCGGCGGTCGCGGCCAGCGTGGGCGTGTGGACGATCGCCGCCTTGGCCGTGCCGCGCACGAGTTCGACCAGGTCACCGAGCAGGCCACGGCCCACCACCACGTCGTACGGTCGCTCCGCGGCCACGCGGATACGCACCGGCTCGCCCATTACCGCTCCCCTCCGTCGTTCACCATTCGACCACGACCGCCCCCGGCCCGTGACCGCACCGCACCCGGTCGGGAGCGGTCAACCGCACCGGTCGAGCACGGCGTCCACCACCTGCTCCGGGGACAGGTCGTCGGTGACCACCTCGACGGTGGCGACCTCCCGGTACAGCGGCAGGCGGGCGTCGAGCAGGGCCTTGAAGGTGGCGCGCGGGCTCACCCCGGCCAGCAGCGGGCGGGCGCTGGACAGGCCGGTGCGCCGCACCCCCTCGGCCATGCCGACGTTGAGGAACACCACGGTGTGGCCGGCCAGGCGCTGCCGGGTGACCGGGGACAGCACCGCGCCACCGCCCAGCGCGAGCACGCCGTCGTGGGTCGCCAGGGCGTCGGCGACGGCCTGCTCCTCCAGCGCGCGGAACACGGGCTCGCCGTCGGTGGTGAAGATGTCCGAGATCGGCTTGCCCGCGCTGGCCACCACGTCCTCGTCGGTGTCGCGGAAGGGCAGCCCGGTGCGCTCGGCGAGCAGGCCGCCGATCGTCGTCTTGCCCGCGCCGGGCGGCCCGAGGACGACGAACCTCGGGCTCACAGCCCCGCCCAGCGGGCTTCCAGGGCCTCCAGGTAGGAGGCGACGTTGCGCTTGGTCTCGGTGATCGAGTCGCCGCCGAACTTCTCCAGCGCCGCCTCCGCCAGCACCAGCGCCACCACCGACTCCAGCACCACGCCCGCGCGCGGCACCGCGCACACGTCCGAGCGCTGGTGGATCGCCACGGCCGGCTCGCCGGTGCGGACGTCGACGGTGGACAGGGCGCGCGGGACGGTCGAGATCGGCTTCATGGCCACGCGCACGCGCAGCGGCTCGCCGTTGGTGATGCCGCCCTCCAGGCCGCCGGCCCGGTTGCTGCGCCGGGTGACGCCCTTCGCGCCGGTGCCCCGGTCGATCTCGTCGTGGGCCTCGCTGCCCCACCGCTCGGCGGTGGTGAAGCCGTCGCCGACCTCCACGCCCTTCATCGCCTGCACGCCCATCAGCGCGCCGGCCAGCCGGGCGTCGAGCCTGCGGTCCCAGTGCACGTGCGAGCCGAGACCGGGCGGCAGGCCGTAGGCGATGACCTCGATGACGCCGCCGACCGTGTCACCGGCCTCCTTGACGGCCTCCACCTCGGCGACCATGGCGTCCGTGCCGCGCTGGTCGAAGGCGCGGACCGGGCTGGCGTCGACCGCGGCCAGGTCGCCGGGACCGGGCACCGCGGCGTCGGCCGGGGTCTTGGCCCTGCCGATCGACACCACGTGGCTGATCACGTCGACGTCGAAGACCTGCTTGAGGAAGTGGCGGGCGACCGTGCCCAGCGCGGTGCGGGCGGCGGTCTCCCGGGCGCTGGCGCGCTCCAGGACGGGCCGGGCCTCGTCGAAGCCGAACTTCTGCATACCGGGCAGGTCGGCGTGCCCGGGGCGCGGCCGGGTCAGGGCCTCGTTGCGGCCGGTGGGCTTGAGCTCGGCCGGGTCGACCGGGTCGGCGGACATCACCGTCTGCCACTTCGGCCACTCGGTGTTGCCGATCCGGACGGCGACCGGGCCGCCCTGGGTCAGGCCGTGGCGCACACCGCCCAGGATCTCGACCTCGTCGGCCTCGAAGCCCATGCGGGGGCTCCGCCCGAACCCGAGGCGACGCCGCTCCAGTTGGGCGGTCAGGTCGGCGGTCGTGACCTCGACCCCGGCGACCATGCCTTCCAGCACGGCGACGAGGGCGGGCCCGTGGGATTCCCCAGCAGTCATCCAGCGCAGCACGCCGAGGATCTTTTCACAGCGTGAACGGGACGGGGGCGGTCGGGCGGGGCCCACCGGGTGCGCTCAGCCGGCGGACAGCACCGCCAGCCACGCGGCGGTCAGCAGCCCGGGGCCGTGGGGCACGCCGCCCGCCCGGCGCCGGGACGCCGCGACCGGGGTCACCACGACCAGGGTCACCGCGCTCGCCACCACCGCGCCCGCCGGTAACGCCCACCAGGACACCGACGCCAGCACGGCGCCCACCGGACCCGCCAGCTTCACGTCGCCACCGCCCATCGCGGACGGCGCGAGCAGCCGCACGGCCAGGTGGAAGCCGAAGAACAGCGCGGCTCCCGCCACCGCCCGCCACGGGTCGGCCCCCGCCCACCACAGCGCCAGGCCCACCAGCGGGTAGGCGGGCAGCGTCATGGCGTCGGGCAGCCGCCGGTGCCGGAAGTCCACGACCGACAGCAGCACGCCCAGCCACGCCACCAGCAACGCCAACGGCAGCCACCGGGGCGGGGCGAGCAGGGTGCTCGGCCACCAGAGCGCGGCCGTGGGCACGGCGCACCACAGCGGGTGGACCACCGCCCCCCTCGGCGCGGAACGGAGAAAACGGGCGCCCAGCGCACCGGCGCAGAAACCGGACGAGGAAACCAGACCAGATGAGACGGAGCCCGAGAAGCCGGGACCCGAGAAGCCGGAGCCGAAGAGGACGGAGCTGAAGAGGACGGAGCCCGGCGGAGTGACGGATCCGAACGGGACGGACGCGAGGAGCGCCGACGAGAGCGGCGCGGACGAGGTGATGACCATGCGTCCAGCGTCGTGGCGAGGTCCGGGGCGGGGCAACGGGGAACGCGGGTGAACGGTCCGTTCACCCGCGTTCCCCGTCGAACCGACCTCAGCGCCGCCAGGAGAACAGCGCGTCCCCCGCGACCACCGGACCGTCGGCCTGGTCGAGCAGCACCTCCGGCGCCGCGTCCAGCGCGATCACCGGGCAGATCGGCGCGAAGCCCGCCGCCTCGACCTCGGCCGGGTCCCAGGTCACCACGGGTTGACCGGCCCGCACCGACTCGCCCTTGACCACGTGCAGCGTGAAGCCCTCGCCCTTGCGCTTGACCGTGTCGATCCCGAGGTGCACGAGCACCGCCGCACCGTCCTCGGTGGCCACGACGAACGCGTGCGGGTGCAGCGTCACCACCGTCCCGTCCACCGGGGACACCACCTCGGCGCCGCCGCGCTCGGGCTCGACCGCCACCCCCGGCCCCACCATGGCCTGCGCGAAGACCGGGTCCGGCACCTCGGTCAGCGGCACCACGCGGCCGCTGACCGGGCTCGTCACGCGCAGCGTCACAGCAGGTCCTCGATGTCGCTCGCGATGGTGTCGGCCTCGGGGCCGACGACGACCTGCACCACGTTGCCCGCCCGCATCACGCCGTGCGCGCCCAGGCCCTTGAGCGCCTTCTCGTCCACCAGCGAGCCGTCCTCCAGCTCGCAGCGCAGGCGCGTGATGCAGGGTTCGATCTCCACGATGTTGTCCGCGCCGCCGAGCGCGGCGAGGATCCGCTCCGCCTTGTCGTCCGCCACTTGAAGTCCTCTCTCGACACCTGGCCCGAGGGTGCCACCGCTCGGGCACGGTCCCGTAACGGCGGTTGACACCCGGTCGGCGCGCGGAGCATCCTCCCCGCACCAACTGGTCTAGACCGGAAAGTACCAATCCGGGTGTCCTGGGGCGAGCACGGGGGAGGTGTCGTGGGCGACGAGCGGAACGCCGGCCGGGAGGCCGC
The DNA here is from genome assembly GCF_047689505.1 of Saccharothrix sp. BKS2. NCBI lineage: Bacteria > Bacillati > Actinomycetota > Actinomycetes > Pseudonocardiales > Pseudonocardiaceae > Saccharothrix > Saccharothrix sp. BKS2. The sequence goes on along the minus strand of NZ_JAUQOL010000010.1, from coordinate 250,243 downwards.
CGGGCGGGAGATCACCGACGGGCCGCGCCCCAAGCACGCCCAGCTCCGCGACATCCTGCGCCGGACGGCCGAGCAGGAGCTGCCGCCCGGCTCCCCCATCCCCTCCGAGCGCGACCTCGCCCAGCGCTACGGCGTCTCCCGCATCACGGTCCGCGCCGCGGTCGGCCAGCTCGTCAGCGAGGGGCTGCTGACCAGGGCCAAGGGCCGGGGCACGTTCACCGCCCGGCGCCGCATGGACGTCCAGCTCTACCTGGAGTCCTTCACCGACGACATGCGCCGCCGCGGCCTGGTCCCGGCGACCGGGGTCGTGTCCTGCGCGCAGGAGGTCCCGCCGCCCGCGGTGGCCGGCGCGCTCGACCTCGGGCCCCGCGAACCGGCGTTCCGGCTCGTCCGGCTGCGCCGCGCCGACGGCGTGCCGCTGGCCGTCGAACGCGGCTGGTACAACCCCCGGGTCGTCCCGGACCTCGACCGGCACGACCTGACGACCTCGCTCTACACGCTCATCGCCGACGCCTACGGGGTGCAGCTCGACCACGCCGGTCAGACGGTGTGGGCCGAGGCCGCCGACCCCGCCACCGCGAAGCTGCTGGACGTCCGCGCGGGCGCGCCGCTCCTGGTCTTCCGCCGGGTGAGCTCCGCGCAGGGCAGGCCAGTCGAGGACATGACGTCCTGGTACCGGGGCGATCTCTACCAGGTGACCATGCAGTTGGACCGGACCGACCCGGGATCCGGCCCGCACCACTCCGCCACAAGGAGGTAACCCATGAGCGCCAGCGCCCCACAGGCGACCGGCGGTCGGGAGTTCAAGGGCCTGGCCGGGCTCCAGCGGTTCGGCCGCAGCCTCATGCTGCCGATCGCCGCGCTGCCCGTCGCGGCCCTGCTGCTGAGGCTCGGCCAGGACGACCTGCTCGGCAAGGACGGCCTGGGCTGGAACGCGGTCGCGAGCGTCATCGGCAGTGCGGGCAACGCGCTGTTCGCCAACCTGCCGCTGCTGTTCGCGGTCGGCGTGGCGATCGGTTTCGCCCGGCGCGGCGACGGTTCGACGGCGCTGGCCGCCGTGGTCGGCTTCGTGGTGACCACGGCCGTGTTCGGCGCCATGTCGCCCCTGGTGCTGGACGGGCAGACGAAGCCGAACGGCGACCCGGAGGTGATCAACTACTCCGTGCTGGCCGGCCTCGTGGTCGGGTTGATCACCGCCGTGCTGTGGCAGCGCTACCACCGCATCAAGCTGCCCACCTACCTGGCGTTCTTCGGCGGTCGGCGGTTCGTGCCGATCCTGGTCGCCGCCGTGATGATCCCGGTCGCGGTGCTGATGGGCCTGGTCTACCCGTGGTTCGACGCCGGCCTGACCAACGTCAGCGAGGCGGTCACGGGCAGCACGGTCATCGGCGCGGGCATCTACGGCACGGTCAACCGCCTGCTGATCCCGCTGGGCCTGCACCACATCCCCAACACCTTCCTGTGGCAGGTGTTCGGCGACTACGAGGGCAAGACCGGTGACATCCCGCGGTTCTTCGCGGGCGACCCGACCGCGGGCACGTTCCAGACCGGCTTCTTCCCGATCTTCATGTTCGCCCTCCCGGCGGCGGCGCTGGCCATCGTGCACACCGCCCGCCCGGCGCAGCGCAAGCTCATCGCCGGCATCATGGGCTCGGCGGCGCTGACCGCGTTCATCACCGGCGTCACCGAGCCGCTGGAGTTCGCGTTCATGTTCGTGGCGTGGCCGCTGTACGTGATCCACGCGGTGCTCACCGGCACCTCGCTGGCCATCAGCAACGCGCTGGGCATCCGCGACGGGTTCGGCTTCTCCGCGGGCGCGATCGACTACCTGCTGAACTTCGGCATCGCCGAGAAGCCGCTGCTGATCATCGTGCTGGGCCTGGTCTACGCGGTGATCTACTACTTCCTGTTCCGCTTCGTGATCACCAAGTGGAACCTGAAGACCCCCGGCCGCAACGAGGACGAGGACCCGGAGGCCGACGCGAGCGTGGTCGAGCCCACCGGCGAGAGCGGGACCCGACGGCGCACCGAGCGCCGGGCGGCGGAGGAAGAGAGGACCGAGAGTGCCTGAGCGACGGGTCACCGTGGCGAGCAAGGTCGGACTGCACGCGCGCCCGGCCGCGCTGCTGGCCAAGGCGGCTGCCGGGCAGCCCGTCAAGGTCACCATCCGCAAGGACGACGGCCAGCCGGTCGAGGCGGCGAGCGTGCTGGGGCTGATGACGCTCGGCGCGATGCACGGCGACGAGGTCGTGCTGGCCGCGGACGGCGACGGCGCGGACGCCGCGCTGGAGGCGATCGCGGACATCATCGCCACCGACCTCGACTAGGGGGCGACCGGCCGGTGGGCCCCGCTCGTGACGAGCGGGGCCCACCGGTGTTAGGCATGTCCCCGTGATCAGCGAACTGGACTCGGCCGTCGTGGTCGTCACCGGCATCATGGCGGCCGGGAAGTCGACGGTGGCCCAGCGCCTCGCCGAACGGCTGCCGCGCGCCGCGCACGTCCGCGGCGACGCGTTCCGCCGGATGATCGTCTCCGGGCGGGCGGACCTGGTGCCCGACGCCGCCGCCGAGGCCGAGGCCCAGCTGCGGCTGCGGTACCGGCTGGCCACCACCGTCGCCGACGGGTACGCCCGCGCCGGCTGGACCGCCGTGGTGCAGGACGTGGTCCTCGGGGAGCACCTGCGCGCGTTCGTCGACGCCGTGCGCACCCGACCCCGGTACGTCGTGGTCCTGGCGCCCTCGCCGGAGGTGGTGGCGCGGCGCGAGGCCGGGCGGCCCAAGACCGGGTACGGGGCGTGGACCGTCGAGGACCTCGACCGCGGCCTGCGCGCCGGCACACCGCGCCTCGGCCTGTGGTTGGACACCTCGGACCAGACCCCGGACGAGACCGTGGACGCGATCCTGGCGAACCTGGACCGAGCGCGCGTCGAGCAGCCCAGACCAGACCAGATCGGCCCGGACCAGATCGGCCCGGACTAGATCGGCAGGGGCAGCAGGTCGCCGGTCGCCTCGCGCAGCGCCCGCCGCATCGCCTCGCGCGGCGCGGGCAGCCCGGTGAACTGCTCCGCCTGGCCGAACGCCTGGTGCAGCAGCATGTCCAGCCCGGTCGCCAGGGAACGGCCCCGCGCCATCACGGCGAGCGCCAGCGGCGTCGGCCACGGGTGGTAGATCACGTCCAGCACGCACGGCGCGCCCGCCAGCGCGTCCGCGACCGGTTCGGTCGCGGCCGGCGGCACGGTGCTGACCAGCACGTCGCAGGAGGCGGCCAGCTCGGCGAAGTCGGCCGTGTCCCACACGACCGGCTCCAGCGCCAGGCCCAGGCGGGCCGCGCACCCCTCCGCCTCGGCGGCCCGCGACACCGAGCGCACCACCAGCGACACCGCGCGCACCCCGACCGACGCCAGCGCCACCAGCGCCGCCGTGGCGGTGCCGCCCGCGCCCAGCAGCAGCGCCCGCGTGCCGGAGGTGAAGCCGCACGCCGCGCTCAGCGCGCCCAGCACGCCGTCCACGTCCGTGCAGTCGGCCCGCCAGCCCCCGTCCACCGGCACCAGCGTGTTGGCCGCGCCCACCAGCGCCGCCCGGGACGTGGTCGAGGACGCGACGGCCAGTGCGGCGCGCTTGTTCGGCATGGTCACCGACAGGCCCGCCCACGAGGCGTCCAGCCCGGCGACCAGGTCCGGCACCGCCGACGCCTCGCACTCGACCCGCGTGTAGGTCCAGTCGGCCAGGCCCAGCGCCTCGAACGCGGCGTTGTGCAGCACCGGCGACAGGGAGTGGGCCACCGGCGAGCCGATGACCGCGGCGCGGCGCGTCACGTCAGAAGACACCCCTCGACTGGGCGTCGTACACGTCCGCGTCGTGCTCCTCGAAGGTCTCGTTGAAGCACGAGGTGCCGTCCGTCTGGCACTTCACGAAGTACCGCCAGGGGCCCTCTTCGGGGTTGATCGCCGCCTGCACGGCCTTCTCGCCGGGCGAGCCGATCGGCGTCGGCGGCAGGCCCTTCGTCCCCGCGCTGTAGGTGTTGTACGGCCCGGAGCGGGCGCGGTCCGCGGGGCTGGTGGTGATGTGCGGCCGGTCCAGCTTGTAGTTGACCGTGGAGTCGAGTTCGAGGAGCTGACCGGCGTCGAGCCGGTTGTAGATGACCCGGGAGACCTTGCCGAAGTCGGAGGTCACGCCCTCCTTCTCCACCAGCGAGGCCAGCACGAGCACCTCGTAGGGCCGGAACCCGGTCTTGTCGGAGCCGCCGGGGATGCCGTAGCCCTGGAGGCGGTTCAGCGAGGTGGTGATCACGCTCTTGAGCAGGCCGACGGCGTCCGCGCCGGGGTCGAGGTGGTACAGGCCCGGCAGGATCAGCCCTTCGAGCCGGTTCTCCTTCGGCGCCTTGCGCACCGCCGCGAGCGCCCACTCCGGGACGCCCAGCGCGACCGGGTCCGCGTTCTCCGCCGCGTCGCGCAGCTGGTCGACCGGCACGCACTTCTTCGCGCCGTCCAGCTCCACGCACGAGGCGTCGGCCAGCATCGACAGGATGCCCTTGGTGGTCGAGCCGTCCAGCGCGGTGAGGTCGTGCAGCACGTAGCCGCCCTTGACCTCCAGCGGCGTGATCTTCGACGACTCGTCCACCATCCGCGCGACCGCGGCCTCGCCGGACATCCTGGTCTTCATCAGGTAGAAGCCCGGCTGGATCGCGGTGACCCGCGCGTCGTCGGCGCCCGCCTCGGTGAACGCCCGCTGGCTGGCCACCACGTCCTGCGCCTTGAGCGTGGCGGCGATGGCCGACACGATGTCGCCGTCCTTGACCTCGACCACCACGTCGGTCTCGCCGGCGCCGGCGTAGTCCTCGTAGGAGCCGATGCCGCTCAGCGACCGGTACCCGTAGTACGCGCCGGCGCCACCGCCCACGAGCACCAGCGCCACCACGACCCACAGGATCGTGCGCTTGCGCCTGCGCTGGGCACGCCGAGCCGCCGCGGCGGCCGCGTTGCTCCGGCGGCGCGAGCGCTCGTCCTGCCGCGCTTCGGGATCGGTGAACAACCCGAGGTCGTCGTTCACGAGCCGTCCTTCGGTCCGGGGGCCCGCTCCTCGGCGGAACGGGCCACGTGTCGAGCCCGCGCGTCCAGCCAGGACTGCAGGATCTCGACCGCGGCAGCCTGGTCCACGACAGCACGTTGCTTCTTGCCTCGCACCCCGCGCTCGGAGAGCACCCGGCTCGCCGTGACGGTGGTCAACCGCTCGTCGGTGAGCCGCACCGGCACCGGGGTCACGCGCTCGGCCAACGCCGCAGCGTACGCCGTCGCCTTCTCCGCCGCCGGCCCGTGCCTGCCCGCCAGGGTGCGGGGCAGGCCGACCACGACCTCGACCACCTCGTGCTCGACGACGAGTCCGGCCAGGTCAGCGAGGTCCCGGCCGGTCCTCTCGTCGCGCGACAGGGTGATCAGGGGCGTGGCCAGGAACGCACCCGGATCGCTCACCGCCACCCCCACGCGCACCGCGCCGACGTCGACGCCCAGCCGCCGGCCGAGGCCGGGGTCGTCGACGCCGGGGCGGTCAGGCCCGGTCAAGGGCGCGGTCCACCTCGGCGCGCAGGGCCACGAGGGCCTCCGGCACGCCGGCGGGGTTCGTGCCGCCGCCCTGGGCCAGGTCGGGCTTGCCGCCGCCGCGACCGCCCACGGCCGGGGCGAACGCGGGCACCAGCTTGCCGGCGGCCAGGCCGAGATCGCGGGCACCCGGCGTGGTGGCCACCACGAAGCTGACCTTCTCGCCGTCGGGGGCGAACAGGCCCACCACGCCGGGCTTGCCGCCCAGCCGGTTGCGGACCTCGCCGGCCAGCGCCCGCACGTCGCCGGCGGCCGTGCCCTCGGGCAGGGCCAGCGCCACCAGGGACACCCCGCGCACGTCCAGGGCCTGCTCGGCGAGCGAGCCGGCGGAGGACAGCAGCTGGGCGGCGCGGACCCGCTCCAGCTCCTTCTCGGCCACGCGCAGCCGCTCCACCAGGGCCTCGACCCGGGCGGGCACCTCGGCGTCGGGCACCTTCAGCATGGCGGCGACGTTCTGCACCAGGGACCGCTCCTTGGCCAGGTACTTGAACGCCTCGATGCCGACGTACGCCTCCAGGCGGCGCACGCCGGAGCCGATGGACGACTCGCCGATGACCGTGATCGGGCCGATCTGGGACGAGTGCTCGACGTGCGTGCCACCGCACAGCTCGCGCGACCACGGGCCGCCGATCTCGACCACCCGCACGGTCTCGTCGTAGGTCTCGCCGAACAGCGCGACCGCGCCCATGTCCTGGGCGCCGCCCATGTCGGTGTAGACCACGCGCACCGGCAGGTCCTTGCGGACGGCCAGGTTGGAGACCTCTTCGATCTCGCTCCGGGTCCCCTCGGACAGGCCGCCGGTCCAGGCGAAGTCCAGGCGCAGGTAGCCGGGCTTGTTGTAGGAGCCGCTCTGGAGCGCCGACGGGCCGAGCACCTGGCGCAGGGCGGCGTGCACGACGTGCGTGCCGGAGTGGCCCTGGCGGGCGCCGACGCGCCACTCCCCGTCCACCCTGGCCTCGACCTGCTCGCCCTCGGCGACCTCGCCGCTGAGCACGCGCACCTGGTGCACCCACAGCTTGCGGGCGACCTTCTGGACGTCGACGACCTCCAGCTCGGCGTTGGCGGTCACGATGGTGCCCGCGTCGCTCTCCTGGCCGCCGGACTCGGCGTAGAGCGGCGTGCGGTCGAGCACGACCTCGACGAGGTCGCCCTCGCGGGCCGAGCGCACCCGCTTGCCGCCGCTGATGATGCCGCGCAGCGTGGCCTCGCTGGCCAGCTCGGTGTAGCCGGTGAACTCGGTGGGGCCCTGCTCCAGCAGCTCCCGGTACACGGTCTGGTCGCCGTGGCCGGTCTTCTTGCCGGCGGCGTCGGCCTTGGCGCGGGCGCGCTGCTCGGCCATCAGCCTGCGGAAGCCGTCCTCGTCCACGCTCAGGCCCGCCTCGGCGGCCATCTCCAGGGTGAGGTCGATCGGGTAGCCGTAGGTGTCGTGCAGCTGGAACGCCTTGTCGCCGGGCAGGGTGGCGCGGCCCTCGGCCTTCACCGCGGCCGCGGCGCCCTCGAAGATCCGGGTGCCGGCGTCGAGGGTGCGCAGGAACGCCTCCTCCTCGGCCTTGAGCACCTGCTCGATCCGGGCGAAGCCGCTGACCAGCTCGGGGTAGGCGGGGCCCATGGTGTCGCGCACCAGCTCGGCGAAGCGCACCAGCACGGGCTCCCGCACGCCGAGCAGGCGCGAGGAGCGCACGATGCGGCGCAGCAGGCGGCGCAGCACGTAGCCGCGGGCCTCGTTGCCGGGGGTGACGCCGTCGCCGACCAGCAGCACGCCGGAGCGGGCGTGGTCGGCGATGACGCGGAACCGCACGTCGTCGGTCTCGTTCGCGCCGTACCGGCGGCCGGACAGCTCCTCGGCCTGCGCGATCACGGCGCGCACGAGGTCGGTCTCGTAGACGTTGTCCACGCCCTGGAGCAGCATGGCGACCCGCTCGACGCCCATGCCGGTGTCGATGTTCTTGGCGGGCAGCTCGCCGAGGATCGGGTAGTCCTTCTTGGCCCCGCCCTCGCCGCGCTCGTTCTGCATGAAGACCAGGTTCCAGATCTCCAGGTACCGGTCCTCGTCGACGACCGGGCCGCCCTCGGCGCCGTGCTCGGGGCCCCGGTCGTAGTAGATCTCCGAGCACGGGCCGCACGGGCCGGGCACGCCCATCGACCAGTAGTTGTCCTCGACGTCGCGGCGCTGGATGCGCTCGGGCGGCAGCCCGGCGACCTTCTGCCACAGGTCGGCGGCCTCGTCGTCGTCCAGGTAGACGGTCACCCAGATGCGCTCCGGGTCGAACCCGTAGCCGCCCTGGTCCTGGGGCTTGGTGACCAGCTCCCAGGCCAGCCGGATCGCGTCTTCCTTGAAGTAGTCGCCGAAGCTGAAGTTGCCGGCCATCTGGAAGAACGTCAGGTGGCGGGTGGTCTTGCCGACCTCGTCGATGTCGGGGGTGCGCACGCACTTCTGCACGCTGGTGGCGCGCCGGTACGGCGGCGGGGCCTCACCGAGGAAGTAGGGCTTGAACGGCACCATGCCGGCGTTGACGAACAGCAGGTTGGGGTCGTCCAGCAGCAGCGAGGCGCTGGGCACGACGGTGTGGCCGGCGCTCTCGAAGTGCTCGCGGAAGCGCTTGATGATCTCGTGGGTCTGCACGGTCTTCCCTTAACGACTCAGGTGGGCTCGGGGCGTGGCGGGGCGGACGACCGACCTCAGTCGTCCGCCCGGCGCGCTCGCCGGCCCGGCGCGGAGCCCGTCTGCCGCTCCACGGTGTCGTGCAACTCCTGCTCGCGCTCGGACATGCCGGCGCGCACGTCCGCGCCGAAGGCGCCGAGAGCCCCGGCCAGCTCGCGCAGGCCCTGGCCGACGTTCTCGCCGATGCCCGCGGGCGTGGCGGCGTGCGCGGCCTGGCCGGCCTTGCGCGTGGCGAACACGCCCGCGGCGATGCCCAGCCCGAACCAGAAGAACCGCCTCATCGCCTGCCCCTGCGTGCGTGCTTCTTGGGCGCGTCGTCGGCCGCGCGCCGTGCCCGGATGGCCTTGCTCAACCCGTAGGACAGCGCGGCGGCCTTGACCAGCGGACCGCCGAGCGTGGCGGTGAACAGCGAGGTCAGCGCGGAGACGTTGCCGGTGACCGCGCGGGCGTTCGCGGTGATCCCGTCCACCCGCTCCAGCTGCGTGTTCACGTGCGAGAGCGTCGTGTTCGCGCCGGTGAAGAGCGGGTCGCTGTTCTGGTGCGCCTTGCGGATGGCGATGGTCGCCTCGTCCAGCGTGCGGCCCAGCTTGATCAACGGGATCGCCAGCAGGACCACCAGCAGCACGAACGCGCCGGCGGCGACCAGCGCGGCGATCTGCCCTGGCGACACGGATCCTCCTGGGGGCTTGCTGGGCGGAAGTGGCGGCCAAGGTTACCGCGCCCGGTTCGGCGGGTCCGAACGAGATCGCGCGCGAGCCGTGCCACGTGGTGGGACGGGGCGGCCAAGACCCCCCATTTGGCGTCGCCTCCGAGCCGGGGGGCGACGGCTAGCGTGGAATTCGGAGTGATCGTCACAAAGAGGTTGACAACAACCACGCGGAGTAGATGAGGTAAGGCTTACCTTGCCAAGCGTCGGAGGTGTCGTGTTCGCCCCCAGCCCCTCCGGACGACCGATCCCCGCGGGCGCGCCCCGCGACGTGCTGGCCGCGGCCGGCCGCGCGCTGGGCGACGTGCCGGAGCACGGGCTCGGCGCGGACGCCGCGCTGGCCCGGGTGGCCGGGGTGCTGGCCGCCTACGGGGTGGACCTGACCAGCCCGCTGGCGGCGGCCCACCTGCAACCGCCGCCGCTGGCCGTGGCCGTCGCGGCGGACGCGCTGGCCGGCGCCGGCAACGCCTCCCTGGACACCTACGACTCCGGGCCGGCCGCCCTCGCGGTGGAGCGCTGGGTGGTGGCCGCGCTGACCCGGCTGGCCGGGTTCGGGCCGGGCGCCGACGGCGTGTTCACCCCCGGCGGCACGCTGTCCAACCTCACCGCGCTGCTGCTCGCCCGGGACGCGGCGGCGGCGCGGCTCGGCGTGGACGCGCGGTCCGACGGGGTGGCCGCGCTGCCCGACCCGGTGGTCTTCTGCTCGGAGGTCGCGCACTTCTCGGTGCAGCGGGCCTGCGCGGCGCTGGGCCTGGGCGAGCACGCGGTGCGGCCGGTGTCGGTCGACGCCCACCGGCGGATGCGGCCGGACGCGCTGGCCTCGATGCTGCGCGCGATCACCGCCGCGGGCGGGACGCCGGTGGCCGTGGTGGCGACCGCGGGCACCACGGACTTCGGTTCCGTGGACCCCCTGCCGGAGCTGGCCGACCTCGCCCGCGCGCACGGGACCTGGCTGCACGTGGACGCCGCCTACGGGTTCGGCGCGGTCTTCTCCGCGAAGCTGCGCGGGCTGGTCGACGGCCTCGCCCTGGCCGACTCGGTGACCGCGGACCTGCACAAGATCGGCTGGCAGCCCGCCGCCGCGAGCGTGCTGCTGGTGCGCTCCGCGGCGCTGTTCGGGCCGCTGGAGCGGTCGGTGGCCTACCTCAACCCCGAGGACGACCGGGCCGAGGGCTACGACGGCACGCTGGGCCGCACGCTCCAGACCACGCGCCGGCCGGACGCGGTGAAGGTGGCCGCGACGCTGCTCGCGCTGGGCCGGGCCGGCCTGGGCGCGCTGGTGGACCGCTGCCACGAGCTGGCCCGCCACGCCGCCGCGCTGATCACCGCCGACCCGGCGTTCGAGCTGGTCGGCGCGGTGGTGCTGACGACCGTGGTGTTCCGCTACCGGACCGCGGACGAGGCGCGGTCGGACGAGGTCAACGCGCGGCTGCGCCGCCGGCTGCTGCGCGCGGGCGAGGCGCTCGTCGGCCGCACCGAGGTCGACAAGGCGACCTGCCTGAAGCTCACCCTGCTCAACCCCGAGGCCCGGGAGGCGGACCTGGTGGCGCTGCTCGCCCTGGTCCGCGAGGCCGGGTCGGCGGCCGAACGACTGGTGGAGGGCGTGGCATGAGGGCTGACCCGCTGGACGAACCGCTGAAGGACCACCCCCGGCGGGCCGCCGAGCACGCCCACCTGGAGGCGCTGCTGCGCTGCTGGGTGCGGGAGCTCGGCGTGCCGGTCGGGGACCGGGTGCGGGTCGACGTGCTCGGGCTGCCGCTGGAGGCGCAGGTCCGCCACCGCTCGCCGACCGGGTGGCACCGGTTCGGCCCGGTGACCCTGGCCGGGAAGCCCGCGGACCCGGTGGTGGCGATCGCGCTGGTCGGCGCGCAGCTGGGCGGCGACACCGCCGACCTGGTGGAGCGCACCGCCGAGTCGGTGCGGCGGGTGACCGGGTTCGTCGAGCACCGCCGGCGGCTGCCGGTGGGGCCCGCGGACCGGTTCCTGGACGCCGAGCAGCGGCTGCTGCTGGGGCACCTGCACCACCCGGCGCCCAAGAGCCGGGACGGGCTGTCCGACGCCGACAACGCCCGCTACTCCCCCGAGCTGCGCGGCTCGTTCCCGCTGTTCTGGTTCGCCGCGGCCGAGGAGGTCGTCTCGCACGGCTCGGTGGCGGGCCCGGACGCGGTGACGCTGATGGCCGAGCTCGCCGGGCGCGTCCCCGAGCCGGGGCGGGTGCTGGTGCCCGCGCACCCGTGGCAGGCGCACGACCTGCTGAGCCGGCCCCGGATCGCCTCGCTGGTCTCGCGCGGGCTGCTGGAGCCGCTGGGCGAGTTCGGGCCCGAGTGGTCGCCGACCTCCAGCCTGCGGACGGTGTACCGGACGGGCGCGCCGGTGATGCTGAAGCTGTCGCTGGGCCTGCGGATCACCAACTCGCGGCGCGAGTCGACGGCCACCGAGCTGCGGCGCGGGTCGGAGGTCCACCTGCTGCTGGAGTCCGGGTACGCGGCCGGCACGGAGAAGGCCCACCCGGAGTTCTCGGTGGTGCGCGACCCGGCGTGGCTAGCGGTGGACGAGGGCGGCGACGTGACCGGCCTGGACGTGGCCGTGCGCGAGTCGCCCGCCGACCTCGGCGACTCCCGGTGCCTGGCCGGGCTGGTCGCACCGCGCCCCGGCATCGGGCGGTCGCTGCTGGGCGAGCTGGTGGCGCGGCTCAACGCCGCCGAGTGGGTCGCCGCGTACACCGACCACGTGCTGGTGCCGATGCTGCGGCTCTACGCCGAGACCGGCATCGGGCTGGAGGCGCACCAGCAGAACACGCTGGTGCGCCTCGACCCGGCCGGGCGCGTGGTCGGCGGCCGGTACCGCGACAACCAGGGCTACTACCTGGCCGCGTCCCACCTGCCGCGCGTGCTGGAGCGGCTCGGCGCGGAGGCGTCGACGCTGGCCGTGGTGGACGATGCGGTGGTGGACGACCGGCTGACGTACTACCTGCTGCGCAACCAGGCGCTGGCGGTGATCGGGTGCCTCGGGGTGGAGGGCCTGGCCGACGAGCGGGACCTGCTCGGCGTCGTGGCCTCCCGGCTCAGGTCCGCGCTGCCCGCGCTGGCCGAGGCCGGTCCGGACGGCGACCGGTTGGCGCGGCGCTGGCTGGAGGCCGACTCGCTGCCGTGCAAGGGGAACCTGCTGACCAGGCTGGAGGGCATCGACGAGGTGCTGGCGCCGCTGGACGCGCAGTCGGTGTACTTCGACGCGCCCAACCCGCTGCGGGAGGTCGGGTGCGCCCGGTGACCCACCTCGACGCCTACCGGCCGACCGACGACCTGTCCGGCGTGCCCGGCCCGCCGCTGCCGGTGCTGACCGGCCGGTGGCGCGCGCGGGCCGCCGACCCCGGGCGCGACCTGTCCCTGGTGCACCGCTGGATGCAGTCGCCGCACGTGGCCGCGTTCTGGCACCAGGCGTGGCCGCGCGAGCGCTGGGCCGAGGAGCTGCGGACCCAGCTGGCCGGCGTGCACTCGCTGCCCGTGCTGGTGGACCTGGACGGCGACCCGGTGATGTACCTGGAGGTGTACCGGGCGGCGCGCGACGTGGTGGCCGGCGTGTACCCGGCCCGGCCGCACGACATCGGCCTGCACGTCGCCGTGGGCGAGCTGGGCATGACCGACCGGGGCCTGGTGCGGTCGCTGCTGCCGGAGCTGGCCGACGCGCTGTTCGCGGCCGACCCGCGGTGCACGCGGGTGCTGCTGGAGCCGGACGTGCGCAACCGGCGGGCGATCAGCTCGTTCACCGCGGGCGGGTTCGCGCCGGTCGGCGAGGTGCTGCTGCCGGACAAGGTGGCGCTGCTGATGGTGCGGTCGCGGTGACCACCCACGACGTGGTGGCCATCGGCTGCGGGCCGTTCAACCTCGGGTTGGCCGCGCTGGCGTCGACCGTGCCCGACGTGGACGTGGTGGTGCTGGAGGCGCGACCGGAGCTGCGCTGGCACAGCGGGGTGATGTTCCCGGACGCGCTGCTCCAGGTGTCCTTCCTGGCGGACCTGGTGACGCTGGTGGACCCCGCGCACCCGCTGTCGTTCCTGGCCTACCTGCGCGACGCCGACCGGCTCTACCCGTTCTACGTGCGGGAGCGGTTCCACCCGACGCGGCGCGAGTACGAGGACTACCTGCGGTGGGCGGCGGCGCGGCTGCCGGTGCGGTTCTCGCACGGGGTGTCCTCGGTCGAGTGGGCCGGGGACCGGTTCGTGGTGTCGGGGCCCGGGTTCTCGGTGGAGGCGCGGCACCTGGTGCTCGGGGTCGGGACGGCTCCGCACGTGCCCCCGGCGCTGGCCGGCCTCGGCGACCGGCTGGTGCACAGCTCGGACTACCTGCACCGGGACGTGTCGCGGGAGCGGGTGACCGTGGTGGGCTCGGGGCAGTCCGGGGCCGAGGTGGTGCTGGACCTGCTGCGGCGCAACCTGTCCGACGGCCGGCCGGCCGTGTCCTGGCTGACGCGCACGCCGGTGTTCGCGCCGCTGGACTACACCAGGCTGGTGCTGGAGATGACCACGCCGGCGTACGTGCGGCACTTCCACTCGCTGCCCCAGGACCGGCGGGACGCGCTGCGGGCCGAGCAGTGGCGGCACTACCGGGCGATCTCCTCGGAGACCCTGGACGAGCTGCACGACCTGCTGTACCGGCGGGAGTGGGAGCACGGCCTGGCGCCGGTCGAGCTGCGGCCGGGGGTGTCGGTGGTGTCGTCGGTGTCGTCGTCCTCGGGGTCGTCGGTGTCGTCGTCCTCGGGGTCGTCGGCGGTGTCGTCCTCGGGGTCGGGTGCCGAGGTGGTGCTGGAGTGCCTGCACCGCGACACCGGGCGGACGTTCCGGCACGTCACCGACCTGGTCGTGGCGGCCACCGGGTACCGGCAGGCGCCCACGCCGTTCCTGGCGCCGCTGGAGCCGTTCGTGCGGCGCGACGACCAGGGCCGCTACGTCGTCGCCCTGGACCACTCGATCGAGATCGACCCCGCGATCGGCGGGCGGGTGTTCGTGGCCAACGCGGACCTGCACAGCCACGGCGTGGCGGCGCCCGACCTGGGCATCGGGGCGGTGCGCAACGCGACGATCCTGAACGCGGTGGCCGGTCGCGAGGTGTACCCGCTGCCGGCGCACACGGCCTACACCAGCTTCACCGCACCGGGAGAGACCGTTGACTGACCTGTGGCGCGAGTGCTCGGCGGCGTTGCTGGCGAAGGCGATCGGCGAGCTGTGCTTCGAGGCGCTGCTGACGCCCTCGGGCACGGCGGGCGGGTACGAGCTGCGGTTCGACGACGCGGTGTACGCGTTCGCGGCGCGGCGCACGGCGTTCGGCGGGTGGGAGGTCGTCCCCGGGTCGGTGCGGCGCGGCGCGGCCGGCATCCTCGGCGACGACGTGGTCGAGCCGTGCGACGACGTGCAGCGGTTCGTGGTGGACGCCTTCCGGCACCTGGGGGTCGACCCCGCCACCACCGCCGGGTTCCTGGCCGAGGTGACCTCGACGCTGGCGGCGGACGTGCAGCTGGCCGCGACGGCGCGGCCGGTCGCGGAGCTGGCGGCGTTGCCGCAGGCCGAGCTGGACGGGCACCTGACCGGGCACCCGTGGCTGATCGCGAACAAGGGGCGGGTCGGCTTCTCCGCCGACGACGTGGCCCGGCACGCGCCGGAGTCGCGCACCCCGGTGCGGCTGCCGTGGCTGGCCGTGCACCGGGGGCTGGCGGAGTTCCGGGGCACGCCGGAGCTGTCGGAGCTGGCGGTCCGGGGGCACGAGCTGGACCCGGCGGCGGTCGAGCGGTTCACCGAGGTGCTGCGGGAGGCGGGGGTCGAGCCGTCGGCGTACGTGTGGCTGCCCGTGCACCCGTGGCAGCTCGACCACGTGGTGCGGGTGCTGTGGGCGCCGGAGCTGGCGCTGGGGCGGATCGTGGAGCTGGGCGAGGGGCCGGACTGGTACCTGCCGACGCAGTCGGTGCGCAGCATGTCCAACGTGGACTCGCCGGGGCGCTACCAGGTCAAGCTGCCGCTGAAGGTGCTGAACACGTCGGTGTACCGGGGCATCCCGCCGCACTGCACGCTGCACGCGCCGGTGGTGACGCAGTGGCTGCGCGGTCTGTGGGACGCCGACAAGCTCGTCGGGTCGTGGGGGACGCAGCTGCTGGGCGAGGTCGCCTCGGTGACCGTTCGGCACCCGCAGCTGTCGCGGGCCGGGGAGGTGCCCTACCAGTGGTTGGAGACGCTGGGGTGCATCTGGCGCGAGCCGGTGGCGCTGGGGCCCGGCGAGCGGGCGTGGTCGCTGGCGGCCCTGCTGCACGTGGACCGCGCCGGGCGACCGCTGGTGCTGGAGCACGTGGGCGGGACGGACCCGGCGGTGTGGTTCGCGGCGCTGCTGCGGGCGCTGCTGCGGCCGTTGATCCACTTCCTGTACGCGTACGGGATCACCTTCAACCCGCACGGGGAGAACGTGGTGGTGGTCGTCGACGAGGGCGGCCTGCCGGTCCGGGTGGCGCTGCTGGACCTGGTGGACGACGTGAACGTGTCGGTGGAGCGGGTGCCGGCGCGGGGGCTGGACCCGGACTCGGACGCCCCCGTGCTGCCGCGCAAGCCGTGGGCGGTGCTGCGGCAGTACATCGTGGACGCGCTGCTGGTGGGCGTCTTCCGGCCGCTGGCCTCGCTGTACCCGTTGGCGCCGGAGAGGTTCTGGGGGATGGTGCGCGGGGAGGTCGAGGCGTACCGGGTGCGGTTCCCGGCGGTGGCCGATCGGATGGAGGAGGGATCGCTGACCTGCGCCGAGTTCCTGCGGTACCCGCTCAACAGCTACCGGGTCACGCTGGGGTACCGGGACCTGGCGGCCCGGCCGCCGGTGCCGAAGACCGGGACCGTGCCGAACCCGCTGCACGGGGTGGAGCCGGTGTTGCCGCCGGACGGGTGGTGAGTTCTCCGAGGGCAGCGGTTCGGCCACCTCGCCCGGTATCCCCGGCCGGGCGAGGCGGCCGGGGTCCTAGGTGCGCGCCAGGGTCAGGTAGGCGAAGCCCAGCGCGCCGCGGTAGCCCTTGAGCCACCCCTCGCGGTGGTCGTCGACGACGCGGCGGACCTCCGCCGCCTCCGGGTGGTCCGGGTTGGCCAGCAGCCAGCGCTCGCGCGACGCGCACCAGCGCGACTCGAAGGCGTCCCACTCGTCCGCGGTCGCGGTGGCCAGGTTGAGCAGGCGGTAGCCGCAGGTCGTGGCCAGGTCCACCAGGTCTGCCAGGGTGCCGAAGCCCTCCTCGCCGAAGATCGCGGTCGCGACGGGGTTCGGCGGCTGCTCCCAGAAGCCGTCGCCGAGCAGGAGGGTGCCGCCGGGGCGCACGCGGGAGCGCATGGCCTCCAGGGCGCCCCTCGTGCCGCCCCACGCGTGGGAGGCACCGATGCTGATCACCACGTCGGCCGGGTCGGTGGTCCAGGTGGTGGCGTCGGCCGACTCCAGGGTGACGCGGTCGGTCAGGCCCCTGGCCCCGGCGTTCGCCCGGCCCCTCCCGATCGCGTGCTCGTCGCTGTCGACGCCGAGGCCGTGCGTGCCCGGGGCGTGCTCGACCGCCCGCAGCAGCAGCTCCGCCCAACCGCAGCCGTAGTCCGCGATCCGCTGTCCCGGCGCCAGGTGCAGGCTGTTGACCAGGTCGAACGCCTTGGCGTCGGACAACGGGGAGTTGAAGTCGAGGAGGGCATGGCCGTTGGCCGGGACGTCCGTCACCGCCACACCGTGTCAGACGCGGGAACGATCGGGAACGGATTTTCCCTACTCCTGGCCGCGCACCACGCGGCGCAGCCTGGGCAGGCGTTCGGCGAGCACGCGCTCCGCGCCGCGGCCCGTCGGCTCGTAGTAGTCGCGGCCGACCAGGTCGTCCGGCGGGTACTGCTGGGTCAGCACGCCCTCCGGCACGTCGTGCGGGTACCGGTAGCCCTGCGCGTTGCCGAGCTTGGCCGCGCCCGCGTAGTGCCCGTCGCGCAGGTGGGCGGGCACCGTGCCGATCGCGCCCTTGCGCACGTCCGCCATGGCCTCGCCGATCGCCGTGGTCACCGCGTTCGACTTGGGCGCGGTGGCCAGGTGCACGGTCGCCTGGGCCAGGTTCAGCGCGCACTCGGGCAGGCCGATCAGCTGCACGGCCTGCGCGGCGGCCACGCACACCGGCAGCGCGCTCGGGTCGGCCATGCCCACGTCCTCGCTGGCGTGGATCACCAGCCGCCGGGCGATGAACCTCGGGTCCTCCCCCGCCTCGATCATCCGCGCCAGGTAGTGCAGCGCGGCGTCCACGTCCGAACCGCGGATGGACTTGATGAACGCGCTGGTCACGTCGTAGTGCTGGTCGCCCTGCCGGTCGTAGCGGACGGCCGCCCGGTCGACCGTGGCCTCCAGGGTCGCCAGGTCCAGCTCCCCGCCGGGGCCCACGGCGTCCGCGGCGGCCTCCAGGGCGGTCAGCGCGCGTCGGGCGTCGCCCCCGGCCAGGCGCACCAGGTGGTCCTCGGCGGCCGGCTCGACGGTGATGGCGCCGCCCAGGCCGCGCTCGTCGGCGACCGCGCGCCGGACCAGGGCGCGGACCGCGTCGTCGGTCAGCGGGCGCAGCTGGAGCACCAGGGACCGGGACAGCAGCGGCGAGACGACCGAGAAGAACGGGTTCTCGGTGGTCGCGGCGACCAGCAGCACGATCCGGTCCTCCACCGCGCCGAGCAGCGCGTCCTGCTGCGTCTTGGAGAACCGGTGCACCTCGTCGATGAACAGCACGGTCGACTCGCCGGAGCGGACCAGGCGGCGGCGCGCCTCGTCGATGACCGCGCGCACCTCCTTCACCCCGGCCGACAGCGCGGACAGGGCGGCGAACCGGCGACCGGTGGCCCGGGACACGAGCGTGGCCAGGGTGGTCTTGCCGGTGCCCGGCGGGCCGTAGAGCATGACCGAGGCCGGTGACGAGCCCTCGACCAGCCTGCGCAGCGGCGCTCCCGGTCCGAGCAGGTGGTCCTGCCCGACGACCTCGTCGAGGGTGCGCGGGCGCATCCGCACGGCCAGCGGCGCGTTGGCGGCGATGCGTGACGCCTTCTCCTCCTCGCTCGCGCCGAACAAGCCCTGGTCGAACAGCCCTTCGTCCACGTGTTCGACTGTAGTCGTCCCGTGCACGGGTGCTGTCCGAGCGTGCAGCGGTGGTTCCGGTGGCGGGCGCCGGGCGGGCAGGGTGACCGGCATGAGCGAGCTGAGCCCGGAGGAGATCGCCCGGCACGCGCACGCGGCCGGCTTCCGCGGGGAGGACCTGACGATCGCGGTGGCGGTCGCGCTGGCCGAGTCCGGCGGCGACCCGCGCGCCCACAACGACACCCCGCCCGACAACTCCTACGGGCTGTGGCAGATCAACATGCTGGGGTCCATGGGGCCGGCGCGGCGGCGCGAGTTCGGGTTGGAGTCCAACCGGGAGCTGTTCGACCCGCGCGAGAACGCCAAGGCGGCCAACAGGATCTCCGGCGACGGTCGGTCGTGGACGCCGTGGACGACCTACACGAGCGGGAAGTACCGGCGGCACCTGGACGAGGCGCGGCGCGGGGTCGCGGCGATGAAGCGCGGCGGCTCCGGCGGCTCCGGCGGTGGCGGTGGGCGCGGTGGGTCCGGGGGCGGGTTCTCCGTGGACGTGGGCGTGCTGCGCGACTACGCGCGGCGCACGCGCGGCACCGCCGACGACCTGACCGCGCTCGGCCGGGGCCACGTGCGCGAGGTCCGGGAGATCGCCGACGACAGCTTCGGGCGCGTCGGCAGGCAGTCCGGCTTCGCCGAGGCGCTGGACAGCTTCGGCGCGGCGCTGCGCAAGCAGGTCAAGGGCGTCGCCCACAACACCGACGCGCTGGCCACGTCGGCGTCCAGGTCCGCCAGGTCGTACCGCGACCAGGACGACGACAACGCCCGCGCCCTGAACGGCGGCCGGGGCGTCACCGGAGGGGGTGAGGGCTAGTGGACACCCGTGCGATCGCCCGGCACTTCGCGGAGAGCATGATCGGGCACCGCAACGCGCTGGCGGGCAAGGCCGAGGACGCGGTGAAGGCGCAGTACGCGCTGAACCGGACCGCGGCGGGCCTCACCGACCACCAGGAGGAGCAGGTCAAGGCCGCCAAGACGGTGCTGGAGCACTGGCGGGGCGACAACTCCCAGGGCTTCGAGAAGCGCGCGAACCGGCTGGGCAGGCAGCTGCGCACGACCGCCGACGCGGCGCGGGACGCCGAGCGGGTCGTCGCCGGGGTGTCGGCCGCCCTGACCACCGGGCACGGGCGGGCGCGGCGGGCCGTCGAGGAGTACCTGGACGAGGCGACGCGGCTGCTCGACGCGGGCCGGGCGGTCGGCACCCGGGCGGCGATGCTCCAGGCCGTGGCGCGGGCCGCCGACCTGGAGCCGAAGTACACCAGGGAGACCGCCGCGGCGGTGCGCGAGGTGCGGGGCGAGATGGAGGACGCCGCCCGCAGGCTGCGCGCGCTGGAGAAGGACGTCGAGCACGACGGCGTGGCCGACGCCCGGCCCGAGCGGTCCCGCACCAGCCCGTCCGACGCCCGTGCCCGCGGCCGGGCCCGGACGATCATCTCGGCGGCGCGGCGCCAGCTCGGCGTCCGGGAGAACCCGCCGGGCAGCAACCGCAACCCGTACGGGCCGACGGCGGCGTGGTGCTCGTCGTTCGCCACGGCGATGTGGCGCAAGGCCGGGGTGGACATCCCGGTGCTGCCGTTCACCGGCGACGTGTTCCGGTGGGGGCAGCGCAACGGCAAGGCTTATACCTCGCTGAGCGCGGTGAAGCCGGGTGACGTGCTGCTGTTCGGGACGGGGCCGGGCAGCCCGGCGACCAGCAAGCACATCGGGATCGTCGAGAAGGTCTCCGGCGGCACCGTGACGTTGATCGAGGGCAACTCGGGCGACGCGGTGCGGCGCAACACCCACCGGCTCAGCTCGGCCACGTTCTACGGCGGGGTGCACCCGTGACCGGGGACGCGCCGATCACCGCGCGGGCGCACGACCCCGACACCGGGATCTCGGTGGAGGTGGGACCCGGCGGCGGGCTGCGCGACCTGGTGCTGGACCAGCGCTCGCTGCGGCTGGGTCAGGCGGGGTTGGCGAGGGCGGTCCTGGCGCTGGTCGACACGGCCACGGCGCGGGCCAACGCGCGGGTGCGGCGGGCCGTGGGCGAGGTGGACGCGCTCGGGCTGGGGGTGGCGGCGCGGATGGCCGAGTCGGTCGAGGACACGACTCCCGAGACGTGGCGGGTGTGATGGGGCTGGGCGAGAGGTTGGACGCCGTTCGGCGGGAGGCGTCGGGGCGGGGCGTGACCGTGGTGGTCGACCTGCACGGGAAGCTGGTGGACCTGTCGTTCGCGCGGGAGGCGCTGGCGCTGCGGCCGGCGGAGCTGGCGGGCGTGGTGCGGGGGTTGGTGGACGAGGCCGCCGAGGGGGCCGTGGCGGAGGGGCTGGCGGTGGTCGGCGAGGTGGTGCCGGCGGAGCTGCTGGAGCCCCTGTCACCCGGGGCTCACCCGACTCGGGGGTCCTGAACGCTGAACTCGGGGGTCCTGGACGTACGACTCGCGGGGTCTGGACGTACGACTCGCGGGGTTCTAGCGGGTGAGGAGGGTGGTCAGGTGGCGGGCCAGCCAGGCGGTGTCGGCGGGGGTGACGCGGACCCAGCCGGTGTCGTCGGTGGACATCGCGTAGCGGCCGGCGGCGGTGTCGGTCCAGCTCAGGACCGGGGAGCGGCCGGCCGGGCCGGTGACGGCCAGCTGGCCGCTCGCGGTGCGGGGCGAGTCGACCAGGGTGGTGATGGCGCGGGTGGCGCGGCCGGTGACGCGGGCCTGCGCGAGGGCGCGTTCCATGCCCGCGTGGCCGGACCTGGCGTAGGCGTCCATCGCGGCCGAGAAGGCCGGGCGCGGCAGGGAGACCGGCTCACCCGGGCCCGCCGGGGCGTCGCCGATGACCCGGGTGACGGCCGTGGTCAGGTCGGTGACGGGTTCCAGGGCCACCTCGTGGTCGTTCAGCACGGCCAGGACGCCGCGCGGGCCGCGCGCCGTCGCCAGCACCCGCCACGGGGTGGGGCGGAAGACCAGCGCGTCCACCGACGTGGAGCCGTGGGCCAGCCGGCCGAACAGGTCCTCCAGCTCGGGCGAGACCTCCTCGCCGTCGGCCAGGCCCGCCTCGGTGAGGGTGCGCAGGACCTCGCCGCCCAGCGCGTCCCGCTCGTCCTGGGTCTCCCCGTGCGAGGGCACCTCCAGCGGGTACGGCAGCTCGCCGGTCCCGAGGTCTTCCCACAGCAGGTCGAACTCCAGGTGGGTCAGCACCACACCGGTCGCCGAACGTCGCGCCATGGGGCACGAAGGTAGTCGCTGCCCCGAACTCGTGCGGACGGGAGGGGCGACACCGGTGGCTAGGCTGCCGGGCGTGGACGTCGAGGGCGGTTTCCTGACGGTGCGGGCCTCGGGCGCCGCCGCCGCCAAAGCCGCGCTCAACGGGGGTGCGTCGGCGCCCGAGCACCTCCAGCTGCTGCTGCGCTGCACCGTGCCCAAGGGGGTGCCGGCGACCGGGACCGCGCTTCGGTTTCCCGATTGCTCGCTGCACGTGCTGCCGGTGGGCGTGGTGATGCTGACCGTCGCGGAGACCCGGTTGACCATCGGGTTCGGGGAGCTCAAGCCGCTGATGTTCCAGCCGGTGCCGGTGGACGCGGCGCTGCGGTCGGTGTTCTCGGGCGCGGTGGCGCACGTGCTGGCCGCCGCGCACGTGCTGGACCCGCACGGCATGGCGCACCACCTGCTGGGGCTGGCGGAGCTGGTGCTGCGCAGCGCCCTGCGGGCGGAGCTGGACCGGGTCGACTCGCCGGCGGCGCGGCGGCGCGAGGCGCTGGAGTACATGCGCGAGCACCTGGCCGACCCGACCCTGGGCGCGGACCGGATCGCGGAGGCGCTGTTCATCTCGCGCCGGCGGCTCTACCAGCTGTTCGACGACGGGCAGGGCGTGTCCGAGCGCATCCGGGGCCTGCGGATCGACCGGGCCAAGGCGCTGCTGGCGGACCCGGCGAAGGCCGCGCGCGGGATCGGGGAGATCGCCAGGGACTGCGGGTTCGTCAGCGCCGCGCACTTCTCCCGGACGTTCCGCCAGGTGGTCGGCCGGACGCCGAGCGAGTTCCGGGGACGGTGACGCCGAGGCCGGTGACGTCGGTGTCGGTGTCGGTGAGGTCGGTGCCGGAGAGGTCGGTGCCGGAGAGGTCGGGGGCGTCGAACTCCACCCCGGACACGAACCGGCCCGCCACCCCCGCGACGTCGAGCCAGCCGCGGCCGCTCGGCGAGTGCAGGGTGAACACGGCGACGCGCGGGTGGTGGGGGTCGGTCACCACGACCTGGAGCTGCGCGCCGGGCCCGGTCACCGGGATGCGCTCGACGATCACCACCGGGTAGCCGGTGGCGGTCTCGCCCCTGGTCACCTCGCGGATCGCCGGCCCGTCGAGGTGGAAGGCGGGCTCGTCGGGTCCGGCGGGCCGGTCCACCGGCACCACGCCCGCCATCAGCAGCGCCGGGTCAGCGTCCGGGTGCTCGACCACGGCCAGCAGGCCCGCGCCGTGCCGGTGCGCCAGCTCCGCCGCCTGCGTCGCGGACACCTCCAGGCCGGGGTCGCGGGAGCCCTTGAGCCTGCGCAGCACCGCCAGCAGCTCGGCGGCGGTGCGTTCGGGGGTGCCTAGTGCCACCGGGGTCACCCCCGGCACGGGAGCCAGTCTCACCCGAGGCTCGCCCGGAACGCCGCCGCCGCGCCCGCGGAGGGCGCCGGTCGAGGTGGGCCGAGCAGCACGGACGCCAGCTCGGCGGTGAGGGAGGAGAAGCCGGTCAGGGCGTCCGCGACGACGGTCTGGGTGTCCCCGACAGCGGTCCGGGTGCCCGCGACGGCGGTCTGGGGTTCCTCGGCGCGCAGCCGCTCGGCGACCCGCCGGGCCTCCGCGCGGTGGTCCCGCGCGAGCGTCCGGGCCTCGTCGAGCACCTCGTCCAGCCTGGCGCTCAGCTCGTCGTGCCGGGCCACGGCCTCCTGGTGGGCCGCGGCGTGGGAGGGGGTGAAGCGGGCCAGGGCGCCGGTGTGGTCGACCTCGTCGGCGGCGTCGGCCAGCTCGCGCCGCAACCGCACCGCGCGCCGGTCCAGCTCCTCCGCGCGGCGCTGGTTGCCCAGCAGCGTGGTGGCCCAGTCGTCGAGCACCTCGGCCGCCGCCCGCATCGCGCGCCGCACCGCCGTCAGCTCCGACACCACCGCCTCCAACCGGGTCCTGAACCCGTCCGCCGCCGCACCCGTCCACCCCTCCGGCGGCGGTCCGGGGTCGGCGAAGGCCGCCGCGCACCGCTCGCTCGCCGCCGCCACCGCGCCCGCGTGGCCGGGGGTCGGGTCGAACCCCAGGCCGCGGTAGTCAGTCATGACGCCACTCGTCCGCTTCGCGGTAGCTGTCGCCCGCCGCGCGCAGCCCGTCCGCCACCACGTCCAACCCGACACCGCGCAACACCCTCGCCCACTCGGCCACGAGGTGGTCGACCGCCTCGGTGATGCCCTCGGGACCGAGGTCGCCGACCGGATCTTCCAGGGAGGAGGCCGCGGCGCGCACCTCGTCCGCGGTCTCGTCGAGCCGGGCGGCGAAGGCGGTCAGGGTGTCCGGGTCGACCCGGTAGCCGTCGCTCATCCCCGACCGGGCCGGGGATGGGTGGGAGCGGGGGAAACGCGGGTGGGGAGGGCGCGGGTGGAGGGGGTGCGGACGAGGAGGGCGCGGACGAGGAGGGCGCGGCCGGTGGAGTGCTCGCCGGCAGGCTGCCGGCGAGCGAGGTGCCGGCGGGTGGGGTGCCCGCCGGTGGAGTACCCGGCAGGGCGCCCACCGGGCGGGTGAGAGGTGGCGGGACACCGGCCGGCGGGGCGCCCGCCGCCGGCACCGCCCCGGTCACCGGGGCCCGGCCGGTCGCCGAGCCGCTCCAGGTCCCTCATTCGCCGAGCACCGGCGGGTAGGCGGGCGGCAGGTCGTCCAGCAGGTCCAGGCCCAGGTCGTAGCGGTTGCGGTGCTCGCTGTCCTCGGCCCGGTTGGCCGGGGCCATCGGCGGGTGCATGCCGAAACCCTGGGGGCCGCCCGCGCCGGTGACCGGCCCGAAGCCGCCGCGGGCCGCCGCGCCGCCGGGCACCGCGCCGAGCACGCCGGACATGGTGCCGGAGCCCACGGGGCCGAACCCGGCCGCCCCACCCGGACCACCACCGCCGGGACCACCGCCGCCGGCCGCGCCGCCGCCCGTGGGGCCGAACGAGCCGTAGCCGCCGGCCGCGCCGGGCGCGCCCAGGGCGGGCGCACCGGGTTGGCCCACGCCGGCCACGCCCGTGGTGCCGTCCGGGCGCGCGGGCGGCAGCGGTTCGACCACCGGCGGGGGCGGCGGGGGCGTGGGGACCACCGGCAGCACGGGGACCTGCGGCGGGTAGGGAGGACGCACCTCGTGGTTCGGCGGGGTCGGGGGGCAGTTCGGCGGGGTCGGGGGCCGGTGGTCCGGCTGCACGGTCGACGCGCCCTCCGGTGCCTGCTGGAAGACCTCCGGCAGCGACGTGTGCACCGCGCGGCTCGCGTCCTCGAACTCGGTCATCACCCGCACCGCCTCGGCGCGGGCCCGCTGCTGCTCCTTCTTCGACGGCATGTGGTCGTCCAGCAGCTGGTCGAGCATGTACGCGCCCTCGGGCCCGTCCAGCGTGCTCACGTCGCGCCCGTCCTCGAACCAGCGCTCGGCGGTCGGGTGGACCGGCACGGGCATCCGCCGCCGCGCCTCGTCCACGGCCTCGGTGTAGCGCTCCAGGCCGGTGCCCACCTGGTAGGTCCGCTCCGAGGCGTCGGCGGCCCACCTGGTCAGCCGGGTCACCGACTCGGCGGCCACGCCCGCGGACGGGCCGCGCCAGGACATGGCCAGCCGCTGCACCAGGCCCTGCACCCGCGCCGTGGTCTGGTCGACGTCGGCGGCCAGCCGCTGCCAGGCCCAGGTGCGCTGCGACATCACCGCGGCGTCCGAGGACATCACCATGTCCCAGAGGCGGCGGTGCGGGTACGCCTCCCAGTTGATCCGGCCGAAGTTGCGCAGCTCGCGGTTGCGCTCGACCTGGTCCTTGCGCTGGTTCTCCTGCCGGACCCGTCGGGCCTGCCACCGCGCCCGCCGGGCCTGCTCGCGCTCGTTCACGCCAGTCGTCCCATCGTCCGCTTCGCTTCCTCGTCCTCCGCCTGGTGGGTCTTGCCGACCCGGTCCAGGGCCTCGCGCAGCGCGTCCAGCTCCCTCAGGTACGAGCGCAGCGCCACCCGCACGCCGCCGCCGACCTCGCCGGCCCGCAGGCCGAACGCCCGCCGCATGTGCAGCGCGACCGGCCCCTGTCCGTCGCCCAGCGGCTGGTCCACCTCGCCCTCGGCGCGGCGCAGCAGCTCGACCAGCTCGCCGCGCAGCCGTTCGAGCTCGCCGCCGGCGCGGGTGAACTCGTCGAGGTCCAGCTCGATCCGGTCGGCCGCGCCGTCGGCGACCACACCGGCCGCGCCCGCGCCGGTCGGCGCCGCGACGTCCGGGGCGTCGACGGAGCCCCTGCCGCGTTCGTCGTCCTTCAGCTCTTCGCGCAACCGCTGGGCGTCCTCGACGCCGCGCACCCTGACCATGACGCACATGGTGCTGGGTCGCGCGCGCGGTGACCAAGGCCGGGTGCACAGCGGGAGCATCGGCGGTGCACGATCGGACAAGCGTGTGCGAAAATCGTGCCCCGTGCCGTCACCTGCCGTTCACGCGCGCGCCGTGTTGCTCGCCGGCCCCTCCGGTTCGGGCAAGTCCACCCTCGCCGCCCACCTGGGCTGGCCCGTGCTGCGGCTCGACGACTTCTACCGCGAGGGCGACGACCCGCTGCTGCCCCGCGACGAGGCGGGCCGCCCGGACTGGGACGCCGAGGGCTCCTGGAACACCGGGGACGCGCTGGCCGCCGTGGTCGAGTTGGCCACCACCGGCACGGTCGACGCGCCGGTGTACTCGATCGGCGAGGACCGCCGGGTGGGCTGCCGCACGCTGGACGCGCCGGGCTTCTTCATCGCCGAGGGCCTGTTCGCCGACCGGCTGGTGACGGGCTGCCGCGCGGCGGGGGTGCTGGCCGACGCGGTCGTGCTCGCGCCGAACGCCCTGGTCACGTTCGCCCGCCGGTTCGCCCGGGACGTGGCCGAGGCGCGCAAGCCGGTGCCGCTCCTGCTGCGCCGCGGCCTGCGGCTGCTGCGCGAGCACCCCGAGGTGGTGCGCCGGTGCGCGGACGCCGGGATGCGGCCGGTGGCCCCGCACCGGGCCCGCGCGGAGCTGGCCTCGATCGGGGCCGGGCTCCCGGCGGCGGTGTAATCCCGCGCGTCGCGGGTACGGCTGCGGCATGGCTGAGTTCGAGCGTGAGCAGAGGATCCCGGTCGACGCGCGGGTGGTGTTCGACCTCGCCCGGGACGTGAACTCCATGGAGGCGTGGCTGCCGGACGGCCTCCAGGTCGAGTCGAGCGGGCCGGAGCGGGTCACCGGCCGGGTCTCGATCGGTGACGAGATCGACGAGGCCGAGGGCTACCTGGCGGCCGTCCCCGAGCAGCGGCGGCTGGAGTGGGGCGACCTGGAGGGCGACGGCTACTCGGGCTGGCTCCAGGTGGACGAGGACGGGCCGGGCGCGAGCCGCGTGGTGCTGCACCTCGACGTGCGCGGCGAGCACCCCGAGGCGGTGGGCGGCGAGGTCCACGAGCTGACCGACGAGTACCTGGGCCAGGCGCTGGACCGGCTCGCCGCGCTGGCCACCGACGGCGCCGCGTGACCGCGCCACCCGACCGGAACGGATAGGCCACCCCGAGGACCCCGCTCCCCCGGACCTGCTCGGGCCGGAGGAGCGGGGTCTTCGGCGTGCGGGGTCGCCGGAGAGCGGAGTCGCCGGGGAGCGGGGCGTCGGCGTGCGGGGCCCTCGGCGTGCGGCGAGACCTCGCCGATCGGTTCGACGCCCTCTGGGAGCCTTCCCAGACCCGATGCCCGCGTCCGGGGGTAGCGATCTTCCGCTGAAGGGTCGCTCACGTTCGACCACCCGGCTGCACTGGGTAGCTGAAGATTCACAGACCGCTGTGTCCGTGGCTACAGTTGGCCCGATTCCTGGGAGCGTTCCCAGAACCTCAACGAGGAGGTGCACGACGGTGAAGACCCGACGATGGGTCGCGCTGGCCGCGGCCGGCGTGGCCGGTGTGCTGGTCTCAGTGCTCGTGAACGTGGTCAGCACGCCGGCGGCGTCCGCCCACGGCGCCATGATGAAGCCGGGCAGCCGGACCTTCCTGTGCTGGAAGGACGGCCTGTCACCGCAGGGCGACATCCGCCCCCAGAACCCCGCGTGCAGCGCGGCGGTCACCGCGGGCGGCACGAACTCCCTCTACAACTGGTTCGGCGTGCTGCGCTCCGACGGCGGTGGCCGCACCCGCGGCTTCATCCCCGACGGCAAGCTGTGCAGCGGTGGCAACCCGACGTTCTCCGGGTTCGACATCGCCCGCAACGACTACCCCGTGACGCACCTGACCGCGGGTTCGAACATCCGCTGGTCCTACAACATGTGGGCCGCCCACCCGGGCACCTTCCACCTGTACGTCACCAAGGACAGCTGGAGCCCGACCCGGGCGCTGGGCTGGGACGACCTGGAGAGCACCCCGTTCCACAGCGTGACCAACCCGCAGGCGAGCGGCTCGGTGGGCACCGTGGACGGCCAGTACTACTGGAACGCGAACCTGCCCTCGGGCAAGTCGGGCCGCCACATCATCTACTCGGTGTGGACCCGCTCGGACAGCCAGGAGACCTTCTACAACTGCTCGGACGTCGTGTTCGACGGCGGCAACGGGCAGGAGACGGGCGTCGGCGGCGGTGGCGGCACCACGACCACCACCACGACCACGACGGGCACCAGCACCAGCACGACGACGACCACGCCCACCACGACGACGACGAACCCGCCGGGCAACGCGAGCTGCATGGCGAACTACCGGATCACCAGCGCGTGGTCGGGTGGCTTCCAGGGCGAGGTCGAGATCATGAACCACGGCACCAGCGCCTTCAACGGCTGGACCGCCAGGTGGAACCTCGCCAGTGGTCAGGTGGTCAACAGCGTCTGGAACGGCGTGCGGTCCGGCTCCGGGTCCCAGGTGGCCGTGAGCAACGTGGACTGGAACCGCACGGTCGCGCCCTCGGGCACGGCGAAGTTCGGCTTCACCGGCAGCTACAGCGGCACCAACCCGCTGCCCACGGTGACCTGCACCAGCCCCTGAGCCGCACCGGCCCCTGAGCTGAACCGACTCCTGACCGGGCCGGTCCGGCACGGGAGGGGCGGGACCGGACCCCGGTCCCCGACTGAACCCGACGCGGGGGTTCCAGGCCGATGGCACCGGCCTGGAACCCCCGCGTCGCGCTGTTCGCCCCCGATCGGGTGAAGACGGGGACCTCAGCCCTTCACCACGGCGAGGACGGTGTCCCGCATCGGCGTGGTGGGCCGGCCGAGGAGCCGGGACAGCTCGCCCGGGGTGTCGGCGAGCAGGCCGGCGGCGATGTCGGTGTCCATGCGGGCCAGCATCAGCGCCACCTCCTCGGGCAGCCCGACGCCGGCGAGCGTGCGGGTGTAGAGCTCGACGGGCAGGTCCTGGTAGACGACCTCGGTCCCGGAGACCTCGGTGATCATCGCGGCCAGGTCGGCCATGCTCCACGCGGTGTCGCCGGACAGCTCGTGGACGGTGCCCTCGTGGCCCTCACCGGTCAGGACGGCGGCCGCCGCGGCGGCGTAGTCCGCCCGGGAGGCCGAGGCGACGCGCCCGTCGCCGGCCGCGCCGGGGATCACCCCGGTGGCCAGCGCCTGCCTGATCGTCTGCTCGTAGTTCTCGCTGTACCAACCGTTGCGCAGGAAGCTGAAGGGCACGCCCGACGCCCGGACGTACTCCTCGGTCGCCCGGTGCTCCGGCGCCACGGAGACGGTGGTCGTGTCGGCGCGCAGGACGCTGGTGTAGGCCAGCAGCCGCACCCCCGCCGCCTTGGCGGCGTCCACCGCGGCCCGGTGCTGCGGAACGCGCCGGCCGACCTCGTTGCCGGAGATCAGCAGCACCTCCTCCGCGCCCCGGAACGCGCCGGCCAGGGTCCCGGGCCGGTCGTAGTCGGCCTCGCGCACGGTCACGCCGAGGTCCTCGGCCCTCCTCGGGTCGCGTACGGCCGCGACCACCTCGTCGGCGGGCACGCCCCGGTCCAGCAGGGCGGTGACGACGAGGCGGCCGAGCTGACCGGTGGCGCCGGTGACGACGATCATGGTGTGTTCCTCGCGGGTGGTTCGGACGACGGACGTGCGTGGCCGCACGCCCGACCGCCGCCGCGGGCCGCCGCCGCGGGGATCGCCGGGACGGGCGGCCACGCCGGCACCCTAGGGCCGGGACCCGGACCCCACCACTCGGAACGGCAGGTCAGCGGAGCCCATCACCCGGCGTTACCACTATGCTCCGCCTGCGATGACTCTCACCGACCGGCTGCCGGCCACCCCCGACCCCGACCTCCTCTACGACGCGTTCGCCGAGTGGGCGTCCGACCGGGGGCTGTCGCTGTACCCGGCGCAGCAGGAGGCGCTCATCGAGATCGTCTCCGGTTCGAACGTCATCCTCAGCACGCCCACCGGCTCCGGCAAGTCGCTGGTCGCCACCGGCGCGCACTTCGCCTCGCTGGCCCGCCAGCGCGAGGGCGGCGGCGGGCGCACCTTCTACACCGCGCCCATCAAGGCCCTGGTCTCGGAGAAGTTCTTCGCGCTGATCGACGTCTTCGGCGCGGAGAACGTCGGCATGATGACCGGCGACGCGAGCGTCAACGAGACCGCGCCGATCATCTGCTGCACCGCCGAGATCCTGGCCAACATCGCGCTGCGCGACGGGGACCGGGCCGACGTGGGCCAGGTCGTGATGGACGAGTTCCACTTCTACGCCGAGCCCGACCGGGGCTGGGCGTGGCAGGTTCCCCTGGTCGAGATGCCCCAGGCGCAGTTCCTGCTGATGTCGGCGACGCTGGGTGACGTCGCCTTCTTCGAGAAGGACCTCACCCGCCGCACCGGCCGCCCCACCACCACGGTCCGCTCGGCCGAGCGCCCGGTGCCGCTGCACTTCCAGTACGTCACCACGCCGCTGCACGAGACGATCGAGGAGCTGCTGCACGGCCGCGAGGCCCCGGTCTACGTCGTGCACTTCACCCAGGCGTCCGCCCTGGAGCGCGCCCAGTCGCTGATGTCGGTCAACGTCGCCACGCGCGCCCAGAAGGACGACATCGCGGCCATGATCGGCCGGTTCCGGTTCACCTCCGGGTTCGGCAAGACGCTGTCCCGGCTGGTCCGGCACGGCATCGGCGTGCACCACGCGGGGATGCTGCCCAAGTACCGGCGCCTGGTCGAGCAGCTGGCGCAGGCCGGCCTGCTGAAGGTGATCTGCGGCACCGACACCCTGGGCGTGGGCATCAACGTGCCGATCCGCACGGTGGTGTTCACCGCGCTGTCCAAGTACGACGGCCAGCGCACCCGCCACCTCAAGGCGCGCGAGTTCCACCAGATCGCGGGCCGGGCCGGCCGCGCCGGCTACGACACCGTGGGCACGGTCGTGGTCCAGGCGCCCGACCACGTGGTGGAGAACGAGAAGGCGCTGGCCAAGGCGGGCGACGACCCGAAGAAGCGGCGCAAGGTGGTGCGCAAGAAGGCGCCCGAGGGCTTCGTGTCCTGGAGCGACCAGACGTTCGAGCGGCTCAAGAACGCCGAGCCCGAGCCGCTCACGTCGAGCTTCCAGGTCAGCCACGCCATGCTGCTCAACGTCATCGGCCGCCCCGGCAACGCCTTCGCCGCGATGCGGCACCTGCTGGAGGACAACCACGAGGACCGGCCGTCGCAGCGCAGGCACGTCCTGCGCGCCATCTCGATGTACCGGGGCCTGCTGGCCGCGGGCGTGGTGGAGCGGCAGGGCGACGACATCCGGCTCACCGTCGACCTCCAGGTGAACTTCGCGCTCAACCAGCCCCTGTCGCCGTTCGCGCTGGCCGCGGTCGAGCTGCTGGACCGCGAGTCGCCGTCGTACGCGCTCGACGTGCTGTCGGTGGTCGAGTCCACCCTGGACGACCCGCGCCAGGTGCTGTCCGCGCAGGAGCACAAGGCGCGCGGCGACGCGATCGGCGCGATGAAGTCCGAGGGCATCGAGTACGAGGAGCGGATGGCGCTGCTGGAGGACGTGACGCACCCGAAGCCGCTCGCCGAGCTGCTGGAGGCCGCGTTCGCCACCTACCGGCGCGGGCACCCCTGGGTCGCCGACCACCACCTGTCGCCGAAGTCGGTCGTGCGGGACATGTTCGAGCGGGCGATGACCTTCGCCGAGTACGTCTCGCACTACCAGCTGGCCCGCTCCGAGGGCCTGGTCCTGCGGTACCTGGCCGACGCGTACAAGGCGCTGCGGCAGACCGTGCCCGAGGACGCCAAGACCGAGGAGCTCAGCGACCTCCAGGAGTGGCTGGGCGAGCTGGTCCGCCAGGTCGACTCCAGCCTGCTCGACGAGTGGGAGAAGCTGCGCAACCCCGCCCAGGAGGCCGAGGCGGCGCTCACCGACGTGCCGCCCGCGGTCACCCGCAACGTGCGCGCGTTCCGGGTGCTGGTGCGCAACGCGCTGTTCCGGCGGGTGGAGCTGGCGGCCCGGCGCAACTACTACGAGCTGGGCCAGCTCGACGGCGGCGCGGGCTGGTCGGCCGAGGACTGGCAGGACGCGCTGGAGCCGTACTTCGAGGACCACGGCGACATCGGCACCGGCCCGGACGCGCGCGGCCCCGCCATGCTGGTGATCAGCGAGGAGTCGGGGCGCTGGGTGGTGCGCCAGATCTTCGACGACCCGGCGCGCGACCACGACTGGGGCTTCACCGCCGAGATCGACCTGGCCGAGTCCGACGAGACCGGCACGGCCGCGGTGCGGGTCACCGAAGTCGGCCGGCTGTAGGTCCGGGGCCATCCGGTGGTACTCCGGTCCGGACCGGAGTACGACCATGGTCGAAGTCGACTTCCAGATCGGAGGCGGGGCGCTGTCGCGGGACGAGTTCGGCGTGCTGGGGCCCCTGGTGGTCCGCCGCGACGGCCGGACGGTCGAGGTCACCGCGGCCAAGCACCGGATCGTCCTGGCCACCCTGCTGCTGGGCGCGAACCGGTCGGTGCCCCCGGCCGAGCTGGTCCGCCGGGTGTGGGGCGAGGCGCCGCCGGACCGCGCCGCGCAGACGCTGCCCGTGTACGTGATGCGGTTGCGGCGCGCGCTCGGCGAGCCGCAGCTGATCCGCACCACCCCCACCGGGTACCGGATCGACCTGCCGCCCGACGCGCTGGACCTGCACCGGTTCGAGGCGCTGGCCGCGCGGGGCGCGGAGCTGGTCCGGGCGGGCGACCCGGCCGCGGCGGTCGAGGTGTACGAGCGGGCGCTGGCGTGCTGGCGGGGCGTGCCGCTGGCGGACGTGCCGTCGGAGTCGCTGCACGAGGTCGAGGCGCCCTGCCTGGTCGAGCGGCGGCTGCTGGTGACCTCGGAGCTGGTGGACGTGCGGCTGGAGCTGGGCCGGTGCGAGGAGGTGATCGCCGACCTGCGCAGGCTGACCGCGCGGCACCCGCTGCGCGAGCGGTTCTGGTCGCAGCTGATGGTGGCGCTGCACCGGGCGGACCGGCAGGCCGACGCGCTGGACGCCTACCGGCAGGCGGCCACGGTGCTGGCCCGCGAGCTGGGCGTGGACCCGGGCGAGCCGCTGCGCGCGGTGCACCGCGCGATCCTGGCCGGTGACCAGGCGCCGCCCCGGCCGGTCGAGCCCGCGTGGTCGTCCGCGGCGCAGCTGCCCGCGCCGGTGGGGAACTTCGTGGGGCGGGCGGCGGAGCTGACCCGGGTGGCCGGCCGGCTCGCCCGGTCCGGGGCGGCCGTGGTGGTGTGCGGGCCGCCGGGCGTGGGCAAGACGGCGTTCGCGGTGGCGGCGGGGCACGCGGCGCGCGAGCGGTACCCGGACGGGCAGCTGTACGTGGACCTGCGCGGGCACTCGACCTCGCCGCCGCTGCCCACCCCTGTGGTGCTGGCGCGGTTCCTGCGGGCCCTGGGCGTGCGGGCCGACCACATCCCGGTGGGCGAGGACGAGCTGGTCCGCGGCTACCGGGCGCGGCTGCGCGGGCGGCGGGTGCTGATCACGCTGGACAACGCGGCGTCGGTCGGGCAGGTGCTGCCGCTGCTGCCCGAGGGGGTCGGGCACCGGGAACCCGGGCCCGGCGATCCCGGCTGCTCGGTGCTGATCACCAGCCGCAACGAGCTGCGCCACCCGCTGCGTGCGACGACCGTGCGGCTGGACGTGCTGCGCGGCGACGAGGCGTGGAAGCTGCTGGCGCGGTCGGTGGGCCCGGAGGCCGCGGCGTCGCAGTTCGACGCGCTGGCCGAGCTGGCGCGGCTGTGCGGGTACCTGCCGCTGGCGCTGCGGATCGCGCTGGGCAACCTGGTCGGCTCGCCGCACGGGGACATCGCCTCCTACGTGGCGGAGCTGCGCGGCGGCGACCGGCTGACCGCGCTGGCCGTGGACAACGACGACACCGCGGCGGTGCGGCGGGCGTTCGACCTGTCGTACGCGGCGCTGGCGCCGGCCGCGGCGCGGCTGTTCCGGCTGGTGGCCGTGCTGCCGGGGTCGGACTTCGGCGCGGGCGGCGCGGCGGCGCTGCTGGACGCGCCCGAGGAGGTGGCGCGGGGGCTGCTGGACGACCTGGCGTCGGCGCACCTCGTGCAGCGGGTGGGCGTGGACCGGTTCGCGCCGCACGACCTGATCCGGGACTACGCGGCCGACCGGGCCGCGGTGGAGGGCGAGGACCTCGGGTCGGCGCGGCGGCGCCTGTTCGACTGGTACCTGCGCACGGCCGTCGAGGTGGGCGACGTGCTGTACCCGGAGCTGGGCCGGTCCGGGCCGCCGCGGCTGGGCCCGGACGAGGCGCGGGCGTGGCTGGAGGCCGAGCGGCCGAACGTGCTGGCGGCGACCGAGCACTGCGCCGCGCACGGCCCGCGCGAGCTGTCGTGGCGGCTGATCGACGCGGTCAGCGGGTACTTCGGCTCGCACGGCCACCACGTGGAGTTCCTGCACGCGGTCAACGCGGCGCTGGGCGCGGCGCGCGCGGCGGGCGACCGGGACGCGGAGGCGACCACGCTGGTGTGGCTGGCCACCGAGCACCGCAACCTGGGCAACCCCCGGGTGGCGCTGCGGCACCTGGCGCTGGTCCGCCCGAACGGCCTGCTGAGGTGGCTGCACGCCGGCCTGGACGGCGTCGTGCGCATGGAGCTGGGCGAGCTGGCGGCGGCCGGGGCCGCGTTCGACCGGGTGGCGGCCCTCGCGGGCGAGGACTGGGCGCCGCCGCACGTGCGGATCGGGGCGCTCGCCGGGCACGGCGCGCTGCGGCTGATGCGCGGCGACGCGGCGGGGGCGGCGGAGCTGCTGGCGGAGGGCCTGGCGCTGGCCCGCGCCGCGGACGGGTCCAACGTGGAGGCGACGTGCGCGGGCCTGCTCGCGCGCTGCCGCACGGCGCAGGGCGACTACCCGGCGGCGGTCGAGCTGCTGCGGCACGCGGAGGCGTCCTGGTACCGGACCGGGGTGCGACCCGCGCGGGCCGAGGCGCTGGCGCACCTGGCGGTGGCGCTGTGCCTGGGCGGTGACCGCGTGGAGGCGCTGCGGACGGCGCAGCGGGCCCTGGGGCTGGTCCACGAGCTGGGCGGCTACCCGCGCGTCGAGGCGGAGGTGCAGAACGCGCTGGGACTGGTGGTGCGGCACCTGGGCAAGCCGGGTCCCGCCGTGGCGGCCCACCTGCGGGCGCTGGAGCTGGCGGCGTCCACGGAGTACCTGTTCGGGGTGGCCCAGTCGCACGGGCACCTGGTGACGGCGCTGGTGGCGGACGGGCGGCGGGCGGAGGCGCTGCGGCACGCCCGCGCGCTGGCCGACCTGGCCGAGCGCGGTGGGTTCACGGTGTTCGAGCGGGTGGCGGCGGCGGCGTTGGCGGAACCGGGCTGAGCGAGGGGGCTGAGCGGGGCGGGCGACGCGGGGCGGGCAGCCGGGCAGGCGGGCCGGGCGGGGCAGAGCGGGCCGGGCGGGGCAGAGCGGGCCGGGCGGGGCAGAGCGCGCCCAGAGCCTCATCGCGCAGCACCCCCGCCGCCCAGCGCCCCCACCGCGCCCACCAGGCCGAACGCCACACCTCCGGGCGGTGTGCTCCCCTCCGCCGGCGGCGCGGCCCGGGGCACCAATCAAGACCACTCCCCCAGGTCGTTGACCTCCCCGCCCACGGGGCGGAGCATCGGGTTCCGGTGCACGAGCGGCTCACGACCGGGGGGTTGGCATGGCTTTCGATCCGCACGTCGAGCCGGCGCGGATCCCCGCCGGGCCGCCGAGCACCCCCGCCGAGCTGGTCTCCGCGCTCACCGAGCTCGCGCGGCTGGCCAACCGGTGGTCCGAGGTGGTCCGGGGTCTCCAGGAGCCGACCCGGCGGTTCGTGGGCAGCGCGGCGGCGGCCTCGGTGTCGCTGGCGGCGCGGCGGGCGGAGGAGGCGTTCCTCGAACTGGAGGTCACCCTGGGCGACGCCGCGGCCGCGCGGCGGTCGTTGCCCTCGGTCGCCTCAAGGAGCGAGGATGGGCGTCCGGTGGTCTAATCGCCGTCGCCGTCGACCGCACCGCATTGGAAGCTGATGACCTCAGGACTGCCCTGTCCCCTCTGCGAGGGCCCGGAGCGCCGAGGGGCACTCGACCGGACGCTGCGGGTGCTCGCGGTGGACGACGAGGCCCCCGCCCTGGAGGACCTCGTCTACCTGCTGCGCTCCGACCCGCGCGTGGGCCACGTGGAGGCGGTGACCGACGCGACCAAGGCGCTGCGCACGCTGCACCGCGCCATGGACGCCGGGCAGCCGGTGGACGCGGTGTTCCTGGACATCCGGATGCCCGGCCTGGACGGGCTGGACCTGGCCCGCGTGCTGTCCCGGTTCGCCCAGCCGCCGCCGATCGTGTTCGTCACCGCCCACCAGGAGCCCGCGGTCGAGGCGTTCGAGCTCAAGGCGCTGGACTACCTGCTCAAGCCCGTGCGCGCGGAGCGGCTCGCCGAGTCGGTGCACCGGATCGTGCACGAGGTGCTGGACTCCAAGACCGCCGAACCGGTCCCCGCCGCGGCGCCCGCGGAGAAGCCGCCGGACGTGGGCGACGAGGTCATCCCGGTCGAGCTGGGCGGGATCACCCGGTTCATCAGGCTGGCCGACATCCGCTACGTCGAGGCGCACGGCGACTACGCCCGGCTGCACACCGCCACCGGCAGCGGGCTGGTGCGCGCCGCGCTCAACGGCCTGGAGGAGCGCTGGCGGTCGGCCGGGTTCGTGCGCATCCACCGCAGCCACCTGGTGTCGCTCGGGCACATCGACGAGCTGCGCCTGGAGGACGGCCACCTGAGCGTCAACATCGGCGGCGCGGTGCTCCCGGTCAGCCGGCGGCACGCCCGGCAGCTGCGGCAGCTGCTGGTGCGCCGCAACCGGCAGCCGTCGTGACGGGACCGCAGCCGCCGCGTCAGCGCGTGGTGGTGACGAGCCCGCGCACCCGCGCGCCGCGCGCACCCCGCCCCTACCCCGCCTCGCGGGAGATCGACGAGCAGAGCGAGCTGGGCGCGGTCTACATGCGCTCGCTGATCCGCACCCAGCGCCGGCTCGGGCTGCTGCTGTGCGCGGTGGTGTGCGGGAGCGTGGCGGCGCTGCCGCTGCTGTTCACGCTCGTGCCCTCGGTCGGCGCGCAGCGGCTGCTGGGCGTGCCGCTGCCGTGGCTGCTGCTGGGCGTGCTGGTGTTCCCCGTGTTCGTCCTGGCGGGCTGGTTCTACGTGCGGCAGGCCGAGCGCGGTGAACGCGAGTTCGCCGAGCTGGTGGAACGGTCGTGAGCAGCACCTACGGCATCATCGCGGTGCTGGCGGTGGCGATCGGGACGGTGCTGGTCGGCGCCTACGGCCTGCGGATCTCGCGCACCACCTCGGACTTCTTCGTCGCCTCGCGCACCGTCTCGCCGTGGTGGAACGCCTCGGCCATCGGCGGCGAGTACCTGTCGGCCGCGTCGTTCGTCGGCATCGCGGGCCTGGTGTTCGCGCACGGACCGGACATGCTGTGGTTCCCGGTCGGCTACACGGCCGGCTACCTGGTGCTGCTCGCGCTGGTCGCCGCGCCGCTGCGGCGCAGCGGGGCGTACACGCTGCCGGACTTCGCCGAGGCCCGGTTCGGCTCGCCGACCGTGCGGGCGGTCGCGGCGGCGTTCGCGCTGGGCATCGGCTGGCTGTACCTGCTGCCGCAGCTCCAGGGCGCGGGGCTGACCCTGCACACGGTCACCGGCGCGCCGGACTGGGTGGGCGCGCTGGTGGTGGCGGTGGTGGTCACGCTGAACGTGGCCTCCGGCGGGATGCGCAGCATCACCTTCGTCCAGGCGTTCCAGTACTGGCTCAAGCTGACCGCGATCGCGGTGCCGGTGGTGTTCCTGGTGGTGGCCTGGCACGCGCACGGCGCGAAGGGGCTGACCGGGCCGGAGTACCCCGAGTTCACCGCCCAGACCACGGTGACCTTCGACGGCGCCGCCTCGTTCCACGTGCCGGAGACCATCCCCTACACCGGCACCGGCGTGGTGGACGGGCACCGGGTGGACGGCCTCGGCGAACTGGCCCCCGGCGACCACACCGCGGCCGCGGGCTCGCGGCTGACGTTCCCCGGCGGCGCGGCCGTGCCGCACGTCAGCTCGATCCCGGCGAACACCAACGAGACCTGGGCGATGCCCATGCGCGGCGGCGAGCGGTTCCCGCTGTACGCGGTGTACTCGCTGATCATCGCCACGTTCCTGGGCACCATGGGCCTGCCGCACGTGATCGTGCGCTTCTACACCAACCCCAACGGGCGCGCGGCGCGGCGGACGACGCTGATCGTGCTGGGCCTGCTGGGGGTGTTCTACCTGGTGCCGCCGATCTACGGCGCGCTCGGCCGGCTCTACACGCCGGAGCTGCTGATGACCGGCAACACCGACGCGGTGGTGCTGGTGCTGCCCAGCCGGGTGGTCGACGGGCTGGGCGGGCAGCTGCTGGGCGCGCTGGTGGCGGGCGGCGCGTTCGCCGCGTTCCTGTCCACGTCCTCGGGGCTGATGGTGTCGCTGGCCGGGGTGCTGAGCCGGGACGTGCTGCGGTTGCGCGGGGTCAGCGGGTTCCGGGTGTCGACGGTGCCCGCCGTGCTGGTGCCGCTGGGCATGACCTGGCTGGTGGGCAAGGTTCCGGTGGCGGACATGGTCGGGCTGGCGTTCGCGGTGGCGGCCTCGTCGCTGTGCCCGCTGCTGGTGCTGGGCATCTGGAGCACCCGGATCACCACGGCGGGCGCGGTCGCCGGGATGCTCGCGGGCGGGCTGCCCGCGCTGGTGGCCGGGCTGGTCACGATCAGCGGCGGCGCCGGTTCGTGGTACCACGTGTTCCTGGCCCGGCCCGCCGCCTGGACCGTGCCGCTCGGCTTCGTCGTGATGTACGTGGTGTCGCTGCTGACGCCGCGTCGGGTGCCACCGGGGGTGAACCACGTGATGGTGCGCTTGCACGCGCCGGAGAACCTGGGCCTGCGCAGCCAGGACCGGTTGTGACCGCGGTGTGGACGGTCGGCGCGATACTGCTGGTCGGTCTCGCGGTGGTGATCACGCTGTGGTGGACCTCGCGCACCCGCAACGACTTCCTGACCCAGGAGCAGCGGATCACGTTCGAGACGCTGCACACGGCGTGGTCGGCCGCGCCGCCGCTGCGCGCCGGGCTGGTGCCGGACGCGGCGAAGAAGTCGGCCAAGCACCTGCGCACGCTGCTCGGCACGCCGGCGCTGGCGCTGACCGACGAGACCGAGGTGGTGGCCTGGGAGGGCGAGGGCGCCCACCACGCGGCCGAGGCGATGGACCTGGCGGCGGACGTGTTCGGCACCGGGCGCACCAGGGCGTTCGACATCACCTGCGCGCGCCCCGACTGCCCGGTGCACACGGCGGTGCTCGCGCCGCTGACCGTGGAGGGCCGGGTGGTGGGCGTGCTCGCCGCCTACAGCCGGGAGGCGTCGGCGGGGCTGGTGCGGGCCACGAACGAGGTGGCCAGGTGGGCGTCCGGGCAGCTGGAGCTGGCCGAGCTGGACCGGTCGCGGACCCGGCTGGTGGAGGCGGAGGTGCGGGCGCTGCGGGCGCAGATCTCGCCGCACTTCATCTACAACTCGCTGTCCGCGATCGCCTCCTACGTGCGCACGGACCCCGAGCGCGCCCGCACGCTGCTGCTGGACTTCGCCGACTTCACCCGCTACTCGTTCCGCCGGGCCGGTGACTTCACCACGCTGTCGGAGGAGCTCAAGTCGATCGACCAGTACCTGGCGCTGGAGCGCGCCCGGTTCGGCGAGCGGTTGCAGGTGACGCTCCAGATCGCGCCCGAGGTGCTGCCGGTGACCGTGCCGTTCCTGTGCCTCCAGCCGCTGGTGGAGAACGCGGTGCGGCACGGGATGGAGGGCAAGGTGGGCCCCGGGCGCATCTCGATCCTGGCGGCGGACGCGGGCGAGGAAGCGCACATCACCATCGAGGACGACGGCATCGGCATGGACCCCGAGGCGCTGCGCCGGACCCTGGCCGGTCAGGTCGGCGAGACGGCGGGCATCGGGCTGGGGAACGTCGACGAGCGCCTGCGCCGCTGCTACGGCGACGACTACGGGCTGGTGGTGGAGACGGAGCGGGGGCTGGGCACGAAGGTCAGCGTGCGGGTGCCGAAGTACTCGGCCGGCGTGCACGCCTGAGGCCGGGCCGCCCGGCTAGGCGTCCGCCCGCGCCCACAGCGCCTCCAGCGCCGCGTTCACCTGCTCCGCCCGCTGCACGTGCGGGTAGTAGCCGGGCACGGTGAGCAGTTCCGCGCCCACCCGCCAGGCGATCTCGCCACCGGCGGCGATCAGCGGCTCGCCGGCCAGCCGCCGGTACCGCGCGGGTGCCCCCGTCCAGTCGCCCAGCACCACCAGGACCGGCCACCCGGCGGCGGCCAGCGGCTCCAGCGGCACGTCGGCGTCCCAGCACGGCCGTTCGCCCATGGTGGCGCGGGCCGCGCGCAGCCGGTGCGGCGTGGGCTCCGGCGCGGGCAGGCCGACGGCGTCGGTGGACAGCCTCAGGTAGTCCTCGGGGGTCAGGTCGGGCATGGCGGCCGTGGCCGCGCGGGCACGGGCGAGGGCGTCGGCGACCACCGGGTGGCCCTCGGCGGGACGCAGCGCACCGGGCTGGACCAGGCACAGCGAGCGGACCAGGTCGGGGCGCGCCGCGGCGGCGAGCATCGCGGCCACCGCGCCGTACGAGTGCCCGACCAGGTGAGCGCCGTCGCCCAGCAGAGGGATGACGTCCTCCGCGTCCACCACGTAGTCGCTGCGGTGCGGGCCGTCGAGGTCGGGGCTGTCGCCGTAGCCCCGGCGGTCCACCAGGAGCAGCCGCCGGCACGCGGCCAGCGGGCGCTGGTTGCCGAAGCCGTAGACCTCGTCGTCGCCCCAGCTGAGCACGCCGTGCAGGAACACGGCGGGTGGTGCGCCGGTGGGGCCTTCGACGACGGTCGCGTGCACCGGGGGCGTCATGAACCCAGTCAAGCGAATCCCGGCCGGGTGAGCACCCGGCGAACGGCTGGCGGTCGGGTCGGCTTCAGGCTGCCGGCAGGACCGGCTCAGGCCACCGGCACGGCCGACAGGCCACCGGCAGGGCCGGTCTCAGGCCACGCCTCGGCCCACCAGAGGGCCGGTCTCAGGCCACCAGCAAGGCCGACCCCAGCGCCGCCGCGCCCGCCTCGGTCAGGCAGGCCGCGGCCCACTGGCCCGGCGCCACCGGCACGACCGGCCGGATCAGGCCCGCGTGCACCAGCCCCCGCGCGGTGACCGGGTCGCAGAACGGCAGCGCGTCCACCCGCACGTCGGGCTCCTCGCTCCCGGTCAGCTCGACCCGGTGGGCGTCGGTCGCGCGCAGCAGGGCGACCTCGCGTCTGGACAACTCCGGCATCATCATCGCCACCTCCGGGGGACAGCGGTCGCGCGGACCTCTTCGGTGGGACGCCCGCGCGCCGGCCGCCGTTCCCCTGCTCGAACTACCCCGCGGCTCGTGCGCCGCGCCGTTCCGCCGCGTCCAGGACCAGCCCGAGCCACTCGGCCTCGTCCACCGCGCCGTCCACCGCCACCCGCCGCAGCCGCAGCCACAGGCCCGCCTCGGTCCACTCCTGGAACCGCCGGTGCACCGTGGGCACGGTCACACCGAACGTGGGCGGCAGGTGCCGCCACGCGCAACCGCTGGTCAGCACGAACACGATCGCGGTGAAGATCGCCCGGTCCGACACCCGGCCCCGGCCGCCGCCCTGGCGGCGCACCTTGGCCGGCGGGATGAGCGGTTCGACCACCGCCCACAGCGACGGCGGCACCAGGCGCGCGGCCAGCTGCTCGATCACGTCGGCGTGCGGGGGTCGGGGCGGCGCCTCGGGCGCCCGGCGCACCCACGGCTCCTGCCGCTGGGCGTCGCCGCGCTGGCGGGCGCGCAGCAACGTGGCCAGGGCGGCGTCGTCGGCGCGCCGCGGCGCGGCCACCGGGTACGCGTGCTGCTGCACCTGCCGGGCGATCTCCGCACCGACCGTTCGGCCGAACGGTTGCGCGGGTCGTACTTGGTTGGTCATCGGGTCCTCCGCCCAGGACGTCGTGATACCCATCACGCTAGGAACACCGGCGCCCCCTGGTAAGACGACGCGCGACGAACGGGAGCGGTGCAGCGTCACGCGGCCACCCGGGCGCCGCCGAACGGGCCCCCGCGAGCGACGAGCGGATGAGCGGTCACTCCCCGAGTCGCCCCGCCGGCGATACGCTCGGGAGGTGACCACCCCGCCCCGCCTGCTCGCCACCAGCGACCTGCACGTGACCTACCAGCAGAACCGGCAGTTCGTCGACGCGATCCACCCGCACTCCCCCGACGACTGGCTCATCGTGGCCGGCGACGTGGCGGAGAAGTTCGACGACGTCGAGTGGGCGCTGGGCCTCCTGCGCCGGAGGTTCTCCCGGGTGGTCTGGTCGCCGGGCAACCACGAGCTCTGGACGACGAAGGACGACTCGGTGCAGGCGCGCGGCGAGGTGCGCTACAAGCAGCTCGTGGAGCTGTGCCGCAGCATCGACGTGCTGACGCCCGAGGACGCGTTCGCGGTGTTCGAGGGCGCGGGCGGGCCGGTCGCGGTGGCGCCGCTGTTCACGCTCTACGACTACACGTTCCGGCCCGCCGGGACGACGGACAAGGCGTCGGCGCTGGCCGCGGCCCAGAACGCCGGGGTCGTCTGCACCGACGAGTACTTCCTGCACCCGGACCCCTACCCGAGCCGCGAGGCGTGGTGCGCCGCCCGGGTCGCGGAGAGCGAGCGGCGGCTGGCGGCCGTCGACCCGTCGCTGCGCACGGTGCTGATCAACCACTGGCCGCTCGTCCGGGACCCCACGTTCGTGCTGCGCTACCCCGAGTTCGCCCTGTGGTGCGGCACGGAGCGCACCGCGGACTGGCACCTGCGGTTCCGGGCGGCCGTCGCCGTCTACGGCCACCTGCACATCCCGCGCACCATCCGGAAGGACGGCGTGCGCTTCGACGAGGTGTCGCTGGGCTACCCGAGGGAGTGGCAGCCCCGGGGCTGGACCGCGGCGCCGCTGCTCGACGTGCTGCGCGAGGGGGACGCCCGATGATCACGGACCTGCTCGCACCGCCGGTCTCGGCGTTCGACGTCTTCGGCGACCCCGACGGGGTGGTGCTGTTCCCCGAGGAGGAGCAGCACGTGGCCAGGGCGGTGGACAAGAGGCGCCGCGAGTTCGCCACCGGGCGGCACTGCGCGCGCACCGCGCTGGCGGCCCTCGGCTTCCCGCCCGCGCCGCTGGTGCCCATGCCCTCGCGCGAGCCCGCGTGGCCCGACGGGGTGGTCGGCAGCATCACGCACTGCAAGGGCTACCGGGCGGCGGCCGTGGGCCGGACCGACCAGGTGCGCACGATCGGGATCGACGCCGAGCCGAACGAACCGACGCCGGACGGGGTGCTGGGCGCCATCGCGCTGCCCGCCGAGCTGGCGCGGATGGACGGGCTGCGGGACGCGAGCGACAAGGTCGCCTGGGACCGGCTGCTGTTCAGCGCCAAGGAG
Source organism: Saccharothrix sp. BKS2 (assembly GCF_047689505.1). Taxonomy (NCBI): domain Bacteria; kingdom Bacillati; phylum Actinomycetota; class Actinomycetes; order Pseudonocardiales; family Pseudonocardiaceae; genus Saccharothrix; species Saccharothrix sp. BKS2. The sequence continues at coordinate 207,066 of NZ_JAUQOL010000010.1, read as the reverse complement.
ACGGTCTACAAGGCGTGGTACCCGCTGGCCCGGCGGTGGCTGGGGTTCGAGGACGCGGAGGTGACCATCCACCCGGACGACGGCACGTTCAGCGCCCGCATCCTGGTGGAGCCGCCGGTCGTGGACGGTGTCGCCGTCACCGGGTTCACCGGGCGCTGGCTGGCCCGCGAGGGGTTTGTGGTGACCGCGATCGCGGTACCCGCGCGCTGATCCACCGGCTGGGAGGCGGGCAATGGGCGACGACGTCGGGCGGCACGAGTTCACCCGGGAGGACCGCACGCGGTACCGCACGAAGGTGCGTCGCTGCCTCGACGTGTTCGCCCGGATGCTGAGCGAGTCGCGGTTCGAGGTGGACCGGCCCATGACCGGGCTGGAGATCGAGCTGAACCTCGTGGACGACGCCGGCGACCCGGCGATGCGCAACGCCGAGGCGCTGGAGGCCATCGCCGACCCGGACTTCGTCACCGAGCTCGGCCAGTGGAACCTGGAGATCAACGTCGCGCCGCGGCAGCTGACCGCGGGCGGGATCACCGAGTTCGAGTCGGTGGTGCGGGACTCGCTCAACGAGGCCGACCGCAAGGCGCGCGAGGTCGACGCGCACATGGTGATGATCGGCATCCTGCCGACGCTCCAGGCCAAGCACATGGCCGAGGAGGCGCTGTCGGGCAACCCCCGGTACGCGCTGCTCAACGAACAGGTGCTGGCGGCGCGCGGCGAGGACATCCAGATCTCCGTCGACGGCGTCGAGCGGTTGCAGATGACGGCCGACTCGATCGTGCCCGAGGCGGCGTGCACGTCGACGCAGTTCCACCTCCAGGTGTCGCCGGACGCGTTCGCGCCCTACTGGAACGCGGCCCAGGCGATCGCCGGCGTGCAGGTGGCGGTGGGCGCGAACTCGCCGTTCCTGCTCGGCAAGGAGCTGTGGCGGGAGACCCGGATCGCGCTGTTCCAGCAGGCCACCGACACCCGCAGCGACGAGCTGAAGGAGCAGGGCGTCCGGCCGCGGGTGTGGTTCGGGGAGCGGTGGATCACGTCCATCTTCGACCTGTTCGAGGAGAACGTGCGCTACTTCCCGGCGCTGCTGCCGATCTGCGACCCCGAGGACCCGGTGCAGGTGCTGGAGCGGGGCGACACGCCGTCGCTGGCCGAGCTGCGGCTGCACAACGGCACGATCTACCGCTGGAACCGCCCGGTGTACGACGTGGTGCGGGACAAGCCGCACCTGCGGGTGGAGAACCGGACGCTGCCCGCCGGGCCGACGGTCGTGGACACCCTGGCGAACGGGGCGTTCTACTACGGGCTGGTGCGGGTGCTGGCCGAGGAGGAGCGGCCGCTGTGGTCGCAGATGTCGTTCAGCGCGGCGGAGGAGAACTTCACCGCCGGGGCGCGCAACGGCATCGACGCACAGGTCTACTGGCCGGGGCTGGGAACGGTGCCGGTGGTGGAGCTGGTCCTGCGGCGGCTGCTGCCGATGGCGCACGAGGGCCTGGTGAAGATGAAGGTGGAGGCCGCCGAGCGCGACCGGCTGCTGGGGATCATCGAGCAGCGCTGCCTGACCGGGGTGAACGGGGCGACGTGGCAGGCGCGGGCGTTCCACCGGCACTACGACCACACGGCGCTGGACCGGCCGGAGGCGCTGCGGCGGATGCTGCGGACGTACCGGGACCTGATGCACTCGAACGAACCGGTGCACACCTGGCCGGTGAGCTGAGCGGCGGGTCTTCCGACCGGCGTGCGGCCTCCGGGCGGAGGGTGGAGCAGCAGCTGGACCGCGCCAGGGCCGACCGGCTGACCGCGCTGCGCGTGGCGCACGCGGCCACGGCGAAGGTGCGGGCGCTGGAGGCCGAGCCGCGCGGCGGCGCGGGTGCTCACGGGTCGTCGCCTGGGACGGCCGATCCCGGGATCGCCCCGGACACCATCGACGCGTACCTGGCGGAGCAGGGCGCGCGTCCGGACCGGCTCACCGAAGCGCTCGGCGAACTGCGCGTCCCCACGGCGAGCGCGTTCGACGGCACCACGCGGCGGATGCTCACGACGTCCCTGGTCCGCGCCCTCGTCCGGCTGCCCAGCCTGTCCGACGCGGCCGGCCGGGGCCTGGCCACCAGGCTGCTCGCCGACCAGCTGGGCGTCCCGCTGCCCCTGGTGTTCCTCGAACGCATCGCCCTCGCGGCGGGGTCGGAACTCGCGGACGGGCTGCGCCGGTGGAACGACCGGCACGCCGGGCGCCTCGGCCTCGGCGCCGAACTCACCGCCGTCCGCGCCGGCCTGCTCTCCGACCACGCCGCGTGACGAGCGGCGGGACGGTCCCCGCCGCTCGTCACCGGTCGATCAGCTCGTCGGGAAGTCGTCCGGCGTGCGCATCCGCTCGCGGATCCACTGGCCCGCCGGCTTCAGCACGGACGTGCCCGAGAACGAGTTCCCGGCGCAGGTGCCCTCCTTGAACACCGCCCCCGACCGGAAGTCGTCGGAGAAGTTCCAGTTCGTCCAGCCGATCTTGTTGGCCGCCAGGAAGTCCAGGTACTTCTGGCTGTACGCGAAGTCGTTGGCCCCGTCGCCGGTGTAGGTCTGGGTGCCGAACTCGGTCACGAAGATCGGCAGCCGGGCCGCCGCGCGGGTCAGGGCGTTGAAGTACTCGTCCTGGTGCGAGGCCGCGTAGAAGTGGAACGTGTACATGAAGTTCGTGGCGTTGATCGGGTTGTTGACGATGTCCTGCTCCGACCGGCCGTCGGAGATGCCCAGCGAGCCCCAGCCGTGGGTGCCGACGAACACCACGCCGTCCGGGTCCTGGGCCCGGATGACCGGGATCATCTGCTCGGCGTAGGACTTGATGCCCGACCACGCCACGCCGTTGGGCTCGTTGGCGATGTCGTAGATGATGTTGGTCTTGTCGCGGTGCCGCGAGGCGACCTCGGTGAAGAACGTGCGGGCCAGGGCGAGGTTGGCGTTCGGGTCGCCCGGCGACAGCTGGTGCCAGTCCACCAGCGCGTACAGGCCGCGGCGGGTGGCCTCCTCGATGTAGCCGTGCACCAGGTCGGTGAACTTGCGCGGGTTGGTCTCGTACCCGCCCTCCTGCACGTACATCGAGATCCGCAGGATGTCGGCGCCCCAGTCCGAGGCCAGGGCGTCCAGGGACGCGGGCTTGACGCACTGCGCGTACCACTGGATGCCGTGCGTGCTCATGCCGCGCAGCTGGACCGGCTTGCCGTACCGGTTGCACAGCTTGGTCCCGCACACGCGCAGCTGCCCGTTCACGTCGGCGGGGCGGCCGGGCGCCGGGGCGTCGGCGGTGACGTCGAGCCGGTCGAGGTTGGGGCCGCCCGCGGCGGTGGTGGCGGTGGCCCGGACGCGGTTGACGCCCGCCGCCAGGGTGACGGGCACCGTCGCGGTGCGCCAGGTGCTCCACGCGCCGGTGCCGGCGAACGCCACGCCGCTCGCCTGGGCCGTCCCGTTGACCGAGATGGTCATCGGGCGGTTGGTGGTCGTGCCGTTGGCGTACCGGAGGGCCAGGGTGGCCGGGCCGGCCTGCGCCGTGACGGTGAACTCGACCGAGCTGCCGGAGGCGTTGTCGTAGTTGACGAACCCGCCGCCGGTGTAGCCGGCGTGGTTGGACTCGACCACGCCCAGGGAGATCGCCGCGCCTTCGGCCTGGTGCTCGACGGCGGCCGCGGTGGGCTGCGCCGGGGCGGACCGGGCTGCGGCGGAGCGCGCCGCGGCGGATCGGGCCGCGTCGGGCTGGGCCGCGTTGGACTGGACTGTGTCGGACCGGGCTGCGTCTGATTCCGCTGCGCCGGGCTGCGCCGAGGCGGTCTGCGCCCAGGGCGCCGGTACGGCCAGCAGAGCGGCCGCGGCGACGGTCGCGAGCCATCGGGGACGGGGTGCCACGGGGGTGCCTCCCACGGGTCTCGGGGGGATGAACACGGCGGCGGCGGAACAGTTAGGAAACTTTCCTATCTGTTGTCGGGGATCACAGCATCCCCGCACGTCCGCTGTCAACGCCCCGGCGCGCCCCGATCGGTCGTGAGACCGGCCCCGTCAGTAGTCGTCGCCCCCGAAGAAGGTCTCCTCCAGCCGGTCCGCGGTCCCCGCGAGCAGCGCCAGCGGCTCGGTGAACTCGTGGATGTCCAGGTGCGAGAGGGGCAGCGAGTGCCGCAGCACCACGTGCTCGCCCATGACCGCCGCGCCGCAGGCGATGGTCGAGTTGCCGACCTCGGCGAGGAACGCCTTCAGGTCCACGTCGGCGGCCAGGCCGATGGGCGAGGCGATCTGCACCCACTCGTGCTGCCGGTCGAGCACCTCGCGGACCAGGATGATCACCTGGGTGCGCTCGTCGTCCTCGTCGAACTGCTCGAAGTTGAACAGGATGCGGATCTCGTCCTCCTTCTCCGAGATGACGTCGTAGGTGTCGTGGACGTACGCGGCGAGGTCTCCCCAAGTGGCCATGTGATCACCCTACGGGCGCGACCGCCCCCCACACGGCGTCGGCCACGAGCCGCACCGCGGCCCCCAGGTCGAACCCGTGCAGCAGGTACCGCCGGGCGCACTCGTGCGCGGGACCCATCACCACCGGGTCCAGCGCCCACAGCGGCACCGCGCGCAGCTCCCCCGCCGCCATCCGGTCCGCGAACCAGCGCGCGACCGGCTCGAACGCGGCGAGCTTCACCGCGGGGTCGGCCGACCGCGGCGCGGCGTAGAGGAACCGCGCCCGCCCGGGGTTCCCGACCACCCAGCCCAGGTACCGCGCCACCACCGCGCGCACCGCCTGCTCCGCGTCCCCGGCCCCCAGCGCGGGCGTCAGGGCGTCCACGCAGTGCGCGAAGCTCTCCCCGTACAGCACCGCGAACAGCCCCGCCCGGCTGCCGAAGTGGTGGTAGACGCTGCCGTTCGACACCCCGGAGCGGGCCGTCAGCGCGCTGATCGTGACCGCGCCCAGCCCGCCCTCGGCGACCAGTTCGAGCGCCGCGTCCAGCACGGCCTGCCGACTGGTCGGTCCCATGTGGTTAGAGTACCGCTCTAGAGCGCCGCTCCAGAGGAGGACACCGTGGCCCGCTCCATCCCCGACCTGCTGCGCGAACGGGTGCGCGCCACCCCCGACCGCGAGGCCCTGCGCCGGCGCGACGGCGACACGTGGACCTCCATGACGTGGGCCGAGGTCGGGGAGGAGGTGCGCCGGCGCGCCCTGGGGTTCCGGCAGCTGGGCGTGCGCGACGAGGCCCGCGTGGCGATCATGGCCGCGACGAGCGCCGACTGGGTGCTGACCGACCTGGCCGTGCTCGCGGCGGGCGGCGTCACCACCACCATCTACCCGAGCAGCACGCGGGAGGTCGTCGCCCACATCGTCCGGGACTCCGGCAGCGTCCTGGTGGTCGCCGACCCCGGGCTGGCGGGCACGGTCGACGCGGAGGTGATCACCCCCGACTGGGTCCCGGACGGGGAACCCGCGGGCGACTACGACGCCATGGTCGACGAGCTGACCCCGGACCGGCTGGCCACGCTCATCTACACCTCCGGCACCACGGGCACGCCCAAGGGCGTGGAGCTGACCCACGACAACTGGCTGCACACCGCCGAGGCGATCGACGAGCTGGGCGTCCTGGGCCCGGACGAGCTGCACTTCCTGTGGCTGCCGATGTCCCACGCGTTCGGCAAGGTCCTCCAGGTCGGCATGATCGCCACCGGCACGCCCACCGCCGTGGACGGGGACGTCGACCGGATCGCGGCCAACCTCGCCGAGCTGCGCCCGACCGTGGTGGCCGCCGCGCCGCGCATCTTCGAGAAGATCCACCAGAGGGTGGTCGCCTCGATGCGCGAGGCGGGCGGCGTGAAGGAGAAGCTGTTCGAGTGGGCGCTCGACGTCGCCGAGCAACCGGACCGGAAGCTGAGCAACAAGATCGCCGACAGGCTGGTGTTCAGCAAGCTCCGGGACCGCGTGGGCGGCCGGATCAAGTACTTCATCTCCGGCTCCGCGCCGCTGTCCCTGCCGGTCGCGCGGTTCTTCGCCAAGGCGGGCATCACCATCCTGGAGGGCTACGGCCTCACCGAGTCCTCCGCCGCCTCCTTCGTCAACCGACCGGAGTCGAACGAGCTCGGCACGGTCGGCCGGCCCCTCGCGGGCACCGAGGTGCGGCTGGCCGACGACGGCGAGGTGCTCATCGGCGGGCGCGGGATCATGCGCGGCTACCACAACCTGCCCGAGGAGACCGCCGAGGCGCTGGTGGACGGCTGGCTGCACACCGGTGACGTGGGCGAGCTGGACGGGGAGGGCAGGCTCCGGCTCACCGACCGCAAGAAGGAGCTGATCAAGACCTCCGGCGGCAAGTACGTGGCGCCGCAGGCGGTGGAGGGCCTGATCAAGTCCAACAGCCCGTACATCGGCAACGTGCTGGTGCACGGCGACCAGCGCAACTACTGCGTCGCGCTGGTCACCCTGGACCCCGACACCGCGCCCGCCGGCCTGGACGCGGACGCCGAGGTCGGCCGCGCCGTCGAGGCCGCGAACGCCGGGCTGGCCCGGCACGAGGCGATCAAGAAGTTCGCCGTGCTGCCGGAGGACTTCAGCGTCGAGGACGGCACCCTCACCGCCAGCCTGAAGATGCGCCGCAAGGAGATCGAGACCCGCTACCGGGACGTCCTGGACGGGCTGTACTCGGGCTGAGCGGCGGACCGGGGCGCGGGTTCGGGGGCTGGGTCGGGCGCGGGGTCGAGCGGGGGTTCGGGCGTGGGCGTCGAGGTCCGCGCCGCCGCCCCGCACGCGACCGCCCACACCCCGGCGACCAGCACCGCGACCACCTCGGTGAGCACCAGCACGCGTTCGACGTAGCCGAGCGGGAACACGCGCCACCAGGACCTGCCGGTGACGGCGTTGACCAGGATCGCGTACAGCAGCGGGGTGAAGGTGAGCGCGGACAGCAGGCCGAAGCGCGACGTCCAGCGCGCGTAGGCGCCCCACGCGGCGTCACGCACCCACGGCCGGGCCAGCAGCACCATCGCGATCGGCAGGCTGGTGAACGCGAGCAGGCTGCCGAAGCGGTGGATGCTGCCGCTCACGCTCGGGCCGATCGACCAGTCGTTCTTCGGGAAGACCACCACCAGGGCCAGGCCGACCGACCACGCGGCGAACGCCAGCGCCCCCACCGAGCGCCACCTGGCCATCCCCCTCCTGACCAGCACCGCGAGGATCGCCAGCGAGCCGAGCACCAGCAGCAGCACCCCGGTGTCGAACACCCAGCGGTACGGCCCGAGGGCGTACTCGCTGATGGTGCGGCGCAGGTGGTAGGTGGACTCGGTCAGCCGGAGCAGGTCGAGCCCGCCGATGAGGGCGACGGTCAGCACGACGGCGGCGACCCCGGCGAGGGCGGCGTAGCGGGCCGGGGAGCGGGTCGGCGCGGGGTCAGCGGTCAGCACACCGGACGAAACGGACGGTGACCGGCGGGTGTTCCGGGGTTCAGGGAATCGACAGCTTCGACAGGTAGTCCGCGCGCGACTCCGTCAGGTCGCGGGTCAACGCCAGCAGCCCGGCGTCGGTCCCCGCCTCCAGCTCCGACCTGGCCACCGCGACGGACTCCTCGAAGTGCTTCCGCAGCAGCACGCGGGCCTCGGCGTCGAACTCCGCGCCGGTCAGCCGGTCGGCCGCCTGGTACTCGTCCCGGGTGATCATGCCGGGCATGTCGTGGGCCTCGTGCTCGCCCAGGTAGGTCAGGCCGGCCCGGGTGAGCACGCCGTGCAGGTCGGTCAGCTCGCCGCGGTGGCCGACCCCCGCGCGGGCGGCCAGCTCGGCCAGCGCCGGGTCCTGCGCCCGCGCCCGCACCGCGTCCAGCAGCGGCAGCGCCGACTCGGCCTGCGGGATGGCCAGCTGCACGTAGGCCGCGTCGGTCGGGCTCAGGCCGCCGACCGCGGAGGGCGTCGTGGGCGTCGTCGTGGGCGGTGGTGGCGCGGTGGTGGTCGGCGCCGGCGCCGGTTCGGCTCCGCACGCGCCCACCACGAGGACCAGGCTGACCAGGGACAACAGGACCGACAACCGACGCACGAGCGCTCCAGGGGGGACGGTGGCGCGTGGGGACGGGTCAGCCGGAGTGGCGGACCACCAGGGTCGGGGCGAACACGACGGAGCTGATCGGGCGGTCCGGTCGCTCGACGCGCTCCACGAGCAACCGGGCCATCTCGGCCGCCATGTCCTCCACGGGTTGCCGCACCGTGGTCAGGGGCGGGTCGCACTCGACCGCGGGGCTGCTGTCGTCGAACCCGACCACCTTCACGTCCTCGGGCACCCGCAGGCCCCGGTTGCGCAGCACCGGCAGCGCGCCCGTGGCCATCAGGTCGGAGGCGACGAACAGGCCGTCGAACCCCTCCCCCCGCGGCTCCCGGGTCGCCAGCAGCCGGCGGGCCGCCGCGGCGCCGCCCTCGCGGGAGAAGTCGCCCTCGACGACCACGGGGTCGGGCAGGCCGTGCCGGGACACCGCGTCGCGGAAGCCGCGCAGCCGGTCCTGGCCGGCGGGCACCTCCAGCGGTCCGGTGATGGTGGCCACCCGGCGGCACCCGCGCGCCACCAGGTGGTCGACGGCCAGCCCCGCGCCCGCGGCCTGGTCGACGTCGACGTAGGTGATCGACATCGGCCGGACCGGGCGCGCGGCCAGCACGACCGGCAGGTTCGAGTCGGTGAGCAGGCGCGGCAGCGGGTCCGCGCCGTGCGTGTGGATCAGGATCACGCCGTCCAGCCTGCGCTGCCGGACGTCGTCGACCACCTCCTGGTGGCCGCCCGCGTCGGTGGTGGTCAGCACCAGCTGGACGCCCAGCGGGCGGATCACCGGCAGCACGCCGCTGACCACCCGACCGAAGTAGGGGTCGTGCAGCGTGCGCCCCTCGTCCGGGAGGACGAGGCCGATCGCGCCCGCCCGCCGGGTGACGAGCGAACGCGCCGCGCGGTTGGGGGTGTACCCGGTCGTGGAGATCGCTCTCTCCACCACCTGGCGCAGCTCCCGGTCCACCGTGGCGACCCCGTTGACCACCCGGGACACCGTGGCCCGGGACACCCCCGCGACCCGCGCGACCTCCTCCAACGTGACTGGTCTGCGGTCCACGTGAGCCTTTATACCGGGAGGTGCGGTCCCACCTCCGTGGAACCGCACCCCCGGGCTCACTGGTACACGCGGACGTAGTCGACCAACATGCGCTGCGGGAAGACCGTGGTGGCGTCCGGGGGACCGGGCCAGTCACCGCCCACCGCGTTGTTGAGCAGGATGAAGAAGGGCTTGTCGAACACCCACGGCCCGCGGGTCGCCTCCACCGTCGCCTTGTCGATGGTGAGGACCGTCACGCCGTCGATGCTGAACGTGATGCCCCGGCTGTTCCAGTCGGCCCGGAACAGGTGGAACGCGTTCGCGTAGTCCTGGCCGATGTCGCGCATCGCGCCGATCCCGCCCCCGCCGAAGTAGGCCGGGCCGTGGATGGTCTGGTACGCGGTGTTGGGCTCGCGACCGAGGTGCTCCATGATGTCGATCTCACCGCTCGCGGGCCACGGGGTGCCCCGGAAGATGTCGGTGCCGAGCATCCAGAACGCGGGCCACAGGCCCTTGGAGCCGGACACCTTGATCGACGCCTCGAAGCGCCCGTAGGTCCAGGACGCCTTGCCCTCGGTGATGATGCGCGCCGAGGTGTACTGGCACGTGCCGCTGCCGCTGACCGGGTCCACCGGGCACGCCGAACCCGGCGTGACCTCCCGCCTCGCCTCCAGCACCATGTTGCCGTTGCCGTCGGTGGAGGCGTTGCGGTTGTCGGTGTAGTACTGGAGCTCCGCGTTCTGCCCGGTGCCGACCTCCGGACGCCACTTGCTCGCGTCCGGCCGCGTGCCCGCGGGCGCGTTGAACTCGTCGCTCCACACCAGGCGCAGCGGGTTGCCCGGGTCCGGGGCCTGCGCCGGCGGCGACGTGGGGCTGCCACCGGTGCCGTAGACCTGGAACTCCCACAGCGAGTACCCGTAGGGGCCGCTGCGCTTGGTGAGGTTGACCCGGACGTACCGACCGGTGCCCGTGACGTTCAGGGTCTGCTTGAAACCCGTGCCCGTCGTGGTGGTGTGGATCGTGGTCCAGCCCGACGCGTTCTCGGAGGTCTGGACCTGGAACCCGGTGGCGTACGCCGGGTCCCACTGGAGCACGACCCTGGTGATGCGGGCGGTCGCGCCCAGGTCGACCTGGATCCAACCCGGGTCGACCCAGCCGGTGGTGGTGCTCGTGGCCCACCGGGTGGCCGGGTTGTAGTCCGTCACCTTGGCCGGCGTGCAGCCCGGACACGCCCCGTCGTCCTGGAACGACGAGGCGGTGGCGGGCTTGTTGTAGGACAGCAGCCGCTCGGAACCGCCCGGGTCCCCGCCGCCGGTCTCGATGCGGACGGCGAACTCCCACAGGGACACGCCGTACTGCGTGGCGCGCGCCGTGGTGTTCAGGCGGATGTAGCGACCGGTGCCGGTGAAGGAGGGGTTCTGCACCCCTCCCGCGCCGGTGGTGGTGGAGAACACCGTGGTCCAGGCGTTGCCGTCGGCGGAGACCTGGATCTGGTAGGCCGTCGCGTAGGCGGCCTCCCAGGTCAGCGTCGCGCCGCAGACCTGGCGGCTGGTGCCCAGGTCCACCCGCAGCCACTGCGGGTCGGAGAACCCGCTGGACCAGCGGGTGCCCGGGTTCCCGTCCACCGCGGAGGCGGCGGTGAACGGGCCCTCCACCGACGACGCCGTCACCGGTGCGTTGAGCGCCGCGTTGGCCGTGCCGCACTCGGCCGCCTGCGCGGTGACCGGGAGGAACAGCGGCAGGGCCAGCGCGGCCACCGCGATCAGGGACTTGAGCTTCACGACGGGCGGCCGTCCGCGCCGCACTTGATGACCGGGTTGATGCAGTCGCGCACCCGACGGGCCAGTTCGGCCTCCGGCCACGCGTTGAAGAAGTCGCCGTGCATGGTGTAGCCGGGTCCCGAGGCCAGTCGGAAGCCGGCCGGGTTGCCGCTCGCCGGGTAGCGCAGCACCTGGCGGAGCTTCGGCACCGGCACCGGGTGGCTCGACGGGCAGCCGCCGGCGACCGGGTAGGACATGTGGGACTTGTGGTCGGCCGAGTCCAGGTCACGACCGTTCCAGCACTGCGGGAAGTCCAGGTAGGACTCCAGCATCGTGCCGGACGGGCAGTTGACGAAGTCCTTGGACGAGCCCACGTGGCCCGCGTGCAGGCAGGACCACCGGGCGTTGGAGCTGGGGTCGTTCACGCCGGTGGCCTTGGCGTTGCCCGCGATCATGCGCAGGCCCAGCGGGAACGGCTGGATGCGCGCGGTGACGTCCGGGTTCACGCCCTCGCCGAGGTAGTAGAACGTGGTGCCGGTCGGCTCCACGGGCTGGTTGTTCACGTACAGGGTGGGGACCCAGTACGAGGACAGGTCGATGCCCGGGTTGCAGCTGCTCGTGCCCGCGAGCAGGGACTGCGTGGTGCTGCGGGCGTTGGTGCTCCGGTTGCCGAAGAAGCTGTGCATGTGCGAGGCACCGGGCAGGTTGGGGAAGACGATCGGGTCGTCGGGCAGGCGGTGGGTGTAGGGGCATTCCGCGAGGAACTCGGCGACCCGCACGACGTTGGCCCCGACCTCCCCCTGGGGTGCGGCGGATCCGGGCACGGTCACGAGGGCGAGACCGCACACGGCTGCCGCGGCTGCGGCAAGGGCCGTGACCATACGACGCCATCGGCGAATGGTGGGGATCACGACTCCCCTTTCGTAGAGTTACGAGTGGGTTTCGGGAGAGCGCTCTCACAACGGAACGTAAGCTCGCCCCCTGTATCAGTCAAGGAAAGAACCCAGTTCCGGTCGGACCGGAACCGCCGTTCAGAGAGCGCTCTCTCGTCCGAACGCCGAACTCGGGGGTCGCGAACGTACGACACACCCGCCGCGAACGTACGACTCGCGCGCGAGTCGTACGTTCAGGCCGCGCGAGTCGTACGTTCAGGACGGGTGAGTTCTTTACTTACGAGTAGGTCAGGGCTGACGGGAGGGTGGCCGGGGAGGCGATGGGCCAGGTCAGGGGGTCGGGGCCCAGTTCCCACAGCTCGGCCACCTGGAGGGCGCACCAGGGTGAGATCGGGCGCACGCCCGCGAGGACGGCCGGGGCGAAGTCCGCCCAGGGCACCCACTCGACGGAGTCGACCTCGTCCGGGTTGGGCACCGGGTCGGCGGTGACCAGGCCGCGCAGGACCGGGCACATCTCGTTCTCCACGACGCCGTTCTCCATCACCGCCCGGTAGCGGAACGCGGGCAGCACCAGGTCCAGCGAGACCTCCGGCAGGCCCAGTTCGTCGTGCAGGCGGCGGGTGACGGCGGGCACCAGCGCCTCACCCGGCGCCGGGTGACCGCAGCACGAGTTGGTCCAGACCCCCGGCCACGTCTTCTTGTGCAGCGCGCGCCTGGTCAGCAGCAGCCGCCCGGCGGGGTCGAACAGGTAGGAGGAGAACGCCAGGTGCAGCGGGGTGGACGCGTGGTGCACGGAAGCCTTGTCGGCGACGCCGATGCCGGTCCCGCGCTCGTCCAGGAGCACGACTTGTTCCACACGCCCACCCTGCCACAACGGGGGTCACCGCGCGCCCGCGAGCACCCCCGGGTCACGCGCCAGCTTGCCGCCGGACGTGCGGGGCAGCGCCCGCCGCACCCGGACCCGCTCCGGCAGCTTGAACTCGGCCAGCCGCCCCGCGCACCACGCCCGGACCTCCTCGGCCGTCACCCCGCCCGACGGCGCGCCCACGTACGCCGTGACCACCCCGTCGAGCACCGCGACCGCCTCGGTCACCAGCGGGTGCGCCCGCAGCGCCGCCTCCACCTCGGTGAGGTCCACGTTGAAGCCGCGCACCATCACCAGCGAGTCCGACCGGCCGAGCAGCCGCAGGTTGCCGTGCGCGTCGAACTCGCCCCGGTCACCGGTGCGGAACCACCCGTCGGCGAACCGCGAGGGATCGTCCCCGACCAGGTAGGGCGACTCGTCGAGCGCCACCTCCACCAGCCCGTCGCGCACCCGGATGCCGGTGTCGGGCAGCGGCCGGCCCACCGACGGCCGGGACGTGCCCGCGGCGTCCATGGTCAGCGCGCCGGTCTCGGTGGTGCCGAAGCACTCGCCCACCCGGAACCCGTAGGCGGCGGCGAACCGCTCGGCCACCTCCACCGGCATCATCTCGCCGCCGGAGAACGCCGCGCGCACCGAGCGCAGCGCCGACCGGTCGGCGACGTCGGCCAGCAGCCCGAAGTGGTACGGCTGACCGCTGATGAAGTGCGCCTGGTGCCGCTCCGCCGCCTTGAGCACGTCCTCGGCCAGGTGCCGCCCGGAGAACACGACCTCCACCCCGACGGCCAGCGAGTGCAGCAGCCCGCCCATCAGGCCGAAGCTGTAGGCGGGGTTGTTGAGCAGCAGCAACCGCTCGCCGCGCCGCGTCATGCCCTCGGCCGCGCCGAACCGCAGCACCTCGCGGATGATCGACCCGGTGCCGCGCCCGACGACCTTGGGCCGCCCGGTCGAGCCGGAGGTGAACTGGACCAGCCGGTGCCCGGTCGCGGCGGGCACGCCGTCCGGCCGCAGCTCGGTGACCAGCTCGTAGCGCTCGCGGAAGCTGTCGCCGGCGGGCGTGGCGGCGCGCACGAAGTGCTGGGGCTCGGTCAGCCCCACCAGCACCCCCACCTCGGTGGGGGTGAGCCGGTGGTCGACCGGGATGACCCTGGCGCCGAGCGTCCACAGCGCCAGGACCACCTCGAACTGGGTGAAGCTCGGGGGCACCTGGAGCATCACCGAGCTGCCCTCCCCCACCCCCGCGGCGGCCAGCAGGCCCGCCTCGGCGGCGACGGAGGCGCGCAGGGCGCCGCGGGTCACGGTGTGCTCGTGGGTGAACACCGGCACGTCGTCGCCGTGTCGGCGCAACAGGTCGGTGACGAACTCTCGCATGGGTGTTCAGGACTCCTTGCAGAACTCGCCGATGGGGATGCCCACGTGCCGCTGCTCGGTCGCGATGTAGCCGAGCAGCTCGTCACCGCGCTGGAGCTCGGTGACGTTGCGGACCTTCCCGCCGGGGCCGAGCACGCGCACGTGCCAGTCGTCCTGCACGGTCAGGCTCACCTCGACGCCCTCGGGCGAGTGCGCGGTGATGGTCAGGATCGGGCGCGACTCCAGCTTGGCCCGGCCGACGGTGAGCTTGCGCGTGCGGCCCTCGGAGTTCACCGCGAGCACCGTGCTGCCCGAGCGCAGCTCGGACAGGTAGTTGGTGCGGTTGTCCGGGCCGAGCACGTAGGAGTGCAGGGCGCCGGCGTTGACCCGGAACGGCCGGGTCGGCATGTAGGGCAGCGGGTGGGTCTCGCTGCAGCAGAGGATGAAGCCGGAGGAGAACGAGCCGACGAGGATGCCCTCGTCCTCCTGGAAGTGGGACGCGGTGTCCACGCAGACCCGGTCGCCCAGGCCGTTGTGGGCGATGCGGTCGACGGTGAGCGTGGTCAGCTCCAGCGGCGGGGTGTTCGCCTCCAGCAGCCTGGCCAGCTGGAACACCTCGGTGGCGTCGCGCGGCGCCATGAGCACGCCGTCCGAGCCGTGCTCCAGCACGTCGAGCACGATGGCCGCCTCCTCCAGGTCGGCGACGACCGTGACCAGCTTGCCGGGCGCGCCGTCGGCGGCCGCGATGACGATCTCCAACGGGATCTTCGTCGGGTCGGTGAACCCGACGATCGTGTGGCCGAGCCGGACCGCCGCGGTGCACGCGAGCTTGAGCGTGCGGTCGTCGCTCACCTGCACGAACGCCGCGTCGGCGGCGAGCCGGTCGAGCCGGTCCTCGTCGTCGACGACCACGACGACCAGGTGCGGGCTCTCCACCGGAGCCTCGGCGACGAGGACCCGGTCGATCGTCGGGGGCAGGGTGTCCAGCAGCGCCGGGTCGTCGGACACGACGCCGGCGAGGCGGGCGTGCACGGCGGCGTCGACGACGGCTTCGCGCTGCGCCTCGGGCACGGCGCGCAGGTCGATCCAGGCGAACTTCAACGGTGCTCCAAAAGGTGTCGGACCCGGGGCGGCGCGGGTCAGGACGAGGCCACGACGCCGGTCACGGCGCGGACCAGGTCCGCCCGGGGGTCCTCGTGGACGATCGACGCCAGTTCCGCGACCAGCGGCATCGGCGAGGGCGAGGTGAACACGCGGCGGCCGACGGCCAGGCCCGAGCAGCCCACCGCCATCGCGGTGCGGGCGTGGTCGACCAGGCTGCCGCCGGTCGCCGGACCGCCCGCCACCAGCACCGGGATCGGGCAGCTGGCCACGACCTCGGCCATCCGCTCGGTGGGCAGCGCGAGGTTGGTCTTGACGATGTCGGCGCCCAGGTCGACCGCGATGTTGACCACGTGCGCGAGCAGCTCGGGGTCGTTCGGGTCGGCGATGCGCGGCCCGCGCGGGTAGACCATGGCGATCAGCGGCACGTTCCAGTCGTCGCACGCCTTGGCGACCACGCCGAAGTCCGTGAGCTGCCGCCCCTCCGTGTCCGAGCCGATGTTGACGTGCACGCTGACCGCGTCGGCGCCCAGCCGGACCGCCTCCTCGACGTCGCCGACGAGCACCTTGGCGTTGGCGTCGACCATGTGCGCGGTGCCCGCGCTCAAGTGGACGACCAGCGCGCACCCGCCCAGCACGGCCGGGTCGATGGTCCGGACACGTCCCTTGTGGACGATGATGCCGTCCGCGCCGCCCACCACGACGGAGTCGACCAGGTCGGTCCACCGGTCGCGCGGCACCACCGGCCCGTCGGAAACGCTGTGGTCGAGCGGGACGAAGAGGTACCTGTCGTCACGCGGGCGGGAAAGCCGTCGCAGCCGCAACGCTTTCCTCATTCGCTCACACCTCCCGATTATTGCGGCGATGGCCATGGAGCAGGGTGGTGTAGCCGGCGAGCGCGGCGGGAGGTGTGAACTGGCGATAACTCCCCAGTTATGCACCTGTTGGAGCAACGCCGTTCCGGCATCCTGAACAGAGCGTCATGCCCCGACACTCGCGCGGTCGGTGTTTGCCGTCATCCGATTGCCCTAGGCTGCGTCGGTGCACATGGAGCTCAGGCATCTCCACGTCGTGCTGACCGTCGCCGAGGCGGGCAGCATCAGCCGGGCCGCCTCGCTGCTCAAGATCGCGCAGGCGGGGCTGACCGCCCAGCTGCGCCGCATCGAACGCGGGTTCGGGGGTCCGCTGTTCCTGCGCCGGAGCGACGGGGTCGAGCTGACCGAGCTGGGTCGGCACGTCGTGCTGCGGTCGCGCGACCTGGTGGAACGCTTCGACGACCTGCTCGTCACGACGCGCAAGCTGGCCGCGGAGCACCCCGGGACGGGCATCCGGCTCGGCGGCGTGGCCGGGTCGCTCACGCCCCTGCTGGTCGGGGTGGTGCGGTCGCTGCTGCCCACGCACCCGCAGACCACGCACATCGAGCGCAGCGGTGACGCGGTGCTGGAGCTGGTGCGCACGGCCAAGGTGGACCTGGCCCTGGTGACCGAGTTCCCCCAGAGCCCTCTGCGGATTCCCGAAGAGGTGGACTACCGGACCGTCGTCACCGAACCGATGCTGGTCGGGATCGCCAGCGGGCACCGGTTGGCCGGGCGGGGCGAGGTGCGGCTGTCCGAACTGGCCGACGAGGAGTGGGCCGTGCTCGACGAGTGCTACGGCGGCGGGCGGCTGAACCTCCAGCTGGCGTGCGAGGCCGCCGGGTTCACGCCGCGCTGCGCGCACTTCGGGGTGGACCCGGTGTCGGCCGCGGAGCTGGTGCGGTCCGCGCACACCGTGGCGTGCTTCTTCCCCAGCGGCAACGACTTACCGGGCGTGGTGCTGAAACCGATCGTGGGCAACCCCGTGCACCGGTGCGTCATGCTCGTGTGGCAGCGGGACTGCGAGGCCGCCGAGTACGTCGAGGACGTCTACGCGGCCCTGCTGCGCGCCTACCAGGAACGGACGTGGGGCCACGGGCGGTCGGCGAAGCTGGCCGCGACCGGGCTGACCGTGGCGGCCAGCTGACGTCGCCCGACCGGACGTGGTCGCCGTTGCGGAATCCGCGAGGTGGTCCCGGCGGCTTTTTTTCACAGCGGCTGGTCCGAATGCCGCAGCACGCTCTCCGCTTCGGTCCGGAACGCCTCCACGCCGTCCCGGCCCTCCGGCGCGCCGTGGGCCTGGAGCAGGTGGAGCAGCGCGCCGCCGTGGGCGGAGCGCCGCGACAGGGCGCGGAAGGAGAACGCGGCCTCGTAGGTGGCGACCGCGCCGGCCAGGGCCGCCGCCGCGGTGGCCAGGAACGCCCACTGCGCGCGGCGCGGCCCGTCCGCCACCGCGACCGCGCCCAGGGCGGCGGCGGCCGTGAACAGCAGCACGGTGGTGGCGGTGGTCCAGCGGCGGGCGGTCGTGTAGCGGGCGCGGTCCCGCTCGAAGGCGGCGAGCCGGTCGCCCACCCGGTGGCGCAGGTAGGCGCGCAGGAACTGCTCGCGGTGGTCGTCGGGGGTGGTCGTCATGCCCGGCTCACCGGTTCGTGCCGGTGGCGCGCCACGGCCGCCGACAGCTCACGGGCGCGTTCCTCGCGCTCGGCGTCGTCGGCGGCGGGTGGCGCGGCCAGGTGGTCGAAGTACAGGGTGCGCAGCCGCTCGGCGCGCAGGCGGGCGTCGGGGTCCTCGCCGTGGCGGGCCACGACCGCCAGCACCGCCGCCACCGCGCCCGACGCGGCCAGCAGCACCCCGGGCCACGGGACGTCCCGCAGCCAGACCTGGAGGGCGGCGAAGAGGGTGGTGGCGAACCCGGCCGCGATGGCGAGGGCGACCAGGAGGCGGGCGCGCTCGCGGGCCCGGAGGGCGGCCACCTCGCACTCGTGCAGGGCGGGGGCGACCAGCTGGTTGGCCTCGTGGATCGCGTCGGCGAGCCGGGGGTAGTCCAGCACGTAGCCGGGGTCGACCACGGGGTGCGGGTCGGGCGGGCGGAAGCGCGGGCGGGGCCAGATCGTGGCGGGCGGGGCCGTGTGGCCGACCTCGGCGCCCGGCCGGCCGGTCAGCACCCGGACCAGGACGGCGACCACCTTGTCCGGGCCCTCGTCCACGTGGACCACGGCTACCTGCCCGCTGCGCACGAGGACGGCCAGGTCGTCGGGCCTGGCGGTGGGGGGTGGCCTGGTGGGGGGTGGTGCGGCGGCGGTGGGGTCCTCCTCCGCCACGACCTGCCCGGTCACCGCCCGTTCAACCCCGACTCGTTCAACCCCGACCCGGTCCTCCCCGACCGCATCGACCACCTCACCGCCACCCGCGGCGAGGTGACCGTGCACGATCTCGTCGGCCAGGCCGCCCGTGCCCGCGAGCACCAGCAGCGGCCGATCGCGCCCCAGGTGCTCCACCAGCGCGGCGCGCGTCACCTCGTCCCCGCCGACCAGCAGCGCGAGCGCCGGGCGCTTGGCCCCCGCCACCGCGTCCACCACCCGGAACAGCGCGGGCAGCTCCTCGCCCCACCGCGAGCCCGGCACCAGCACCGCCGTGTCGTGGTTGGCGTTGAGCCGGACCTCCTCGCCGGTCGGCTCGGCGTCCTCGGCCGCCACCCGGCCGGACGGCGCGACGCCGACCAGCCTCGGCCACCGCCCGTCCAGCGCCTCGGCGGCCAACCCGACCAGGTGCGCCACCCCCGCGTCCGCGCCCGCGGTGACCACGGTGACACCGGTGCGGGCCGCGGCGGCGAGCACCGCGCGCAGCACCGGCAGCACGGTCGCGGCCAGGTCGGTGCCCGGGTCGTCCCCCGCGCCGAGCACCACCAGGACGGGGTGGGACCGGGGCAACCCGAGGGCACGCGCCCGGATGTCGGCGTCGGGGTGCGCCAACCGCCGCACCCGCGGACCAGCACCCGCTGTAGGCATGCCGGGCACCATATCCGGGGTTCACGCGAAACTCACCCGTCCAGGTGGGATTTTTCGCGCGGGTAGAGTACGGCGCGTGTCGATTGACCCCGCTGAACTGGAGATCGCCCTGAAGGTGCTCGCCCAGGTGGACGAACTGGACACCGAGCACCCCGACGCGGTCGCCGTCCGCCGGGCCACCGCCGGGATCTGGAAGAGCCTCCGCAAGCGCCGCAAGGCCGATCGCCGCGCGTCCATCACCGCCGCCGACCGCGCGGTGACCGAGGCCACCGCGACCGGCTCCCCGTCCCGCATCGACGACGAGACCCGCGGCGTGCTGCTGGCCGAGCCCGAACCGGGCGCGAGGGCGGGCACCCTGCTGCGCGCCCGCTCCTGCTACACGTGCAAGAGCCGGTACACCGAGGTAGACGCCTTCTACCACCAGCTGTGCCCGGCCTGCGCGGCGCTCAACCGCGCCAAGCGCGACCAGCGCGTGGACCTGACCGGCAAGCGCGCCCTGCTCACCGGCGGCCGGGCCAAGATCGGCATGTACATCGCGCTGCGGCTGCTCCGCGACGGCGCGCACACCACCGTGACCACCCGGTTCCCGCACGACGCGGCGCGCCGGTTCGCGTCCATGCCCGACAGCGCCGACTGGCTGCACCGGCTGCGCGTGGTGGGCATCGACCTGCGCGACCCCGGCCAGGTGGTCCGGCTCGCCGACTCGGTGGCCGCCGCCGGGCCGCTGGACATCCTGATCAACAACGCCGCGCAGACCGTGCGCCGCTCGCCGGGGGCATACGCGCCGCTCGTCGCGGCCGAGTCGGTGCCCCTGCCGTCCGGGCCGATGCCCGAGCTGATCACCTTCGGCCGCACCGCCGAGGCGCACCCGGCGGCGCTCACCAGCGGCCTCGACGGCGATCCCGGCAGCGGCCTGGCCGGGGCTCCCGGGGCCACGCCGGCGGTGACCGCGCTGGCCCTGGTCGCCGGGTCGAAGGAGATCGACGCGGGCGGCCTCGTCCCGGACGAGGCGCCGGTCAACAGCTGGGTGCAGCGGGTGGAGGAGGTCGACCCGGTGGAGCTGCTGGAGGTGCAGCTCTGCAACAGCACCGCGCCGTTCATCCTGATCTCCCGCCTGCGCGCGGCGATGGCCGCCGCGCCCTCGCGGCGCAAGTACGTGGTGAACGTCTCCGCGATGGAGGGCCAGTTCAGCCGCGCGTACAAGGGGCCGGGCCACCCGCACACGAACATGGCCAAGGCCGCGCTGAACATGCTCACCCGCACCAGCGCCACCGAGATGCTGGAGACCGACGGCATCCTGATGACCGCCGTCGACACCGGCTGGATCACCGACGAGCGACCGCACCCGACCAAGCAGCGCCTGGCCGCCGAGGGCTTCCACGCGCCGCTGGACCTGGTCGACGGCGCGGCCCGGGTGTACGACCCGATCGTGCGCGGCGAGCTGGGCGAGGACCTGCACGGGTGTTTCCTGAAGGACTACGCGCCGTCCCCGTGGTGACCCAGCGGAAGTGATCGACGCCACGACGGCTCGTCCCACTTCCGGCAGCAGCAACGGCGATGCGCCGTTCGGGTAGCACGTCCGGAGAACGCGGCACGGTGTGCGACCGTCCCTCGGTATGGTGAGGCTTTCGGCGGGCCGCCGCGGGGGCGACGGGGGTGGGCACGGGGGTGGGCATGGACGGCGATCGGGCCGGTCCGGCCTGCGCGCCGCCGGGACGCGCGGGGCGCTCGTCGTGACCGCGCCCCGCCGACAGGTCAACCCGTTCCCCCTGCCCGGCTGGGAGCGCACGCCGATGCGGCCGCTGCGCCCGTTCGACCGGGACGCCCACCGCGACTACTACGTGCCCGTGGACGGCGCCGAGCAGGCGTTCGAGGCGTTCCAGCACGAGATGGGCGACCTGACCGGCCTGCTGGAGGACGGCCGGCTGGTGCTGGTCACCGGCGAGTCCGGCTGCGGCAAGACGGCGCTGGTCAACCGGTGCGCGGACTGGGTGGTGCGGCGGCTGGGCGAGCGGGGGCTGCGCGGCGTCGTGCTGGACGTGACCGGCTGCCTGCCCACCGACCAGGAGCTGTCCATCGACCAGCGCACCACCGAGGTGTGCGACCAGCTGTTCGACCTGCTGGTGGACCACGACGCGCTGCGCCCGGAGGCGGAGGAGCAGCTGCGCGAGGTCCGGGACGTGCCGCGCCGCGTGTTCCCCCGGCTCGGCCGGGCGCTGCGGGAGGACACCACGCTCGTCGTGCTGCTGCCGAGCCCGAACGAGCTGGTCGACGAGGTGATCCGCTACGCGCGGGTGCTGCGCAGCGCCAAGGTGCTGTTCCTGACCGAGTCCGCGTTCCTGGGCCCGGACGACGTGGCGGACCTGGTGCGCCGGCTGGAGACCTGGGTGCCGCCGGTGACGCTGTGCGTCGGGCTGCTCGACGAGGGCGACGCGCAGCGGTTCGCGGCGGACCGGCTCAGCCGGCACGCGGAAGCGGGGAGTTATCCGCGGATGAGTGATGAAGCGGTCGAATTGGTGGCGAAGCTGTGCCAATCGGTCGCCATGCTCCAAAGATTCCTGCACGGCACCTACGAGCACAAACTCGAATCGGGGCTAAGCTACACCGAAGCCGACCTGGTCTCCGTCGAGGACATCAGGGCGTTCTTCAACACGAGGTCCCGGAATGGACTGGGGATTGGGCCATGAGCGGCAGCAGCGAACCCCCGCCCCCGCGGAAGAACCCCTTCTCGCCCATGGCGGTCGCCCGGATCACGGACTTCGGCGCGACCCCGGACGCGGTCGACGTGGCCATCACCACCGACGCGACCAGGCAGGCGCTCGCCCACCTCGACGCCTACCTCGACGAACGGCCATCGCGCGGTGACCGCACCGGCACCGTGGTGGCCGTGCTCGGCGACTACGGCACCGGGAAGACCCACCTCGCGGTCCTGCTGGTGCGGCACGCCCGGCAGGTGCTGGCCGACCCGACCCACGCCCTGTACCTCGACGCGACCGCGGACAGCTTCATCGAGCTGTACCGCCGGTTCATGCGCAAGCTCGGCCGCGAGGGCGTGCGCGCGCAGGTCAGCGAGTACTACGCGGACATCGTCGCGGACTCGCTCCAGTCCTCGGGCCTGACCAGCGACATGCTGGACTGGCTGGGCAGCCGGAAGCTGGAGCCGCAGGAGGTCGTGGAGCGGCTGGGCCTGATGGAGAGCGCGTTGCTGCGCGAGGTCCAGGACACGCTGCGCGAGGTCACCAACAACAAGGACTTCGGCACCGCGCTCACCCTGCTGCTGCGGCCGGGGTTCGAGCACTCGGTGTGGTCGTGGCTGCTCGGCGGCGCGCCGGACCAGGTGCTGGTGGAGCGCGGCATCACCACGCCCATCGACGACGAGGTCGCGGCGCTGGAGGCCATGGGCGTGTTCGCCCTGCTGTTCGGCGGCAGGCAGCGGCGGTTCGTGCTGGCCGTGGACGAGCTGGACAAGATCTTCTCCGCGGACAGCAGGCCGCAGAAGCGGACCATGGCGGCGTTCCAGACGCTGTTGCAGGTGTTCGCCAAGGCCGGCGCGTGCCTGGTGCTGTGCGGGCTGCCCGACTTCAAGTCCGTGCTGCCGCCCGCGGTGCGGCAGCGCATCCCCTACACCGTGGTGATGTCCGGGCTGAGCCAGGCGGAGGTGCGGGAGTTCGTCGAGCTGGCGCAGGAGCCGCTGTTCGGGCGGGGGCGGCTCGCGCCGTTCACCGTGCCCGTGATCCGCTACCTGCGGGACATCGCCCGCGGCAACGCGCGCAACGTGATCCGGTTGTGCCACCGGGTGTTCCGGGTGGCCGACGACGCGGAGCGCGCGGGCGGCGAGTTCCTGGTCACCGAGGACGCGGTGCGGCAGGCGGCGCGCGAGCTGTTCGGGTCGCTGAGCGCGGACGACGTCGAGGGCGTGGTGCGGCGGCTGCTGGACGCCGACGGGTACGACCACCTGCACCGGCACCTGCTGGGCGTGGGCGGGGAGTCGATGGCCGACTTCTGGGTCACCTTCCCGGACCGGACCGGCGGGTGCGCCGTGCTGCTGACCAGGTCGCTGCTGGACAACGCGGACCTGGACGCGGTGATGCGGCGGGTCACCGCGGTGCGCGAGGCCGACCCGGGCGCCGAGCAGGTCCTGCTGGTCAACGGCGTGGTGGCGGACGGGGTGGCGATCCAGCTGCGCGAGCTGCTGGGCCGCGAGCCGCTGGTGTACGTGGAGCGGACGTTCCCGGAGGACTTCAGGGCGCTGATCGGCGCGGCGGGCAAGCGGCTGGGCGGCGGGGGCGACGACCCGCTGACCGCGCTGCGGGTGCAGGTGGAGCGGCTGGCGCGGCAGCAGTCGAGCGTCTACGGGTTCGTCGAGCGGCTGGCCGAGCACGTGGACGGCGTGCGCACCTCGGCGGACCGGCAGCTCGGCGCGATCCAGCGGCAGCTGGGGGCGCTGGCGGGTGACGCGGCGCTGCGCGCCCCGGCGGACCGGCTGCCCGGCGAGGTGGAGCAGCTGTTCCGGGACGCGGTGGACGCGCTGGACGACCTGACGCAGGTCGACGCGATGTTCGGGGAGGCGTTCGAGCACGCGCCGACCGCGACGCAGGAGGCGGTGCACCGGCGGCTGCGGATGCCGGAGTTCACCCGGGCGGCGGCGCAGGCGCTGATGATGCAGCGGGCCGTGCAGGCGTTCCGGGCGGCGGTGTCGCAGTGGTACCGGTCGGCGGGCGACCCGGACGCGGAGGACCGGCTGGAGGCGCTGTGCGTGATCTACGACGACATCGCCGAGTTCCTGCCGCTGTTCACCCTGGAGCCGCTGTTCAGCCTGCCGCCGTGGTCGGCGCGGGCGGGCAACCTCGTGACCGGGGTGAATCAGGGTGCCCGCCGCACCCGCGTGCACCACGCCCTGCGCAACCTGAGCCCGCGCGTGCGCCGCGCCGTGGACCGGTCGACCTGACCCGCGAACCTACTCGCGAGTGAAGAACTCACCCGTCCTGAACGTACGACTCGCGCGGCCTGAGCGTACGACTCGCGCGGCCTGAGCGTACGACTCGCGCGCGAGTCGTACGTTCGTGACCGGCGTGTCGTACGTTCGCGAACCCCGAGTTCAGCGTTCGGAAGTCCGGGCTCAAGGACCGGACGGGGTGAGTTCCGCGCTCAAGCCGGACATCCGGGCATCCGCCGAACTCACCCGCGACTGGTCGATCGTCACGCCCACCAGGTACTCCCCGGCGCGCTGCCGGTAGTAGTAGACCGCGCCCATCTCGACGTCCAGCACGAGCCGCACCAGCAGCCCGCCGACGACCGGGGCCACGGCCCGGTTCAGCCTGGTCGCCAGCGCGCCCAGCTCGGGCAGGAACCCCTGGTAGAACCGCCGCCGCGCCTCCACGGTGACCTGCTTGAAGAACGGCGCCAGCGACACGTCGCCCAGGCAGTCGACCAGGGCGCGCACCTCGCCGTCGACCACGTGCGCCACCACGTGCAGGTCCCGCACCCGCACCGCCGACAGGCACGACGCCGGCGGCTCCTCCCCCACGGTCACGTGCGGCTCCGCCTCGTCGCGCGCGGGCAGGGCCGCCACGGCACCCGCGCCCTCCCACCCGCCGGGGTTGAGCGAGCCCAGGCTCAGCTCGGCGCGCAGCCGGGTGGCGAGCCCGGCCACCGCCCGGTCCGCCTCGTCCACCGCCGGGTGCCCGAACAGCGGCCCCGCGCCCGCGTGGTCGAGCACCAGGCCCACCACGTGCTCGGTCGGCACGACGGAGTCGCAGAACAGCGCGCCCTCCTCGGTGTGCAGCACGAGGCGGATCAGCCGGCCGGTCCGCACCTCCTGCAACGACCGGTCGAGCGCGGACGCCTGGAACGTCAGGTGCCTGCCGAGCCGCTTGAGGTCCTCGCGGCGGGTGCCGCCGGGCAGCGCGCCGGGCGGCGCGGGCGGGTCGCCGAGCACGTCGACGCCGAAGTCGAACACCCCGCTGCTGTAGTGGGCGAGGTAGTGCAGCGCGGGGCTGGTGCGGATCGCCGCCCGGCAGGCGCGCCGGGTCGTGTCGAACTCGGGGCCGAGGTGCTCGGCCTCCTCCTCGTACAGCTCCACGCTGCCTCCTCCGGCAGGTCGGGTGTGCGGGGTGTCGGGTGTGCGGGGCGTCAGGTGTGCGGGATGTCGACGTCGCACTCCCGCCAGTCCTGGTCCGCGGGGTGCGCGGCCAGTCGCAGGTTGTGCGCCGCGACGGCGGTGTGCGGGTGGTCGGGGCCCAGGAACTCCACGCAGTCGGTGTGCGCCTCGGCGATCAGCTCGGCCGCCCGGTCCACCTCGCCCGCGGTCAGCAGCACCCGCGCCTCGTCCACGGCCGCGGCCAGCGTCCACGGGTGCGTGTCGCCGAGCCGGTCCCGCAGGGTCGCCACGGCGGTCCCGACGTGGCCCACCGCGCCGGCCGGGTCGCCCGCCGCGCGCAGCGCCAGCCCGAGGCCCAGCTCGCACAGCGCCACGAACGGGTGGTGCTCGCGCAGCCCCACGTGCCGCCGGAAGCCGTCCAGCGCGGACCGCGCCAGCTCCACGGCCAGCTCCGGGTCGCCGCCCACGCGCCGGTGGTCGGCGGCGAAGCTCAGCGCGCACCCCAGCGTGTAGGGGTGGTGCGGGCCGATGACCTCGCGGTAGTCCCGCAGGGCCTTGCCGGTGCGCTCCTTGGCGGCCCTGGTCCGGCCGACCAGGCGCAGCGCGATGGCGTAGTTCCAGTGCACGCCGACCTGGGTCTGGTTCAGCTCCGGCCGCAGCGCCTGGAGCTGCTGGGAGGCGGTCAGCAGCGACTCCAGCGCCTCCGGGTAGCGGCCCAGTTCCCGCTGGTAGAGCCCCACCTGGGCGAGCGTGGTCCAGGTCCGCGCGTCACCCGGCCCGAACAGCCGCTTCCGCCGGCGGTGGTTGTCCTCCTCGACGGCGAGCGCGCCCGCCGCGTCGCCGGACAGGAACATCGAGGACGCCAGGTTGTTCGCCGCCCGGCGGGTGTCGGGGTGGTCGTCGCCGAGCACCGAGCGCAGGCCCTCCCAGGTGGCCTGGTCCTCGGCCAGCGCCTCGGCGAACAGACCCAGCCCGCGCAGGTCACCCGCCCGGCCCCGGGCGGTGATCAGCGGCCGCGGGTGGGTGAGGTCCAGCGCGCGCCGCTGCTGGGCCAGCGCCAGGTCGTCCAGGCGCAGCGCCTCGACCGGTTCGCCGAGCACGCGGTGGACGTTGGCCAGCTCCGCGGCCAGCCGGTTGCGCAGCGGGTCGGCGGCGCCGAACCGCTCGGTCCACGAGTCCAGCAGCGCGCGGCCGGGCCCCAGCGCGGCCCGCCGCACGCCCGCGCCGCCGTCGGTGAACAGGAACCGCACCTGGTTGACCAGCCAGCGGCGGACCTCCGGGTCGTCGCCGCCCATCGCGCCGGAGGGGAAGACGTGCCGCTGGAGCTCGGTGAACCGGGCGCGGCGGGTGGGCGAGTTGTCCTCCACCTCGGTCGGCGCGAGCGCGGCCAGCGCGGCGAGCACGTCCGCCTGCCGCGCGTCCCGCTCGGCGGGCGGCATGGCCTCGCGCAGCGCGCGCTGGACCACGCGGTGCATCCGCAGCGTGTACTGGTCGCCCCAGTCGACGCGGAACAGGCCGTGCCGCGCGCCGTGCCAGAGCACCCGGTCGACCTCGCCCGCGTCCAGCCGCAGCGGCTCGGCGTCCACCCCGCCCGCCGCGACCAGGCGGTCCAGGAACGCCCGCGAGCGCACCAGCCCGAGGTCCGCGCCCTCCGGCGAGAGGAACGCGCACAGCTGCGCGACCAGCACGGCGAGGCGGCCGGTGGCGTTGTCCCGCAACGAGTCCACGGCGACGCCGACCACCCGGGCCACGCCGTCCGCTCGGACCACGTTGTCCGCTCGGGCCGCGTTGTCCGCTGGGGCCACGCCGCCTGTCTGGGCCACAGCATCCGCTGGGGCCACGCCGCCTGTCTGGGCCACGCCGTCCGCTCGGGCCGCACCGTCCACCGACGCCGCACCACCCGCCCCGGCCTCACCGTCCACTTCGGACGTTTCGACCACCTCGGACCGGTCGAGCTGCTCCAGCAGGGTGCGGGTGGCCCACGCGGCGGCGTCCGCGTCGCGGGAGCCCGCGCCCAGCTCGGCCCGCGCGGTCTCCCCCAGCCACGACGACACCAGGTCCAGCGACAGCGGCAGGTGGTCCACGGCGTCGGCGACGCGACGCGCGTCCTCCACGGTCAGGCCCGGCACCCGGTCCAGCAGCAGCCGCGCGCTGTCGTCGGCGCGCATCGGCACCAGCTCCAGCCCGGCTCCCCCGTCGGTCGCGGAGGTGATCAGCACGTGCCCGGTGACGCCGGCCGGCAGCAGGTCCGCCACCAGGTCGAGGTCGTCGGCGTTGTCGTAGACCAGCAGGAACCGGGCGTAGGCGGGGTCGCCGGCGAGCCGCTCCAGCGCGGCCAGCGTGCCGTAGTCGGTGGACCCGGGCTGGCGCAGCCGGGCCGCCAGGTCGGCCAGCGCGCCGAGCAGGACCTGCCGGTCGTGCGCGGGCAGCCACCACACCGCCGAGTAGTCCGACGAGAACCGGTAGGCGTACTCCAGCGCCAGCTCGCTCTTGCCGACGCCGGACACGCCGCCGACGGTCACCTCGGCCCGGTCGTCACCCGCCTCCAGCAGCCGGTCGCGCAACGCCTCCAGGTCCTCGTCCCGGCCGGTGAACGCGGGGTGGCGCGGCGGCAGGCCGAACACGTGCGGGTGCGCGCCGGGCACCCTCATGCCGGGCTCGTGCTCCGTGCCGGGCCGGTCGATCAGGCCGAAGTGACCGAGCAGCCGGGCGCTCAGCGTCTCCGGGGTGTGCTCGTGCACGGACAGGCCCTCGTCGAGCGGGTCGTCCTCGGCCAGCGCCAGCCGCAGCACGGTCAGCGGCCGGTCGGGCAGCCGCACCGGCCCCAGGTGCGGCGAGGCCAGCACCACCACGCCCGGCGGCTGCTCGGCGGCCAACCACGAGCGCGCGTCGGCCAGCGACCGGACCCGCGCGCCCGCGTGCTCCAGCTGGCCGCGCACCCAGTCGAACCACGGGCGGTCGCGCGGCGCGTAGGCCACCACCACCCGGTCCGGCTCGGCGGTCGACGCCAGGCCGAACACCCGCCGGTAGCGGGCGCGCAGCACCGGGGACACCGGCGGCGGCTCGGTGACCGCGCCGGCGGTCACGGCCGCGGCCAGCCTGCCGTACTGGGTCTCCAGCGCGCCGCTGCCCGGCTCCTCGACCAGGATCGCCAGCAGCGGGTCGAACGCGTCGTACGGCCGGTAGGGGATCTCGACCGCGCCGCCGTCGGGCACCCGCTTCGGCTGCCCGGCCAGCAGTTCGGCGAACGCGGCGTGGATGGCCGAGCGGATGCGCCGCGCGCGGGACTGCTCGTCCGCGTCGTCGAACAGCGTCGCCACGGGCACCACGTCGATCCGGATCGGCGCGCGCTTGCGCAGCCGGGACGCCAGGTCGGCCGCGTCCGCGATGGCCCGCGGGCGGGGCCGGAAGCACACCACGGCCAGCTCGCACAGCGTCGCCACGAGGGTCAGGGACTCCTCGCCCGCGCCGGTCGGCGCGTCGATCAGCACCTGGTCGTAGTCCGTCTCGGCCAGCCTGGCGCGCAGCTCGGCGATCGCGCCGGCGTCGCCGTGGCTGGTCTCCGGCCGCGGCCTGCCCGCCGGGTCGGTCGCCATCGGGGACACCACGTCGACGTGACCCCCGGCCCCGGCCTCGCCGGCGGGCGGGGCGAACCGCTCCACCGCGGGCAGCGGGTCCTCGTCGCCCGGGGGTTCCGCCCGGTACGCGGCGAGCAGGCCGCGCGCCAGGGCGTCGGGTAAGCCCCGGCGGGCCACCAGGAACGGTTCCAGGTACTCGCGGACGCGCGGCACCTCCGAGCCCCAGTCGACCACCAGCACGCGCCGGCCGGCGGTGGCCAGGACCCAGGCCAGGTTGGCCACCGCGCTGGTGCGCCCCGTGCCGCCGGTCGCCGACAGGAAGGCGGTGACCGCGGGGTGGTGCGGGGTGGTGCGCGGGCTGCTCATGTGCTGCTCCAGGGCGGCGGGGGACCGGGGGGCGGGATCGCGGGCACGCGCCCGCCCGTCAGCCGCCGTTCACCCGGACGGCCGGGATCGCGGGTGCGCTCACAGCGAGCTCTCGAACGCGGCGAACCTGGTGGGCAGCTCGGCGTTCTCCGCGAGGATGCGGTGCAGCGCGGCGCGCAGCGCGGTGTCCGGCAGGTCGGCCAGTCGGGCCGGGTCGATGCCCGTGACGTCCAGCAGCTCGGACTCCAGGACGGGTTCCTCAGCCATCTCCGGCATGCCCCCTCACCGCAATGCTGCGGGTTTGTCCGCTCGCTCACCCGAATGCCGGTCGGACCGGCGGGCGCGGTTCCATCGTAGTGAAGTGCGGGGAAAAGCGTCGCGAATCCTCCGATCGGCGGAAGTAGCGGGCGGTGAGCTGTGTTTGATTGCTCCGGGGGACCGGAATCGGGGGGTTGATGAAAGCGCTGCCGTTCCGCCAGTTCGTGGTGAAGGTGCACGGTCGGTGCAACCTGGCGTGCGACTACTGCTACGTCTACGAACTGGCCGACCAGCGGTGGCGGTCACGGCCGCGGGCGATGTCGCCGGACGTCGTCGCGCACACCGCCGAACGGGTGGCGGAGCACGTGCGGTCGCACGGGTTGACCGAGGTGGAAGTGGTGCTGCACGGCGGGGAACCGCTGCTCGCGGGCCGTGCCGCGATCGCCGCGCTGGTGGCGCGGTTCCGCGCCGAGGTGCCCGCGGAGGTCCGGTTCACCGCGCAGACGAACGGCACCCTGCTGGACCGGGAATTCGCGGTGTTGTTCGACTCGCTGGGTGTTCGGGTCGGGGTGAGCGTGGACGGCTCGCCGGAACAGCACGACCGGCACCGCAAGCGCCCGGACGGCACCGGCAGCGGGGCGGCGGTGCGTTCGGCGCTGGAGTTGCTGCGCGGGTTTCCGGGGGTGTACGGCGGGCTGCTGTGCGTGGTGGACGTGCGCAACGACCCGGTGCGCACCTACGAGTCGCTGGTGGAATTCTCGCCGCCCGCCATCGATTTCCTGTTGCCGCACGGCAACTGGTCCGCGCCGCCGCCGGGACGGGCGGCCGGCGCGCCCGGGACGCCTTATGCGGAGTGGCTGATCGCGGTGTTCGACCGCTGGTACGAACGGCCGGTGACGGGGGTGCGGCTGTTCGAGGAGCTGCTGAACGTGCTGCTGGGCGGCGGGTCCGGGGTGGAGGGCATCGGGCTGAACCCGCCCGCCCAGGTGGTGGTCGAGACGGACGGGTCGATCGAGGTCTCGGACATCCTGGCGTCGTCCTCCCCCGCCGCGGCGGCGACCGGGTTGAACGTGGCGCGCGACCCGTTCGACGCGGCGGTGGAGCTGGCACCGGTGCGGGCGGCGCGGGAGGGGTTGGCCGGGTTGTCGGGGGTGTGCCGGAGGTGCCCGGTGGTGCGGGTGTGCGGTGGCGGGTTGCGGGCGCACCGGTACCTGGCGGGCGCGGGGTTCGACCGGCCCTCGGTGTACTGCCCCGACCTGGCCCGGTTGATCGGGCACGTGCGGTCGAGGGTGGCGGCGGACCTCGCGGAGCTGGCGTGAACGCGGGGCCGGCGGGCGCGGGATCGGCGGGCGCGGCGTCGGCGGGCGCGGCGTCGGCGGGTGGTGGCTCCCCTGGCGACTCCCCCGCCGTCGAGCCCTTCCGGTTGTCCGGGGCGGACTTCACCGCGCTGGCCCGGGGCGGCGGCGGGTCGGCGCTGCGGGTGCTGCGGCTGGCCCGGCGCAGCCGGACCCTGCTGATGATCCGGTCCATCGCGTCCGCCCCCGAGGCGCGCCCCGCCTACGAACTGCTCTGCGAGGCCCACCGGGCGAACCCCGACGCGGTGGCGCGGGTGCTCGACCACCCGTCGGTCGGGGTGTGGGCGACGCGGACGGCCGCGGGGCGCGGGCGGGCCGGTGAGCTGGCGTTCACCGCGGCCGCGGCGGCGGTGCGCGCCGGGGTGCCGGTGGACCTGGGGTTCCCGCCGGCGGAGGTGGTCGAGCTGCCCTCGCTGGGGGTCGTGGTCGGGCCCGGCCTGCGCCACGAGCCGCTGCCCGAGGTCGCGCTGGGTCCCGCCGTGCTCCAGGTGGACCTGTGGGCGGGCGGCGGGGTGCCCGACGGGCTGCCGGTGGACACCGCGCCGGACCTGCCGCGGCTGCGGGAGCAGGTCGGGGCGGCGTGGGAGCTGCTGGCGCGGGACCACCCGGCGGTCGCCGCGGAGGTGGCCGAGGTCGTGGCGGTGCTGACGCCGATGCCGCCGCCGCCCTCGGGCACCAGCAGCGCGACCGTGGCGGACGCCTACGGCTGCGTGTTCCTGTCGCCCGCGCCGGACGCCGAAGCGGTCGCGGTGACGCTGGCGCACGAGGTCCAGCACAGCAAGCTGGCGGCGTTGATGGACCTGTTCGCGCTGGTCGAGCCCGACCGGCGGGAGCTGTTCTACGCGCCGTGGCGGGAGGACCCGCGGCCGGCGGCCGGGCTGCTGCACGGGACGTACGCGCACCTGGGCGTGGCGGGCTTCTGGCGGGACCGGCCGGGCGCGGCGGCGCGGGTGGAGTACGCGCGCTGGCGGTCGGCCGCGCTGACCGCCGCGGAGACGCTGCTGGACAGCGGCGCGCTGACGCCGATTGGCGTGCGGTTCACCGCGGAGGTGGCGGCCGTGCTGCGCGCGTGGTGCGCCGAACCGCTGCCCGCCGCCGCGCTGGCCGAGGCCGAGGCGGAGGCCGCCGCGCACCGGGGCCGCTGGGAGGCCGCCCGGTCCGGCTGAGCGCCCCGGGTGGTGAACGCCCCAGGTGGTCTGCGCCCTAGGTGGTCTGCGCCCTAGGTGGTAGTGCCCTGGGTGGTGAGCGCACCCGAGTGGAGAGCGCCAGGTGGTGACCACCCCGGGTGGTGTGCGCCGCAGGTGGCGAGCACCCCGGGTGGCGAGCGTCGCAGTCCGCGACGCGCCGGGGGCGGTCCTCGGACCGGGGGCGTCCGGCGGCGATACTGCGCGCCATGCTCAACGCCGACGGCCACCTGGTGCACTCCCCGTCGGACCTGGTGGACCTGCTGGAGTGCGAGCACCGCAGCCGGCTGTCGCTGGCCCTGTCGCGCGGGGTGCCCGGCGCGCCCGTGCCGGAGGAGCAGCGCGGCACCCTGGCCGCCCGCCACGGCCTGGCGCACGAGCAGGCCGTGCTGGAGCGGTTCCGGGCGCGGGGCGAGGTGGTCGAGATCCCCCAGCCCGCACCCACCCACGAGGCGCTGGTGGCCGCCGCCGCGCGGACCGCCGCCGCCATCGCCGACCGGGCCCCGGTGATCTACCAGGCCGTCTTCTACGCGGACGGCTTCCACGGGCGCGCCGACTTCCTCGTCGCGGGCGAGCACGACGGCGCGCACTGCTACGAGCCGCACGACGCGAAGCTCGCCCGCCACGCCACCCCGGCCGCCGTGGTGCAGCTGACCGCCTACGCGGACGCCCTGGGACCGCACGCCGGCCCCCGGATGCACCTGCTGCTCGGCGACGACACCACCCGCACGTTCCGGGTGGCCGACTTCCGGCCGCTGGTCCGCGACCTCACCGCCCGGCTGCGGGTCCGGCTGGCCGAACCCGCGGTCCTGCCCGCCCGGCTCTGGGACGACGAGCGGCCCGCCTGCGCGACCTGCCGCTTCGCCCGCCACTGCGCCGGCGGTCGCGAGCGGGACCGGGACCTGTCGCTGGTCGCGGGCATCCGCGCCGACCAGCGCCGCAAACTCACCGCCGCCGGGCTCGGCACGATCGACGCGCTGGCGGTCGCCGGCCAGGCCGACCGGCCCTCCACCATGTCCGCCGCGACCTTCGCCGGGCTGCGCTCCCAGGCCGCGCTCCAGGTGGTCCAGGACCGCTCCCGCACCGAGGCGAACCCGACCGGCGAGGTGGCGTTCGAGGTGGTCGCGCCCGAGGCGCTGGCCACGCTGCCCGTGCCCGACCCGGGCGACCTGTTCTTCGACATGGAGGGCGACCCGTTCGCGCTCGACGGCGAGGGGCTGGAGTACCTGTTCGGCGTGGTCGACGCCGAGGGCGCGTTCACGCCGTTCTGGGCGCACAACCGCAGGCTGGAGAAGCTCGCGTTCGAGCGGTTCGTGGACTTCGCGGTGGGGCGGTTGGAGGCCAACCCCGGCGCGCACGTCTACCACTACGCGCCCTACGAGGTGAACGCCCTCAAGAAGCTCGCCGCGCTGCACGGCACCCGGGAGGAGGCCGTGGACCACCTGCTGCGCTCCGGCGCGCTGGTGGACCTGTACTCGGTGGTGCGCAAGGCGTTGCGGGTGTCGCAGCGGTCGTACTCGATCAAGTACCTGGAACCCCTGTACATGCCCGCCCGCACCGGCGAGGTCACCAACGCGCTCTCCGGCATCGAGGCGTACGAGCAGTACCTGGCGCTGCGCGGCGCGGACCCGGCGCGCGCCGAGGAGGTCCTGGCCGGCATCGCCGACTACAACGCCGCCGACTGCGTCTCCGCGCTGCGGCTGTACCGGTTCCTGGTCGACGTCCGCGCCGAGGCCGGCGTCCAGCCCCACGTGCCGGAGCCGTCGTTCACCCAGGAGATCGAGGACGAGCTGGCCGCGCAGCGCCGGGCCGAGCGGGCGGCGCGGCTGGCGGCCGTGGTCGACCCGCTGGTGGAGGGGCTGCCGGACAACCCGGCCGAGGCGGACGACGACCAGCGCGCTCGGGCGCTGCTGGCCGCCGCCGTCGGCTACCACCGGCGCGAGACCAACCCGGCGTGGTGGGACTTCTTCCGGCAGATGGGCGCGCCGCTGTCGGAGCTGGAGTCGGACGGCGCGTGCGCGGTGCCGGTGTCGGTTCGCGCCGAGGACTGGGTGATGCCCTCCGGGCGGGTCCGCAAGGCCAAGCGCGAGGTGCGCGCGTGGTGCGACCCGGAGCGCCCGCACCCGTTCGCGGCCGGCGACCAGGTGCGGCTGCTCTACAAGGGCGCGCCCAACCGATCGCGGGACGCCGTCGTGGTGGCCGAGTCGGCCGAGGACGTCGTGCTGCTGGAGAGCACCTCGCCGGACGACGTGGACGGCGAGCAGCCCATCGCGGTGCTGCCCGGCAGCCCGGTGCGGCCCACGCCGAAGGACGAGGCGGTCTACGACCTGGCCGCGGCGGTCGTGGACGCCCTGCCCGAGCTGCCGCCGCACCCCGGCGTGGACCTGGTGCGGCGCACGCCGCCGCGGCTGCGCGTCGGGGCGCTGCCGCGCTCGGACGACCTGATCGCCGACGTGATCGCGGCCGTGGACGCGCTGGACGGCTCCGCGCTGGCCGTGCAGGGGCCGCCGGGGGCGGGCAAGACCTACCTGGCGGGCCGGCTGATCGCGCACCTCATCCGGGGCGGGCGCAGCGTCGGCGTGACGTCCACCAGCCACAAGGCGGTGGAGAACGTGCTCTCGGCGGCCCTGGCGGCGGGGCGGGAGCTGGGCGTGCCGATCCCGACCGCGAAGCGGGCGAAGGGCGCGCCGGCGAAGGACTGCGCCTG
The DNA here is from genome assembly GCF_047689505.1 of Saccharothrix sp. BKS2. NCBI lineage: Bacteria > Bacillati > Actinomycetota > Actinomycetes > Pseudonocardiales > Pseudonocardiaceae > Saccharothrix > Saccharothrix sp. BKS2. The sequence goes on along the minus strand of NZ_JAUQOL010000010.1, from coordinate 172,637 downwards.
GGAGCAGCCGCGCGACAACCCGGCGCTGGTGCGGTGGCGGACGGACCAGGGCGGCGGTCACCTGGTCGGCGGCACGGCGTGGACGTTCGCCAACACCGCGCTGCGCGAGCAGCCGTTCGACGTGCTGATCGTGGACGAGGCCGGGCAGTTCGCGCTGGCCGACGCGCTGGCCGTGTCGACGTGCGCGCGCAACCTCGTGCTGCTGGGCGACCCGCAGCAGCTGCCGCAGGTCGTGCAGGGCACGCACCCGGCGGGCGCGGAGGCGTCGGCGCTGGGGCACCTGATCGGCGACGCGGACGTGATCCCGCCCGAGCTGGGCTACTTCCTGGACCAGACGCGGCGGCTGCACCCGGCGGTGTGCGAGCCGGTGTCGAACCTGTCCTACGCCGGGCTGCTGCGGGCCCACCCCAGCGCGGCCGAACGCGCCGTCGCGGGCGTGCGGCCGGGCGTCCACCTGCACTCGGTGGAGCACTCGGGCAACACCACGTCGTCGGCCGAGGAGGCGGCGGCCGTGGTGGACGTGGTGCGGTCGCTGATGGGCAGGCTGTGGGTCGACGGGCCGGGCGCGCGGGCGCTGGACGAGGACGACTTCCTGGTGGTGGCGCCGTACAACCTCCAGGTGCGGCTGGTGCGGCGGGAGCTGGAGAAGCACGGGTACGGGCACGTGCGGGTCGGCACGGTGGACCGGTTCCAGGGCCAGGAGGCGCCGGTGGTGGTCACCACCATGACCTCGTCGGCGGCCGTGGACCTGCCGCGCGGCCTGGACTTCCTGCTGTCGCGCAACAGGGTGAACGTGGCGCTGTCCCGGGCGCAGGCGGTGGCGGTGGTGGTGTGCTCGCCACGCCTGGTGGAGGCCGACGTCCGCGACGTCGACCAGTTGCGGCTGGTCTCGGGCATGGTGGGGTTGATGGCGGACGCGCTGCCGTGGGGCATCAGCGGCATCTATGACCAAGACCTATGACCCCGGCCGTTCCCCTGCTCTTAATGTCGTGACACACGAGAACCTTCCACCCCTGCACCGAAGGAGATCGTGTGGTCGAGAAATTCGCACGCCCGTTGGTGGGCGCGTTGTTCACCACGTTCGCCCTGCTGGCGACGGTCCTGGTCGGTCCGGCGTCGGCAGCGGCCGCGCCGCCGTCGGCGATGGCCAGGACCGTCTACTACAGCGCCTCCGGCTACTCGGCGGAAGCCGACCAGGCCGCGCAGATCTGGAACTCCCGGGTGCCCAACCTGCGGCTCGTCCGCGGGAGCGGCGCCACGATCCGGATCTCCGCGACCACCGGGGGCGGTTCCCGGGCCTACCCCTGCGGGCTCGGGTGCGCCACGATCTACATCGACACGCGTGACGTGGCGGCGGGTCACTCGTCGCTGCGGATCGTGGCGCACGAGATCGGGCACGGCCTCGGCCTGCCCGATACGTACAACGGCATCTGCTCGTACCTGATGTCGGGCGGCAGCGCGGGCACGTCCTGCCGCAGCACCTACCCGAACGCCCAGGAGGCGAACCGGGTGAACCAGCTGTTCGCGGGCCTCTCGACGGTGACGTCGGTCGGCACGGACGTGTACGCGAGGAGCTGACGGCCGCCGGTGCGGGCGGCCGGTGCGACCGGCCGCCCGCACCGGTGTGTCCGCGTCCCGCGAACTCGGCGCGGGAGAAGTCGACCCGCAGCCTGGCGCCCTCGCCGACCTCCGCGGCCGTCAGGTCGTGGTACTCGCCCTCCGCCTCCGAGTTGAGCAGGAGGAAGAAGGTGCCCGACACGCGCATCTCGCAGGCGTCGACCCGCCTGCCGGTCCGCTGGAACAGGACGACCGTCCCGCCGCGCTCCGTCCCGAACCCCCGGAACGCGGTGCCCTCACCCAGCTCGCAGCCCTCCAGCCGCAGCAGCCCGTCGAACACCCGCGCGCCCGTGAAGTCCGCGCCCCCCTCGAAGGTGACGCCGTCCAGGAGGCAGGTGCCGGTGAACGCCGCGCCGGCGAAGCGGGTCCGCCGGGAGAACACGGCGCCGGTGAGGTCGACGTCCACCAGGTGGGCCCCGGCGAGGTCGACGCGGAGGTCCGACCAGCTCGGCTCACCGCTGTCGCGGCGCAGGTGGGCGGCGAGGACCGAGGTGACCGCCCGGCGGACCTGGTCGTCGTCCCGCTCGTCCTCGCGCCGCGTCCTGAGGTAGCCGCACAGCACGTCGAGGCACGCCTGCCGTTGCGCCGGCCAGTCGTCGGCCAGCCTGGCCGGCGCGTGCACACCGGCCTGGCGCACCGCCGGGCTCGAGTGCCCCAGCAGCTCCGCGGCGTCCTGGTAGCGCCGGGACAGCGCGTCGGACTCGGCCCGCTCGGCGACGGCGAGGGCGGTCCGCTCGGTGACCGCCACCGCCGCCTCGGCGGCTTTCGCGGACCGCTCGGACGCCTCGGCCGACCTGCGCGCGGCCTCTGCGGACTCGCGCCCGGACTTGCGCTGCAACCACGCGGCGACGCCCGCGACCACGGCGGCCACGACCGCCGCCGCCAGCGTGGCGACGGGCACCCACGGGCTCGTCGCGCCGCCGGTCGCCACGGGTGCCGGAGCGGGTGACGGCGTGGTGGTCCACCACGCGCCGAGGCTCGTCCACAGCTGCATCCCGGCATTGTCGGTGAGGGCCGGCCGGTGGGGTCGCGAAATTCCGGCGAGCAGGGCGGCCCGAGGGTTGGGGGCGAGGGCTCTGGGGCCGGGGAGCCGGGGGTCGGCGTGCCTGGGCTCGGCCCCCGGCGCGGCGGGTTTCACCCGAATCGACCAACGCCCGGGTTGAACGCCGGGCCCCCGGTGTCCGTACCCGGAAGTGCACCCCCCGCCGCACCACCGGGAGCACTGGAATGCCGTTCGCCCGAATCGCCGGGGTCGCCCTTGGCGTCCCGGTCTCGACCCCCGCGACCGCGACACCCGCGACCGCCCACACCCCGTCGATCAAGGGCGGGTGCGTCGAGGGCCGGGCCGGGCCGACCGTCGAGCTGAGCCGGTACGACGGGCGGCGCGGCAACTCGGTCGCGGTGTCCGGCGGCGGTCGGTCCCTTGAGGACGGCCGGTTCCCCCGGTCTTTCCGGCGGACCCGCGGCGAACCCGGGAGCGGGTCGAAGGGCCGGCCGTTCACCCGGAAAGTGATCGTCCACACGTGCCGGGTGCCCGTGGCGACCACGGCGCCGGTAACGATTGCGCCAAAAAACGAAGTAGCGACCGTCACGACTTCGACCACTGTGGAAACGACCACGGGCACCACACCGCCGTTGACCTTCCGCCTGCCGTCCACCTCGGTGAAAGCCGTGGTCAGAGCGGCTGATCAGGCCGAATCCGAACGTTCGGGGGCTCGGGCGGGTCTGCCGCCGGCCCTGGGATCGCCGCTGTTCACGTGCGGCGGGATCGCGCTGGTCATCCTCTGGGGACGGTTGCGGCGGTAGATGCGGAAAGTAATTACAGGTCCCCCAATCGAGTGGTTGCCGTTCCCCGTATATGGTGACCGCCGTCTCTCCTCAGCCCTCCCCTCAGGAGCACTCTCATGAAGCTCGCCAGAGCTGGCGCGTTCCTCGGCACCCTCGCCGTCGCGACGTCCGCGTCCGTCTTCTTCGCCGCTCCCGCCTTCGCGCACACGCCGAAGCTCACCCCCGGGTGCGAGGGTGAGAAGAGCATCCTGACCGTGGAGCTCAAGGACTACGTCAAGCACAACACGAAGAAGAACTCGGTCACCGTCTCGATCGACGGCGAGGTGGTCGACACCGCCGAGTTCGACAAGAAGTTCGACAAGAAGACCTACTCCAAGTCGAGCGCCGAGCCGGTGATCTTCACCGTCGACATCAAGGCGTGGGACGACGTGGACGGCAGCAAGGGCTACACGAAGGTCGAGACCCGCGAGGTCCCGTCCTGCGTCGAGGAGGAGGAGCCCCCGGTCGAGCAGCCGCCTGCCGAGGAGCCCCCCGCGGAGGAGCCGCCGGCCGAGCAGCCGCCCGCCGAGCAGCCGCCGGCGCAGGAGTCCTCCGTGGCCGTGTCGCCGACCACGACGGTCGCCCCGACCTCGGTCGTGCCGATCGCCGCCGAGGAGACCCCGCTGGCCAACACCGGCGCCAGCATCGCGATCCCGCTGGTGATCGGCGTGGTCCTGCTGGGTGGCGGCGCCGCGCTGCTGATCATGCAGCGCAGGCGTGCGGCCCGCGACTGACGCACTGAGGCGCTGACGCGCCGACCCGAACGCCGAAAGGCCCGGTCCTCCCGCTGCCGCCGGGGAGACCGGGCCTTTTCGCGTGCCGGCGGGGGAACCCGGGTCCTGCCGCGGGCACGCGAAAGCGGCACCGGCGGGATCACCGGCGTCGCGACGAACGGCAGCCCGGCCGCGGCGGGGTCCGGGGGTTCGCGGGCTAGACCCGGAAGACCTTCGGGCCGAGCAGGGAGTAGCGGTGCGCCTCGGCCGCGGGCAGCGCCGAGTCGGTGACGATCGCCTCCAGGTCCGCGACCCGCGCGAAGCGGTGGAAGCTCGACACCCCGAACCTGGAGTGCACGCCGACGAAGATCCGCCGGCGGGCCGACGCCAGCGCCTGCGCCTTGACCGCGCCCACCGCCGGGTCGGGGGTGGTGAGGCCCTGCTCGCGCGAGATGCCGTTCGCCCCGAGGTAGGCGAGGTCGATCACCATGTCCGCGAGCATCCGGATGGCCCAGTGGTCCACGGCGGCCAGGGTGAGGCCCCGCACCCGGCCGCCCAGCAGCAGGACCGTGGTCGAGGGCACCTCGGACAGGGCCGCCGCGGTGGGCAGCGACGCGGTGACCACGGTCAGCGGCCGACCGGTGGGCAGGCTCTCGGCGACGAGCTGCGGTGTGTGGCCCTCGTCGATGAAGACCGTCTCCGCGTCGCCCAACCGCTCCGCGGCGGCGCGGGCGATCCGCCGCTTCTCCGGCACCATCGAGTGGGTCCGGAACTTCAGGCCGGTCTCGTAGCCGGCGCTCTCCACCGGGAACGCGCCGCCGTGCGTGCGGCGGACCAGGCCGTGCTCGTCGAGCGCCCGCAGGTCGCGGCGCACGGTCTCCTGGGCCACCCGCAGCTCGACCGCGATCTCCGCCACGTCCACCCGGCCGTCGGCGCGTGCTCGGGCCAGGATGCGGCGCTTGCGCTCGTCCGCCCGCACGTCCCACCTCCTGTTGCCTGTTCGGGCCGCCGCTGTCCGGTCGGGCCGTGCATTCGGGCCAACACCACCATGAGAGCGTGACCAGCGGCACATCGTGACGCGTGTTGACCGGGTTGCGCCCGGTTTTCGTGACCGAACCCACACCGGTGGGTGAATTTCCGGTCGATCCCGGTCCGATTCGTGCGCGTTCCGGGTTCCGGGTTCCGAGAACATGAGGCCCCGTCCACCTCGCGGGCGAACGGGGCTCGTGCTCCGGGACTCCCGGGTTGTGGCTCCGGGGTCGTCCGGGGTTCTTCGGGGTCGTGCCGCTCAGTGGGCGGCGGCCAGCACCGGGTAGTCGGTGTAGCCCTTCTCGGTGCCGCCGAAGAAGGTGGACTGGTCCGGGGCGTTGAACGGGCCGCCGCTCGCCAGGCGGGCGGGCAGGTCCGGGTTCGCCAGGAACAGGGCGCCGAACGCCAGGGCGTCCGCGGTGCCGTCCTCCACCAGGTGGAGCTCGTCCACGCCGGTCACGCCGTCCGGGGTGTGCGGGTTGAGGATCAGCGCGCCGGAGAAGCGCTCGCGCAGCTCCAGGGTGAGCGGGCGCTCGTCCTGCTCGGCGATGTGCAGGTAGGCCAGGCCCAGCGGGTTGATCGCGTCGACCAGCGCCGGGTACACCTGCCCGTGGTCGTCCTCGGCGATGTCGTTGTACCGGTTGGCCGGGGAGATCCGCAGGCCGACGCGGTGCGCGCCGATCGCCTCGGCGGTCGCGCGGGCCACCTCGACCGCGAAGCGGATCCGGTTCTCCACCGGGCCGCCCCACTCGTCGGTGCGCCGGTTGGAGTTGCCGGACAGGAACTGGTGCAGCAGGTAGCCGTTGGCGCCGTGCAGCTCGATGCCGTCGAACCCGGCCGCCACGGCGTTGCGGGCGGCGGCGGCGAAGTCCGCCACCGTGGCCTCGACCTCGACGCCGGTCAGCTCGACCGGGGTGGGGAAGTCCACCATGCCGCCGCCGGTGAACAGCTTGCCCGCCGGCCGCACCGCGGAGGGGCCCACCGGGTGCAGGCCGTCGGGCAGCACGCTCGGGTGCCCGATGCGGCCGGCGTGCATGAGCTGGGCGAAGATCCGGCCGCCCGCCCCGTGCACCGCGTCGGTGACCACGCGCCAGGCCGCCACCTGCTCGTCGCTGTGCAGGCCCGGCGTGTTCGGGTAGCCCTGGCCCACCGCGGACGGCTGGATGCCCTCGGTGACGATCAGGCCGGCGCTCGCGCGCTGCGCGTAGTACTCGGCCGTCGCGCGGGTCGGCAGGGTTCCGGGCGCCCGGCTGCGGGTCATCGGCGCCATGACGATGCGGTTGGCGAGCTCGGTGCCCGCCAGGTCGAACGGCTCGAACGCGGTGCTCATCGCGGTCCCCTCCGGATAGCCCATTTACCTGTCCGAACAGCTAACCGGAAGCGAAGTATTCCCCACTACGTCATGTGTCAGCGATCACAACGGGGCCGGAGTACCCTGTCGACATGTCTGACAACGACCAAATCCGCACGTCAATCCCCGTGCCGGGGGCCGCGGTGGACGGTCGGATCAGCCACTCCATCTTCCGCGTGGCCCGCCTGCACCGGATGCTCGCGGGTCAGCTGCTCAGGCAGGCGGGGCTGCACCCCGGCCAGGAGCTGGTGATGATGCACCTGTGGGACCACGGGCCGCGGCGGCAGTCCGAGCTGTGCTGCGTGCTGGACACCGACTCGGCCACCATGACGCGGACCGTGCAGCGGCTGGAGCGCGCCGGGTTCGTGCGCCGCGTGCCCGACCCGGACGACGGCCGCGCCACGCTGGTGGAGCCGTCGACGGCGAGCCAGGCGCTGCGCCGCGAGGTGGAGCGCGTGTGGCGGGAGCTGGAGGAGGCGACCGTCGACGGCATGGACGAGCGGGAGCGGGCCGAGGCGGCGCGGGTGCTCGGCCGGCTGGAGTGCAACCTGGTGAAGCGGACCGGGAAGGCCGGTCCGGGGGCGGGCGCCCCCGGACCGGCCACCTGCTGAGGGCACCCGGCGGGGAATCCCCGGGGTGCTACCGGGAACCGCTCAGCGCGTGCGGCGCAGCCAGGCGGCGGTGTCCGGCGGCAGCGCCCCGTCGGCCAGGGGGCCGCTGGTCAGCAGCACCCCGTCGTGCTCCGGCAGGGCCACCGGCTCGGCGGACAGGTTGAGCACGCAGGCGAAGTCGTCGCCCCGGGCGAACGCGACCACCCCCGGACCGAGGTCCAGCCACGCCATCGGCCCGTCGCCCAGCGCCCGCTCGGCGTGCCGCAGCCCGAGCACGTTCCGGTAGTGCGCCAGCATCGAGTCCGGGTCCCCGGTCTGCGCGGCCACCGACAGCGACCCCCAGTGCGCCGGCCGCGGCAGCCACGTCGCGCCGTCGTCGCCCCACGGGATCGGCACGCGGCAACCGTCCCGACCGCGGTCGGTGTGGTCCGAGCGCTCCCACACCGGGTCCTCCCGCAGCTCGTCCGGCAGGTCGTCGACCTCCTCCAGGCCCAGTTCCTCGCCCTGGTAGACGTAGACGCAGCCGGGCAGCGCGGTGGTCAGCATGATCGCCGCCCGCGCCCGCTTCGCGCCCAGCTCCAGGTCGGTCGGGGTGAGGTGCTGGCGGCGGCCGAAGTCGAACGAGGTGTCCGCGCGGCCCATCCGCGACACGTGCCGGGTCACGTCGTGGTTGGACAGCACCCAGGTGGGCGGCGCGCCCACCGGCGCGTGCGCGGCCAGCGTCGCGTCGATCACCCGGCGCAGCTCGGTCGGGTCCCACGGGCAGCACAGGAAGTCGAAGTTGAACGCCGAGTGCAGCTCGTCCTGCCGCAGGTAGAGGGCGAACCGCGCCGGGTCGGGCAGCCACATCTCCCCCACGAACACCCGGTCGTCCGGGTACTCGTCCAGCACCCGCCGCCAGGAGCGGTAGATCTCGTGCACGCCGTCCTGGTCGGAGTACGGGGTCTCGGCGTCCGGCCGGGAGAAGTCCTTGACCAGGCCGTCGGCCACGTCGATGCGGAAGCCGTCGATGCCGCGGTCCAGCCAGAACCGCAGGATCGACTCGAACTCGGCCCGGACCTCGGGGTTGGTCCAGTTCAGGTCCGGCTGCTCGGGGCTGTAGAGGTGGAGGTACCAGCTCTTGCCGTCGGGGGTGCGGCTCCACGCCGGCCCGCCGAAGCGGGACCGCCAGTCGTTCGGCGGCTCGTCGCCCTCGTGGAACCAGAACCGGTCGCGGCCCCGGCCCGCCAGGGCCTCCTGGAACCACGGGTGCCGGTCGGAGCAGTGGTTGGGGACGATGTCGATGATCACCCGCAGGCCCACGGCGTGGGCCTCGCCGATCAGCTTCTCCGCCTCGACGAGCGTGCCGAACACCGGTTCGATGTCGCGGTAGTCGGCGACGTCGTAGCCGCCGTCGGCCATCGGGGAGGGGTACCACGGGCTGAGCCAGATCGCGTCCACACCCAGCTCGGCGAGGTAGGGGAGCTTCTGGCGGAGTCCCGCCAGGTCCCCGACCCCGTCGCCGTTGCCGTCGGCGAAGCTGCGCGGGTACACCTGGTAGATGGCCGCACCTCGCCACCAGTTCATGTGGATCCCTCCCTCGGTGATGGGCCCCGGGTGACGGGGTCCCTTCGGTACTGGCAGGCCCCACGTGGGTGTCGGCCGGCCCGCACGGGTGCGGGACCGGCCTCACGCGGGCGTCGGGTCGGCCTGGCCCGGGTGTCCGGGTCACCCCTTCACGCTGCCCGCGGTGAGACCCGCGAGCACGTGCCGCTGGAACACCAGGAACAGACCGATCATCGGCAGGCTGGAGAGCACGAGCCCCGCCAGCAGCAGGTTGACCGGGGTGTCGGGGGCGAAGCGCTGGAGCGCCACGCTGAGCGTCTGCTGCGTCGGGTCCGAGAACACCAGCAGCGGCCAGATGAAGTCCTTCCACGCGGCCACCACGGCGAAGATGGACACGACCGCCAGGATCGGCCTGGACAGCGGCAGCACGACCCGCCACAGCATGGTGAGCTGGTTCGCGCCGTCGATCCGGGCCGCCTCCAGCACCTCCACCGGCAACTGGTCGAAGAACCGCTTGAGCAGGAACACCGTGAAGGCGTTCGCCGCGCCCAGCAGCCACAGCGCGGCCGGGTTGTTGAGCAGGCCCAGGTCGGCGATGGTCATGTAGGTGGGGACCAGCAGCACCGCGGCGGGCATCATCAGGGTCACCAGCATCGCGCCGAGGATCCCCCGGCCCAGCACCGGCTTGAGCCGGGACAGCGCGTAGGCGGCGGGCACGTCGACGGCGAGCTGCACCGCCCACACGCCCACCGCGACCACGATCGTGTTCCAGAAGTAGGCGCCCAGGTCCATCAGGTCCCACGCCTCCGCGTAGGTGCCCGGGGTCCAGGTGTCCGGCAGCACGGTCGGTGGCACGCGGGCCAGCTCGACGGCCGGTTTCATGGCGGAGACGACGACCCAGAGCAGGGGCACGACGAAGACCGCGGTGAGCACGACCGCGGTGACGACGAGCGCGATGGTGTAGCCGGTGCGCGACCGCCCCGGCGCGATGAGCGTCCTCACGCGTCCGCCTTCCGCGTCACCCGCAGGTACAGCGCGGTGAACGCGCCGAGCACCAGCAGCAGCAACAGGCTCAGGGCACTCGCGGTGCCGAAGTCGTTGTAGTAGAAGGCGTAGCGGTAGAGCAGGAGCAGGACGGTGACGGTGGAGTCGTCGGGGCCGCCGCTGGTCATCACGTAGGGCTCGGTGAACACCTGCATGGTCGCGACGACCTGGAGCAGGAGCAGCACCAGCAGCACGAAGCGGGTCTGCGGGACGGTGACGTGCCACAGCCTGCGCAGCACGCCCGCGCCGTCCAGCTCGGCCGCCTCGTACAGGTCGCCCGGGATGCTCTGGAGGGCGGCCAGGTAGACGAGCGTGGCGGTGCCCAGGTTCGCCCAGGTCGCCACGATCACCAGGGACAGCATCGAGGTGTCGGAGCTGTCCAGCCACGACAGGCCCTCCAGCCCGAGCCCGCGCAACGCGGTGTTGAGCAGGCCCGGACCGGGGTCGTACATCCACTTCCAGATCAGCGCGGCGACCACGGGCGGCAGCATCACCGGCAGGTACACGACCAGCCGGAAGTACGCCTTGAAGTGCCGGAGCTCGTTGAGCACCACCGCGAGCAGGAACGGCACGACGAAGCCGAAGACCAGCGCCAGCGCGGTGAACAGCAGGGTGTTGCGCCACGCCGTGGCGAACAGGGGGTCGGCGAAGAGGCGTTCGAAGTTCTCCCAGCCGACCCAGACGGGGTCGTTGACGAAGTCGACCTGCTGGAAGCCCAGCACGGCCCCGCGCGCGATCGGGTACCAGGAGAACACCGCGAAGCAGACCAGGGCGGCGGCCAGGAACCCGTACGCGGTCAGGTTCTCCGCGACGCGGCGGCGCATCACTTGACCTGCGAGAGGACGTTGTTCACCTTGGCCTCGGCGTCCGCCAGCAGCTGGTCGACGTCCGCGTCGGACTTGGTGAGCACGGCCTGCATGACGTTGTCGAGCACCGCGTAGACCTGCTGGGCGTTCGGCGGCTCGATGAGGCCCTCGGGCTTGACGTCCACGTAGGACTGGAAGTTCTCGACCGGGACGGTGGCCATGCTCTTCTTGAGCTGGTCCTGCTTGGCGGCGATGTCGCCGGTCCAGATGTCGGCGGCCGGCGGGACCGGCAGGCCGATGGGCTGGCCCTGGTCCTTGTAGCGCTGGAGGTTCTTCTCGATGCGGTCCGGGTTGAGGTACTTCCAGGCCACCCACTCGAGGCCGGCGCGGATCTTCTCCGGCGACGCCTTGGGGTTGACCATGTAGCCCTCGCCGCCGATGAGCGTGCCCTCGCCCTCGGGGATGGAGGTCAGGCCGTAGTCGGCGTAGTCGCCGTCGAACTGGTTGACCAGGGTGGGGACGTTGTCCGGCGCGGCGATGTACATGCCGAGCTGGCCGGCGCCCATCATCTGCTGGACGTCCTCGATGACCAGCAGCTGCTTCTCACCCATGCTGTTGTCGGTCCAGCGCATGTCCCTGAGGTGGTTCAGGACTTCCTTCCCCTGGGCGTTGTTGAAGTCCGCGACCCACTTGTCGCCGTCCTGGCGGGCGATGCGGCCGCCCACGGAGTACATCCAGGCGGTGAAGTGCCAGCCGCCCTGGTTGTCGCGGCTGTACTCGGCGAAGCCGACCTCGTTGCCGGGCATGTCCGCGATCTTCTTGGCGGCCTGCCGGACGTCGTCCCAGGTCTTCGGCGGCTGGTCGGGGTCCAGGCCGGCCTGGGTGAACAGCTTGCGGCTGTAGACCAGGCCCATGGAGTAGTTGGCGGTGGGGACGCCGTAGACCTTGCCGTCCGCGCTGAACACGTCGCGGAGCTCCTGGCGGATCGCGCCGTAGTTCGGCACGTCCTCGACGTACTCGGTGATGTCGGCCGCCTGGCGGCGGGCGATGAGGTTCGCCGGGTCGGTGAAGTAGGCGTAGTAGACGTCTTCGAGCTGGCCACCCGCCAGCTTCGCGGAGAACGTCTGGGGGTCCATGAACCCCTCGCGCGGCTCGATGTCGATGTCGGGGTTGGCCGCTTCGAACTCCGCGACGTCCTCGTCGAAGACCTTGCGGTCGAACGCCTGGGTCTGCGGCGGCTGGCCGTTGACGACGAGCGTGACCTTGCCGTTGGAGGCTCCCTGGTCGTCGCCCTGGGAACAGGCCGTGGCTGCGGTGAGGCTCAGGCTGCCTGCCAGCAGCAACCCCGCCGCTCTGCGGAGGTTGGGTGAGTTCATGTCGGCGGACCCTCCTCGGGTGTGGTGTGGCGCACACGGTAGGTCTACCTGACACATATCCGCAAGATGTCTACTTCATTCCGCAACTTCACGACACAGGTTCGTAAGCCTGCTGGCTCGGGTTGACAGCCCCGCTCAAGCGAGAGCGCTCCCATGGAGGTGCGCGCATCGTCCCGGTACCTCCCGGTTCCGCGAGTCGTACGTTTGGGCCGGTCGTGTCGTACGTTCAGGACCGGTGAGTCGTACGTTCGCGTTGGGCGAGTCGTACGTTCAGGACCGGTGAGTCGTACGTTCAGGACGGCCGAGTTTCACGGTTGGGGCCGGTGGGGTTCACGTTTGACGTGGGGTGGTTCGGCGTTCGGGGTGCGCGTTGGGGTGCGCGAGTCGAACGTTCGGGACTGTCGTGTCGAACGTTCGGGGCGGGTGAGTCGAACGTTCGGGGCGGGTGAGTCGAACGTTCAGGACCGTCGTGTCGAACGTTCGGGAGGGGTGAGTTCTGCGCTCGGGTGCGGGAGGGCTGGGATTGGGGAGCCCTGGGTGCCTGGTTGCGAAGGGTCTCGATTTGACATGGGGCCCTTACGAGTACCGGAGGCAGGCCGCAGCCGGCAGGCACGGCGGGGGAAAGCGTCCCGCCGAGCCTGCAGGCTCCGACCAGCCCATGGCACTCGAACCCATGTCAAATCGGGACCCGTTGCTGGTGGCGGGTCCGATGAGGTGCTGTGGGAGGTGCTGGGGGTGCTGGGGGTGGGTGGGTGCTGCGGGGGCGGCGGGAGCTGGGCGCTGAGTGCCTGGGGTGGTGCTGTCAGCGGGGGGCCGGGGCGGTGGAGGAGCGGACCACCAGTTCTGGTTCGAAGAGGAGTTCTTCGTCGGGGACCGCTGTGCCGGCGATCTGGTTCGCCAGGAGTTCCACGGCTGCGCGGCCCATGGCTTCGATGGGTTGGCGGACGGTGGTCAGCGGGGGTTCGGTGCAGGTCATGAAGGCTGAGTCGTCGTAGCCGACGATCGAGATGTCGTTCGGGACTTTCAGGCCCTGGCGGCGGACTGCTCGGACCGCGCCCAGGGCCAGGGGGTCGGAGGCGCAGACGATGGCGGTGACGCCCTTGTTCAGGAGGCGGGTCGCGGCTGCCTGGCCTCCTTCCAGGGAGAACATGGCGTGTTCTTCGAAGAGTTCCGCGTTGGCGTTCTCGGCGCAGGTGGTGAGGGCGGTCAGCTTGCGGCGGGACGGGACGTGGTCGGTGGGGCCCAGGACGGCGCCGATGCGGGTGTGGCCCAGGGCCAGGAGGTGGCCGAACGCCTGTTCCACGGCTACCGCGTCGTCGCAGGAGACCCTGGGGAAACCGAGGTCGTCTATGGCGGCGTTCATGAGCACGGCCGGGAGCTTGCGGCGGGTCATCTGGCGGTAGTGGTCGTGGGAGGCGTCCGCCTGGGCGTACTGGCCGCCGGCGAAGACGACGCCGGAGACGTGCTGTTCCAGGAGCAGTTCGAGGTAGTCCGCCTCGGAGACGCCGCCGGCGGTCCTGGTGCACAGGACCGGGGTGAAGCCGCGCTGGGCCAGGGCGTTGCCGACCACGTCGGCGAAGGCGGGGAAGATCGGGTTCTGGAGCTCCGGCAGGACCAGGCCGACCAGGCGGGCCCGTTCGCCGCGCAGCTGCGTGGGCCGCTCGTACCCCAGCACGTCCAGCGCGGTGAGCACGGCCGACCTGGTGGCGTCGGAGACGCCGGGCTTGCCGTTGAGCACGCGGCTGACCGTCGCCTCGCTCACTCCTACTTTCGCGGCCACTTCTGCCAACCGACGTTGCGTCATGTAGCAACTATAGGGCAGGATTTACGCTTGGCTTGCGGTGGTTTGCGCGCGTTTGCGAGACCGGCGGTTTTGCCGCCCCACCGGGGCCCGCTGGGGTACAACTCCACTGTGAAGCGGTGGGTGGTGGCCTTGGCGGTGCTCGGGGTGGCGGGCTGCGGCACGCCGGTGGCGGGCCGGGCGGTGCCGGGCGAGCTCCCCGCCGCGCCGGACACGGGGGTCGTGCGCTGGGTGAACAACTTCTGCGCGGTGGCCGACTACATGATCGCTTCGGGCGGTGTCCAGTTCGACCCGCCCACCGGGGACCCGACGCAGGCCAAGAAGGCCGTCAGCGAGTCGCTGGGGCGGGTGGTGGACGTGTTGAACGTCGTCCTGCACGACCTCGACGAGCTGACGCCCGCGCCCGAGCCCGCCGCCGACACGGCGGTCGAGGTCATCCGCGAGCCGCTGGGGCGGGCGCGTGACGAGTTCGCCAAGGCCAAGTCGACCGTGGACGGGGCGCCCGAGCTGACCGTCGAGGTGTACTCCTCCGCCATCCAGGACATGACCGAGGCCGTCGCGGTGATGAACGACGCGGTCGAGAAGATGGGTGTCGTCTCGCTCCCCGACGACTACCGGGACGCCGCCGGGCACGCGGAGAACTGCGCCTAACCGCACATGTGCGGTCTGATCGCGGGGTGACCGCAAATCTGGGGGCGGTGCCCCCATGTGCGGCCGGTTCGGCGCGTGCCACCTTGAGCAGCGTGTTCTCGTCCGCCGTAGACCGGCCCCCCACCGCCTGGTGGCAGAGCGGCGTCCGCGAGAACCCCCACGAACCGGTCGCCCCTCGTGGGCGGCCCTCATGGGCCGCGTTCGTGGAACGCGCCTCCGCGACCGCGGCCCGTGCAGACTTCCCCGGCGGGAGCTGGGACGAGGCGTTCGCGTTCGCCCTGCGCCCGCTGGTGCGCGCCGCGGTGGCCCGCGACCGGCGGCTGGGCGCCGACTTCGCCCGGTCGCTGGGCGGGCGGCTCGCCCGGATCGCCGCCCGGACCCTGGTGCTGGAGCTGAACCTGGAGCGGGTCGCCGGCCGGCTCTCCGGCGACACGCCGCAGGCCCGGTTCGCCGCCTTCGTCGGCCAGGTGGACCTGACCGCCCTGTTCGCCAAGTACCCGGTGCTCGCGCGGCTGCTCGGGCAAGCCTGCCTGCACGCGGTCGAGGCGCACACCGAGCTGCTGGACCGCTTCACCGAGGACCGCCACGAGATCGTCCGCGCGCTGCTGGACGGCCGCGACCCGGGTGCGGTCGCGCACGTGGAGATCGGGCGGGGCGACCCGCACGCGCGGGGCCGGTCGGTGGCCGTGCTGACCTTCGCCGACGGGCGCCGCGTCGTCTACAAGCCCCGGTCGGTGGCGCTGCACCGGGAGTTCGTCGACCTGCTGGCGTGGTTCGACGGGCACGCCCGGGTGGGGCTGCGGCTGCCGCGCGTGGTGACGCGGTCCGGGCACGGGTGGCTGGAGTTCGTCGAGCACGCGCCGTGCGCGGACGTCGCCGAGGTGGGCCGGTTCTACCACCGGCTGGGCGCGCTGACCGCCCTGCTCTACGTCGTCGACAGCACCGACATGCACTACGAGAACCTGATCGCGGCCGGTGACCAGCCGGTGCTGGTGGACGTGGAGACGCTGTTCCACCCCGAGACCGGCGTGCCGGCGGACCCGGCGGTGCGGTCGCTGGCCCGGTCCGTGCACCGCACCGCCGTGCTGCCGCTGGTGCTGCTGGGCGAGCACGGCGCGCTGGACGTGGGCGGCGTCGGCGGCGACCGCGGCTTCCCCGTCGACGGCGTGGCCTGGCTGCACGCCGGCACCGACCGGATGCGGCTGGTGCGCAGGCCCACCCCCCTGGCGCCCGCGCACAACCGGCCCGTGCTCGACGGCGTGGAGGCCGAGCCCGCCGACTACCTGGGCGCGCTGCTGGCCGGGTTCCGGATCGGCTACGACGCGCTCTGCGACCACCGCGACGAGCTGCTGGGCACGCTGGGCCGCTTCGCGGACCTGCCGGTGCGGTTCGTGCCCAGGATGACCAACCTGTACGCGACGCTGCTGGACGAGTCGACCCACCCGGACGCGCTGCGCGGCGCGGACGACCGGGAGGACGTGCTGCGGCTGCTGTGGGACGACTCCGCCGACTCGGACGTGCTGCGGGCGCTCGTGCCGCACGAGGTGACCGACCTGTGGGCGGGCGACGTGCCGCTGTTCACCACCCGGCCGGACAGCCGGGACGCGTGGAGCGCGCGGGGCGAGCGGCTGCCCGACCTGCTGCCGGTGTCCGGCCTGGACGCGGTGGTGGCCAAGGTCTCGGCGCTGGACGAGGTCGACAAGCACCACCAGCAGTGGCTGATCACCGCCGCGCTGGCGGGCCGGCCGCGCCCCGTGGAGCACCGCACCGGGCAGGTGCTGCCGGCCCCGCTGGAGGCGGGCGTGCCGGACCCGCAGCGGCTGCTCGTGGCCGCGTGCGGGGTCGCCGACGAGGTGCTGGCGCACGCCGCCACGGCACCCGGCCGGGTGAACTGGGTCGGCCTGGAGCTGGTCGACGACCGGCACTGGGCGGTGTCGGCCATGGGCGCGGGCCTGTCCAACGGCTACACCGGCGTCGCGCTGTTCCTGGCGCAGCTGGGCCGGCTCACCGGCGCCGACCGCTACCTGGAGTTCGCCCGCGAGGCGCTCACCCCGGTCCCGGCCCTGCTCGACGCGTTCGCCCGGGACGACGAGCTGGCGGTCACCGTGGGCAGCGGCGCGTTCCACGGCCTGGGCGGCATCTGCTACGCCCTGGCCCGGCTGGCGAACCTGCTGGACGACGCGGAGATCACCGGCTGGCTGCGCACCGCGCTGGAGGTGACGGCGGGGGTCGAGGCCGGCGGCGAGGACCCCGCCAACCTGGTCGAGGGCTGGGCCGGCGGCCTGGGCGCGATGATGGCGGTGCGGGCCGAGAGCGGCCTGGCCGCGGCCGACGCGCTGGCCCGCGCCTACGCCGACCGGCTGCTCACCGCCACGCCGGGCGGCGACGGCTTCGCCCGCGGCCGGGCGGGCGTCGGCTGGGCGCTGCTGCGCTACGCGCGGGTCAGCCGCGAGCAGCGGTACGGTGTGGCCGGGCGGGCGAACCTGCGTGCCGACCAGGCGCTCAAGCAGCGGCTGCTCGACGTGGCGGAGGCCGACCACAGCTGGTGCTCCGGCCTGGCCGGTGCCGTGCTGGCGCACGCCGCGCACCCCGACCAGCCGGTCGACACCCACACCCTGCACCTCGACCGGTGCCTGAACGCCCTGGCGGTGCACGACCCCTTGCGAGACCTGAGCCTGTGCCACGGCGAACTGGGCGTGGTCGAGGCGCTGACCGTGCTCGCCGAACGCGGGCACGCCCTGGCCTCGGCCATGCAGACCCGGCGCGCCGGCCTGGTCCTCGGCGCCCTGGACCAGTACGGGGCCCGCTGCGGCACCCCGGGCGGCGTGTCGTCGGCCGGGCTGCTCACCGGCCTCTCGGGCATCGGGTACGGCCTGCTCCGCCTCGGATTCCCCGGGCAGGTGCCTTCCGTGCTCCTGCTCGACACCCCGCACCACCCCGACCCACACGAGGAGAACACCCGATGAGCAACGCCGGCCACGACGCGGTCACCACCTGGGACGAGGCCCAGGACGGCGACCACCCCGCCGGGGACATGGCGCTGTCCCGCAAGAGCCGGGTCGGTGGCCGCGCCCGGGCCCTGGCCGGCATGGCCCTCGCCGTCGGCGCCTACGCGGTGGTCACCGCGAGCGCCGCCAGCGGGACCGTGAGCGCACCCGTCATCAACGGGTAGCCCGTCCCGCCGGACCGCCGAACTGCCCGCCCACACTGGGGGTGCGGGCAGTTTGGCGTGCGGTAGTTCGGCTTGGCTAAGGTTCGCCCCATGCACACCCGCGCGCCGGTCGTGGTCGGCCGCGACGAAGAACTCCGGGTACTCGAACGGGTACTGTCCGACGCCGTCGACCGCCGTGGCCGCACCGTGTTCCTCGTCGGGGAGCCGGGCATCGGCAAGACCCGGCTGGCGCGCTTCGCCGCCGGCGCCGCGTTCGACCGCGGGATGCGGGTGCTGCGGGGCCGCGGCAGCACGATCGGCCCGATCGTGCCGTTCCGGCCGCTGGCCGAGGCGCTGATGTCGCTGCTGCGCGCCGGTGACGGCCCCGACCTGCGCGAACTCGGCCCGTACCAGGCGGTGCTGGGCCGGCTGGTGCCGGAGTGGGGCGTCGAGGAGCAGCCGCGGCAGGGGCACTCCGTGGTGGTGCTCGCCGAGGCGGTGCTGCGGCTGCTGGCCCTGGTCGGCCGGGACCGGCCGTGCCTGGTGGTGCTGGAGGACCTGCACGACGCGGACGCGGAGACGCTGGCGGTCGTCGACTACCTGGCCGACAACCTCGACGAGGTGCCCGCCGCGCTGCTGGTGACCGCCCGCGCGGACCCCGGACCGACGCTGGACGTGGTGCGCCTGGCCGCGCAGCGGGAGGCGGGCGCGCTGCTGGAGCTGCGCCGGTTGGACGAGCCGCGGGTGCGCCGACTGGCCGCGCTGTGCCTGGAGGTCGCCGACGACGAGGTGCCCGGCGAGGTCGTGGACCGGCTGTGGGCGGACAGCGCGGGCAACCCGTTCATCGTCGAGGAGATCCTCCACGGCCTGGTCAACAGCGGTCAGCTGGTGCGCGGCCCGGCCGGGTGGCAGGTGCTGGGCGAGCTGCGCATCGACGTGCCGACCGCGCTGGTGCGGGCGATCGCGCACCGCACCGACCGGCTCGGCCCGCAGGGGCGCGAGCTGCTGTCGACGGCCGCGGTGCTGGGCCACCGGTTCCCGCTGTCGGTGCTGCGCCGGGTGACCGGCATGGACGACCGGGGGATGCTGGCCCACCTGCACGCGGGCGTCGCCGCGCAGCTGGTGACGCCGGACGAGCCGGTGCCCGACTGGTACGCGTTCCGGCACCCGCTGACCGCCGAGGCGCTGCTGGCCCAGCTGCCGCCGCCGCACCGGGCCGAGCTGAGCCGCCGCACCGCCGACGCCGTGCAGGAGCTGCACCCCGGCCTGCCCGGCGAGTGGTGCGCGCTGGTGGCGTCGCTGCGGTTGGACGCGGGGCAGCACGCGGAGGCGGGCGTGCTGCTGGCCGAGGCGGGCCGGCGGGCGCTGGACGACGGCGCGGCCGGGTCGGCGGTGCGGTTGCTCGACCACGCGCACCGGCTGCTGGCCAGCCAGGTGGACGTGGAGATCCGGGCCGACGTGCTGGACTCGCTGCTGCCCGCGCTGGGCGAGGCGGGCCGGTTCGAGCGGGCGTTCGCGCTGGTGGACACGCTGGCCGAGCTGAGCGCGGCGGGCCTGCCGCGGGTGCGCCGGGCCGAGCTGCACACCAAGCTCGCCCAGGTGGCCAACACCGCGGGCCGGTGGACCGAGAGCGCGGTGCACGTGGACACGGCGCGCGCGCTGCTCGGCCCGGAGCCCGACGACGAGCACCTGGCGCGGCTCGACGCGGTGGCGGCCCTGATGACGCTGCACCTGAAGGTGCCGGACCGGATCGCGACGGCCGAGTTCCTGGCCCGGCGCGCGGCCGACGCGGCCAAGCGCGTGCCGCTGCCCGAGGTGGGCTGCGAGACGTGGCAGCTGCTGGGCGTGCTGGCGCGCGACCGCGACCTGGGCCTGGCCACCGAGTGCTTCAGCCGGGCGCGCGAGCTGGCCGAGGAGCACGGGCTGATCATCCAGCGGGTGTGGGCGCTGCTGCGGCAGGCGGGCCTGGAGTGGCTGGCCGACGGGTCGGCGACGGGGCTGGTCGAGGTGCACGAGGAGGCGCTGCGGGTCGGCGCGATCAGCCTGGCCTACAACGCGGACTGCATCCTCGGGTTGGACGCCGTGCTGCGCGGGGAGTACGACGGCGCGGCGGAGGAGCTGGCGCGGACCGTCGCGGACACCCGGCGGTTGCAGCTCAAGCACCTGACCCTGTACGGGCTGATGGCGCAGGCCACCGCGGCGGCGCACCAGGGCAGGCGGGCCGAGATGGACGCCGCGATCGAGGCGTTCGACGAGGTCGGCGGGGTCGGCTCGCAGGAGCGGCCGCTGTGCTACGGCCTGGCGCGGGCGTTCTGCGCGCTGCTGGAGGAGGACCGGGCGGCGGCCGAGCGGGACCTGGCGCGGGCGCTGGCCCACGAGGAGGAGACGCCGACCGTCTACCACCTGTCCGGGCGGCACGGGCTCCAGCTGCTGCTCGACGCGCTGTCCGGGCGGCTCGACCAGGACGCCTACCGCGCGGCGACGCGGCCCGCGGCGGCCGGGATGCGCTGGAACCGGGTGTTCGGGCAGCTCGCGCTGGCGGTGCTGGCGGGTCGCGCGGGGCGGGAGGCCGAGGCCGCGCAGGCGGTGCGGGCGGCCCGGGACGCGGCGTCGATCTACCCGCTGGCCCGGCACCTGGGCCTGCGGCTGGTGGCGGAGGCGGCGGTGGCGGACGGCTGGGGCGAGCCGGTGGCGTGGCTGCGGCCGACCGAGGAGTTCTTCCACCAGGCCGGGCACGCGGCGGTGGCCGGCGCGTGCCGCGCGCTGCTGCGGCAGGCCGGGGCCACCGTGCCGCAGCGGCGGACCGGGTCGGACCAGGTGCCGGGGGAGCTGCGGGAGCGGGGCGTGACGGTGCGCGAGTTCGAGGTGTTCCGGCTGCTGGCGGGGCGGCTGGGGAACAAGGCGATCGCGACCAGGCTGCACATCTCGCCGCGCACGGTGGAGAAGCACGTGGCGAGCCTGATCACCAAGACCGGCCGGTCCGACCGGGAGGAGCTCAGCGCGTTCGCGGCGGCGCTGGGACCCGCCGTCCGGCCCTGGTGAGGTCCCGACGGGGTCCGCTAGACCTGGTGTGGTGAGAATCCTGCTGGTGGTGGCGTTGACCGCGGTCCTCGGTGGCGGGACGGCGCAGGCGTCGCCCCCGACGCCGCCGGACACGACGCACGGGCCGTGCGGCTACACGAGGACGCCGGACGAGCCCGCCGCCCGGCCGGTCCCCCTGCCGCCCGACCCGCGGCGCACGCCGGACCGCGGCCACCCCGGGGTGCTGCTGAAGACGAACCGGGGTCCGGTGCCGGTGGTGCTGGACCGGGCGCAGGCGCCCTGCACGGTGCAGAGCTTCCTGCACCTGGTGCGCAGGGGCTTCTACGACGCGACCACGTGCCACCGGTTGACGGCGTACCCGACGCTGAAGGTGCTCCAGTGCGGCGACCCGTCGGGCACGGGCGAGGGCGGTCCCGGCTACCGGTACCGGGACGAGCTGCCCACCACGCTGCCGCCGGCGCCGAACGACCCGACCGGCCTGCGGCGGACCTACCCGCGCGGCACGCTGGCCATGGCGAACGCGGGGCCGGACACGAACGGGAGCCAGTTCTTCCTGGTCACGTCGGACTCGGTGCTGCGGCCCGACTACGCGGTGTTCGGCCGGGTGACCGAGGCCGGGCTGGCGACGCTGGACCGGATCGCGGCGGGCGGGGTCGTCGGCGGCGGGGTGGACGGCGCGCCGGCGCTGACCGCGGACGTCGAGCGGGCCAAGCGGTTCCGCTGAGGCAACTCCGCCGGGGCAACTCCGCCGGGGCAACTCCGATCGGGCAACTCCGCCGGGGCGCTACCGGGCGGGCGCGGTCACCCGGAGGTCGGCGTTCCAGTCGGTGAACCGGTGCAGGGTGCGCTGGAAGACGTTCTCGTCCAGCGTCTTCATCACCTGCTCCACCCTCACCGGCAGGTCGCCGGGCCCCACCCACACCGTCGCCGTCGCGGTGAAGCCCGACTCGTAGGCCGCCATGAGCTGCGCGCGGCGGGTGGTGCCGGTCGTCCGGTCCGCCTGCCGCCGCAGGTCGACGAGCATGGTGTAGCGGTGCGTCGGCACGCCGTCCAGGTCCACGTCGTCCCGCGACACGACCAGGCTGCCCGCCAGCGACCGCACCACCGCGGCCGGGTCGACCTCGTCCGGCAGGCCGGCCACCGTGGTGTCCGCCCGCACCGGCGCCCGGTCGGCCAGCTCATGCCGGGTCCAGGCGCCGCCGGGGCCGCGCGACCACCCCGCGTCGGCCAGCACGACCACGTCGGTCGCGGAGTCGGTCAGCGACACCAGCCTGCCCTCGCGGGCGCGCACCAGGTCGCCGTTCAGCCCCACGTCGAGCCCGGACATGGTGGTCTCCGCGTCGAACCGGACCGAGCGCTGCTCGTCGGCGCGTGCCCCGACCAGGGCGACCAGCGCGGCGCTGTCGTCCAGGACCGGGCCCAGCGTCGGTTCCGGCAGGCCGGTCCGCTCCGCGCAGCCCGACAGCACCGCGGCCAGCACGAACGCGACTGCTGCCCTGCGCATGGTCCTCCCCGGGAGCGGTGTGGTCCCGCCATCCTCCCCCACGCGCCCCGGGTCGTGGGCGCGAACCCGCGAAGTGCCTGCACTACCGTCGGCGCCATGCCTCACGTGCTCTCCGTCAACCTCGGTTCCCGCGTCGCGTTCGAGGACTCGGACACCGGTCACACCGGCATCGGCAAGCGCCCCGTCCCCACCCCCGTCGAGGTCCGCGCGCCCGGTCCCCGGGGCGTGGGCGGCAGCGGCCTGGTCGGGGACCACATCTCGGACCTGCGCCACCACGGCGGCGACGACCAGGCGGTGTACGCCTACGCGCGGGAGGACCTGGACGCCTGGGCGGAGGAGCTGGGCCACGAGGTGCCGCCGGGGCTGTTCGGGGAGAACCTGACCACGGTGGGCCTGGACGTGTCCGGCGCGCGGCTGGGCGAGCGCTGGCGGGTGGGCGGGACGCTGCTCCAGGTGACCTACCCGCGCGTGCCGTGCCGGACGTTCGCCCGGGTGATGGAGCGGCGCGGCTGGGTGAAGACCTTCACCCAGCGCGCGCTGCCCGGGGCGTACCTGCGGGTGCTGGAGCCCGGCACGGTCACGGCGGGGGACGAGGTCGTGGTCGAGCACCGGCCCGACCACGACGTCACGATCGCCCACGCGTTCCGCGCGGTGCTGTCCGAGCCCGAGCTGCTGCCCGGCCTGCTGGCGGCGGGCGACGACCTGCCGGACAAGCTGCGGCGCAAGGTCGCGCGGCGGCTGCCCCGCCCCGCCTAGCGGTTCAGGCCAGGGCGGACAGCTTCTCGAACGCCTCCGGCGCCAGCTCGACGCCCGCCGCCGCGGTGTTCTCCTCCAGGTGCGCGAGGGACGAGGTGCCGGGGATCGGCAGCACGACCGGCGACCGTCGCAGCAGCCACGCCAGCGCGAGCTGGGCGGGCGTGGCCCCGTACTCCGCGGCCGCCGCGTCCAGCACGCCGCCGGGGCGGGCGAGGTCGCCGGTCGCCACCGGGAACCACGGGATGAACGCGATGCCGTTCGCCTCGCAGTGCTCCAGCACGTCCTCGTGGCCGCGGTTGGCCAGGTTGTAGAGGTTCTGCACGCTGACGACCGGCACGACGGCCCGCGCGGCGCGGACCTGGTCGACGCCGACCTCGGACAGGCCGATGTGCCGGATCTTGCCCTCGTCCCGCAGCTCGCCCAGCACGCCGACCTGGTCCTCCAGCGGCACCTCGGGGTCGACGCGGTGCAGCTGGTAGAGGTCGATGCGCTCGACGCCCAGGCGCACCAGGCTGGTCTCCACCGCCTGCCGCAGGTAGGCGGGCCTGCCCAGCGGGACCCACTGGTCCGGGCCGGTCCGCAGCAGGCCGCCCTTGGTGGCGATGACCAGGTCGTCCGCGTACGGGTGCAGCGCCCGTTTGATCAACTCCTCGTTGACGTGCGGGCCGTAGGAGTCCGCGGTGTCGATGAAGGTGGTGCCGAGCTCGACCGCGCGGCGCAGCACGGCGACCGCGTTGTCGCGGTCCGCCGGGTGGCCCCAGATGCCCTGCCCGGTCAACCGCATGGCGCCGAAGCCCAGGCGGTTGACCGTCAGGTCGCCGCCGATCGTGGTGGTGCCGGCCAACTGTGGTGCTCCTCGTTCGTCGGAAACGATCTTCACCTGGCGCAACACCGCGGGGCCGCCCCGTTGTTCCCGGCCCGTTGTCCCCACCCGCGCGGAACGGGCCCCGGCCACCCGGCCGGGGCCCGCTCCCTACTCCTTGGTGACCAGCGTGAGCACGTCGTACTTCGCCACCGACTCGCCCTTCTGGTTGACCACGTCGGCGTCCCACCGGACCTCGCCGTAGTCCTGGTCCTCGCGCGGCGTGATCTGCTTGGCGGTCAGCGTCACGGTCAGCTCGTCGCCCGGGAACGTCGGCGTGACGAACCGCAGGTTCTCCAGGCCGTAGTTGGCCAGCACCGGCCCCGGCTCGGGCGAGACGAACAGCCCCGCCGCGAACGACACGACCAGGTAGCCGTGCGCGACCCGGCCGCCGAAGAACGGGTTCGCCGCCGCGGCCTCCTGGTCCAGGTGGGCGTAGAAGGTGTCGCCGGTGAACTCGGCGAAGTGCTCGACGTCCGCCATCGTCACCACGCGCGGCCCGGCGACCACGGAGTCACCGATCCGCAGCTCCCGCAGCGACTTGCGGAACGGGTGCACGTCCGACTCCCTGCGCGGGGCGCCGGTGACCCACTGGTTGGTGACCGCGCCGAGCACCCGGGGGCTGGCCTGCACGGCGGTGCGCTGCATGTGGTGCAGCACGCCGCGCATCCCGCCCATCTCCTCGCCGCCGCCCGCGCGCCCCGGACCGCCGTGGACGAGCGCCGGCAGCGGCGAGCCGTGCCCCGTGGACTCCTTCGCGTCGTCGCGGTCGAGCACCAGCAGGCGGCCGTGCCACGGGGCCACCCCGAGGACCACCTCGCGCGCGAAGTCCAGGTCGTGGGTGACGACCGAGCCGACCAGGCTGCCCGCGCCCCGCGCGGCCAGCTCGACGGCGTGCGCCGCGTCCCGGTAGGGCAGCAGCGTCGACACCGGCCCGAACGCCTCGACCTCGTGCGGTTCGGCGTGGTCGGGGTCCGCCTTGAGCAGCACCGGGGACAGGAACGCGCCGCGCTCGGCGTCGGCGTCCACCACGTCCACGCGGTCGAGCGAGCCGTGCACGATTTCGCCGGCCGCCAGCAGCGCCTTCAGCGACCGCCGCACCTCCTCGCGCTGCTCCAGCCCGGCCAGCGCGCCCATCCGCACGGTCTCGTTCGCGGGGTTGCCGATCACCACCTTCGCCAGCCGCGCGCTGGCCGCCTCCGCCACCGCGTCCAGCAGCCCGGCGGGGACCAGGGCGCGCCGGATCGCGGTGCACTTCTGGCCGGCCTTGGCCGTCATCTCGGCGACCAGCTGCTTGACGAACAGGTCGAACTCGGGCGTGCCCGCGACCGCGTCGGGGCCGAGGATCGAGCAGTTCAGCGAGTCGGCCTCGGCGTTGAACCGCACGCTGTTGCGGATCACGGTCGGGTGGGTGCGCAGCAGCCGGGCCGTCGACGCGGACCCGGTGAAGCCGACCAGGTCCTGCTCGGTGAGGTGGTCGAGCAGGTCGCCCGCGCCGCCCGAGACGAGCTGGAGCGAGCCCTCGGGCAGCAGGCCGGAGCCGAGCATGAGCCCGACGACCCTCTCCGTGATGTACGCGGTCTGCGAGGCGGGCTTGACCAGCGAGGGGACCCCGGCGATGAAGGCCGGCGCGAACTTCTCCAGCGGGCCCCACATCGGGAAGTTGAAGGCGTTGATCTGCACGGCCACGCCCCGCAGCGGGGTGGCGATGTGCCTGCCGACGAAGGTGCCGCCCCGGCTCAGCGGCTCGACCGGGCCGTCCACGTGGACCCGGTCGTTGGGCAGCTCGCGCTTGGCCTTGCTGGCGTAGCCGAACAGCACGCCGATGCCGCCGTCCACGTCGATCAGCGAGTCCGTCCTGGTCGCGCCCGAGCGGGCGGACAGCGCGTACAGCTCGTCGCGGTGCTCGCGCAGGTGCGAGGCCAGGGCCTTGAGCAGGGCGGCGCGCTGGTGGAACGTCAGCTCGCGCAGGGCCGGGCCGCCGACGCGCCTGCCGTGGTCCAGGGCCGCCGCCATGTCGATCCCCCGCGACGAGATCCGGGCGATCTCCTCGCCGGTCACCGCGTCGTGCAGGGGCGCGCCCTCGCCGTCTGGGGTGTGCCAGCGTCCGGACACGTAGCTGCGCAGCATGGCCATCGGGTGTTGACCTCCTCGTCGTGCCGGTGGGTGTCCCGGCCTGGGTCGAAGAGTAGAGCCCCCTACTTTCATCGTGACTTGATTAAAGGCCATGCAGTAAGTTCTGCCCTGGCCGCCGCCAGAGTTGAAGGGAGTGTCGATGAGGACACGAGTGGTGGTGAGTGCGGTCGCGCTCGCCCTGAGCGCCCTCGCGGTGCCCGTCGCGCAGCAGGGCGTGGTCGCCGCACCCGCCGCCGACCCCGGTGTGGGCACCATGGCCGTCACCTGGGCCGACGAGTTCAACGGCGCCGCGGGCACGCGGGTCGACGGCTCCAGGTGGAACACGGAGACGGGCAACAACAACGGCAACAACCGCGAGCACCAGTGGTACACGAACTCCGCGAGCAACGCCTCGATGGACGGCCAGGGCAACCTGGTCATCACCGCTCGCAAGGAGAACCCCGGCAACTGGAACTGCTGGTACGGCCGCTGCCAGTACACCTCCGCCCGGATCAACACCGCCGGCAAGTTCACCACCACCTACGGCAAGGTGGAGGCGCGGATGAAGATGCCGCGCGGCAAGGGCATCTGGCCCGCGTTCTGGATGCTCGGCCAGGACATCAACTCCGGCAACCCGTGGCCGGGCAGCGGTGAGATCGACATCATGGAGTTCCTGGGCCACGACCTGGACACGGTCTACGGCACCATCCACGGCCCCGGCTACTCCGGCGCGGGCGGCATCGGCGCGGCGTACAACGGCCCCAACTTCGCCGACGGCTTCCACACCTTCGCCATCGAGTGGTCGCCCAGCGGCATCGCGTGGTCCGTGGACGGGAACGTCTTCCAGCGCCGCACGCCCGCCGACCTCGGCGGCCGGCAGTGGGTGTTCAACAAGCCGTTCTTCATCATCCTCAACCTCGCGGTCGGCGGTGAGTGGCCGGGCTACCCGGACGCGAGCACCACGTTCCCGCAGCAGTTCGTGATCGACTACGTGCGCGTCTCCACCGTCGACGGCAACCCGCCCGCGGGCGGCAACCGGATCACCGGCATCGGCGGCAAGTGCGTGGACGTGGCCGGCGCGAACCCCGCCAACGGCACCGCGGTGCAGCTCTACGACTGCAACGGCAGCGCGGCGCAGCAGTGGACCCGCCAGGGTGAGACCCTCCGCGCCCTGGGCAAGTGCCTGGACGCGGCCTCCGGCGGCACCGCCGACGGCACCCTGGTGCAGCTGTGGGACTGCAACGGCAGCGGGGCCCAGCGGTGGGCCGTCAGCGGGGCCAACGACATCGTGAATATCCAGGCGAACAAGTGCCTGGACGCGCAGAACAACAGCTCCGCCAACGGCACCCGGCTCCACATCTGGACGTGCACCGGGGCCGCCAACCAGAAGTGGAACGTCGCGGCCTGATCGGCGGGCAGCCGGTCCCGGGAGCACGTGCCGGGGCCGGCGACCGATCCGAGCCGGAGCGGCCTGGACCCCCGCGACCGACGACTCTCCCCGTCGGTCGTGGAAGGGCCGCGACCGCCGCCGCGGGCCTCGCCGGCCCGCGGCGGCCGTGGTCGAGGTGGGCACGGGCAGCGGCCCGTGCCCACCTCCTTCGGTCGACACCCGGGGAATTCCCGCACGTCAGCCCGCGTTGGACCAACCGTGAAGCTCTCGGTGCTGGACCGCTCGCGCACGCGCTCCGGGCAGACCCACGCCGAGGCCCTCCGCGAGACCGTCGGGTTCGCCCGGCAGGTCGAGGCCCTCGGCTACCACCGGTTCTGGGTCTCCGAGCACCACGGCGTCCCCGGCGTGGCGGGCTCCGCCCCCACCGTCCTGGCGGCGGCCGTCGCGGCGGCCACCACGACCATCCGCACGGGCACCGGCGGCGTGATGCTGCCCAACCACCAGCCCCTCGTGGTCGCCGAGCAGTTCGGCGTGCTGGAGTCCCTGTTCCCGGGCCGGATCGACATGGGCCTGGGCCGGTCGGTCGGTTTCACCGGGGCCGTCCGCGCGGCGCTGGGCCACGACCGGGACGACGCCGACGCCTTCGGTCCGAGGCTCGCCGAGCTGCTCGGCCACTTCACCGACGACCGGCCGGTGCGCGCCTACCCGGCGCCCGGCCTGCGCGTGCGGCCCTTCGTGCTGGCCACCGGCGCCGGCGCCGGGGTGGCCGCCGAGCACGGCCTGCCGCTGGTGATCGGCTCTTTCCGGGGCGAACGGGCGATGACCGGGGCGATCGACGCCTACCGCGCCGGGTTCCGCCCCTCGGTCTGGGCGTCGGAGCCCTACGTGGTGATCTCCGCGAACGTGGCCGTGGCGGCGACCACCGACGAGGCGTGGCGGCTGCTGGTCCCGGAGGCGTGGGCGATGACCTGGTCGCGGACCAGGGGCGAGTTCCCGCCGCTCAGCGCGCCGGAGGAGGTCCTCGCGACCCCGATGACCGACCGCGAGCGCGCCCTGTTCGAGCAGTCGCTGGAGGGCCACGTCCACGGCACCCCCACCGAGGTCGGCAAGGCCCTGGGGGCGCTGGTGGAGCGCACCGGCGCGGACGAGGTGCTGGTCACCACCAGCACCCACGACCGGGCGGCGCTGCTGACCTCGTACCGCCTGCTGGCCGAGCTCGACCTCTGACGCCCTCGACGGGCACGCCCCGCGAGGGCGCCCCGGCGGGGACTGCCCAGCGGGGACTGCCCCGGCCGGCGGTGTTCCCGCCGGCCCTCGTCCCGCTAGTGGTCGCGCTGCTGGTCGGCCAGGAACCGCTCGAACTGGTCCCCGAGCTCGTCCGCGCTCGGCAGCGGCTCGCCCGCCGCCGCCAGCAGGTTCTCCGACGCCTCCGCGAAGGCGTCGTACTGCCGCTCCAGGGCCTCGACCACCTGCGCGACCTCGTCCGAGTCCGCGACCTGGCGGGCGATCTCGGCGTCGGTGCGCCGGGTGGCCTCGTGGAGCGCGCCGATCGGCAGGGCCAGCCCGGTCGACTTGGTGATCGAGTCCAGCAGCCCCAGCGCGGCGGTCGGGTAGGTGCTCTGGGACAGGTAGTGCGGCACGTAGGCCGCGAAGCCCATCGCGTCGTGCCCGGCCTGGCCCAGGCGCAGCTCCAGCAGCGCCGACAGGTTGCCCGGCACCTGCACCCGGTTGAACGGCGACTTCTCCACCACCAGCTGCGGCCTGGTCGCGTGCGAGATCACCGAGAGCTTGCGGGTGTGCGGCACCCCCATGGGGATGCCGTGGAAGCTGATGGCCAGCCGCACGCCCCAGCGCTCGACCAGCGACCGCACCGCGGCGACCACGGCCTCCCACCGGCGGTCCGGCTCCGGGCCGTGCATCACCAGGAACGGCGTGCCGACCGCGTCGTGCAGCAGGCGGACCACCAGCTCGGGCGCGGCGTAGTCCTCCCACCGGTCGGTCACGAAGGTCATCGGCGGCCTGCGGGCCCGGTAGTCGATCAGGTCGTCGACGTCGAACCGGGCGATCACCCGGTGCTCGTGCGTCTCCAACAGGTGCTCGACCAGCACCGAACCGGCCGCACCGGCGTCCATGAAGCCGTCGAAGTGGTGCAGCAGCACCGCTCCGGTCAGGTCCGGGACGTCGGAGTCGACTTCGAACAGCTCCTCCGGGTCCAGCGCCACGTCGTGCCTCCCCATGTACTCAGACCAGTCTCCTGAACGTCAACGCCGCCGGACCGCCGGTCATTCCCGACTTCGGCGAACCCGCCGCGCGACCACCCCCATTCCTTGACCTCCAGTCGGCTCCAGGTCCTAGCGTTCGGCCCATGGACATGGAAACCACCGCGTGGATGTCGCTGTACCACGTGACGAACGCGCAGGACGACCGCCGGCCGTTCTCCGCCGCCACGCTGCGCCGCATCCGGGCCTTCGCGCGGCCGCACCGGACGCGGCTGACCCAGTACCTGGTGTTGAGCGTGGTCATGGCGGTGCTGGCGGTGGTGACGCCCGTCCTCGCGGGCCGGGTGGTGGACGCGATCGTCAGCGGTTCGGCCACCGGGGTGGTCGTCGGGCTGGCCGGCGTGATCGCGGGCATCGCGGTGGTGGAGGCGGCGCTCGGCCTGCTGACGAGGTGGCTGTCCGCGCGCATCGGCGAGGACCTGATCCTGGACCTGCGGACCACGGTCTTCGACCACGTGCAGCGGATGCCCGTCGCGTTCTTCACCCGCACCCGCACCGGGGCGCTGGTGAGCCGGCTCAACAACGACGTGATCGGGGCGCAGCGGGCGTTCAGCGACACGCTCGCCGGCGTGGCGGGCAACCTGGTGATGCTGGTGCTGACGCTGGTGGTCATGATCGGCCTGTCGTGGCAGATCACGCTGCTCGCGCTGGTGCTGCTGCCGGTGTTCGTGGTGCCCGCGCGGCGGATGGGCTCCCGCCTGGCGCGGCTGGAGCGCGAGGCGGCCAACCACAACGCCACCATGAGCACCCAGATGACCGAGCGGTTCTCCGCGCCGGGCGCGACGCTGGTGAAGCTGTTCGGGCGGCCGGCCCACGAGTCGGCCGAGTTCGAGGTGCGGGCGCGGCGGGTGCGCGACATCGGGGTGCGCGCGGCGATGGTGCAGACGGTGTTCCTCACCGCGCTGACCCTGGTCTCCGCGCTGGCGCTGGCCCTGGTCTACGGCCTGGGCGGGTTCTACGCGCTGCGCGGTGAGCTGGACCCGGGCTCGGTGGTGGCGCTGGCGCTGCTGCTGACCAGGTTGTACGCCCCGCTGACGGCCCTGGCCAGCGCCCGGGTCGAGGTGATGAGCGCGCTGGTGAGCTTCGAGCGGGTGTTCGAGGTGCTCGACCTGAAGCCGCTGATCACCGAGAAGCCCGACGCGCGCACCGTGCCGGACGGGCCCGTGTCGGTGGAGTTCGAGGGCGTCCGGTTCGCCTACCCGTCGGCGGACAAGGTCTCCCTGGCGTCGCTGGAGGAGGTCGCGGTGCTCGACACCCGCGGCGGCGTGGAGGTGCTGCACGACATCAGCTTCCGGGCCGAGCCCGGCCAGGTGGTGGCGCTGGTCGGCTCGTCGGGGGCGGGGAAGTCCACGATCGCCTCGCTGCTGCCCCGGCTCTACGACGTGGACGCGGGCGCGGTGCGGCTGGCCGGGGTCGACGTCCGCGACCTGACCACCGACTCGGTGCGCGAGGTGCTGGGCATGGTGACGCAGGACGGCCACCTGTTCCACGAGTCGATCCGGTCGAACCTGCTGCTGGCGCAACCGTCGGCGACCGACGAGGAGCTGGTGGAGGTGCTGCGGCGGGCGCGGCTGGCCGACCTGGTGGCGTCGTTGCCGGACGGGCTGGACACGGTGGTCGGCGAGCGCGGCTACCGGCTGTCCGGCGGTGAGCGGCAGCGGTTGACCATCGCCCGCCTGCTGCTGGCCAAGCCGCGCGTGGTGATCCTGGACGAGGCCACGGCGCACCTGGACTCCACCTCGGAGGCCGCGGTGCAGGCCGCGCTGGGCGAGGCGCTGGCCGGGCGGACCGCGGTGGTCATCGCGCACCGGCTGTCGACCATCCGGGCGGCCGACCTGATCCTGGTGGTGGAGGGCGGCCGGGTGGTGGAGCGCGGCACGCACGTCGAACTGCTCGCGGCGGGTGGCCGGTACGAGGAGCTGTACCGGACCCAGTTCGCCGAGGAGGCCGAGGAGGGGGTCTCGGCCTAGGGGCCGCCGGTCCGCTGGTGGGCGGTGTTCGTGGTGGTCCCGTAGTAGTAGGGCCGCACGCGGTAGGTGGCGGTCTTCTCCTCGGGCAGCGTGATCAACCCGAACGACCGCACGTCCGGGTCGAGCTGCGCGGCCACGGTGAAGTCCGCCGCCCCGGCGGGCCTCACCTCCACCAGGTAGCCCTCCTCCCCCGCCGCTCGATCGGTCCAGGTGAACAGGATCCCGTTGGCGTGCCTGACCTCCGCGCGGAAGTCGGCGGGCGCGGCGTCGGCGGAGCGCACCGGCCGGGTCCCGCTCGGTCCCCGGACGGGCTCGGCCCACCCGTGCCCGTCCGACTCCGGCACCTCGTCGCCCGGCGGCAGGGTCACGCCCGCGGGTTCCGACGCCGGGCCGTGGAACGACCGCACCCGGTAGTGGAAGGAGGTCCGCGGGATCAGGTCCAGGTGCTCGTAGGAGTTCCGGTGGGGCGGGGCGAACTCCAGGGCGGTGTAGGCGCCCCCGGGCTCGTTCGCGTACTCGACGACCTGGCCCGCGGCGCCCGGTTCCGGCCGCCAGCGCAGCGCGACGTCCACGGCGGAGGTCAGCTCGGCCACGAGTTCGGGGGTCGGCCGCGCGGGCTGCTCCTCGGGCCGCTCCCGGCCGCAGGCGGCCAGGAGCAGCACCGGGACCACGAGGAGGCGCCTCACCTGCGCCAGAACCGGACACCGCTCCACACCACGGTGGCCGGTCCCTGGCCGCTGTTGGTGCGGTACGCGCCGAACTTGTCGTAGAAGCTGCCGCCGGGGCTGGCGTAGGTGTGCCGCAGCGACCCGTTGACGTACGTGCGGTGCTCGCCGCCGACCACGTGCACGGTGTTCACCCGCACCGTCGCCCCGACGGTCGCGCCGGTGGCGACCGTCGCGCCGCCGTGCACCGCGTACAGCCGCCCGCCGCGCTCGACCGCGAGCATGAAGAACGGCCCGGCCGCGGACTCGTGGAACGTCTGCTTGAGGCTGACGCGCGTGCCGCCCAGGCTGGTGACGCGGAACGACCCCTCGAACTGGCGGGTGCCGCCGGTGTAGGTGGCGTACCGGCGCTCGGCGCGCTGGTCGCCGCTCGCCGTGGCGCAGGTGAGCCGGAAGGTCAGGTCCGCGACGTCGCCGCACCCGCGTTCCTGCACGGTGAACGAGGGCGAGTACGAGGTCCAGGGACCGGCCTCCACCTGGGCCCGCGCGGTCGGGGCGGTCATCGCCAGCCCGGCGGTGAGCGCGAGCGCGGCCAGGGCCCGGGGCGTCCTGGGCATGGCACCTCCTTCGACCCCCCGGTTCCGGGGAGTGTCGGGGCGGCGACGCCGGTCACTGTAATTGGTCTGGACGACCTGCAACAAGGATCACCGGGGAGCCCGGTACGTCCCGGTACGGCAGAGTGGTGGCATGGAGCTGACGCCGCGCACCCTGTTCTCCTTGGCGAGGACCACCGTGGAGACCGCCGTGGCCGTGCCCGGCCGGGTGCTGGACCTGCTGGGGGCGGCCGAGTCCGTGGTCCGCCGGGCCGACGGCCTGGTGGCGCGCACCGAGCGGGTGCTGGCCGAGACCGAGGCGCTGGTCGAGCGGGCGAAGGTGGTGACCGCGTCGGCGGACGGCATCACCGCCGACATCGCCCGCACGGCCCGCGTGTCGCGCGAGCTGATGGACGACTACGCGCCGTTGGCGCGGCAGGCGCAACCGCTGGCGCGGCGCTTCGTCGAGGAGCTGTCGCCGCACGAGGTGGACGCCGCGATCGAGCTGGTGGACCAGCTCCCGGTGCTGACCAAGCACATCATGGAGGACGTGCTGCCGATCCTGACGACCCTGGACAAGGTGGGTCCGGAGATCCACCAGCTGCTGGAGGTCACCAAGGACATGAAGCAGGCGATCCTCGGCATCCCCGGTTTCTCGTTCCTGCGCCGCCGCGGCGAGGAGAAGGAGGAGGACGGCCAGTAGGACGCCCTCCGGGGACCGGCGCACGCGTTCGCCCGGTTCCCGGTGGCCGGAATTCCACTCCGCTTCACGTGCTTTCCGGAGAAGCCTCACCGCCTCCCGCGATGCTCACCGGCTTCCGCCGGGCCGGCATTTCCTTCGGCGGATTTCCGAGGGCGGAACACCCGACGGGGTTCAGGACGGCACGGGCCGCGGGCGTGCCGTCCGGCTTCGTCGCGACCGGCCCGCCGACCGCTGCCGGCAGCCACCACCAACCCGCCCACCGCACCGGCTCCCACCGCACCGGCTCCCCTTCCCCCTTCCCTTCTCCCCCCCTCACCCCTCACCCTCCCCGAATCCGGGACGTCTTTTGTGAAAGGCACCTTCGGAGTAATGTGACGGCGACAATGCGGGGTACGCCGTTCGCGCGCCGACCATTCGCCGGGTTTATCACCCACGTGCGCGTTCCGCGATGCCTGGTTGTCACGGCGCTACGGGGTTTTACTCACTCGAACGAGTGAACGGCGTCGAGTCGGCGAAAAGAGCGTTTGACACCCCGCGACGGCTGATTTTACTGTCGATCGGGCGAAGTCCCAAGGCGGTGCTTCGGCATGCGGAGGCGGCAGCATGACGATCTCACTGAACGGGTTGGCGCGGCAGCGGACGTTCGCCGGGGGCACGACGACCGGACCGGCGGTCCACCCGGCGAGCGAGTACAGCGCGGCGCGGCAGCTCTGGGCGAGCGTCCCGACCGAGCTGGCCGAGCGGATGGCGCCGCTGGCCGGCGTCCTGGTGCGCGACGCGGTGCGGGAGATCCGCCGCGCGGTGCCCGCGTACGCGCGGCCCCTGGAGGGCAAGTTCCGCGAGGTCCTGGTCGGCGCGGTCGAGATGGCCATCTCGAAGTGCTTCGACATCATCGTCAACCCCGACGCGGCGCAGGGCGACTGGGAGGCCGTGCTGCGCTACAGCGGTCGGATCGAGTACCTCGAGGGCCGCACCATGGACTCGCTCCAGACCGCCGTGCGGGTGGGGGCGCGCGTGGTGTGGCGGCACCTGAGCGAGCAGGGGCGCGAGCTGGGCGTGCCCACCGACACGCTGTTCCTGGTCGGTGACGCGATCTTCGCCTGGGTCGACGAGCTGTGCCGGGTCGCCATCGCCGGGTACGCCGAGGCGCGGGCCAACGCCAGCGGCGCGCTGGAGCGCAGGCGGCGGCAGCTGCTCAAGCTGGTGCTGGCCGAGCAGCCGGCGTCGGCGCGCTCCGTCGCGGACCTCGCCGCGACCACGGACTGGCCGCTGCCCGCGCGGGTCGCCGTGGTGGCCCTGGAGTACCGCGAGGACCAGCACCAGCTGCCGCCGGTGGCGCTGGGCCGCGACGTGCTGGTGGACCTGGAGAGCTCGACGCCCTGCCTGGTCGTGGCCAACCCGGCCGAACGGCTGCGGCTGGACCTGCGCGGGCGGCGGGCGGCGGTGGGGCCGGCGGTGCCGCTGGCCGAGGCCCGGCAGTCACTGGCGTGCGCCCGGCGCGCGCTGGACCTGGTGCGGCGGGGCGTCCTCCCCGTCATGCCGCTGACCTGGTGCGACGACCACCTGGCCACGCTGGCGCTGCTGTCGGACGAGTTCCTGGTGGGTCGGCTCAGCGAACGGGCCCTGGCCGCGTTCGCCGGCCTGACGGTCAAGCAGCGGGAGCGGCTGGAGACCACGCTGCTGGCGTGGCTGGAGACGCAGGGCGGGATCGGCGAGATCGCCGCGCGCCTGGACGTGCACCCCCAGACCGTCCGCTACCGCATGCACCAGCTGGAGGAACTGCTGGGCGACCGCCTGGCCGACCCGGAGGAACGCCTGACCCTGGAGATCGCCCTGCGCTCCCGCCGCCTCCTGAACCACCCCCACCCCCACCCCTGACCCACCCGCGAGTCGTACGTCCAGACCCCCCGTGTCGTACGTTCAGGACCCCCGAGTTCAACGTTCGCGACGGGGTTGGCACCCGTTCGGGGGTACCTGAACGCTGAATTCGAGGGTCCTGGACGTACGACACGACAGGTCTGGACGTACGACTCGCGGTCAGGGGTTCAGTTCGTGGCCCGGCCGGCCTGGGGTGGTGTTGCGCTCCTTGAGCTCGGACTCGTACAGGTGCCGGACGCCGCCTGCCAGCTGGTCGCGCACCTCTCGTTCACACTCGCGGAACGTGCGGTAGTAGCCGTCGTCGTAGTCCTCGACGAGTTGGAACGTCCACCGGCCGTGGATCACGTTGCGCCCGACCAGCTCGGCCTCCAGGCGGTCGGCCTGCTCGTCGTGCCCGGCCTCGCGCAGCAGCCGCACGGCCCGCTGCGCCTCCGCGTCCGCCTTGCCCGTCAGCTGGTGGAACGAGAACAGGTGCCCCCGCGCCCGCTCCGTGGTCTCCAACGCCTCGGTCAACGCCCCGACCGCCTCGACGGTCGCGTCGTCCACCCCGTCCGGTCGCCTGTTGTCAGCCCTCTGCATGACGGGGAGTTACCCCTGAGGGGGCGTCCCTACCCACCCCCTCAGGGCTGATCGCGCCACCCGGTTCGGCCGGTCGGCCCGTCGCGCGTTCGGGCCTTCGGTCCCCTCCGGATCAGGACTTTGGTCCCTGATGATCGGCTCGCGCCGTGCCGATGGAGGAGGTGACGACTCGGAAAGGTGTGACCGGATGCTTCTGGTGAGCTCTCGCAGCGCGGTGGCCGTGACCCGTTACCTCGACGCCGTGCGCGAGCACCTGCGGGACGCCGGGGTCGTGGTGGCCCGGGTCGAGGTCGACCTCAACCCGGGTGAGCCGTTCGAGGCGCGGATGGTGACCGAGCGCGGTGCGGTGCTGCGGTGGCACCAGGAGCGCGGGTGGTGCACGACGACCGAGCAGTCGCCCGACCGGCACCGGCCCGCCGCGGACCACCTGCCCTTCCCCGTCGAGGACCACCTGTCGCTGGAGGGCCACCGGTCGGCCTGAGGTTCGGAGGGGAGCCGAGGGGGCGGTCGGGAGGCAGGGCGGAAGGCGGAGCCTGGGGGGGCGGGAGCCGGCGGGAGCCAGGGGGCGGCGCGGCGTCGAGCGGTCCGTGATGTCGTCGTGCGCCAGTGCGGAGGTGGGGAACAGCGCCGGGGCCGGGCCGGTCCACCGCGCGGCGGGCCGCCAACCGCGCTCGGGCACGCCGTCACCGTTCGGGTTCGACCGCGGAATCCCCACCAGCGGCTTCACCCGGCAAAACTCCCCGTGCGGTGGGAGGCACGGCGCGCGGGCACTGCGCAGCGTCACCTGCCCGGAAATCCCGGGATCGTGCGCACACGTCCGTGTGATCGGTGTGGACCTCTGGCGTGAAAGGCGTCGATTCGCTTGAACCGCACCGGGGGGTGGGGCACGTTCCCCCTCGTCCCGGTTCTCCGGGAACCCCTCCCCCGCGGCACCAGGAGCCACCGATGACCGACGCCGTCCGCCACCTCCACGCGGCCACCGCACTGTCCTGTGCGGACGGTCCGGGCCGCGCGGTCGAACGACGTGCTCCGGGGCGGCGGCACGTGACCGCCGTCGACGCACCGGCGTCCATCAGCCTGCGCCCGTTCTACTGCCCGGTGCCCGCAGCGGTCCACCCGCGCGCGGCCGAGGCCGAGCGCGACGCCCTCGCCTGGGTCGACCGCATCGGCCTCGCCGCCGACGGCGAGGCCCGCGAGCGCCTGCTGCGCACCAACAGCGCCGACTTCTACGCGCGGCTCGCCCCCCGCGCCGACTACGACGGGCTCCGGCTCGCGGTGCGGTGGGTGTACTGGGGCTTCCTCTTCGACGACCGGCGCTGCGACGGGGGCCGGTTCAGCGACGACCCCGTGGCGTTCCCGCCCATGGCGGCGCGCGTGCAGCGCGCGGTGGACGCGCCGTGGAGCGGGGCGGTGGACGACCGGTACGCGCGGGCCGTCCAGGACATCGTGCGCGACGTGTACGAGCTGCGCACCCCCACGCAGGCGCGGCGCTTCACCGACGCCCACCGCGCGTGGCTGTTCGCGACGACGTGGCAGGTCGCCAACCGCGCCCGCGGCCACGTGCCCACCCTCGACGACTACGCCGCGATGCGCCTCCAGACCTGCGGCGGCGCGCCGACCATCGCGCTGCTGGAGATCGCCAACGGCCCGGAGGTGCCCGGCGCGGAGATGGACTCCCCCGCCGTGCGGGCGCTGACCGAGATGGCGATCACGGTGGCGGCGTGGGACAACGACTTCCACTCCTACGACAAGGAGGCCGGGGAGCACCACACCGACCAGAACCTGGTGAACGTGCTGGCCCACCACTGCCGCCTGCCGCCCGACCGGGCCGTGGCGGAGGCCGTGCGGCTGCGGGACCGGGTGCTGACCCGGTTCCTGCGGCTGCGCGAGGTCGTCGCCGCCCGGCCCGCCAGCGTGGCCCTGCGGACCTACCTCGACTGCCTGGGCCACGCCATCCGCGGCAACAACGACTGGGCCTTCGGGGTGCCCCGCTACCGCGGCCTGATGGCCCCGGGCTGGGCCGACGAACCCGCCGACGACAACCCGGACCCGTTGCCGCTGCCCACCATCGCCTGGTGGTGGGACGACCTGTGACGCGCGACCCCGACCGGGCCCGACCGCCGCACTTGACCGAGTCGGTCCCGCGTGGGTGCGCGCGGCCCGGGTGTGCCGGAGAATCCGCCCCGAGGGACGGAGGCGGGATGGGCGAGACGCCGGTGGCGGTCGTGACGGGCGGGAACCGCGGCATCGGGCGGGAGGTGTGCCGCCAGCTGGTCAACCTGGACCACGACGTCGTGCTCACCGCGCGCGACCCCGCGCGGGCCGCGGCGGTCGCCGATCAGCTGGGGGTGGACCACCACCGGCTGGACGTGACCGACGACGGGTCCGTCGCGCGGCTGGCCGGGTACCTGGGCGAGCGGTACGGCCGGGTCGACGTGCTGGTCAACAACGCCGCCATCCACTACGACCCCTGGCAGCACGCCTCCTCGGCCGATCTGGGGGTGGTGCGCGAGGCCATGGAGACCAACTTCTACGGACCGTGGCGGACGGTGCTGGCGCTGCTGCCGCTGCTGCGGTCCTCGCGGCGCGCCCGCGTGGTGAACGTGTCCAGCGAGGCCGCGTCGCTGGCGTCGATGGGCGGCGGCACGCCCGCCTACGGCACGTCGAAGGCCGCGCTGAACGCGTTGACGCTGATGCTGGCCTCGGAGCTGCGCGGGATACTGGTCAACGCGGTGTGCCCGGGGTGGGTGGCCACCGACATGGGCGGACCCGGCGGGCGGCCGGTCGAGCACGGCGCGGCGAGCGTGGTCTGGGCGGCGACGCTGCCAGACGGCGGGCCCACCGGTGGTTTCTTCCGGGACGGGAAGCGGGTTCCCTGGTAGCTCCCGCTGGGTACTCGTGCGGCATGAAGCGGCGCATGGGTGTGGTGGTGGCGGGCCTGGTGCTGGTGGCGGTCGCGGCCCTGGTGTCGGTGTTCGTGGTGGTACCGCGCTTCGGCACGGACACCATCGACCGGAGCCAGCCGGCGTTGTTGCAGTCGCTGCGCGACCTGAGCCAGTACCACGCGGCGGCGGGCGACTTCCAGGTCGTGCTGGACATCGAGAACGACGTGCGCTTCGTGCCGTCCGCGCTGGCCGGGCAGCGGACCCTGTTCGTGGCCGCGGGCACGGTCAACGCCTACGTCGACTTCGGCGGGCTGGCCGAGGAGTCGTTCACGGTGTCGCCGGAGGCCAAGACCGTCGAGCTGGCGCTGCCGCCGGCGGTGCTGGACAAGCCGAACCTGGTGCAGGAGCGGTGCTACGTGTTCGCCCAGGAGCGGGGTCTGCTCGACCGGCTCAGCTCCCTGGTGGAGACGCAGGACCAGCAGCCGTTCTACGTGGCCGCGGAGCAGAAGATCTCCGACGCGGCCCGCGACTCCGGGTTGGCGGGGCGGGCGGAGGAGAACACCCGCAAGATGCTGACCGGCATGTTCGGCGCGCTGGGCTACCAGGCGACCTTCACCGCGGCGGCCGACTGACGGCCGGCGGCTGACGCGGCCGCGGCGGCAGGGCGACGCGGCCAACCGGCGGCAGCCGACCGGCCCGGCGGCAGCCGACCGGCCCGGCGGCAGCCAACCGGCCCGACGGCAGCCAACCGGCCCGACGGCAGCCGACCGGCCCGGCGGCAGCCAACCGGCGCGGCCAACCGATGGCGACCAGCCGCCGGACGGCCGCCGGCCCCGGACCGCTGGTGGGCGGGAGCATCGTGGTGAACGCCCACCCACCGGAGGTCCGCCCATGCCCGCCAGTCGACGTCGCCTGGTCCTGTCCGCCCTCACCGCCGCCGCGGCCGCGCTGACCGTCCCCGTCCCGGCCACCGCCGCACCCACCGCACCGGTCGAGCTGCGCCCCCTGCCGGGTGACGCGACGACCTTCGCCACCGACGTGAACGAGGCCGGCGTGGTCGTCGGGTTCTCGACCACCCGGGGTTCGCTGTCGCCGCGCCGTGCCGTGCGCTGGGACCGCACCGGCGCGCCCACCGACCTGGGCACGCTGGGCGGCGCGGTCGGCACCGCGAACGCGGTCGACGAGCGGGGCGCGGTGGTCGGCCACGCGCAGGACGCGGAGGGCACCGTGCGCGCCGTCGTGTGGGACCCCGCCGGCCGGGTGCGGGACCTCGGCGCGCTGCCGGGCGCCACCACGAGCCGGGCCGAGGAGATCGGCGAGGACGGCGCGGTGGCGGGCGTCTCCGACACCGGGGGACGTGGCCAGCGGGCCGTGCGCTGGGACCCGGACGGCCGGATCACCGAGCTGCCCACGCCGCCCGGCACGCTCGGCAGCTGGGTCAACGGGGTCAACGACGTGGGCGGTGTCGTGGGCGGCGCGTACACCGGGGCGGGCGTGGTCGCGCTGCGGTGGGACGGCGACGGCCGGGTCACGGTGCTGGAGGGCCTGGGCGGCGCGGCGCACAACGCGGTGGCCGTCGCGGACGACGGGACCGCCGCGGGGCAGTCGGCCACCGCGGACTCGGTCGTCCCGGTGCGCTGGGACCGGGAGGGTCGCGTGACCGCGCTGTCCGCGGCGAACGGCATCGCCACGGCGGTCGACGCGCGCGGGGTCGTCGTCGGCCAGGCCGGCGGGCGCGCCACCCGCTGGGACCGGTACGGGCGGGCCACCGACCTGGGCGTCCTGCCGGGCGGCGGGCGCAGCCACGCCGCGCACCTCAACGACCGGGGCGTGGTGGTGGGCAGCGGCGAGAGCGCGGACGGCGCGGTCGACCGGCCGGTCCGGTGGGACCGGTGGCGCGGACCGGTCGAGCTGCCCGCGCCGGCGGGGGCGGTGGCGGGCGGCGCCGGGCGGGTGACGGGGTCCGGGCTGGTGATCGGGGACTTCACGCTCGTGGGCGGCGGTGCCCGCGCAGTGCTGTGGGGGGTGAACGGTGAGCTGAGTGGGCGGTGAGCAGGGTGAGCGGGCCGGACGGCGAGTGAGCGGGCCGGGCGACGGGCGAGCGGGGCGAGCGGGCGGCCGGCGGGTGAGCAGGGTGCGCGGGCGTAGACTGCCCGCCCGATGAGGCGCAAGCTCCGGCCACCGCTCCCCCAGCGCCACGGCCTCGACCCCGCCCGCCTGCGGCTGCCCGCGGAGGGCCCCTGGGCGACCGTCCGCGATCACCTGGTGGAGCGGCTGCACCGGGTCGCCCCCGAGCGGATCGACGCGATGCTGGCCGAGGGGCGCATCCACGGCCTGGACGGGCCGGTCGCGCCGGACGCCCCGTTCGTCCCGGGCACCTGGATCTGGTTCCACCGGGACCTGCCCGACGAGGCGCCGGTGCCGTTCGCGATCGGGGTCGTGCACCGGGACGACGCGATCGTGGTGGTCGACAAACCGCACTTCCTGGCCACCATCCCGCGCGGCAGGCACGTGGTGGAGACCGCCCTGGTCCGGCTGCGCCGCGACCTCGGCCTGCCGGACCTGGTCCCGGCCCACCGGCTGGACCGGGTCACCGCCGGGCTGATCATGTTCGTGGTGGACCCGCGGCTGCGCGGCCGGTACCAGCTGCTGTTCAAGGACCGCCTGGTGCGCAAGGAGTACGAGGCGATCGCGCCGCACCGGCCGGACCTGGCGCTGCCGCGCCGGGTGACCAGCCGGATCGTCAAGGTCAAGGGCGTGATCACGGCGCAGGAGGTCGAGGGCCCGGTCAACGCCGAGACGCACGTGGAGCTGGTCGAGCACCGCGGCGGGTGGGGCCGGTACCGGCTGGTGCCCGCCACCGGGCGCACGCACCAGCTGCGGCTGCACATGGCGTCGCTGGGCGTGCCGATCCGCAACGACGACTTCTACCCCGTGCTGCGGGACAAGCCGCTGGACGACTTCACCGACCCGCTCCAGTTGCTGGCGAAGGCGCTGGAGTTCACCGATCCGGTGACCGGTGAGCACCGGCGCTTCGCCAGCACCCTGCGGCTGGAGCTCTAGCCCAGGTAGCCGAGCAGCTGGGCGATCTGGGCCGTGCGCGACTCGAA
The DNA here is from genome assembly GCF_047689505.1 of Saccharothrix sp. BKS2. Classification (NCBI taxonomy): domain Bacteria; kingdom Bacillati; phylum Actinomycetota; class Actinomycetes; order Pseudonocardiales; family Pseudonocardiaceae; genus Saccharothrix; species Saccharothrix sp. BKS2. Next base: position 130,784 of record NZ_JAUQOL010000010.1, on the reverse strand, counting down.
GATCCGGTTCGCCAGCTCCTTGGCCTGCGGGTTGGCCCCGCCCTCGCGCTCCAGCTTCGCGATCTCGACCGCGTTGTGCTGGTGGCCGATGAGCAGGTTCAGGAACGCCGTCTCGAAGTCGGCGGCGGGGGTGGCCGCCAGTTCGGCGATGGCCTCCGGGCTGGTCGAGTGGTCGCCGCCGTGGCCGGCGTGCAGCTCGGGGGTGTCACCCGCGGACTCGGGCTGACCCCAGTCCGCCAGCCACTGGGTCATGGAGTCCACTTCGGACAGCTGGGTGACCTTGATGGCGGAGGCCAGGGTCTTGACGTCCGGCCGGATGTCGCGCTCCTCGGCCAGGCGCACGATCTCCAGGCCGGCGCGGTGGTGCGGCACGGCCATGTGCAGGAACATCACGTCGGTGTCGTTGAACTCGGCGGTCTCCGCCGCGGTCGACGCGGTCGGTGGCGGGGCCGCCTGCGGGCCGGGGTCGCCCCCGCCGCAGGCGGTGAGCACCAGCAGGCCGGCCAACAGGGTCGCGAGGCGTCGCAAGGTCGTCCTCCTCGAAGCCGGAAGCCCGCCCGCGCCGTACAGGGCAGCGCGGGCGGGCGTGTGTCACCGCGTCAGACCCTCTGCCAGAGGGCCGCGGTGTTCGGCGGCTCCCAGCCCACGAGGGACGTGTGCGGCTGGATGCAGCGGTACGCGACGCCGCCGTAGGTCACCTGCGAGCCGACCGAGTACGCGGTGTTGGGCGCCCACGTGCCGCCCACCGGCGGCTGCGTGGTCGTCGGCGGCCGCGTGGTGGTCGTGGTCGGCGGGTTGGGCGTGGTGGTGGTCGGCGGGTTGCCGCCACCGGACCCGACCTGGAGGTCGACGCAGGAGTAGAACGCCATGGGCGTGTCGGCGATGTTCCACACGGCCAGCAGCTTGATCCGACCGGTGCGGCCGCCCAGGTTCACGTTGTGCGACACGCTGGGCGCGGGCTGGCGGCCGCCGTCGTTGAACTCGGCGATCTTGCTGCCGCCCACGAAGTACTGCCAGGTGGTGGTGGAGTGGCGGGCGGTGAGCGTCCAGTTGAACGTCACGTTGTTGCCCACGCTCGTGGTCGGCCACGGGCGGCTGTCGTCGTTGAGCTGCGCGAACGAGCCCACGCCACCGTGGCAGTTCTGCTGCCCCTTGGCGCCTTCGACGCTCTGGGGCTCGTAGACGATGGGGCCGCAGTTGGAGATGCGGCCCTGGGCGCACATCGCCTGCCGACTGGGCGGCGAGGAGATGTAGCCGTGGGCGCTCGCGGTGCCCGCCGACACGACGACCAGCAGGGGTGCGACGGCGGTGCCCGCGAGAACCGCGGCCAGCTTGCGTTTCAAGCTCATGTGTCCAGCTCCTTCGCAGGAGACCCAGGGAGGTCTCCGGTGCAGGGTCCGTTGTCCGCGGCGGCCGGATCATGCAGCGCGTCAGGAGGGGATGACGCACCGCAACGTGGTCTAGACCATAATCGGGAACGACATCCGGGTCAAGGGAGTGAACCGACTGGTCCAGCCACCCGTACCTCAGACTGTGAACGGACATCCCGGAACGCGGTCCGCCGTCCCGGTCGCGGTGCGCGAGGCGCTGTCGCGCGGAGCCGGGCGGAACGGGGTCGACCGCGCGAACGCCGAGCGGTCGGTCACCGGCGCGCGGGCGCGCCACCGCCCGATCGGCCCCGCGGGTGTGATCCGCCGCGCGGTTGGCTGACACTGGCGGCATGGAGGAGCACGAGGTCATCGCGAACGGCGGTCACGTGGTGCGCGCGGTCGAGCTGGGCGCCGGCGAGCCGCTGGTGCTGTGCCACGGCGGCAGCGGGTGGTGGGACGGGTTCGACGCGCTGGCCGGGCTGCTGGCCGCCCGGGTGCGCGTGATCCGCTGGGAGCAGCGGGGGTCCGGCTCCCTCGCCGACCTGGAGGCCCTGCGCGCCCACCTCGGGCTGTCCCGCTTCGCGCTGCTGGGCCACGCGGGCGGCGCGGAGGTGGCGCTGCGCTACGCGCTGGCCAACCCGGAGCTGGTGTCGTCGCTCGTCGCGGTCTCGGCGACCGGCCCGCGCGAGGCGCCCGCCGGGTGCCGCGGCTTGGCCGTGCCGACGCTGCTCGTGGACGGCGCGGCGGCCGGCGCGGCGGGCGGCGCGGTGGACGGCGGCCCGGGTCGGGGAGCGGCCGGGCCCGGCAGCGCGCCGGCGGACGTGCTGGCCGACGCGCTGCCGGACGTGGCGCGGGTCGTGCTGCCCGGCGCGGGCCACGTGCCGTGGGAGGCGTCGCCGGGGTCGTTCGGCTGGGCCGTGCTCGCGCACCTGGCCCGGTAGGAGGGGCCGCGCGGCCGCGACCCCTCCCCGGACGGCGCGCTCAGCAGGACAGGTTGTTGCCCGCCGGCACGCCGAGGACGCCCACGAACCGCTGGTAGGCGTTGATCCGGCTCTGGACCTGCGCCGGGTTGCGCCCGCCGCACTCCAGGGAGCCGTTGATGCTGCGGATCGTCTCACCGAAGCCGTAGCCGTTGACCATCGCGTTGTGCGGGGTCATGGTGCCCGGGCCGTTCTGGGTGTTCCAGTACCAGAGGGCGGTCTTCCAGGCGACCGAGGCGTCGTTCTGGACCAGCCACGGGTTGGTCAGCAGCGGGAGGCCCAGCGCGTCGCCCGCGGCCTTGTAGTTGAAGTTCCAGCTGAGCTGGATCGGGCCGCGGCCGTAGTACGCGGCCTGGCCGGCGGGGCAGCCGTAGGGCTGGCCGGGGTCGCAGTAGTGGGGGTAGTTGGCCTGGTTCTGCTCGACGACGTGCACCAGGCCGCCGGTCTCGTGGTTGGCGTTGGCGAGGAACGCCGCGGCCTCCTGCCGGCGGACGGTGTCGCTGCCGGTCTTGGCGAAACCGGGGTACGCGCTCAGCGCCGCGGTCAGGCCGGCGTAGGTGTAGAAGGGGTTCCGGCTCGGGAACATCTGGTTGAACTGCGCCTCGCTCACCACGAAGCCGCCGGGTGCGGGCGTGCTGGTCGTGGTGGTCGGGCCGCCGGAGCAGGTGTAGGGCTCCCAGTACCAGGTGCTGATGGTGGGGTCGTAGCCCGGGTTGTCGTGCTCGGCGATGTAGTAGAGGCCGTTGGTGTACCGGACGATGCTGCCCGCGGCGTAGAACTGGCCCTGCACCCAGTTCGGGTGCGTGCAGGCCGGCGGCGGGGTCGTGCCGCCGCCGCAGGTGCCCTGGTCGGCCCAGACCGCGGCCGAACCGGGCGCCTCGTTCTGGGTCCACCACTGGGCCCGCCAGTTGCGGCCGCTGTGCGAGGCCGTCATGCCGCCGGTGTAGACGGCGGACGGGCTCCACGCGGAGGCACAGGCCGCCGCGGAGGCGGTGTTGGCGACGAAGACGGTCAGTGCCGCCCCGACGACGAAGGCGACTGCGGCCGCCAGTACGCGGAATCTCGACACGTGATCACTCATTTCGACGTTGAGCGCCCTGGACGTGACTGACGGTCACTCAACCGGAAATGGTCTACACCAGTCAAGGTGAAACCTGAGCATTTTCTACGTTTGTCCGGCGGCCTGTCCGGGGACGGACGCGGTCTAATGGGGGTGTGCAGTGGACCCGTTACTGGCGGGCGGCGGACCGCCCCGTGGAGGCGATGCACGCGCACTTCACCTCGCACCGCTACCACCGGCACAGCCACGACGCCTACTCGTTCGGCGTGACAGAGGAGGGCGCGCAGTCGTTCCGGTGTCGGGGCGGGGCGCACACCAGCCCGGCGGGCACCGTGGTCGCGTTCAACCCGGACGAGGTCCACGACGGCTACCCCGCCACCGAGGACGGCTTCACCTACCGGATCATCCACATCGGACCGGAGCTGGTCGCGGACCTGCTGCCCCGGGCGCCGCTGTTCCGCGACCCGGTGCGCCACGCGCCCGCGCTCGCCGACGCCCTGCGCGACCTGCACACCGCCCTGCGCGAGGGCACCGCGCTGGCCCGCGACGAGCAGCTGGTGCGGACCGTGCACGCGATGGCGGCGCACGTGATGCCGCCGCGCCCCCGGTCGGGCCCCGACGGCGACCCCGGCCCGGCCCGGGACCTGCTGGAGGCGCACTGGACGGAGGACGTGCCGGTCGAGGCGCTGACGGGGGTGACCGGGCTGAGCCGGTTCGCGCTCTACCGGGCGTTCCGCTCGCGGTACGGGCTGTCACCCAGCGACCACCAGCGCCAGCGCCGGCTGCGCGAGGCCCGTGCCCTGCTGTCGGCGGGCGTGCCGCCGGCCGGGGTGGCGGCGGCCACGGGGTTCGCCGACCAGGCGCACCTGACCCGGTGGTTCCGCCGCTGCTACGGCATCACCCCGGCGGTGTACGCGCGGGCGGCGCGCGCCTGACGCGGGTCGCCGGCCCGGGTCGCGGAGGACCTCCCGGCCGCGTGGTCCGGACATCCCCTGCGGACGACGCGTCACCAGCGACTACGCCCGGTACGGGCCGGGCCGGGCGGTGTGACCCGTTCGACGGTCGCCGGCCCGGTCGTCGATTCACAACACTGGGGTGCATGGCGTACATCGAGTTGAACAACGACCGGCCCGGCATCGGCGGGCTGCTGGCCTACCGGCCCGACACCGCCCGGCCGCTCGGCGAGCTGGCCGAGGTCCTGCTGCGCGGACCCAGCGACCTGTCCCGGGGCGAGCGCGAGTTGATCGCCACCCACGTGTCCGAGCTCAACAGCTGCAACTTCTGCGCCTCGTCCCACGCCGCGTTCGCCGCCGCCCAGCTGCCCGCCGACCACGTGCGGTCCGCGAAGCTCAACGCGCTGCTGGACATCGCGGCGGCGGTGGCCGAGAGCGGGCGGGCGGTGACGCCGGAGCTGGTCGCCAAGGCGAAGGAGGAGGGCGCGAGCGACCTGGAGGTGCACGACACCGTGCTCATCGCCGCCGCGTTCTGCATGTTGAACCGCTACGTGGACGGCCTGGGCACGTGGGCCCCCGAGGACCCCGCGGTCTACGCCACGATGGCCCAGCACTTCGTCAAGGGCGGCTACGCCGGGATGGTCTGATCGACTCCTCCGCCACGACCGGCCGGCGCCGCGGTGGTCCCGCGCCGGCCGGTTCCCCGTCCCCGGGGGAACACCCCGACCGGATCACCCGGGTGCGCCCGATCGGCCCACCCCGCCCTCCCCCGGAGCGGGGAGGCGCCCGGCGCGCGCCGCGCCCCCGCGACGGGCGGGAATCGGCACCCGGACCTGCCGCACCGGTCGGCACGGTGCGTGACGCCGGGTTGACCACGGGTCAAATTCAGTCTTGTGAATGTGCGAGGGCTCACCCTAGAGTCTCTGGGAGCGCTCCCAGGGAGCGCTCCCAGAAGCGTCGTCAACCGTCAGAGCAGACGGAGGAGACCCAAGTCCATGAGATCGCTTCCTTCTCCCCGGTGGCGCCGTCGGACCACCGCGGCCCTCGCCCTAGTGGCGGTGGGCGGCGCGTTGGCGTCCGGTACGGCCTACGCCGCGGACTACGAGCGCCTGATCAACGGGAACTTCAGCGCCGGCGCCGACCCGTGGTGGGCGGGCACCGGGGTCAGCAACCGGGTCGTCAACGGCGAGCTGTGCGCGACCGTCCCCGGCGGCACGGCGAACCCGTGGGACGCGCTGATCGGCCAGAACGGCGTGCCGTTCGAGGCCGGCCAGTCGTACACGATGAAGTTCGACGCCTGGGCCGCGAGCCCCCAGCCGATCACGGCGAACCTCGGTGAGGCGGTCAGCCCGTACCGCGGCATCGCCGCCCACACCGTGCAGCTGACGACCACCAAGCAGTCGTTCAGCTTCACGTTCACCCCGGAGCTGGACTTCCCCGACGCGGGCAACGGCCAGGCGTCGTTCCAGCTCGGCGGGCAGGCCGCGGCCAACACGGTCTGCGTGGACAACGTCTCCCTGGTCGGCGGCGTGAAGCCGCCGGGCGGCGACGTGAACGAGCCGGCGAAGAAGATCAACGTCGACCAGGTCGCGTACGTGCCGGGCCTGACCAAGCACGCCACGCTGACCTCCGACGCCACCGCGGCCCAGACGTGGACGCTGAAGAACGCCGCGGGCACCACCGTGGCCACCGGTCAGACCACCCCGAAGGGCCTGGACGCGGCGTCCGGCGACCGGGTGCACCTGATCGACTTCTCGTCGTTCGACACCCCGGGCACCGGTTACGCGCTGACCGTCGGCACGGAGACCAGCTTCCCGTTCGACATCGGCACGACCGCGTTCTCGAAGCTGCGCTACGACTCGCTGGCGTACTTCTACCACAACCGCAGCGGCATCGAGATCCAGGCGCAGTACGTCGGCGAGACGTACGCCCGCCCGGCCGGCCACCTCAACGTGGCGCCGAACCAGGGCGACAACAACGTGCCCTGCCTGGCCACCCTGAGCTGCGGTTACAACCTGGACGTGCGCGGCGGCTGGTACGACGCGGGCGACCACGGCAAGTACGTCGTCAACGGCGGCATCTCGGCGTGGCAGGTGCTCAACACCTACGAGCGCGCGAAGCTGATCGGCGACGCCGCCGCCCTGGGCGACGGCAAGCTGCGCATCCCGGAGGGCGCCAACGGCGTGCCCGACATCCTGGACGAGGCCCGCTGGGAGGTCGAGTTCCTGCTGAAGATGCAGGCGCCCAACGGGATGGTCCACCACAAGATCCACGACGTGAACTGGACCGGCCTGCCCCTGCTGCCGCACGAGGACCCGCAGCCGCGGCGCCTGTCGGACACCAGCACCGCCGCGACGCTGAACACGGCCGCGGTGGCCGCCCAGGCCGCCCGCATCTGGAAGACGATCGACCCGACGTTCTCGGCCAAGGCGCAGGCGGCGGCCGTGAAGGCGTACGCGGCGGCCAAGGCGAACCCGAACAAGATCGCCGACCCGAACGACGGCACCGGCGGCGGCTCCTACAGCGACCCGACCGTGACCGACGAGTTCTACTGGGCCGCGGCGGAGCTGTTCACCACCACCGGTGAGGCGACCTACCGGTCCGACCTGACCTCGTCGCCGCACTACCGGGCCGCGAGCCTGGACGACCGCGGCTTCGACTGGGGCGCCACCGGCCCGCTGGGCGACATCACGCTGGCCCTGGTGCCCAACGGCCTGCCGGCCTCCGACGTGACCGCGATCAAGAACGCGTTCGTCGCGATCGCGGACAAGCACCTGACCCAGATGGCGAGCCAGGGCTACCCGGCGCCGTACAAGACGCGCACCGGCGAGTACGACTGGGGCTCGGGCGGCCTGATCGCCAACAACACGGCCGTGCTCGCGCTGGCGCACGACTTCACCGGCCAGGCCAAGTACCGCGAGGGCGTGTTCCAGGCGCTGCACTACTTCCTGGGCCGCAACCCGCTGTCGTACTCCTACGTCACCGGTTACGGCGAGCAGCCGGTGAAGAACGTCCACCACCGGCACTGGGCCAACCAGCTCGACCCCGAGCTGCCGACCGCGCCGCCCGGCGCGCTCTCCGGTGGTCCGAACAGCGCCCTCCAGGACCCGATCGCGGCCCGCCTGCTCCAGGGCTGCGCGCCGCAGAAGTGCTTCGTCGACCACATCGAGGCGTACTCGGTCAACGAGGTCACGATCAACTGGAACTCGGCGTTCGCGTGGGTGGCGAACTGGGCGGCGGAGAAGGTCACCACGGCCCCGCCGGTCGACACGACCGCCCCGTCGCAGCCCGGCGCGCCGTCCGCGTCGGACATCACCACCACCGGCGCGAAGCTGACGTGGACCGCGTCCACCGACGCCGAGAGCGGCATCGCCGGGTACGACGTGGTGTCGGTCGAGGGCACCACCCAGCGGGTGCTGACCACGGTCACCAGCCCGTCGGCGACGCTCACCGGCCTGACCCCCGACACCGCCTACCACCTGGCGGTGGTGGCCAAGAACGGGGCCGGGCTGAAGTCGCAGTCGGTCGCCACGACCGTGCGGACCAAGGCCACCGACACCCCGGCCGGGTCCTGCAAGATCACCTGGCGGGCGACGTCGTGGAGCGGCGGCATGTCGGCGAACATCACCGTCGCCAACGCCAGCGGCCAGGCGTGGACCGGCTGGAAGCTGGAGTTCACCCTGCCGGGCACCCAGCGGATCTCGCAGGGCTGGTCGGCGACCTGGTCGCAGTCCGGCCAAGCGGCGACGGCGACGAACCTCCAGTGGAACGGCAACCTCGCCAACGGCGGCTCGACGCAGGTCGGGTTCAACTCCTCGGGGTCGGGATCGGGCGAACCGACCGACTTCCGGGTGAACGGTCAGCCTTGCACCAAGGGCTGATCCGGTGACCCGCGGTGGGTGCTGCTGCTCCGGCGCCCACCGCGGCCATCCCCTCCGCCACCGGCCCCGGTCGCCTCACGCGACCGGGGCCGGTGGTGTTCCCGCGTCCGGCGGCCCGGGTCCGGCTTCCCGCGTCCCAGGTCCCGCGTCCAGCGTCGGCGTCCCGCGTCCCGCGTCCTCGCCGCCCGCGCCCGCGGAGCCGGCGGCCCGGCTCACCGGTGGGCGTCCTGCCCCACCGGCCGCACCAGGATCTCGTTGACGTCCACGGTCGGCGGCTGGCCCACCGCGTACAGCACGGCCCGCGCCACGTCCTCCGGCGCGAGCTTCGGGTCCGCCGCGCGCGACGGCGGGATGCCGCCGGTGTCGGTCAGCCCCGGCTGCACGAGCGTGACCCGCACCCCGGTGCCCACGCACTCGGCCCGGATGGCCTGCGCCAACCCGGTCACCGCCCACTTGGTCGCCGCGTAGAGGTTCCCCGGCCGAACCCCGCGCCCGGCCGCCGACCCGGTCAGCACCAGGTGCCCGCCGTGGCGGATCAGCGCGGGCAGCGCGGCGCGGGCGGTGAACGCGGGCCCGCACACGTTGGTCAGCACCATGTCGCTCCACTCGGCGGGTGGCGCGCCCGCGTCGGTGGTGAACGAGGTGACCACGCTCGTGCCCGCGTTGGCGAACACCACGTCCAGCCGGCCCCACTCCTGCTCTACCCGCCGCACCAGTTCCGCGACCTGGTCGAACTCCCGCACGTCGCAGGAGGCCGCCAGCACCCGGTCCGGGCCGCCCAGCGACGCCGCCAGGTCGGCCAGCGCCGCCGCGTCCCGCGCCGCCAGCACCAGCCGGTAGCCCTCCCGGGCCGCGAGCCGCGCGGTGGCCGCGCCGATGCCGCGGCCGGCCCCCGTGACCAGGAACACCCCGTCTCCCATGGCGGCAGGTTACCGCTGGTCGGATCATCCCCGGTGCGGCGAGGCAACGCGCCGCGCCGGTGGTGGCGTAATAGAGCCGTATCCACTGATCGAGGGGGGCACATGGACATCAACCGCAGGTTCGCGCTCGGGCTGGGCTCGGCCGCGGCGGCATCCGCCGTCGTCGGCACGGCCGGTCCCGCGCGGGCCCAGGAGACGGACGCGGAGTGGGACGCCTTGATCCCGACGACGGCCGACCTGGCCCGGCTCAAGATCGCGCACAAGTACCGGCAGCAGACCTGGTGGGCGGGCGGCACCTGGTCGTCGTACATCGGGGTGGCCGACACCGACGGCGCGGTCAAGGCGGCCGTGTCGGACGAGGCCGACCGGGTCGTCGAGGCGTACAGCGTCAACAAGGTCGCGGTGGCCGTGGCGGTGCTGGACAAGGTCGACCGGGGCCTGATCACCCTGGACCAGCGGGTCGAGGTGACCGCGGACATCGTCATCCACGACACCGACGGCATCTTCGGCCTCGACGGCGCCTACCCCAGCTCGGTCACCGTCGGCCACGCGCTGGCGGCCCTGCTGACCGTCTCCGACAACACCGCCGTGCGGCTGTGCGGGCTGGTCGTGCCCGCGCTGGAGCTCAACGAGATCCTGCGCGCGAAGGGCTTCGTCCACACCCGGGTCGTGCCGGTGGCCAACCCGAACCGGTTCTTCCTGGGTACCACCACCCCGCGCGAGACGTTCACCCTGCTGCACCGGCTGGCGGCGGGCGAGCTGCTGTCCCCCGCGTCCACCGGGCACCTGCTGGCCGTGCTGCGGTCGCTGACCTCCTTCACCGACGGCGTCCGGCTCGGACTGTCGTCGCAGGAGCGCCTGAACGTGGCCACCAAGGCGGGCTGGTACGCCGACGGCCGCAACGAAGCGGGCATCGTGTTCGACGCCAACGGCAAGGCGGTGATCACCTTCGCCCTGTTCGCCTCCGGCCGGTTCCGCGGCGACCAGGCGGTGAACGCGGACAACTACAGCGCCACCCACCCGGCGCTGCGGGCCCGCGCCGAGCTGGGCCGCAGCCTGTACGACTCGGTGCTGCGCATCACCAACAACGCCGGCCGCGCCTACCGGGCCCCGCGGTACCGCGCCGGCAACGGGGGCTGACCGGCCGCGCCTGGTCCCGGCCCACTGCCGGGACCGGGCTCGTCGACGCCGGAGCCGGGCTCGTCGACACCGGGACCGGGCTCGTACGCCGGGACCGGGCGGGCACGGCAGATCCGTAGATCGGGCGGGCACGGCGGATCCGCGAATCGGGTGTATCCAGCGGGCCGCCGCGCACTCCTCTTCACCGAGGGGGGTGCGGACGACCGACCCGCCACCCCTCCACCCCCGACGACCGCGCGCGACCGCCGCCGCCGGCCGTCGGGCGGGCAGTCCCCCGCTAGGGGGTTGCGGGCAGCCGGTCGTGGCCGCCGTCCACGACCGGCTCCCACCCCGTGGCGTGCCGCTTCACGAGCTCGGCCACCACGTGGTCCGCGGGCAGCTCCCACACCGCCTCGTTGAACACCTCCACCTCGACGAACCCGGTGTAGCCCGCCGCGCGCACCAGCGAGGTCAGGCCGACCAGGTCGATGTGCCCGTCACCGGGCAGGCCGCGGCCCAGCAGCACGTCGGCCGGGAGCGGCGTGGTCCAGTCGCACACCTGGTAGGACAGGACGTCCGCGCCGGCCGCCGCCACCGACGCCTCCAGCGCCGGGTCCCACCAGACGTGCAGGGCGTCGACCACGACACCGACCCCGTCGTGCGGCCCGACCAGCTCCAGGGCCTGGGCCAGGGTCGAGACGACGCCGCGGTCCGCGCAGAACACCGGGTGCATCGGCTCCAGCGCCAGCCGCACCCCCGCGTCGGCGGCGTAGGGGGCCAGCGCGCCCAGCGCCTCCCCGACCCTGGCGCGCGAACCCGCCAGGTCGCGCCCGCTCACGCCACCGGGCACCAGCACCAGGCACCGCGCGCCCAGCGCCGCGGCCTCGTCGACGGCCCGCCGGTTGTCGTCCAGGCGCGGGTCCTCGCCGGTGAAGAACCCGCCCCGGCACAGCGAGGACACGGTCAGCCCGGCCCGCTCGACCAGTGCCGCCGCCCGGTCGAGCCCGTGCTCGCGCACCGGCTCGCGCCACAGGCCGACGCCCTCCACGCCGTGCCGCGCGCAGGCGTCGACCAGCTCGGGCAGCGACGCCCGCTTGACCGTGGCCTGGTTCACCGAGAGCTTCACGTCAGCACGCCCAGCAGCCGGGTCCAGCGCGCCGCCGCCAGGTCCGGGTCGGGCAGCAGCCCGGCCAGGTCGGCCAGCCGCAGCGCCTCGCCGAGGTGCACCACGTCCCGCGCCGACTGGAGGCCGCCGACCATGGTGAACGAGTCCTGGAACCCGGCCAGCCAGCTCAGGAACACCAGGCCGGTCTTGTAGTGGTAGGTCGGCGCGCGGAACAGGTGCCGGGACAGCGCGACGGTCGGTTCGAGGATTTCGTGGTAGCGCGCGAGGTCGCCGGCGTCCAGGGCGCGCAGGGCCTCCGACGCCGCCGGGGCGATGACGTCGAGGATGCCCAGCAGGGCGTCGCTGTGGCCCCGGTCGTCGCCCGCGACCAGCTCCGGGTAGTGGAAGTCGTCGCCGGTGTAGCAGCGCACGCCCTCGGGCAGCGCGCGGCGCAGCTCGACCTCGTGCCCGGCGTCCAGCAGCGACACCTTCACCCCGTCGACGCGGTCCGGGTACGCCTTGACCAGGTCCAGGAAGTGGCCGGTGGCGGTGGGCACGTCGGTGCTGCCCCAGTAGCCCTCCAGCAGCGGGTCGAACGCGGTGCCCAGCCAGTGCAGGACGACCGGCCGGTCGGCGTCGCGCAGCAGCGCCGCGTAGACCTCCTGGTAGTCCTCGGGGCCGCGGGCGCGGGCGGCGAGCTTGCGGCTGCACATCAGGACCGGCTGCGCGCCCGCGTCGAGCACGACCTCCAGCTGCTCCCGGTAGGCGGTCAGCGGGTCCTCGGTGCCGTGGTCCGTGCCGACGCCCGCCGCCAGCCGGCCACCGGCCACCGCCGCGCTGCGCCGGATCAGCTCGGCGGCCGTGCCCCAGTCCAGGCCCGAGCCGCGCTGAGCGGTGTCCATTGCCTCGGCCACACCGAAACCGCTGTCCCACAGGCGGGCGCGGTGGGCGAGGGTGGCGTCCCAGTCCAGGGCGGCGGGCGCGCCGGGCACGTTGCCGCCGAGCGGGTCGGCCACGACGTGCGCGGCGGCGAAGGCGACCCGCGAGGCGAACGGTCCGGGGCGCCACGCGCGCCCGCCGCGCAGCTGGTGCTCCCGGTGGGCGCCGTCGGGGTGCGGCAGGCGGACGGTCGTCACGCGGGCACCTCCACCCGTCGCCCGGTGCGGGAGGACTCCAGGCCCAGCGCGGCCAGCCGCACGCCGCGCACGCCGGAGCGGAAGTCGTGCCGGAAGGGCGCGTCGGCGTCGACGTGCCGGAGGAACTCCTCCCACTGCACCAGGAACCCGTTGTCGAACACCTCGTTGTCGGGGACCTGCTGCCACTGCGCGCGGAAGTCGATGGCCGAGGGCACGTCCGGGTCCCACACCGGCTTGGGTGTGACGGCGCGGGGCTGGACCACGCAGTCGCGCAGGCCGGCCACGGCGCTGCCGTGCGTGCCGTCCACCTGGAACTCGACCAGCTCGTCCCGGTGCACCCGCACCGCCCAGGAGGAGTTGACCTGGGCGACCACGCCGCCGGCCAGCTCGAAGATGGCGTAGGCCGCGTCGTCGGCGGTGGCCGCGTACCGCTCGCCCCGCTCGTCCCACCGCTCGGGGACGTGCGTGACGGCACGCGCCGTGACCGCCTCCACCGGGCCGAACAGACCCTCCAGGAGGTAGCTCCAGTGGCAGAACATGTCGACGACGATGCCGCCGCCGTCCTCGATCCGGTAGTTCCAGCTCGGGCGCTGGGCGGTCTGCCAGTCGCCCTCGAAGACCCAGTAGCCGAACTCGCCGCGCACCGACAGGACGCGCCCGAAGAACCCGCCGTCGACGAGCCTGCGCAGCTTGCGGATGCCGGGCAGGTAGAGCTTGTCGGCGACCACGCCGTGCTTGACGCCCGCCGCGTCGGCCAGCCGCGCCAGCTCCTCGACCTCCCCGGGGGTGGCGGCCACCGGCTTCTCGCTGTAGACGTGCTTGCCCGCCGCGATCGCCCTGGACAGCGCCGAGACGTGCGCGGAGGTCACCTGCGCGTCGAAGTAGACGCCCACCTCCGGGTCGCCCAGCACCGCGTCCAGGTCGGTGGTCCACCGGGGCAGGTCGTGCCGCTGCGCGATCTCCTTCAGCTTGTCCGCGTTGCGCCCCACCAGCACCGGCTCGGGCACCAGCAGGTCGTCGCCGACCCTGATCCCGCCCCGCTCCCTGATCGCCAGGATCGACCGCACCAGGTGCTGCCGGTACCCCATGCGCCCGGTCACCCCGTTCAGCGCCACCCCAACCGCCCGCACCGCCACCAGCCCACCCCACTTCACCCGGAAAGCGCTTTCCACAACCTACGACCCCCACCCCCCACCGTCAACACCCACCCCGCGCGAGTCGTACGTCCAGGACCCCCGTGTCGTACGTCCAGAACGGGTGAGTTCAGCGTTCAGGACCGCGCGACATGACCTCGTCATCCACCTGTCATACGTTCCGACCAGGCGCTTCACGGATTCGGCCGGATCTGTTCGGCACTCGGCCGCTCCGTCGCCGAAAACCGACCCGAACGCTGAACTCGGGGGTCCTGGACGTACGACACGGCCGGCCTGGACGTACGACTCGCGGTGTCCGGGTGGGCGATCGTTTAGGCTCGGACGGTCGGGAGTGTTGGGAGGCGGGGTGGCGTCGCGCCAGGTCACGCTGCAAGAGGTGGCGAACAGCGCCGGTGTGTCGCTGGCCACCGCGTCGCGCGTGTTGAACGGCAGCACGCGGCAGGTGAGCGTCGAGCTGCGCGAACGGGTGGTGGGGGCCGCCCGGCAACTGGGCTACCTGCCCAACGCCTCGGCCCAGGCGCTCGCCCGCAACTCCAGCGTGCTGGTCGGCCTCGTGGTGCACGACATCGCCGACCCGTACTTCTCCAGCATCGCCGCCGGCGTGACGCGGGTCGCCGAGGAGTCCGGCTTCGTGGTGGTCCTCGGCACCACCGGGCGGGACCCGCGCCGCGAGGTCGAGCTGGTCAACACGCTGCGCGCGCACCGGGCCAGGGCCGTGGTCATCGCGGGCAGCCGCACCACCGACCGGGCCGCCTCGGCGCGGCTGTCCGAGGAGATCACCGCGTTCACCGCCCAGGGCGGCCGGGTGGCGTGCGTCTCGCAGGCGAAGCTGGGCGCGGACACCGTGGTGCCCGCCAACCGCGCGGGCGCCCGCGCGCTGGCCCGCCGCCTCGCCGAGCTGGGCCACCGCGGGTTCGCCGTGCTGGCGGGCCCGCGCGACCTGCTCGCCGCGCGCGACCGGGTCGCCGGGTTCCGGGCCGGCCTCGCCGACGTGGGCGTGGCGCTGCCCGACGCGAACGTCATCACCTCCGGCTTCACCCGCGACGGCGGTTACGCCGCGATGACCGACCTGCTCGCCGCCCGCACCGGCGCGACCTGCGTGTTCGCCGTCAACGACGTGATGGCGATGGGCGCCATGGCCGCCCTGCGGGAACGCGGCCTCAGGGTCCCCGAGGACGTCTCGGTGGCGGGCTTCGACGACATCCCCACCCTGCGGGACCTGGTCCCCGCCCTCAGCACGGTCCGCCTGCCGCTGGAGCAGATGGGTGAACGGGCCGCCCGCCTGGTCCTGGACGACGACCCCGGGGAACCACGCACGGTGCGGGTGGCCGGCGAGGTGGTGCTGCGGGCGAGCACGTCCTCACCTGGCGCTACCGGGCTGCGCTGACCGCCGGCTACTCTCTAAACTGGACACCCGTTCGACCACCCCTCACGAGGAGTGATCCCTTCCGTGCGCGACGCGCAGTCCCCGGGCTGCAGTACCGAGCCGGGTCCGATACCCGGCTGCCAGCCCCGCCCGCCCCGTGACAGGGGCCCAGCATGACCATCCTGCTCAGCCTGCTCGGCCTCGTCGCCGTGGTGGCCCTCACCATCGGCACGTTCGTCGCGGTAGCCGCCGAGTTCTCCCTCACCGCGCTGGAGCGCAGCACCGTCGAGTCGCACGTCGCCACCGTCGGCGACGCCAAGGCCAAGGCCGTGGACAAGGCGCACCGGTCGCTGTCCTTCCAGCTCTCCGGCTCCCAGCTGGCGATCACCATCACCACCCTGGTCACCGGCTTCATCGCCGAACCCGCGATCGCCGAGCTGATCTCGCCCGTGCTGGGCGCGGTCGGCGTGCCGGACTCCGCGGCCGACCCGATCTCGCTGGCCTTCGCGCTCGCGCTGGCCACGTCGCTGTCGATGGTGTTCGGCGAGCTCGTGCCGAAGAACCTGGCCATCGCCAAGCCGCTGGAGACGGCCCGCGCCGTCGCAGGCGTGCAGGCCGGGTTCTCGGCGGTGTTCCGCTGGCTGATCACCGGCCTGAACGGCGCGGCGAACTGGCTGGTCCGCCGCATGGGCGTGGAGCCCGCCGAGGAGCTGGCCTCCGCCCGCTCGCCGCAGGAGCTCGGCGCCCTGATCCGGTCGAGCGCCGAGCACGGCACGATCGACGCGGGCACCGCGACCCTGCTGGACCGCTCGCTGCGGTTCGGCGACCGCACCGCGGACGAGCTGATGACGCCGCGCGTGCGGGTGGAGTCGCTGCGCTCCGACTCGACCGTGCTCGACCTGATCGCCAAGGCGCGGGAGACGGGGTTCTCCCGGTTCCCGGTGCACCAGGGCGGCTTGGACGAGGTGCGCGGGATCGTGCACGTCAAGCAGGCGTTCGGGGTGCCTCGGCAGCAGCGGGCGACCACGCCGCTGTCGGCGTTGACCAGGCCGGTGCAGACGGTGCCCGCGACGCTGGAGGGCGACGCCCTGCTGGACCGGCTGCGCGGGTCCGGCCTCCAGACCGCGCTGGTCGTCGACGAGTACGGCGGCACGGCCGGCCTGGTGACGCTGGAGGACCTGGTCGAGGAGATCGTCGGCGACGTGCGCGACGAGCACGACCGCCGCGAGACCTCGCCGGTGCGCCCGCTGGGCCGCGACAGCTGGCTGGTGTCCGGCCTGCTGCGCGACGACGAGGTGTCCGAGGCAACCGGGTTCCGGATGCCCGAGGGCGACTACGAGACGGTCGCGGGCCTGGTCATGGCCCGGTTGGGCCGCATCCCGTCCGTCGGTGACGAGATCCGCGTGGACGGCTGGCGGATCACCGTGGTGCAGATGGACCGGCACCGGGTGGCCGAGCTGCGGGTGGCGCGGATCGAGCCGACGCCCACCTCCTCCGACGTACCGGGGGTGACGCGGTGAGCCTGCTGTTCGTATTGCTGCTGGTGGCGGGCAACGCCTTCTTCGTCGGCGCGGAGTTCGCGATCATCACCGCCCGCCGGGACCGGCTGGAGGCGCTGGCCGAGCGGGGCAGCGCCCGGGCGCGGGCGGTGATCCGGGCGGGCCGCGAGCTGCCGCTGCTGATCGCGGGCGCGCAGCTGGGCATCACGCTGTGCTCGCTGGGCCTGGGCGCGCTGGGCGAGCCGGCCGTGGCGGCGATGCTGGAGGCGCCGTTCCACGGCGTCGGCGTGCCGGACGCGGTGCGGCACGGCGTGGCGTTCGCGCTGGCGCTGATCATCGTGGTGGCGCTGCACACGGTGCTGGGCGAGATGGTGCCGAAGAACCTGGCCATCGCGGGCCCGGAGCGCACCGCGCTGCTGCTGGTGCCCGCCCACCTGTGGTTCTGCCGGCTGGTCGCGCCGCTGCTGCGCGGGTTCACCGTGGTGGCGACGGCGGTGCTCAAGCGGGTCGGCGTGACGCCGCGCGAGGAGCTGGAGTCGGCGTACACGCGGGACGAGCTGGCGCTGCTGATCCAGCAGTCCCGCCGGGAGGGCCTGCTGGAGGACTCGGAGCACCGGCGGCTGGCGCAGACGCTGTCGTCCACGGAGCGCACCGTGGCCGACGTGCTGGTGCCGCTGGAGCGGATCACGTCGGTGTCGGCGCGGCCGACGATGGGCGAGGTGGAGGCCGCGGTGTCGGCCACCGGCTTCTCCCGCTTCCCCGTGCGCGACGGGGACCGGCTGGTCGGCTACCTGCACGTGAAGGACGTGCTGGACATCGCCGACGCCGACCCGTCGGCGCAGGTGCCGCCCGGTCGGGTGCGCGGTCTGCCGGAGGTGCCGGTGGACGCGCGGCTGGCCGAGGCGGTGGCGGTGCTGCGGCGCGCGCAGAGCCACCTGGCGCAGGTCGTGTCGCCGGACGGCTCGACGCACGGCGTGGTGGCCCTGGAGGACCTGGTCGAGGAGTACGTGGGCACCGTGCGCGACGGCACGCACGTGCGCCGGGAGCTGTGACGCGGACCGGGCGGGCGCACCCGCGCCCGCCCGGTCGAACCCGCCGGACAGGTGCCCGGTTCGGTCCCGAACCCGGTCCCGAACCCGGTCCCGCACCCGTGACCCGACCCATCCCCGGCACCCGACCCGTCCCCGGCCCCGTTCGACCAGGACCGGAGACCGGGCCGGGCCCCGTCACGCCGAGCGCACGGCGGACATCCCCATCAGCCCCTGGTTCTCACCGCCGGCCGGCGCCCCGTGGCCGGCGGCCTCCCGGGCCTGGCGCTCGACGCCCTCCAGCGACGGCACGCCCATCAGCTCCAGGTCCTGCTCGGCCGCCCGGTCGAGCGCGGAGACCACCCACGCCTCGAAGTCGGCGTTGGCCGCCGCGGCGGCCCGCCGCCACCGGTCCAGGGCCTCGCTCGCCGCGCTGACCCGCGGCAGCACCGCCCGGTAGGACCTGGAGTTCGGGTCCCGGTGCTCCCGCAGCGCCCGGCGCAGCGTGGTCCGCGACCAGCTCTCCCGCTCGGCGCGGTCCAGCCACCGGTCCTGCTCGGCCGGCGACAGGGCCGCCACCTCCGCGTGGTGCTGGAACGGCAGGCCCGGCCGGCGGCGCGACGGCTCGAACTTGCGCGCGATCCACGCGTAGTTGCGCAGCGTCTGGTAGTCCAGCCCGACGGCCTCGACCGCCCGTCGGTACCGATCGGTGTACTTGTCCTGGCCGAACACGAGCCAGTCACCGAGGTACCACGCGGACGAGCTGGCGATCCGGGAGATCCGCCTGCCGGCCTGCTCCCACGACTCGAACGTGACGTCGCGGGGGAACGCCAACCCCACCGGCGTGGTCAGGATCTGCTTCTCGGCCGGGTTGGCGCCCTGTCTGCGCCGCACCACCGCGTTCACCTTGTTCACTGGTACCCCCCAAGTGTCCGCTCCTGGGTCATTGCTTACCGGGAGGCCCTCACACACCGGTCAACTTCCGCTCACACCGCCCGGGACGGGGTGGGACCGGCGGGCCCGGCGCCGGCCCACTACGGTGGCCGCGTGGACCCGCGCGACGACGAAGAAGAAGAGGACGACTTCGACCCGGAGGACGAGTTCGACCCCGAGGTGGAGGACGAGTTCGACGAGGAAGAGGACGAGGACGACCTGTTCGGGGTGACGTCGGACGCGCGCACGATCTGCCAGCTGTGCGGCGGGGCCGGTTTCATCGCCAACCCGACCTCGGCGGTCATCGGCGGCGCGCCGCGCACGGTCGACAACGGCCGGGAGTGCCCGCACTGCAACGGGGGGCGCAAGTTCCCGGGCCTGGTACCCCCGCTCTGACCGGGAGCGGGCCCCTAGCGGCCCGCCGCCACCAGCTCGGCCTCGCGGAACGCCCTCGGCGACAGCCCCGCCCACGTGACGGCCAGCGCGGCGAGCTGGATCAGGGCGCCCATCACCCACACCGCCCGCAGCCCGAACTCGGCCGCCACCAGCCCGCCGGCCAGCGCGCCCAGCGGTGTGCAGCCCCACGCCAGCGCCCGGTGGCTGGTCAGCACCCGCCCCAGCAGGGCGGGCGGGGTGAAGCGCTGCCGGCTCGACTGCGAGCACACGTTCCACACCATCACGATCGCCGACTGCGCGAACCCGTTGACCGCGATCGCCCACGCCCACGGCGGCAGCACGGCGACCAGCCCCACCGTCACCACCATGCCCGCCTGCGAGCAGCGCATCGCCCACGAGTACCCCAGCCACCGCACGACCGGCCCCACGACCAGCGACGACGCGATCCAGCCCGCCGACACGCAGGCCAGCAGCACGCCGTACCCGACGGCCCCCAGGTGCAGGACCTGCTGCGCGTACAGCACGAACATCGAGATCGCCGCGCTGGCCCCGAACGAGCCGAGCGCCACGGCCAGCGTGATCCAGCGCAGCAGCGGCGTGCCGACCAGGTGGCGCAGCCCCTCGGGGATGTCGCGCAGCGGGTGCTGGTCCGACGGCGCGGCCGGCGCCGAGCGCAGCCCCCTGAGCAGCACGAGCGCGACCAGCGCGGCCACCACCGCCACCCACGCGGGCGTGCCCAGGCCGACCCCGACCAGCACGCCCATCACCGGCGGCACGCCGAACTGCACCACGCCCCGGTCGAAGGCCATCAGCCGCGTGTTCGCGGCGGGCAGCCGGTCCGGCGGCACCACCTCGGGCACCAGCGCGCCGGACGCGCCGTCGCCCAGCACCTGCGCCGAGGTCGCCACGAACGCCACGACCAGCAGCAACGGCAGGCTGAACGCGTCGAGCACCCCGGCCGCCGCGACCGCGAGCGCCGCGCCCAGCTGCACCGCGTAGGCCGTGGCCAGCACGGCGCTGCGCCGCACCCGGTCGATCAGCACCCCGGCGAACAGCGAGAACAGCAGCCACGGCGCCTGGCCCACCACGTTGACCAGGGACACCTGGCGCGGGTCGTCCGTGATCGTGGTCGCCACCCACGGCAGCAGGGTCACCACCAGCCCCTCGGCCACCGAACCGGACACCGCGACGGCCTGGAGCCGCACCCACCTGGTCATGGGTCCACCTAACCAACGGGCCCGCGCGGGGCCGAACGTTTTAGCGCGGGGTGACGCCCCCGGCCTCGACCCGTCGCCGTGCCGGCGCCAAGTACGCTGACGGGGTGGGGGAAGCAGTCCTGTCCGAGGTCGAGTGGACCGCGCGCCGCGACGCGCACGCGGCCCGCGCCCGGCGGTGGACCGGCCCGCACCACGAGCGCCGCGCCGCCGGCCGCAAGCACCCGGTGCTGGACTTCCTGTTCTCCTACTACTCGCACCGCCCGTCCCGGCTGGAGCGCTGGCACCCCGGCCCCGGCGTGGTGCTCGAAGGCGCCGCGGCCCGCGACTACCTGCGGTGGCCGGTCTACCGGGAGACCCCCGACGGGGTGACCCTGGACGTGGCGGCGTTCGCGCGGGAGCGGGCGAACACGGTCGACTTCGCCCGCCGGCTGCTCACCGCCACCGCGTCCCGCCCGCCGCGGCTGGGCTGCTTCGGCTTGCACGAGTGGGCGATGGTCTACCGGCAGCGGCCGGAGCAGGTGCGGCACGACGCGTGGCCGCTGCGGCTGGGCGGCGCGGGCACGGACGCGGTGGTCGAGTCGCAGCGCGTGCAGTGCGGGCACTTCGACGCGTTCCGGTTCTTCACGCCCGAGGCCCGGCCGCGCAACGCGCTCCAGCCGACCCGGGAGACCCAGGTGGAGCTGGAGCAGCCGGGCTGCCTGCACGCCAACATGGACCTGTTCAAGTGGGCCTACAAGCTGGACCCGGCGACCCCGTCCGAGCTGGTCGTGGACTGCTTCGAGCTGGCGGTGCGCGTCCGCGGGCTGGACATGCGGGCGAGCCCCTACGACCTGGCCGCGCTCGGCTACCCGCCGGTCCGGGTGGAGACGGCCGAGGGCCGGGCGGAGTACGCGCGGCAGCAGGCCGCGTTCGCGGAGGAGGCCGCCCCGCTGAGAGCCCGGCTGATCGGGCTGACCGACGTGCTGTCGCGCGAGCTCGTTCCCGGTGGGTAACCCGCGGTCGCTTCACCCGATCCCCAAATGTCACCTGTTAGCGTGACGCCCGGTCGGGAGCCGCCAGTCGTGGTCGACGCTGAGAGGGAAGAGACGATGTCTCGACACCGCGCGCTGCGGACGAAGGTGCGGCGCGGCATCGCCAAGTGGCCGGTCGCGATCATCGGCCTGGTGGCCCTGATCGTGCTCGGGTGGCTGGGCTGGACCTGGGTCGGCGGCGTCGCGGACCGGCGCGCGGCGGTCGAGGCCGGCGACTGCAACGAGGGCGAGGCGCCCCTGCGGGTGTCCGCGGCGCCCAGCGTGGCCGAGGCGGTCAAGCAGGTCGCCGAGGCGTGGAGCAGGCAGCGGCCCGTCGTCTACGACCACTGCATCCGCGTCGAGGTGCTGTCCATCGACTCCGAGACCGTGCTGGCCGGCCTCACCCAGGGCTGGGACGAGGCGAAGCTGGGCGAGCGCCCGCACGCCTGGGTCACCGACTCGACGCTGTGGGCGAACCGGCTGAGCGCGCAGGACGCCTCGCTGCTGGGCGCGGTGCCCGAGTCGATCGCGGCGAGCCCGGTGCTGCTGGCCCTGCACCAGGAGCCGGCGCAGGCGCTCCAGGCCGGTGACGGGTTCCGGTGGACCGACCTGCCCGACCTGGTCGGCGCGCCCGACGGGTGGGGCCGGTTCGGCAAGCCCGAGTGGGGCCGGTTCGAGGTCGCCATGCCCGACCCGGCGACCAACGCCGCCACCGCGATGGCCGTGCAGTCCGCGCTGGCCGGCGCGAGCCCGGAGGGCAGGGGCCCGGTGACCAGCGGCATGCTGGCGCTCGACCCGGTGAAGACCACGCTGGGCAAGCTGACCGCGGCCAAGCCGCGGGAGTCGCCCGCCGGGACGTGGGAGGCGCTGAACCTGCTGGCGGACACGACCGGCGTGAACGAGGCCGGGTTCAGCGCGGTGCCCGTGTTCGAGGTGGACCTGTACCGGCACAACACCGGCAAGGACGGCGGGACGGCGCCGCTGCACCCGCTGTACGGGGTGGCCGGGGGCGGGCCGACGCCGGTCGCGGACTTCCCGTTCGTGGCGCTGGCCGGCGACTGGGTCGGCGAGGCGCAGGTGCGGGCGGCGCAGGCGTTCCGGCAGTTCCTCAAGGAGGACGAGCAGCAGCGGACCCTGGCGCTGGCGGGACTGCGGGTGGACTCGACCACCGACCGGCCCAGGGAGTCGCCGGGCGTGCGGTGGGCCGCGATCACCGACCAGCTCGCCCCCGCCGACGCCAACACCACCCAGCAGATCTCGGCCGCGTGGGCGACCGCGGACGACGGCCAGGTGGTGCACGTGCTGGTGGACACCTCCAGGTCCGTGGAGGAACCGGGCGGGGACGGGCGCAGCCGGGTGGAGTGGCTGCGGGAGGCGCTGTCCGGGCAGGTCAACCGGTCCGTGTCGGGTTCGCTGGGGCTGTGGGAGTTCTCCCGGGAGCTCGACGGCGACAAGCCGTACCGGCAGCTCGTCCCGACCGGTCCGGTGGCGACCCAGCGGCAGGCGCTGCTGGACGGGGTGGCCGCGCTGGCGCCGCGCAGCGGCACCCAGCTCTACACCAGCGTGCTGGCGCTCTACGAGCACGCCGTGGCCGACCACCAGGCCGGCAAGCGCAACCGGGTCGTGGTGCTGACCGACGGCGCGAACGACGGCGGCCTGACCTTCGACGAGCTGAAGTCGCGCCTGGCCTCGGCCAAGCAGCCGGGCAGGGACGTCGCGGTCAGCATCATCGCGATCGGCCCGGACCCGGAACGCGCCCCGCTGACCGAACTGGCCCGCTCCACCGGCGGCACCCTGTCGGTGGTCGAGGACGGCCGGGGCATCGACGCCGCCCTGGCCCAACTGCTGTCGACCTGAGCGTTGAACTCGGGGGTCCTGAACGTACGACACGGTGGTCCCGAACGTACGACTCGCGCGCGTGTCGAACACTCGCGCCGCGCGAGTCGTACGTTCAGACCGCGCGAGTCGTACGTTCAGACCGCGCGAGTCGTACGTTCAGGACGCGCGAGTCGTACGTTCAGGTTGGGTGAGTTGTGCGTTCAGGTTGGGTGAGTTGTGCGTTCAGCGCTGCCGGGACCTTCGGCTGGGCCGCTGCCACCGCGCCCGGCTCCGGCTCGGCCGCCGGCTCACCGGCCGTCATCCGGCCGCGCGACCGGAGCAGCAGGAGCACCTGGCGCGGTTGTTCAGCCTTCGTCGTACAGCGGTCGGGCCCCGACCCTGAACAACCCCGGACGGGTAGAACTGGATGCGCCGGAGCAGGGGGGCCGACCTCCGGCACGGGGGAACGGGGGTGGGGGAACGAGGTCTGGTCGTTCCCCCACCCCCGATCACCGGTCGGGGACCCGTCAGCCGCCGTAGGCCGACACCGGCGGGCAGGAGCAGACCAGGTTCCGGTCGCCCTTCGCGCCGTCGACGCGCCGCACCGGCGGCCACGCCTTGACCGCGGTGACGCCCGCCGGGAACACCGCCACCTCGCGGCTGTACGGGTGGTCCCACTCCGCCGTCACGCAGGCCGCCGTGTGCGGGGCGTTGCGCAGCGGGTTGTCGTCCGCCGGCCACTCCCCCGCGCCGACGCGGTCGATCTCGCGCCTGATCGCCACCATGGCGTCGATGAACCGGTCGATCTCGGCCAGGTCCTCGCTCTCGGTGGGCTCCACCATCAGCGTGCCCGCCACCGGGAACGACATGGTCGGCGCGTGCAGCCCGTAGTCGGCCAGCCGCTTGGCCACGTCGTCCACGGTCACGCCGGTCGCCTTGGTGATCGGCCGCAGGTCGAGGATGCACTCGTGGGCCACGAAGCCGCCCTCGCCGGTGTAGAGCACCGGGAAGTGCTCGTCCAGCCGCCGCGCCACGTAGTTCGCCGCGGCCACCGCGGTCAGGGTCGCCCGGCGCAGGCCGTCGGCGCCCATCATCCGCACGTACGCCCACGAGATCGGCAGGATCGACGCCGAGCCCCACGGCGCGCCGCTGATCGGGCCCACGCCGGTCTCCGGACCCGCGGCGGGCTGGAGCGGGTGGTTGGGCAGGAACGGCGCCAGGTGCGCCCGCACGCCGATCGGGCCGACACCGGGGCCGCCGCCGCCGTGCGGGATGCAGAACGTCTTGTGCAGGTTCAGGTGGGACACGTCCGAGCCGAACCTGCCGTACCGCGCCAGGCCGATCAGGGCGTTGAGGTTCGCGCCGTCCACGTACACCTGGCCGCCGGCGTCGTGCACCAGCCCGCACACCTCGCGCACGGTGTCCTCGTACACGCCGTGCGTCGACGGGTAGGTGATCATGATGGCGGCCAGGTCGTCGCGGTGCGCCTCGACCGTCTCGCGCAGGTGCCCCAGGTCGACGTTGCCCTTGTCGTCGCACTTGACCACCACGACCCGCATCCCCGCCATCACGGCCGACGCGGCGTTGGTGCCGTGCGCGCTGGACGGGATCAGGCACACGTCGCGGTGCACGTCGCCGTTGGCGCGGTGGTAGGCGCGGATGGCCAGCAGGCCCGCGAACTCGCCCTGGCTGCCCGCGTTGGGCTGGATCGACACCGCGTCGTAGCCGGTGACCTCGGCGAGCCACCGCTCCAGGTCGCCGATCAGCTCCAGGTACCCGGCGGCGTCCCCGACCGGCGCGAACGGGTGCAGCTCGGCGAACTCCGGCCAGGTGATGGGCTCCATCTCGGCCGCGGCGTTGAGCTTCATCGTGCACGAGCCCAGCGGGATCATGCTGCGGTCCAGCGCCACGTCCTTGTCCGACAGCGACCGCAGGTAGCGCAGCAGCGCGGTCTCCGAGCGGTGGGTGTGGAACACCGGGTGGGTCAGGTAGTCGGAGGTGCGGCGCAGGTCGACGGGGATGCCGTCGGCGGTGTCGGCGTCCAGGGCGTCCACGTCGGTCACGGTGACGCCGAACGCCCGCCACACCAGCCGCAGGTGCTCGCGCGTGGTGGTCTCGTCGCAGGCGATGGAGACCACGTCGTCGTCCACCCGCCACAGGTTCACGCCCAGCTCGCGCGCCGCGGCCACGACCTCGGCGGCCCGGCCCTCGACGCGGGCCCGCACGGTGTCGAAGAACTCGCCGTGCACCACCTCCACGCCGGCCTCGCACAGGCCCGCGGCCAGCACGGTCGCCATCCGGTGGGCGCGGGTCGCGATCGCCTTCAGGCCCTCCGGGCCGTGGTAGACCGCGTACATCGAGGCGATCACGGCCAGCAGGACCTGCGCGGTGCAGATGTTGCTGGTCGCCTTCTCGCGGCGGATGTGCTGCTCGCGGGTCTGGAGCGCCAGCCGGTAGGCAGGGTCGCCGTCGGCGTCCACGGACACGCCCACCAGGCGGCCCGGCAGCTGCCGCTCCAGGCCCTGGCGCACCGCCATGTAGCCGGCGTGGGGGCCGCCGAAGCCCATCGGCACGCCGAATCGCTGGGTGGTGCCGACCACGACGTCCGCGCCGATCTCGCCCGGCGGGCGCAGCAGCGTCAGCGCCAGCAGGTCGGCGACGACGACGGCCTGCGCGCCGGCCCGGTGGATCTCCTCGACGACGGACGCGTGGTCGAGGACCGCGCCGGACGCGCCGGGGTAGGACAGCAGCACGCCGAAGAAGTCGCCGCCCAGGCCGAGGCCCTCCAGGCCCTGCGACAGGTCGGCGGTGACGACCTCGATGCCCAGCGGCTCGGCGCGGGTCTCGATGACGGCGAGGGTCTGCGGCAGCGTGTCGGCGTCGACCACGAACCGGTTCGACTTCGCCCGGCCCGCGCGGCGGACCAGCGTCATCGCCTCGGCGGCGGCCGTGGACTCGTCGAGCATGGACGCGTTGGCCACGGGCAGGCCGGTGAGGTCGCCGACGACGGTCTGGAAGTTCAGCAGGGCCTCCAGCCGGCCCTGGGAGATCTCCGGCTGGTAGGGCGTGTACGCGGTGTACCAGGCAGGGTTCTCCAGCACGTTGCGGCGGATCACCGGCGGCGTGGTGGTGCCGTAGTAGCCCAGGCCGATCATCTGGGTCATCGGGCGGTTGCGGGCCGCCAGGGCGCGCAGCTCGGCCAGGGCCTCGGTCTCGGTGGCGGGCGCGGGCAGGTCCAGCACCAGTTCGCGCTCGCGGATCGAGTCGGGCACGGCGCGCTGGGCCAGCTCCTCCAGGGAGCCGACGCCGATCACGTCGAGCATCCGCGACAGCTCGGCGGGCCGGGGGCCCACGTGCCGGTCGGCGAAGGGGGTGCCGTGCTCAAGAGCGGCGAGGGGGATGCGGTCCTGCGTCATGAAGCGCCTCCGGGCTGCGGGCAGACTCCTGCCGTGGCCCTCCCCCTCTGTCTCCCGCCCGTCGCCGGGCGCCTGAGAGCTTCACCCGGTGGTGACCGGGCTTGCACCGTCGGCGGGGTCGGTGGCCCGACCCGCTTTCCAGAGGCGTCTCACCCACGCGGTCCTTGCGCCTGAGAGGTTCCGGGGAGGATTTGCTCCTTCGGCGCCGAGCGGGCTCGGACTCTCCCGCGCGGGATAAAGCGACTGCGCGCGAATCGTACCCAACCGGGACGCCGCCGGTCCTGCCGGCGCGACGTGGATCTCATCACCTGGACAGCGGGGTTTGAGCGGGTTTTCCAGCGGGCACATTCCTGGTACCCGGCTGTAACAGGTCGTATTCGCGCCGTGCCCGATCCGCGGTTCCGCTCACCCCGCCGCCGGCCTTTTCCGCTTTCGCGCCCGGCGGTCCCCCGCGGACGCTCTCAGCCGGTGGCCCGGGTGCGCCTGCGGCGCGACAGCTCGTCGTTGGAGGCCGCCACGACCTCGGCGCCGTCGGCGCGCTCGGCGGGGAACTCGTGGATGGTGCCGCTGATCTCCCGCATGGCGCCGCTGACCGCGATGCCGAACACGCCCTGGCCGCCCTGGAGCAGGTCGACGACCTCCTCGGGCGAGGTGCACTCGTAGACCGTGGTGCCGTCGCTGAACAGCGTGATGCGGGCCAGGTCCTGCACGCCGCGGCGGCGCAGGTGGTCGACCGCGACCCGGATGTTCTGGAGCGAGACGCCGGTGTCCAGCAGCCGCTTGACGACCTTCAGGACGAGGATGTCCTTGAACGAGTACAGGCGCTGGCTGCCGGAGCCGTGGGCGCTCCTTATGGTCGGGCTGACCAGGTCCGTGCGGGCCCAGTAGTCCAGCTGGCGGTAGGTGATGCCCGCGATCTGGCACGCGGCCGGGCCGCGGTACCCGACCAGCTCGTCCGGCAGCGAGGAGTCCGGGAACAGCTCGCCCTGTTCGCCGGAGCCGGAGCCCGCCCGGATGATGGGCGCTTCCTGGACCACGCCTGCCTCCCCTCGGTCCGGCCACGACGACCGGCGACCAACGTGAAGCCGCCGCGGTGCCTGAATCACACCGTGGCAATTCACCTGAGCTCGACGGTAAGACCGGGTAGGGGGCAGGTCAACGCGACGCGCGGGACGCGTCTGACCTCAACCTGAGGTAGAGGTTGAGAGAGTCGGCCGTTGTAAGCCATTCGGGTGACGTTTAGTGATCGTTTAGCGGCGGAAAGCTGACGTTGTGTAATCCAGAAGTGTGACACCGGGGGGTGGCACGCGGGGTTGATCCACAACGCACCGCACACACCCGCGAGGGGTTCGGCCGCTGGTCGGACCTCTCGCAGGTGGTACTCGCCCGGCGCGGGTGGAGGGTCGGCGGCGGGGGTTTGACGGGGGTCGGCGCGGGGGCCTCCGGCGGCCGGCGCGGGCCGGGGAGGCGGCCTCCCGGAAGTTCGCCCGACCGGTGGGCACGGCGGGCGGGGCCTGAACGCCACCGTCCGGGTCCGGGTCGGCGTGGCGGGACCGCACACCCGGGGCCCACGCACCACACCGGGACCGCTCACCACGCTCGTCCACCGGCGGAGCCGGTCGGTGTGGCGGGGGGACACCGGGGCCGGGCCGTCCCGGCCCGAGAAGCACGACAGGGCCCCCGCACGGGGACCCTGTCGACGAGATGACGGGAGAGCCGGCACCGCTCAGGTGTCGGCACCCCGGAAGTCCTCCGGCGACACGGAGTCGAGGAACTCGCGGAACTTCTCGACCTCGTCCTCCTGCTCGTCCGGGATGATCAGCCCCGCCTCGGCCAGCACGGACTCCTCCGCGTGGATGGGCACGCCGACCCGCAGCGCGAGCGCCACCGAGTCGCTGGGCCGCGCGGACACCCGCACGTCGCCGTCGAACACCAGCTCCGCGAAGTAGGTGCCCTCCTGGAGGTCGGTGATCCGCACCTGCTCCAACTGCCGCCCGAGAGCGCCGATGACGTCCTTGAGCAGGTCGTGGGTCAGCGGGCGGGCCGGGCGCACGCCCTGCTGCTCCAGCGCGATCGCGGTGGCCTCGACGGACCCGATCCAGATCGGCAGGTACCGCTCGCCCTCGGTTTCGCGCAGCAGCAGGATCGGCTGGTTGGCGGGCAGTTCCACCCGCACACCCACGACGCGCATCTCGCTCATCGGGTCTCGCCTCCCTCAGCGCGCTGAAATCCTGGCGTCCCCGCTGTATGAACGAGGATCCCCCAAGTACCCTTTCGACGCTACCCGCCAAGCGGGCCCCGTGCGCAACCGCCCGCCCGCTCCGGCATCACGATGCGGACACTTGTTCACCTCGACGAAACGCGCTTACCTGCGACATCGCGCAACCCGACCTCGACCAGCAGCGCGTGCAGCGTGACCGAGAGCGCCGTCAGCTCGCGCACGACCTCGTCGGCCCGCGCCCGGTGCGCCGCCGCGGCGGCCTGCTCGACCAGGGCGACCTCGCGGTCCGCCGCGGCCCGGAACGGGCGCAGGTGCCGGGCCTGGAGCCCGTGCCGGGCCATCGCCCGCACGGTGGTGGCGATCTGCACCGACTCGTGGTCGTAGAACCCGCCCGGACCGGCGCTGACCAGGCCGTGCTGCTCCAGGTCGGCCAGGTCGGCCGACTCGATGCCCGCGCGCGCCAGCAGGTCGTCGCGGGTGATCCGGTGCCCCTGGCCCGGCGCGGCGTCCGCCGCGCGCACGCCCTGGTCGGCCGCGTCCAGCTGCTCCCTGATGACCTTGAGCGGCAGGTACCTGTCGCGCTGCGCGGACAGCACGTACCGCAGGCGCTCGACGTCCGCCGGGGTGAACTGCCGGTACCCCGAGGGCGTGCGCGCCGGGCGGACCAACCCCTCCGATTCCAGGAACCGGATCTTGGAGATGGTGACGTCGGGGAAGTCGGGTCGGAGCTGCGACAGCACCGCCCCGATGCTCAACCCCCCGCGTGGCCGCCCGGCCGCCGTCACCGGAGCCCCACCGTCAGGCCCCCTGGCCCCCGGCGCCCGGACCGGTCAGGAACACCAGGCGGAACTTGCCGATCTGCACCTCGTCGCCGTTGGCCAGCACGGCCTGGTCGACGGGCTCGCGGTTGACGTAGGTGCCGTTGAGGCTGCCCACGTCGATCACCACGAACTCGCCGCCCTCGCGGCGGAACTCGGCGTGCCGGCGCGAGACCGTCACGTCGTCGAGGAAGATGTCGCTGTCGGGGTGCCGTCCGGCGCTGGTCGTGTCGCGGTCGAGCAGGAACCTGGACCCCGCGTTGGGGCCGCGCTTCACCACCAGCAGTGCCGACCCGGCGGGCAGCGCGTCGACACCGGCGACCGCCGGCTCCTGGGCGGGCGCCTCGGCGCCCTCGACCTCGGCGAGGAAGTCGGCCCGGAAAACGGAGGTCCGCTCCGGGGACTGCTCGGGCGGGACGCCTGGCCCGTCGTTCGTGCTCACCTGAGCTCTCCTCCTGCTGCTGGAACCGTCGAGTTCGTTAGAACCTATCGTGCCCGAACCCTTGTCTGAGGAGCGGCTCCCCCACCGACCGAAGAGCCGCCGGAAGATCGACGTCACCCCTGCGCCGCCAGCTCCTGGTACGCGGCGGCGTCGAGCAGGTCGTCGACCGCGGTCGGGTCGTCGAGCCGGAGCTCCACCATCCACCCCTCGCCGTAGGGGTCGGAGTTCACCAGGTCGGGCTGCTGGTCGAGGAAGTCGTTGCGCGCGACGACCTCACCCGCGAGCGGGGCGTAGATGTCCGACACGCTCTTGGTGGACTCGACCTCGCCCAGCGTCTGACCGGCTCCGACCTGCTCGCCGAGCTCCGGGAGCTGGACGAACACGACGTCCCCGAGCTGCTCCTGGGCGTAGTCGGTGATGCCCACGCGCACGGTGTCCTCGCTCGTGCGCAGCACCCACTCATGTTCCTCGGTGTACTTGAGCTCCTCGGGAATCACCGCGGTGCGCTCCTTCATGACGGTGGATCTTCGGTGCCGGATCTTCCCACGTCCGGTTCAGGCCGGCGCGACCCCCGGCCGCCGGCGCAGTGCGAGGGTGAACTGGTAGACGTACAGGGCGCCCGACCACAGGTACAGGGCCCCGCCCCAGATCATGAACGCGTAGGCGAGGGGCCGGAGCAGCTGGGCGGCCGTCGACCCGCCCTGGGCGAGCAGGAGCATGGGGAACGCGTAGAGCAGGTTGAAGGTGGCGGCCTTGCCCAGGTAGTTGACCTCGAACGGGCCGTAGCCGCGGCTGCGGAGCACGGGCAGGCAGGCGCCGACCACCAGTTCCCGTCCGACCAGGACCACCACCACCCACCAGGGGATGATCCCGCGCACGACGAACGCCACCAGGGTGGCCAGGATGTACAGGCGGTCGGCGGCGGGGTCGAGCAGCACGCCGAGCTTGCTCATCTGGTTGAACCAGCGGGCGATCTTGCCGTCCAGCCAGTCCGACAGGCCGGCGACGACCAGCACGACCACCGCCCACCCGTCCGCCCGCGGCCCCAGCAGCAGGTACAGGAACAGGGGCACGCCGAGCAGCCGGAGGACGCTGAGCGCGTTCGGGACGGTCAGCAGCCGGTTCGCGGGCTCGACGTGATCGTGCGGCACAGGCGGGGACTCTAGTGCCGGACCGGCCGCGGGGCTCGCGACCAGGCCCGGGACGGCGGTGCCGACCGGTGCGGCGCCGCGCGACCGGGACCGGTCGCCGGTGCGGCGGGGGTGGTCCGCGGCGGGGTTCACGCGAACCGGTGACGCGACCCGGCGTCAGTTCGTCCGGCTGCGGCTCCACCCGCGTCGCCGCAGCTCGTCGCCGCTGAGCGCCCGCGGGCGGCCCCGGTCGTCGACGCCGACCCAGCGGCCCTGGGCGCCCTCGAGCACGTAGGCGTGGCCCTTGCTCCAGACCACGCTGCACGGGGTGGTGGGCAGCGCGGTCGCGCCGTCGCCACCGACGCGCGCCGCCACGGGCTTCGCGGGCTCGGACTCGGCTTCCTTCGTGGTGTTCATCATGAGATCCCTCCACCAGGGGTGTCGCTCACGCGGCTCGCGGCGTTATCCCCGACACAGTGGATTCTGCTCCGACCCTGTCGGCGATCAGGTCCGTTCTCACCGGATTTCGGTCACCGGTTGCTTGACGCGGCAAGGTGCGCGACGTCTTACCCCGGGGTGTAGCCGGTGGGTTCGGGATCAAACCGTTCACCGTCCGTCATCCACCGCACACCGAGAACCGCACTACACTGGTACCGATCAAGCCGCACCCGTACGGTGGCGGCGCAGCGGTTGAGCCAACAGCCGCGCCGGGGAGTCCTGGCTCGCGGACGTGTCCGTCACGCTGCCGTTCCACGCTGCTCACGCACCGCCGCGAGCCGTGGAACTCCCACCGGTGTTTCCAGTTGAAGAGGAGAACCTCGTGACGGTTCAGGACCCGGACGTGGTGGCGACGAGCGGAGCCGAGTCCGCCGCGGCGACCGGCCCGCGGGCCGGGCAGATCGGCATCGCCGTCCGCGGGGCGGGTGAGGGTGTCGTCGTGGTCGCGGTCAGCGGGGAGATCGACATGCTCACCGCGCCGCAGCTGCGGGCGGACGTGCTGCCCCGCCTCGACGCAGGCGACACCGTCGTGCTCGACCTGTCCGGGGTCAGCTTCCTGGGCTCGGCCGGGCTGGCCGTGCTCGTGGAGGCGTCCCAGCACGGCAAGCGCCGGGGCTCGGCGTTCCGCGTCGTGGCCGTCGAGCGGGCCGTCATCCGCCCGCTCGCCGCGACCGGCCTGGGCGAGGTGTTCAGCGTGTTCGAGTCGGTCGACCGCGCGCTGGGGGCCGACGAGCCCCGCTGAACGCGGGTCCGGGGCGCCCGCCCGGCTCAGCCGTGCGGCACCACGTCCACGACCTGGTCCACGCCCGCCGCGACGAGTGCGCGGCGGGCGTGGCCGTTCACGGGTGCCCGCACGATGACCTTGTTGCCCGCCGCGGCGGCGGCCTCGGCCACCGGCCGCAGGCTCCTGATCAGCCCGTCGCTGCGCTCACCCAGGGCGCGCAGGTCGACCACGATGGGCACGGTGCCGCCCCGGGCGGCGGTGAGGATGCGGCGGCGGACGGCGGGCGCGGCGTGCGCGGGCACGTCGCCCAGCACCACCACCTCCACCCAGCCCTCGCACTCGGTGACCACCACGGGCTCGGGCGGCGCGGCGTTGAACGTGCCCCGCGTGGCGTGCCGCCGGGCCAGCACGAGGGTGACGGTGGTGCCGGACGGTTGGCGGTCGACGAGCACCTCGTCGACGTTCTCCCGCATCAGCAGCAGGCCCCGGCCGCGCGTGGAGAGCGCGGGGGGTGGCACGCGCCACGTCCCGCGGTCGGTGACGACGACCTGCACGCTGCCGTCGGGCCGCGCGTCCGCGTCGATGGTGACCACGCCGGCCCGGTCGGGGCCGTAGGCGTGCTCCACGGCGTTGCTGGCGGCCTCGTTCACCGCGATGAGCAGGTCGTACCGGTCGTCCTCGTTGAGGCCGGTCCGGGCCAGCCAGCTGTCGAGCTGAGCACGAACCGCCGCGAGCTCCCCGGCCTGCGCCGGGAACTCCACTCCCCAGTGGTGGTCCGCGAGTTGATCGGTCAAGTGGCCCTCCCCGTTGCACCTGTCAGTCTTCCCGGCCGGCGTGTCCGCTACACGTGTGAGCGACGATCAGTTCGGGTACCGATAGCGTCAGCAGCACAACCAGCACAGAAACGGACGTCGAGGTGAGCGTGTCGCACACTGAGCCGCGGAGCGGTGAGTCGGAAAGCGCCCTGACCGGGGTCGAACTGCGGATGTCAGCCGATCCCACGCAGCTGTCGGTCGTCCGGGCGGTGGCCGCCGACATCGCCATGCGCCAGGACTTCGACCTGGACTCCATCGAGGACCTGAAGCTGGCGGTGGACGAGGCGTGCTCGACCCTCATCTCGCTGGCGGCGCCGGCCGCGGTGCTGAGCGCCCAGTTCGTCGTGGTGGAGGGCTCGGTGCAGGTCTCCACGAAGGTCAGCTCGCAGCGGTCGGCCCCGCCGGACCGGGACAGCTTCGGCTGGCGGGTGCTCAGCGCCCTGGTCGACTCGGTCACGACGTGGGTCGCGCCACAGGCCGACGCGTACGAGGTGCACATCGACCTGGTCAAGCGGTCACTGGGGACGGTGGATGCGTGACGGCGTCGGAAGGGAGCACGACGCGATCCGGCACGCAGGGTGATTACGACCACCTGGCGCCGCTCTTCGTCCAGCTCGCCTCCCTCCCCGCCGGCGACCCGGCGCGGGAGCGGTTGCGCGACGAGCTGGTCACCGAGCACCTGCCGGTCGCCAAGCACATCGCCCGGCGGTTCGGCCACCGCGGCGAGCCGCACGACGACCTGGTCCAGGTGGCGACGGTCGGCCTGATCAACGCGGTCGACCGGTTCGACCCGGAGCGGGGCAGCGACTTCCTGTCGTTCGCCGTGCCGACGATCATGGGCGAGGTCCGGAAGTACTTCCGGGACTCCAGCTGGTCGGTCCGGATGCCGCGGCGGCTCAAGGAGCTGCACCTGGCGATCAACGCGGGCTCCGCGCGGCTGTCGCAGGAGCTCGGGCGCGCGCCGACGCCGAGCGAGCTGGCCCAGCACCTGGGCCTGAGCCGCGAGGAGATCCACGAGGGCCTGGCGGCGGGCAACGCCTACCACAGCGCTTCGCTGGACGACCTGCTGGTGGCCGACGACAGCTCCATCTCGCTGGGCAGCACGCTCGGCGAGGAGGACCCGGAGCTGGAGGCGATCGAGCAGCGGGAGGCGCTGCACCCGCTGCTGGAGAAGCTGCCGGAGCGGGAGCGGAAGATCGTGGTCATGCGGTTCTTCGGCAACATGACGCAGACGCAGATCGCCCAGAAGGTCGGGATCTCGCAGATGCACGTGTCCCGGCTGCTGGCCAAGACGCTGCGGCAGCTGCGGGACGGGTTGAGCGAGTAGCACCGCCGGAGGTCCGTATCCACGGAGGTCCGGGTTCACACCGGGGATTCACGCCGAAGGGGCCGCCCGCGCGGGCGGCCCCTTCGGCGTTCTTCGGGGGCCCGGGGGTCGGGAACGGGCCCACCCGCGTGCCGCGGGTCCCGTGTCGGGGTGTGGCACGCGCACGTTCCCGGGCGCCGGTCGTGGCGGATCGGGGACGTGGGATGTCGGTGGTCGAGCCGGGCCGGGCCGCGATGACCGGCGTGCTGCTCGATGGGGTGCGGTGTTCGTGGTGCTCGTGGTGCGGTGGTCTCCGGCGGTGGCCGCTCGGCGTTGAGCGGACCGGTGCCGGGGACGCGAGGTCGGGGCAACCCGGTCGCGGGGTCCGTCCGCGGTGCGGGGGGCCGGTCCGCGGGGTCCGGTCGCGGGTGACCGGGGTGCGCCGGCCGGGAGCCGGCCGGGCGCTGGGTCAGGCCGCGACGCGGCGGCGCGAGGCGGCGATCAGGCGGCGGCGCTCGTCCTCGCCCATGCCGCCCCAGACGCCGTAGGGCTCCTGGACGGCCAGGGCGTGCTCACGGCACCTCAGCAGGACCGGGCATCGGCCGCACAGCTCCTTGGCCCGGTCTTCGCGCGCGGCGCGGGCGGCCCCCCGTTCGTTGTCGGGGTGGAAGAAGACGGCGCTGTCGCGGCCGCGGCAGAGCCCGTCCTTCTGCCAGTCCCAGACGTCGGTCACGGGCTTGGGCAGGCGTGCGGTGCTGGTCATCGGGTGGACCCCCTTGCGGTGTTGCGGTGCTTGATCACGGCTTACCCGCTGTCTGCGGGCGGACAAACGTGGTGTGCTCGATCGGATTAAGCGGTTCGCAGGGCCGGGGCCACGGACCCGGCCCAGAAGCGGAAGAACTCCTCCTGGTCCGGCCCGATCTGCTGGACGTACAGCTCGTCGTAACCGGCGTCGGCGTAGGAGCGGACCGCGTCGACGTAGGGCTCGACGTCCGGGCCGACGGGCAGCGACGAGCCGACCATCTCCTCGGTGACGAGCGTCGACGCCTGCTCGAAGTGCGCGGGCGTGGGCAGCACCTGGGCGAGTTCGCCGGGCAGCTGCTCGTTGGCCCACAGGCGGTGCGCGGTCTTCGCGCCGGCCTCGGCCGAGTCGGCGTGGCAGACCTTGAACCCGGCCTGCGCGGGCTTCGACCCGCCGCCCCCGGAGCGGAACCGCTCGACCAGCGACCCGTCCGGGATGGTCGAGCAGAACCCGTCGCCGATGCGGGCCGCCAACTCGGCCGCCTTCGGCCCGAACGCCGAGACGTACACCGGGACGGGCTCGGGCGGCAGCGTGTAGAGCCGCGCGTTCTCGACCGTGTAGTGCTTGCCGCGGTGGGTGACCTCCTCGCCCGTCCACAGGGCGCGCATCACCTCGACCGCCTCCTCCAGCATCTCCAGGCGCACCGGCGCGGGCGGCCACGCGTCGCCGAGGATGTGCTCGTTGAGCGCCTCGCCGGAGCCCACCCCGAGGGTGAACCCGCCGCGGCACTGGACGGCGGCGGTCGCCGCGGCCTGGGCCACCACCGCCGGGTGGACGCGCACGGTCGGGCAGGTGACCGCGGTGGTGATCGGCAGCGAGGTGACCTCGGACAGCGCCCCGATCACGGACCACACGAACGGGCTCTGCCCCTGCTCGGAGTTCCACGGGTGGTAGTGGTCGGAGATCCACAGCCGCTCGAAGCCCGCTTCCTCCGCCCACCGGGCCTGCCGGACGAGCTCACGAGGGTCGAACTCCTCGCACGAGAGGAAGTAGCCGATGCTGACCATGGCGTCCGGTTACCCCGGCGAACCGGCCTGAACCCCGCGTGACCGAAGCACCACCGACCCGGATGACGTGCGGTGCGACACGTCGCCGCGCACCGGCGGGAGAGGGCCGGTTCAGACCTCGACCGGCAGCAGCACCCGCCCGCCCAGCAGCAGGGCGCCGACCACGACGACCGCGAACAGCAGCACCCACACCAGCCCCGGCACGCGGGTGATCCGGGCCAGCTGGTCGGCGTCGGACCCGGGCGCCCGCCCGCGCAGCCGCCGGCGCTGGAGCTCGCCCACCGGCCGCACCCCGCCCAGCAGCAGGAACCAGGTGACGAACAGCGCGAACGCGGCCTGCCACTCCTCGGACGCGTACCAGGAGACGAGGAACACCACCCCGCCGGTGAGCACGACCGACAGCACCCCGAAGGCGTTGCGGATCATGACCAGCATCCCGGCCAGCAGCACCACGGTCGCCCACAGCAGCGGCCGGACCTGCCCGGCGGTCACCAGCGCGGCCGCGCCCAGCCCCAGCAGGGACGGGGTCACGTAGCCCGCGAAGTACATGAGGACCACGGCGACCCCGGTGGGCCTGCCCCGCGACACCGTTACGCCGGAGGTGTCCGGGTTGAGCTTGATGCCCTCCAACCTGCGGCCGGTGAGCAGCGCGACGACGGCGTGCCCCGCCTCGTGCGCGATGGTGATCACGTGCCTGCTGTACCGCCACAGCCCCGGGCCGGCCACCAGTGCCAGCGCCGCGACGACGGGCGCCCACTTCGCGAGAGTCGACATCGACGTCCAGCATGCCAGGCCCGGCCCGGAGCGCGCTCCGGCACCCGGGCTGCCCTACGGCGGTCGTGGACCGCTCCGCTCCGCCTCGTCGAGGCGACGGCGGGTTCCCGGACGACGCGCGGGCCCGAGGGGTCGGGGCACGACGACGCGGGGCCCGGTCCACTGTGGACCGGGCCCCGTCGTGGTGGTGGTGCGGGGTCAGCGCAGGTGCCGGGCCTTGTGCTGCTCGGCGATGGCCGGGTCGATCGGTTGCGTCGGCCGCATGGCCGGGTCGATCGGGCGGTTGGCCGTGGTCGGGTCCACCGACTCGATCCGGTCGTCGTGGTGGGAGCCGGTGTGGGTGGTGTCGACGCGCTGCGTCGGCATCGGCCGGGTCTCCGGCTCGTCGGCCACCGGGCGCGGGGCGCGGATGGTCTCGTCCCGGTCGAAGTGCCGCGCGTCGTGCTCCGCGATCTCCTCCTCCGGCACCACGATCTTGCGCCGGGCCGGCAGCACCGCGATCAGCAGGCCGGCGGCGGCCAGGCCGAGGTGCAGCCAGTTGTCGTTGGTGTTGAGCGCCAGCGGGTTGCCCAGGCCCGAGACCGGGTTGCTCGCGAAGATGCCCGAGAGGGCCAGGCCCCACAGCAGCACGGCGCCGTAGGACAGGAACACGATCCAGCCGTAGACCCTGGACAGGCCCGAGCTGGTCGCCATCAGCAGG
This sequence comes from Saccharothrix sp. BKS2, assembly GCF_047689505.1. Taxonomy (NCBI): domain Bacteria; kingdom Bacillati; phylum Actinomycetota; class Actinomycetes; order Pseudonocardiales; family Pseudonocardiaceae; genus Saccharothrix; species Saccharothrix sp. BKS2. Next base: position 93,186 of record NZ_JAUQOL010000010.1, on the reverse strand, counting down.
CCGAGCACGCCGAACGCCAGGTGGATCACGTTGTGCAGCGGGTTCACCGCGAACCCGAGCAGCATGGCGTGCTGGTCGCCGGAGAAGTCGCCGAACCCGGTCTTCACGAAACCGGCGATGCCGGCGACGAGGAAGACCAGTCCGAGCAGGCCCGCCAGCACCTGGGCGGGCTGGAGACCCGCGACCTTGACGCGGCCGACGGTCGATTGGGTCATCACGCCCTCCAAACGAGGACCACGAGCCCGCCTTCCGGGCTCCGGACGACCACCGGCTACCCGTGGGCCGGAGAAGGCAAACGGCACGTCCGGGGTGGGTGGTCGGCGGGGTGGGGCGTGGGGCAAAGACGGCGGGACGGGGTGGCGGCGCGAGGCGGGACGGCGCGGCGCTGGACTGGACGATGCGGCAAGGCGGCGGGGGCGGGCGCTCGGGCCCGCCCCCATTGTTCCGACAGGAGTCGGCGCCCCGCCGTGCCGGGTTCACACAATCCCGGTCCACCCCGTCGGAACCGGGAGCACGCGGTACCGGAAATTGAATTCCGATCACCGCGACAAATGAGGGCGATCAGGTTTGCGGATGGCTCGCGGAGCACCGTCCGGGGCCACCTGAGCCCAGGTCAGACGTGCAGTTCAGCGCTGGGAACGACGCGTCGCCGAGCCGTTCCAGTCGGTCTGCCTGCTGTTCACGAAATCCCCCTGCTTGGTCGTGACACCATCGTGGTGTTGAGCTGAATTGTCCCTTCGACGACCCGCGGCCGTCAAAGCAATTACCGCATGCACCAATTGACGCGCGCCATGGTCATCCGGTTCCCGGCGCGGTCCACAACATCGAGTAGCGCCAGTAGAGGTGCCGGCGGAACCGGGCGCCGGGCACGATCCCCGCCGCGGCGGCCCTGATCTCGCGCAGCGACAGCGAGCAGTCCGCGACCGGGGCGGTGCCGCGCGGGTCGTCCCGGACCAGGCGCCGGGCGAGGTTCAGGGGCACCGACGCGAGGCTGAGCGCCCGGTCCCACGCGCCCTCCTCGCGCGCCGGCCCGAGCACGGCCACCACGCCACCGGGCGCGACCAGCGACCGCAGCCGCGCCAAGCCCGCCTCCAGCGGCATGTGGTGCAGGGCGGCGATGCACGACACGAAGTCGTAGGGGCCGCCGAGGTCGTCGGTCAGCGCGTCGGCCCGCCGGAAGTCGATCAGGGAGTCCACCCCGGAGCCCACCCCGGAGTCCAGCCGCGAGTCCACCCCGGGCAACGCCACCCCCGCCGCGCGGTCCACCGCCGTCACCGCGAGCCCCCGGGCGGCGAGGGCGCGCGCGAACGCGCCGTGCCCGCAGCCGACGTCCAGCGCCGTGCGCCCCGACGGGCACCGCGGCCGGCAGGACCGGGTGGTGGTGCGCGTTGTGGTCGAAGTGCCTCACACCCCCTTGACGCGCGGAGCACCGCCCCGGTTGAGCGGCGGTCCCGATCACTTGACCTCCAGCAAGCTCGAACTCCTAGCGTGACCGGCGTTCCGAGAAGAGGGGGGTTCCACATGCGCGCCATCCGGCAGCACGAGTTCGGCCCGGCCGAGAACCTGCGCCACGAGGAGGTGCCCGACCCCGAACCCGGCCCCGGCCAGGTGCGCCTCGCGGTGTCGGCCGCGGGGGTGCACCTGCTGGACACGTCGATCCGGCGCGGCGAGCCGGGCGGGCCGTTCCCGCTGCCCGAGCTGCCCGCGGTCCCCGGTCGCGAGGTGGCGGGCGTGGTCACCGCGCTGGGCGAGGGCGCGGACGCGCACTGGCTCGGCAAGCGGGTCGTCGCCCACCTCGGGCAGGCCGGCGGCGGCTACGCCGAGCAGGCCGTGGCGAACGCCGGTTCGCTGCACGAGCTGCCCGACCACGTGTCCGACGACGCGGCGGTCGCCATGGTCGGCACGGGCCGGACCGCCGTCGGGGTGCTGCGCATCGCGCGGTTGACCGAGGACGACGTGGTGCTGGTGACGTCCGCGGCCGGCGGCCTGGGCGCGCTGTTCGTGCAGGCCGCCAAGGCGGTCGGGGCGCGGGTCGTCGGCGCCGCGAGCACCGCGAAGCTCGACCTGGTCCGCGAGCTGGGCGCGGACCTGGCCGTCGACTACACCCGGCCGGGCTGGTCCGACGGCGTCGGCGCGGTGACCGTCGTGCTCGACGGCGTGGGCGGCGAGGCCGGGCGCGCGGCCCTGGAGCTGCTGGGCGTGGGCGGGCACGTCGTGCTGTTCGGCTGGTCCTCCGGCACTCCCACCCGCGTGGAGACCGCCGACCTGTACCGCCAGGGGCTCACCGCGTCGGTCGCGGTCGGGCCGCGGCTGCTCAAGGGCACGAGCCTGCGCGAGCTGGAGCAGCGCTCGCTGGAGCTGCTCGCCGAGCAGCGGCTCACCCCGCTCACCACGACGTTCCCGCTGCGCGACGCGGCCCGCGCGCACACCGCGCTGGAGACGCGCGCCACCACCGGCAAGGTCGTGCTCAGGCCGTGAGACAGGTCGGGTGGCCCCCGCGCCGGGGGCCACCCGACCCGCTAGACGGGCACGGTGACGATCCGCCGGTCGTCGAAGTCGCGGACCTCGACGGCCACCACGTCCCCCGGCGCGATCAGCGCGGAACCGTCGAGGTTCGTGCCGTCCTGCTCCCCCGCCGCGGAGACCAGCCAGCTGCCGGCCTCCTGCCTGCTGCCGTCCCTGGCGACCACGAAGAGCCTGCACCTCGCGTTGGCCGCGATGCCCGCCACCGAGGCGTTCACCCGCACCCACCCGGCGGCGGGCCTGACCTGCACCGTCATCCGCGCGCCGGTGTCCGGGTCGGTCGCCGTGCCCAGCCTGGTGCCCGCCGGCGGCGCGGGGGCCGTGGACGGGGTGGGCAGCACGAGCTCGTCCGGCGCGGTCCCTCGGCCGACGGCGAACCCGCCGCCCAGCACGACCGCGGCCACCGCCGCCGCGACCAGGCCGAGGCCCACCCGGCGGCGGCGCAGCCGACCGCCGCGCTCCGACCGCACCTGGCGCAGCGTGCGCTGGAGCAGCAGGTCGCCGCCGTCCGGCGGGCCGTCGAGCAGCGCCTCGGGCGGCACCTCGCCCATGGCCTCCTCCACCGCCCTCAGCCCGGCCAGCTCGGCGCGGCACGACGGGCAGGCCGCCAAGTGGTCCTCCACCGCACGCGCCTCCTGCTCGTCCAGCGCACCCAGCACGTAGGCGCCGAGCAGCTGTGGATCGTGGTTCGCGGTCATCCGGCCACCCCCTTCAGCGCGACCTGTTGTCCGGCGAACGTCTCTCTCAGGGCACGTAAGGCGTAGTGCGACCTCGACTTCACCGTGCCGGGCGGCACCCCCAGCGCCTCCGCCGCCTCGGTCACGCTCCGGCCGCGGAAGTAGATCTCCAGCAGCACGTCCCGGTGGTCGGGCGACAACCGGTCCAGCGCCTCCAGCACCACCACCGAGTCCACCACGGCGTCGGCGTGGTCGCGCGCCACCGGCGGGGTCGCCGGCGTCTCGGCCACCTCCTGGGGCCGGGCCGCCCTCGCCCTGACCCGGTCGGTGACGAGGTTGCGCGCCACCGTGAGCAGCCAGCCGCGGACCGAGCCCTTGCCGTTGACCAGGGCGTCCGGGTGCCGCCAGGCGCGCACGAGGGTCTCCTGGACCACGTCCTCGGCCGCCGCCCGATCGCCGGTCAGCCGCGTCGCGTAGGCGAGCAGCGCCCGGCCGTGCTCCTCGTAGAGGGAGCGGATCAGCGCCTCGTCGGCCGCGGCCTCCCGTTTCCGGGACCACAAAGCCGCCATCCACCCGCTCCTCTCGTCGACCCGCCCCCACCCGTCGCCACGGACACGGCTCCCGGGCGGGTTCGGTTCAGCGCGGCGGGGAAAAAAGTTCGCCGGGCCGGGTCACGAACAGGCGCGGCCGGTGTTCAGGCAGGTCACGACCTCGGCCATCAGGGCGTCGGGCATGACGTTGATGAACATGGCGTGGTCGGTGCGCGGGTCCCGGTGCTGCTCGGGGAAGCTGTCGACGGCGAACGGCCGGCCCGGCGGCACGTCCTGGGCCACGACCAGGCGCAGCCTCGGCACCGGGAAGGTGCCCTGCCGGCACACCCCGTTCGGGGCCGGGAACTCCAGGTGCGCGCGGTGGCCGGGGCTGTCGGTGTTGCGGCCGTCCCAGCAGCTGGGGAACTCGAAGGCGCGCAGCACCCGGCTTCCCGGGGCGCACCCGGGGTAGCGGTCGGTCCACCGGTCCTCGAACCCGGTGCAGCTCCACCGCGCCCGGCCGCGACCGGTGGTGGCCGCGGCGGGGTCGCCGGTGATGGCGCGCAGGAACCGGGGCATCGCGACGACCTCGCTGACCGGGCTGCCGGTGAAGGTGACGGAGACGCGGTCCGGGGGCAGCACCTCACCGGTGTTGCCGTGCGCTCCCCCGCCCTGCGCGTGCTCGTCGTGGCCCGTGCGGTCGGTCAGGCGCAGGACGGGCCAGTAGTAGGTGGACAGGTCGCCCGCGGAGCAGGTGGTGCCCGCGGCGGCGAGGGACTCGTCGGTGGAGTGGGCGTCGGTGCCGGTGTTGCCGACGTACTCGTGGGTGTGGTGGGCGCCGAAGGGGCGGCCCGGGGTGATCACCACGTTGTCGGCGTTGAGGTGGCGCCGCTCGTTGCGGCCGCAGTCGAGGGTGAAGGAGCCGGTGGAGGCGTCCCCGGTGGTGGTGACCTCGTCCACCGCGACGGGCACCTCGTCTATCTCCACCGTCCGGCTCTCCGAGCAGCCTGCCGCCAGCGAGAGGACCAGGAGCGCGGATAACCACCTCACGCCGTCCAGCTTATTCGGCCGGGGCCCGGGGTGGCGGCCTCGTCACCGGCTGAGACGCGGCGGTCCTGGGGTCCTGAACGTTGAACTCGGGGGTCCTGAACGTACGACACGGTGGGTCTGAAGGTACGACTCGCGCGGTCTGGACGTACGACTCGCGCTGGATCAGGGGGTGGGGGCGGTGATCAGGGTTTGGTTGTCGGTGGTGACGACGCTGATGGTGGCCAGGTCGGGGAGGGGGACCACGACGGCGCCGGTGAGGGTGGTGCGGGTGGCGGACGGCGCCACCCAGCCGCCCGCCACGTAGTGGTTGCCGGCGGTGTCGGTGACCACCAGGCGGCAGCGGGAGCCGGAGGGGATGCCGTCGACCTCCGCGCGCAGGCGGACCCAGCCCCCGGCCGCGGTGACCTCGGTGGTCAGGTGGACCCCGTCCGGTGAGGAGGCGGTCAGGAGCCGCGTCCCGGGCGCGTGCTGCCGGCCCAGGTGGACGCCGCCGGCCAGCACCGCGGCGGCCAGGGTCGTGCCCAACGCCGCGACGATGCCGCCGCGGCGTCGGCGGTTCCGGGTCCGCTCGGATCGGACCAGGCCCAGGGTGCGGTCGAGGATCGGATCGCGCATCTCGTCTCGTTCGGCCGGGGCCCGGGGCCTGTGCTCCGAGCGGGGGACACCGGCTACACGGGTTTGGCGGGTGGGTGGTTCAACGGAAGGCGGAGGGCGGAGGGTGGAGGGCGGGAAAGGACGCGGGGCCGCGCCGTGGTGGCGTGGCCCCGCATCGGGAGGGTGGGGAGGGGTTAGTTGAGCTGGACGCGCAGGATTCGGCTGTCGGAGTTGTTGGGGACGCTGTCGCGGTCGCCGGTGCTGGTGGTCAGCCACAGGTTGCCGTCCGGGGCCCGTTCCACGGTGCGCAGGCGGCCGTAGGTGCCCTGGAAGTGGGTGGTCTCGCCGCCGACCGAGGTGCCGTTGAGCTGGAGGCGGTAGAGGCGGGCGCCGCGCAGCGAGGCCATGTAGAGCGAGTTGTTGACGATCGCGATGCCGCTGGGCGACGCGTTGGCCGTGCTCCAGGTGCGCTTCGGGGCGACGTAGCCCGAGCAGCTGCCCGAGGTGCCCTCGCACGACGGCCAGCCGAAGTTGCCGCCCCGCTCGACCAGGTTCAGCTCGTCCATGATCGTGTTGCCCAGCTCGGCCTGCCACAGCCTGCCCTGGCCGTCGAACGCCAGGCCCTGCACGTTGCGGTGGCCGTAGGACCACACGTAGCGGGCGTTGCCGCCGCTGCCGTAGAAGGGGTTGTCGGTCGGCGCGCTGCCGTCGGGGTTGAGCCGCAGCACCTTGCCGCCCAGGAAGTTCCGGTCCTGCGCGCCCTGGGCGTTCTGGCCGTCGCCGGTGCCGACGTAGAGCTTGCCGTCCGGGCCGAAGCGCAGCCGGCCGCCGTTGTGGTAGCGGTTGCGCGGGATGCCGGTGAGCAGGACCTGCACCGAGCCGGCCACGATCGCGTTGTTCTGCACCTTCAGCCGCACGACCCGGTTGTCGCCGGTGCTGGTGTGGTAGGCGTAGAGGTAGTTGTCGGTGGCGAAGGTCGGTGAGACCTCGATGCCGAGCAGGCCGCCCTCGGCGTCCGTGCCGACCACGTTGGGCACCACGCCCAGGGTCGTCCGCGCCCCGGACGGCGACAGCTTCACCAGGTCGAACGCGTCGCGCCGGCTGTAGACACCGGAGCCGTCGGGCAGGAAGGCCAGGCCCCACGGCACGTCGGTGTCGGCCGCCAGCTGGGTGACCGCGCCGACCTGGTCGCCGCCGCCGGACGTGGTCGCGGTGACCGGCGCGCTCGGGTCGGAGGCGTTGCCCACCGCGTCGAACGCCCGCACCGTGAACGTGTAGGCGGTGTTCGGCGCGCGACCGCTGATGGTGGCCGAGGTGCCGGTGGCGTCGCCCACCTTCGCCCCGGCCGCGTGGACCTCGTAGCGGGTCACGCCGATGTTGTCGGTGGCCGCGCCCCAGGTCAGCGAGACCGAGTTGGCCGTGACGCCCGTGGCGCGCAGGCCGGTGGGGGCGGTCGGCTTCTCGTTGTCGGCCTGGGCGGGCGGGGTGCGCACCTCGACGTTGTTGCTCGCCTGCGAGACGTTGCCGGCGGCGTCCTTGGCGTTGACGTAGAACTGGTGGGTGCCGTTGGGGTTCAGGCCGGTGACCCGGGTGGAGGTGCCGGCGACGGCCTTGACGAACTGGCCCGACTGGTACACCTCGTAGGAGGTGACGCCGACGTCGTCGGTCGCCGGGTCCCAGGAGAGGTCGACCGAGGTGGCCGTGGTGTTGGCGGCCCGCAGGTTCGCGGGCGGCGACGGCGGGGCGGTGTCGCCGGAGGTCTCGCCGTAGACCTGGAACTCCACCACCGTGTAGCCGCCCGACTGGTTGCAGCGCTGGGTGGCGTACAGCCGCACGTACCGGCCGGCGCCGCCGACCGCGAGGTCCTCGACCCCGCCGGGACCGTTCGCGGTGCTGTGGGCGGTGGTCCAGGCGGCGGCGTCGGGCGAGGTCTCGACGCGGTAGGCGCGGGCGCACGAGTTGCCCCACTGCAACCGGACCCGGCTGAGGCGCGCGGTCACGCCCAGGTCGACCTGGAGCCAGGCCGGGTCGACGCCGGACCGGCTGCTCCAGCGGGTGCCGAAGTCGCCGTCCACGGCGAGCCGCGCCTCCAGGCCCGGTCCGCTCGTGGTCGAGGCGGTGACCGGTTTGCCCTGGGACAGCAGCACGGGGGCCGCGCTCGCGGGCGCGGCGGACACCAGCGCGGTCGCCACCACCGCCAGTGCGGTGCTCAGGGCGGACAGCCGCCGCCGGGTAGGGGGTGCCACAGGTGCCTCCCGCGGTCGTTGGGGAAAGGCGGCGGCGGAGGACTGGTGGCGGCGGCCAGTCGCGGGCGGGGCGTCGGTGGTCCCGATCGGGGAGTTGCGCAACTCCCCGCCCTCGACCACCCGGTCCCCCGCTCGCACCCCGAACGTAAGCGCTGCCGCCGGATCGGTCCAGTCCCGCCTCAATTGGCGCGATCGGGCGAACCGGGCGGCGGCCTGCTGTCTACTGTGGACTGTCCGAGCGGGTGGAGCCGTACACCGACCGCAGCCACACGCAGGTCAGCGTGTCCACCAGCTCGCGGTCGCGGACGGTGGAGCGGCGGGAGCGCGAGCGGCTCAGGAAGCCCTGCTCGTTCATCGACATCAGGACCGCGGCCAACGAGCGGGCGTCCGGACCCGCCGGCGCCGTGCCCGCGGCGCGCTCCAGCTCGATCTGGGACGCCGTCGCCTCGACGAAGCGGCGTGCCACCCCCGACCAGAACTCGCGCATCATCGGGTCGGTGTCGCGGGCCCGGACGGCGGCGCGCAGGACCGCGCCGTGCTTGCGCCACAGCGCGAGGCCCGCGCCCAGGGCCCGGCGGATCGCCACCTCCGGCGGCTCGTCGCCCCGGCGCAGCCAGGTGGACGCCGACTCGTACAGGGCGTCCAGCACGGCTCCGGACAGGGCGTGGAGCACCGCCTCCCGGGACGCGAAGTGGAAGTAGAACGTCGACCGCGAGATGCCCGCGCCCGCGGCCAGCTCGTCGACCGAGATGTCGTCCAGGGAACGGGTCCGCAACAACCGCGCGGCGGTGTCCAGGATCGCCTGGGAGGTCAGGTCGCCCTTGCTGGGCCTGCGCCGTGACCCGACCGTGCCGGCACGTGGGGACATGGCGGACATCCTGGGTTCAGCGGACCGGCAGCCGCAAGCTTTTCGCGCACACCGCGATCGATTCGAGCAGATCGGGCAGGGGGAGGTGGAGGGCGGCAGAGGGCGACGGGCGGCGGGTGTCACCGAGAGCGGCAGGCGTCGGCGGGCGTGCGCCGCCCGGTCGCGGTACACAGGACCCGTGGACCCCCTCTGGGCATTGCGGCAGGTCGCGCTCCGGTTGGAGCGCGCGGGCGAGCCCGTGTACCGCGTGCGGGCGTTCCGGCGGGCCGCCGACGTGGTGGGGGCGCTCCCCCGGGACGAGCTGGAGCGCCGCGCCGAGGAGGGCACGCTGACCGACCTGCCCGGCATCGGCAGGTCCACCGCGGGTGTGGTCGCCGACGCGCTCGCCGGGCGGGAACCCGCCTACCTGAGCCGGTTCCGCGAGCCGCCCGCGGTCGGCGGGCAGGGCCTGCGCGCGGCGCTGAGGGGTGACTGCCACACGCATTCGGACTGGTCCGACGGCGGCAGCCCGATCCGCGAGATGGCCGAGGCCGCCCGGGACCTCGGCCACTCCTGGATGGCGCTGACCGACCACTCCCCCCGGTTGACCGTGGCCAACGGGCTGTCCGCCGACCGGCTGAGCCGGCAGCTGGAGGTGGTGGCGGAGCTGAACGCCGAGCTGGCGCCGTTCCTGGTGCTGACCGGGATCGAGGTGGACGTCCTCGCCGACGGGGCGCTCGACCAGCGGGAGGACCTGTTGGCGCGGCTGGACGTCGTGGTGGCGAGCGTGCACTCGAGGCTGCGGATGCCCGCGCCCGAGATGACCGCCCGCCTGGTCGCCGCGGTGTCCAACCCGCACGTGGACGTCCTGGGCCACTGCACCGGGCGGCTGGTCACCGGCAGGGGGCGGCCGGAGTCGGAGTTCGACGCGGTGGAGGTGTTCGCCGCGTGCGTCGAGCACGACACCGCGGTGGAGGTGAACTCGCGGCCGGAGCGCCGGGACCCGCCGGGGCGGCTGCTGCGGCTGGCCGTCGGCATGGGGTGCACCTTCGCCGTCGACAGCGACGCGCACGCGCCCGGCCAGCTGGACTGGATCTCCTATGGGTGCGAGCGGGCCGAGGACTGCGGGGTCACGCCGGACCGCGTGGTCAACGCCCTGGACGCGGCCGAGCTGCTGGCCCGCTGAGGCTGGGTCAGCGTGCCGGGGGGTGGCTCGCGGGGGTTGGCGGAGGGGTGGCGCGGGAGGTTGGCGCGCCGGGGGGTTGGCGCGAGGGGCGCACCCCGGCTTCAGCACACCCCGGCTTCAGCGGCCCGCGGTCGCCGGCCGCTGGATCCGCGAGGCGCGGACCAGGTGGCCGTACCAGGTGATCAGCGGCCCGGTCCGGCCGTCCAGCAGGCGCTGCCAGGTGGTCCGGCACAGCGCCAGGAACGGGGCCGGGTCCCAGGTCCGCGCCAGCTCGGCCAGCGGCCGGTCCTGGACGTTGCCCAGGCCGTAGCGGCGGTCGAACCCGTAGGAGACCGGGACGGCCGCGCCGTTCGCCTCGACGACCAGCGGGGTGAGCCAGTGGCCCAGCGGGCTGGTGTCCTCGATCGGCGCGGCCATGAACGCCCGCGGCCGGCGGGCCAGCACCGTCCTGGGCACCGCGTCCAGCTGCACTGCCAGGCCGTGCTCCTCCGCGATCCGGCCCAGCTCCACCGCGGCGTAGGCCAGCTCCACCGCGTCGGGCCGCTCGCCCGCCATGAGGCGGTTGGCCGCGCCCTCGGGTTCGAGCGGGTGGACCTGGAGCAGCAGGGCGCCGGACCGGGAGGCGGCCGCGGCGACCTCGCCGAGCTGGGTGGCGTTGCCCTGGGTGAGGGTGGTGACGACGCCGACCGGGATGCCCGCCTCGGTGAGCCGCCGGATGCCGGCCAGCGCCCGGTCGAAGCAGCCCTCCTGGTCCCGGATGCGGTCGTGGGTGGCCCGGTCGCCGTCCAGCGAGACGGCCACCAGGTCGACCAGGCCGCGCACGACGCCGATCCGGCGCTGGTTCAGCGCGACGCCGTTGGTGGTGACGGTCGTCCGCATCCCCGCGTCCCGCGCGGCCCGCAGCAGCGCGGCCAGCTCCGGGTAGAGGAAGGGCTCGCCGCCCGACACGTTGAGCACGTCGTAGCCGAGCGCGGCGGCGTCCCGCACCACCCCCGACAGCACCGGCATCGGCACCGACTCGGCCACGTCGGGCCCCGAGCTGGAGTAGCAGTGCCGGCAGCGCAGGTTGCACAGCCTGGTCGGGTGCACCTGGAGCACCGCCCGACCCCCCGTCCGCCCCATGCCACCCTCCCGAGCGCTCGCCTATCCATATGGAGCACGCGGGTTGGGCCGTGATACGTCGGTGAGTCACGACATTCGGAGCCGGTTCCCACGAACGTGGGAACCTCTGTCCTGGTTGAAACGGCCTATCTCACGGTGACGATTTCCTTGGCAGGCGGACCCGCCCGAGCGCACACCCAGTGGGGAGGGACCATGCGCCGCGAGTTGCCGGTTCCCACCGACGTGGCCGACGAGGTGCGGCGCAGGCTGTTGCGCGACCTGCACGACGGGTTGGGCCCCTCGCTGGCGGCCGTCGCGCTGGGGCTGCGAGCGGCCCGGCACCTGGCGCAGCGGGACCCGGCGTCCGCCGGGCGGCTGCTGGCCCGGCTGGAGGACGAGGTGCACGCCGCGGTGGGCGAGGTGCGGCGGCTGGCCGCGGGCGCGTACCCGGCGGTGCTGGCGCGGCTGGGACTGGTGGGCGCGGTGCGCGAGCACGTGGCCTCGCTGTCGGACCGGCACCCGGTGCGGGTGGACGTGGAGTGCGCCGGCCTGCCGGAGCTGCCGGTGGCGGTGCAGGTGGCGGCCTACCGGATCGTGTGCGAGGCGCTGACCAACGTGGTGCGGCACGCGGGCGCGCGGCACTGCGCGGTGCGGCTGGCGTTCGACGACCGGTTGCGGGTGGAGGTGGTGGACGACGGCGTCGCGCCGTGGCCCGCCGGGGTCGGTGGGGACTGCGGGAACGGGGACTGCGGGGTCGGCGGGGACGGGGTCGGGCTGCGCTCGATGCGCGAGCGGGCGCGTGAGGTGGGCGGCACGTGGCGGGTGGAGCGCGCCGCCGGCGGCACGCGGGTCGCCGCCGACCTGCCCCTGCCCGAAGGGGTGTGACGCGGTGCCTGCGCTGCGGGCCCTCGTGGTGGACGACCACCCGCTGTTCCGCTACGGGCTGTCCGCGGCGCTGGCCGACGCGCCCGGCCTGGAGGTGGTCGGCGAGGCGTGCGGCGGGGTGCCGGCGGTGGCGATGGCCGCCGCGCTGCGCCCGGACGTGGTGGTGATGGACCTGAACATGCCCGACCTGGGCGGGGTCGAGGCGACGCGGCGGATCGTGGCGCGCGACCCCGACGTGCGGGTGCTGGTGCTGACCATGTTCGACGACGACGGGTCGGTGTTCGCCGCGATGCGCGCGGGCGCGCTGGGCTACCTGCTCAAGGCCGCCCGGCCGCAGCAGATCGTGCGGGCGGTGCGGGCCGTCGGCGAGGGCGAGGCGATCTTCAGCCCGGCCGTCGCGGTGCGGCTGCTGGCCTACTTCGGCAGCGCGCCGCCCGACCCGCCGGCGGCGTTCCCGGAGCTGACCGCGCGGGAGCGGGAGGTGCTGCGGCTGATGGCCGGTGGCCGGGGCAACGCCACCATCGCCCGGCACCTGGTGCTCAGCCCCAAGACCGTGCGCAACCACGTCTCGCACATCCTGCGCAAGCTCCACGTGGCCGACCGCGCCCAGGCGGTGTCCCGGGCCAGGCGGGCCGGTCTGGGCGACGGACCGGGACACATCGGGACACCGGGTCCGTAGTGCCGGGGCGCGCCGGCCCGCGACGATGGCCGTGGGCAGTTCGGGCGGCGCCGAGGGGCGCGGGCGCGGCCCGTCGGGGCGGATGGCGGGAGCACGAGATGAACGGTGAGCAGATCGCGGTCGTCCTGCACGCGACGGACTCGATCACCAGGGCGGGGGTCACCGCGGCCCTGCGGTCGCGGCCGGAGGTCAGGCTGGTGGAGCCGCCGGAGCCGGCCCCGGTGGCGCTGGTGGTGCTGGAGCGGTGGGACGCCGAGGCGCGGCAGCTGCTGCGCCGGCTCCAGGTGCCGGGCGGCGCGGGCATCGTGCTGGTGGCGGGCGACATCGCGGACCCGGAGCTGCTCAACGCGGTCGGCGGCGGCGTGTCCGCGGTGGTCCGCCGGGCGGAGGCCACGCCGGACGCGCTGGTCCGGCTGGTGAAGGCCACCGCGGGCGGCCAGGGCGCGCTGCCGGCGGACCTGCTGGGCAGGCTGCTGGACCGGGTGTCGCGGTTGCAGCGCAACGTGCTGAACCCCAACGGGTGGACGATGGCGGGCATGTCCGACCGGGAGACCGAGGTGCTGAGGTTGATCGCGGACGGCTTCGAGACCCGCGAGATCGCCGAGAAGCTGTGCTACTCGCAGCGCACGGTCAAGAGCATCCTGCACGACATCACCAACCGCTTCCAACTGCGCAACCGGGCGCACGCGGTGGCGTTCGCGCTGCGCGAGGGCCTGATCTAACGCAGCGCGCGGACGGCAGCCGGGCAAGTTCTCGAAAAGACCCTCAGGGCACGTCCACCGCGCGGCCGGAGAACGACACCGACGGCGTGCAGTTGCCCTTCTCCGCCGGGTTCTGGCAGCTGACCTGGAGCACGACCTTCTCGCCCTTGCGGAACTGGAGCGGCTCCACGTAGTGCCGGTCGAGGTCGCGGAAGTTGGCCAGGCCCACCTCCAGCAGCACGCCGCGGGCGCCGTCGGCCGCCTCGCGCAGCACCCGGACGGTGCCGGTGTCGCCGCGGGGGTTCTGGAGCACGATGTCCGAGATCAGCAGCACCGCGTCCGCGGGCGGCGCGGAGGCGAAGTCGGAGAACTGCTCGGGATCGGCGGTGACGCGGGCGTCGGCGGCCACCCGGAAGTCGGTCGGCCGGCCCTCGGCGGCGGCGCCGGGCCGCGCGGTGGGCGGCGAGCCGGGCGGGGCGCTCGGGTCCAGGCCGACCTCGCGCATCGCGACCTCCGAGTTCACCTTGGCCCGCTCGGCCTCCCCCTGGGCCTGCCGGGCGCCTGCCTGCGCCTGCTCCGCGACGGCCCTGACCTCGTCGGCCTGCTCCACGGCGGCGTCGCGGGCCGCCGACTTCACGGCCGGCCGCAGCACGGTGAACCACAGCGCCACCAGCGCGATCGCCAGCGCCAGCAGCGCGGCCAGGGCGGGCAGCAGCCACCGGGGCAACAGCTGCCGCTGCACCAGGGTGCCCGCGGTGGTCAGCGAGGGCCCGGCACTGGGCACCACCTCCACCCGGAACGGCCGCGGCTGCGACGGCCCGCGCAGGAAGGTGTTGCGCGGCTTGGCGACCAGCCGCGCGAACGCCACCGTGCCGGGCGCGAGCACCAGGTCCGGGCGGTCGAGCCGGAACTCCAGCTCGCCGTCCGGGTCGGCCGGGTGCAGGCGCACCGCGACCGGCGAGTTGCCGAGGTTGTCGACCGCCACCTCGAAGCGGCCCCTGGCCCCCGCCTCGACCCTGGCGGGCACCAGCTCGGCGGACAGGTCGGTGAACTCCCCGACCTCGATCGAGCCCTCCTCGACCACCGAGCCGTGCGGGTCCTCGCGCGAGGTGACGCGGACGCCGAAGGCCACCGCGCCCGCCGTCACCCCGGGCGCGCGGGGCGGCGCGAACCGCACCGCCACCGAGGCGTCCGCCCCGGGCACCAGGTTCACCGACGCGGGTTCGGCGGTGGCCCAGTCGGCGGCGTCGCCGACGACGTCCACGGCGAAGGCGTCGACCAGGTCGCCGGTGTTGCGCACGACGACCGTGCACGTGACCTCGTCGCCCGGCGCCACGGCCAGGCCGGTTGCGGACAGCGTCGCGGTTGCACCCATGGTGGCGATCCTCCGGGAGTCGGCCGGGTCCGGGGACCGGCGCGGGGGTGGGGAGCGGTGCGCCCGCCGCTTCCCCATCGGGCAGCCGTGCGGGTTCACTCCCGGCTGGCGAAGTCGGGTGGTTGCAGGGTCCGGGGCACCACCAGGAACTCGCCGGACCGCACCGGGCCGAACCTCGGCCCGAGCACGGTCGTGCCCTCCAGCCGTCGAGGTCCGACGAGGTCGTTGTGGAACACCAGGAACTGGGTCTCCCAGGTGCCGTCCGGGCGCACGACGACCTCGCCGGGCACGGGCGAGACGCCGACCGTCCAGGCGAGCCGGACGGTCGCGCCGGGCGGGAAGTCCCGGCCGGTGGCGCGCGGCACGAAGCCGGTGGGCCCGATGCCGGGTTCGACCGCGAGCACCGGCTGCCGCACCAGCACGCGGGCCACGGCGGTGTTGTCGGCCGGGTCGAGGTCGGGCCCGGTGCCGAGCACCGAGCCGCCCGCGGTGGTGTCGACGGCGGCGCGGGCGGGCAGGGTGACCCGCACCTCGGCCTCCTGGCCGGGCGCGAGCGTACCGAGCTCGCAGGTGGTGCAGCCGGCGGCGGGCGGCAGCCGCGGCGGCAGCGCGGTGACCACGCGGACGTCGGTCATCGGCTCCGCCGCGCCGTTGCGGACCCGGTAGGACAGCACCAGGTCCTCCCCGCCGACGAAGGACTCCGCCGGCCGCACCGCCAGGGCCAGCGACAGCGAGCCCGGGTGGTCCGGCGGCCGGACCTCCTCGGCGACCTCCACCGCCGACCCGGCCGCGTTGTCGCCGGGGTTGACGTCCCCGGGCAGCTCCGCCCGGACCAGGTGCCGCCCGGCGGCGACCCCGGTGAGGGCGAGGGTGACCTCGGCGCGGGCGCCGGGGGCGAGGCGGCCCAGCGCGCAGCCGGCCGGCGCGCACGTGCCCGCGGTGGTGGTGACCGAGTCCAGGCGCAGCCCGGCGGGCACGGTCAGCGCCAGGTCCGCCGCGCGCGGCGGGGCCAGGCCGGGATTGGTCACGGTGAACCGCGCGGTGGTCGTGCCGCCGAACGCGACCGCGCCGGGCGCGACCACCCCGGTGACCCGCAGGTCCGGCAGGGGTCGGAACGCGGGCCGCGCCACGTCGTCCGCGCCGAAGTCGACCACCGGGGCGGGGTCGCCGCCGGCGGGCGGGACCACCCACACGCGGGCGGGCCCCTCGCCGTCGTGGCGGGTGAACGCGAGGAGCGCGCCGTCCGGGGACCACGCGGGGCCGTCCGGGTAGCCGCCCACCACGGGGCGGGTGGTCCGGGAAGCCGGTTCCAGCACGCACAGCGCCTCCCCGGACGAGTAGGCCAGGCGGGTGCCGTCGGGTGACCAGGCGGGCGCGTCGTCGGTCCGCCCGCAGCCCTCGGCGAACGCGTGCGTGAGGTCGACCTGGCGGTGGACCCGCGTCCCGACCAGCTCGGCCAGCCAGATCGTCCGCGCCCGCCCGTCCCGCGGCCGCAGGACGGTGGCGGTGGTGCTCGCGGTGGCGGTGCGGCCGGCGTCGGTGGCCGTGCAGGTCACGGTGGTCAGCCCGACCGGGAACAGCGTGCCGGGTCCGGCGTCGCAGTCCGGGGGAAGCGGCCCGCCACCCGCGTCGGTCGCGGTGGCGGTGAGGGGCACGGGCACCGGGTCGCCGTCGGGGCTCACCCCCGCGCCCGCGCCCACCACGACCGAGGGCCCGGCCGCGCGGGTGATGGTGAGGTGCTGCTCGTGGGGCCGGTCGGGGACCTCCCCGTCGAACTCGAACCGGATCGCGCAGCCCAGCTCGCCCGCCGCCCGCGACGACGGCCCGCCGTCGAGCCGCACGTGTTCGGTGAAGCGGACCTCGGTGCCGCCGGGCACGGTCGCCGCGGGCGGTTCGAAGGACACCGACACCCCGGGCGAGCAGTCCGCGACCGGTCGCACGGTCACCGGGATGCCGCTGATGCCCCGCTCCACGGCGGCGGCGACCCGCTCCGGCGGTGCGCCCTCCGCGACCAGCGCGCCGCCGGTGGCCCGGGTGATCCCGGTGGCCTGCCCCCGGCTGTCCAGGCCCTCGTAGGGGGAGGTGACGACGGGCACGCCGACCACGCGGATGTCGCGCGGCTCGTCCTCGCCGCCGCGGGTGGTGAGGTCGGTGACGACCGTGCCGCGCTGCCAGAACGGTCCGCAGCCCGGTGGTTCGGCCGCCGCGGCGGGGCCGGCCGGTCCGGACTCGGTCAGCCGGCACTCCTTGCTGCTCGCGTCGCCCACCAGCACGACGATCCGGCTCGTGCCGGGTCGGTCGAACAGCTCGTACCCGCCGTCGGCGTCGACGCCGCGCGCCACCTCGTGCAGGGCGTTGAACCAGTCCTCGGACACGTCCGGGCCGCCGTGGGCGGGGTCCACCACGACGCCGTCCAGCGCCTCCCGCACCGCCGCCCGCTCCCCCGGTTCGAGCAGCAGCCGGTAGCGGCGGTCGCCGTCGTCGAAGTCCTGGTAGGTGGCCAGGCCGAAGGTCGCGCCCGGCTGCTCCCGCTCGACGCGCTCCATGACCTCGCCCAGGCCGGCGCGCAGCCCCTGGACCGCGTCGCCCATGGACCCGGTGGTGTCGACCAGGAACAGGATCTCCGGCCGCGCCGGCGTCGCCGGGGTCCGCAGGGTCGCGGTGGTGGTGAACCCCTCGGCCGCCGACGCGCCGACGGCGAGCGGCGTGACCCGGGGCTCGGTGACGTCCCCGGTGTCGCGGACGAACGCGATCGCGTCGCCGTCGGGCGACCACGCGGGCCCGCTGTCGTCGGAGTGGGCGTGCGCGGGGCGGGGCACGCGGTCGAGCACGGCCCCGTCCGACACCCGCAGCACGGTGATCCCCCGGTCCCGGTCGGTGACCGCGAGCATCGTGCCGTCCGGCGACCACGTCGGGTCCTCCTCCCCGAACCGGCCGCTCGGGTAGCGGGGGTTCGCGCCGTCGGCGTCCGCGACCACCACCCGGCCGGGCCCCTCCGGGCCGTCGCGCTCGGTGTAGGCCAGCGCCGCGCCGTCCGGCGAGTAGGCCGGGTCGGTCTCGTACCGCTCGGCGGAACCGGTGGCCTGGCGCGGGTCGTCGCCCGCCGCGTCGGTGCTCCAGATGTCGGGGGGCCGGCCGCGCGCCACGCCGATCCGGTAGGGCGTGACGGGGTCCGCCTGGGCGCGGGCCGGGAGCGGCCGGTCCGCCGGGAGCGGGCCGCTCACCAGGCCGCTCAGCAGGAGCGCCACCAGGGCCAGGTGCTTCACCACGTCACCTCACCGCGAAGAACTCGATCTCGGCGAGCGCCACCCGGTCGCCGCGCAGCGACCGGTGCAGCTCGACCACGTGCACCTCGACCTGCGAGGCGCCCGCGCTGTTCCCGATCCCGACCCGCTGCTCGTCCGGCGTGTCGGCCAGCTCCACGTCGAACGCCCGGCCGGTCGGGTAGACCAGGTGCAGCTTCTTCGGGCGGTGGGCGGACTGGAAGTCGTCCGGGTCGCCGATCCGCACGATCGCCTCCCGCAGGTCGACCTCGCGGCCGAAGTCCAGCACCAGGGCCGGTGGCTCCGGGACGACCGGCGCGAGCCAGAACGTGTTCTTCGCGTTGTCGGCCGCCAGCAGCGCCGGGTGGTCGGCGGCCTCGGCGGTGGCGGTGATCGCGGTCGGGCGGACCGGGGTCAGCTCGGCGCCGAAGATCCCCCGGACCTCCCGGGCCCGGTCGAGCGCCCAGGTGTCGACGCCGCCCCGGACGGCGGGCACGAGCCCGTAGAGGCCGACCGCGCCGAGCAGCGCGACCAGGAACGACCAGCGGAGCACCCGGCCGACGAGGCGGCCGACGCCGGTCCGGCGGCGGCGGGTGCCCGCCTTCGCCGGTGCGCGCTCGGGCAGCAGCCGGCGCCACCACGGCCGCGCCACCACCTCGGCCTCGGTGAGCGAGGAGCCGCAGCGGGAGCAGAACCTGCGGGTCGGCGCGTTGGCCTCGCCGCACTGGCCGCAGATCAGGTCGCCGGGGCGGGGTTCGCGGCGCTCGGTCAGGCGGGGGGTGGGGGTGGTCGGGGCCTTCCGGTCGGTCGGCCGCATGGGCGCGGGCCGGCGGGCGGGCGGCTGGTCGCCGGGCGGTGGGGCCGAAACCTGGTCAAGCGGTGGTGCCGGGGTGGGCGGTGCGGTGGACGGCGGTGAGGTGGCCGGCGGTGAAGTGGCCGGTGAAGTGGCCGGTGACGAGGTGGCCGGTTGCGGGGACACCGGCGGGGAGGGCACCGGGTGCGGCGGCACCGGGTGCGGGGCGTTCGGCCGGGGTTCCCACTCCAGGTAGGTCCCGCAGGCGCCGCAGAACTCCGCGCCCGCCCCGTTCCGCTCGCCGCACTGCGCGCACACCATCATGCCCCCACCACCTCCAGGTCCACCTCGACGTGCGCGGGCACCGCCGAGGCGATGGCCGCGCGCAGCCGGGTCCGGTCCACCTCGTCCGGCCGCGCCACGCGCACCCGGACCACCACCCGCGGCGCGTCCTCCGCCACCGGCAGCCCCGGCCGGTCGGTCGAGGTGACGCCGCCGCTGTCGCCCACCTCCACCTGCCCACCGGTCATCAGGGCCACGTGCTCGGCCAGCCCGCGACGCGTGCCGCGCCACCGGTGCAGCTCCACCGCCCGCGCCACCAGCAGCCGGCGGCGCGCCGGCGACCAGCCCTCGCCGACGTCGAGCGCCACCCAGTGCGCGAGCCACTCCAGGAAGTCCTCGGGCGCCAGCCGCGGGTCGAGGTAGGCGGCGAACCCGTCCAGCACCGTGAACACCGGCTCCAGCACCTCGTCGAGCGCCGCCAGGAACCGCTGCGTGAACAGGTCCTCCAGGTACACGGCGGGCAGCCGGTCGGCCAGCGGGTGCGGGGTCACCTCGACACCCGCACCTGGTGCCCGTAGGAGAACGCCAGCCCGTTGGCCGGCAGGTCCAGCCGCGCCGCGGCGGCGCCGCGCTCGCCGGTCACCGGGTCCGCGCCGAACAGCTTGATCTCCTCGACCAGCTCCACCCCGGGCAGGCGCTGGAGCACCGCGAACACCTCGCCCGACTGCACGGGCCGCCCGAACGGCCACCCGGTGCCGCCCGGACCGCCGCTGACCGGGTTGAAGTAGTCGTACAGCGCCCGCACGGCCCGCGTCCGCAGCACCTCCTCGGGCGTGCCCGCGGCGGCGTTGAGCCGCGCCACCACCGTGACCCCCTGGTAGAACGGCGGCTCCACGGACACCCGCGCGCCGACGCACCGGCGTTCCTCCAGGTACCGCTCGATGCGCTCGCGCACCTCCGCACCCGGCTGGAGCGCGCCGAAGTCCGACCCCTCGTCCGCCGCGACCGACGGCACCACCAGCACCCGCACCGCGGCCGACCCCGGCCCGGCGGGCACGCACCGCACGCGGCCGATCTCCGGCGCGGCCTCGCGGGTGAGCAGCTCGTAGTCCTCGGCGGTCACCGCCCGGTCGCGGGTGCGCAGCAGCAGCGGCCCGCGCAGCGCCGCGTCCCGCACCGACTCCCCCGCCACCCCGCCGGACGCGGGCCGCCGGTTGGTCACCGAGCTGACGAACGGCGCCGGGTCCCGCTGCACCCGCAGCTGCCCGCGCGCCACGTTGCCGCGCGGCCCGCCGCCCGTGCGGTACTCGGGCACCCGGACGGCGGCCGACTTCGCGGGCACCGCGCCGTGGTGGCGCACCCCGCCGCCGGGCTGCCGCACGGCCGGGCCGAACAGCACCACGCCGCCGACCCGGTCGAGCACCACGTGCCGGTCGTCCGGCCCGGAGTCGGCGAAGGACCGCACCTCGCGCCACCGCTCCCAGCCGCCGGGCGCGGCGACCTCCACCACCAGCTCGCCGTCGCCCACCACCACGGGGGTGCGGGCCAGCGGGAACCGCTGGCCGGGCACGCCCTCGGACACGCCGACGGTCTCGCCGCGCACCACCTCGGCGTGCGTGGCGGTGGTGGTGCCGCCGACGGTGGCGGCGGTGACCGCGAGCAGCTTCGGCGGGCGCTGGTAGAACGGCCGGTCGGGCGCCGGTTCGACGGCGCGGCAGCGCAACCAGCCCGCGCGCCGCCGGGCGACGACCGACACGGCGTGCGAGGCGGGCACGTGCAGCACCACGTCACCGGGCTGGTTGAAGCCGCCGGTGGTGTCGCGGTCCACCTCGCACGGGCTCCACCCCGCGCCGTCCCACGCCTCCCACGCCCACGGCGGGTCGCGCGGGTCGACGCCGCGGCCCTCGGCGTGCGCCTCGACGCGCAGCAGCACCGCGCACCCCGGCACCGCGTCCGACAGCCCGAACAGCACCGCGTCGCCCGCGGCGGGCGGGTCGGCGAACACCTCGGGCGCCTTGCCGTCGAGCAGCTCGTCGGTGCGGTCCGCGGGCGGCACGTCCCCGTCGCCCACCGCCGTGACCAGGTGTGCCAGCGAGCACGGCACCACGGTCAGCTCCCGATCCACGGTGAACACCACCGGGTCCTCGACCTCGCCGCGCTCGGTGGCGACCTGCGCCCCGGCGGGCACCACCACGGGCGCGTCGCGCGGCGCGGACAGCCAGAACGTCACGTCGCCGCACGCCGTGGTCGGCGGGAACAGCCGCACCCCGATCAGGTCCAGGAACCGCAGGTAGTGCAGGTCGGGCACGCGGTTGAGCCGGTACAGCAGCTCGTCGACCATGTGCGCGAACGCCTCGATCAGCGTCACGCCGGGGTCGGAGACGTTGTGGTCGGTCCACTCGGGGCAGTGCTGCTGGACGCGGCGCTTGGCCTCGTCGACCAGGTCCTGGAAGCGGCGGTCGTCCAGGTTCGGCGTGGGCAGGGACATCGGCGTCGGCAGGGACATCAGGCGCCTTCCTCGTCGGCCTCGTGCGGCGGGATGACGTAGAAGGGGAACACCAGGTTGCGGGGGTCGTTCGTGCCGCGCAGCGCGTACCCGATGTCGATGAGCAGGGTGCCCCGGTCGACCTCGTCGAAGCCGACCGAGACGTCGTGGAGGGTGATCCGCGGTTCCCAGCGCTCCAGGGACAGCCGCACCTCGTAGGCGATGCGGCCCGCGGTGGCGGCGTCGGCGGGCGCGAACACCAGGTCGTGGATGGCGCAGCCGAACTCCGGGCGCATGGCGCGCTCGCCGGGCGCGGTGGCCAGGATCAGCCGGATGCTCTCCACCACCTCGCGCTCGCCGCCGACCAGCGCCAGCGAGCCGGTCGGGTCCGTGTGCACCGGGAAGGCCAGGCCG
The DNA here is from genome assembly GCF_047689505.1 of Saccharothrix sp. BKS2. Classification (NCBI taxonomy): domain Bacteria; kingdom Bacillati; phylum Actinomycetota; class Actinomycetes; order Pseudonocardiales; family Pseudonocardiaceae; genus Saccharothrix; species Saccharothrix sp. BKS2. The sequence continues at coordinate 71,555 of NZ_JAUQOL010000010.1, read as the reverse complement.
CGGCCGATGAAGTCCACGTCATCCCCCGATCAAGACGGTCGGGCAGCCGGCCAGCACCGGTGCGCCGCAGCCCGCCAGGTCGCCGACCCGGGCCGCCGGACGACCGCCGATCAGCACGGTCGGGCAGCCGGGCGGCAGCACGGGCGTCGGCGGGTGCGGTGGCAGGCCGGGGAACGAGCACGTGTGCGCGCCGCCGACGGTCGCGGCGGGCAGGCCGCCGACGAGCACGGTCGGCACGCCCGGCGGCGCCAGCACGCCGGGGTGGCCGGTCGGGTCCCCGACCCTCGCCGCTGGTGGCATTCCCCGCACCCCCTAGTTGATCCGGACCACCGCGCCGCGCACCGTGACCGGTCCGCTCGCGGTGAGTTCGGCCTGCCCCTGACCGGCCACGGACACCGTCGCGCCCTCGACCCTGACCCCGGCCCGGCCGGCGGCGGTGAGCCGCGTGCCCGCCTCGATGGCCACGTCGGTCACCGCCTCGGCGGTGATCCGCTGCCCCTTCAGCTCCAGGGGGCCGGCGCCCGCGTCGATGGTCACGCCGTTGCCCGCCTTGATCGTCACGGCGTTGCCGCTGGTCACCTCGACGACCTGGGTCTTCTGGTCGAGCCTGACCACGAACCGCCCGTCACCGCTGGCGATGACGACGCCCTCGTCCTCGACGAACTCGACCCTGTGGTGCCGGCGGGAGACGAACGCGCGCGTGGCGACCGCGCCGGTGCCGGCGTCCACCGGTTCCCGGAGCAGCCGCGGCGGCGCGTCCTTGCCGTTGTAGAGGCCGCCGAGCACGTAGGGCGCGTCGAAGTCGCCGTGCTCGAAGCCCACCAGCACCTCGTCGCCGACCTCGGGCAGCGCGAGCGCGCCGTAGCCGTTGCCCGCGCTCGCGTGCACGGTGCGCGCCCAGCCGCTGGTGAAGTCCGCGGCCAGCCAGGGGAAGGTGAGCTTCACCCGGCCGGTCTTCGCCGGGTCGCGCACGTCGCTGACCACGGCGGGCACCAGGCCGCGGCCCGCCGCGCCGCGCGGGCCGCCGTTGGCCAGCCCGTACAGGGAGCGCTCCTGGCGGCCGGACACGGTGAACTCGGTGGTGTAGCCGACGTCGGCGGAGAACAGGTGCCGGGTGCTGGTCAGGGTGTACCTGCCGGAGAACGGCTCGCCGATGTTGGTCAGCGCCACCGCGGTGCCCGCGCGCAGCTCGGGGTTGCCGCGCGCCACGCCCGCCAGCTCCGCGCACGCCCCGCCGAGCTGCGCGGCCAGCGCCGCGGCGGCGGCCGTGACCGCGCTCTGGGTGCGGTGCGCGCCGGCGGCGAGGAAGGGCGGGGCGGCGAACTTCCCGGCCAGCGCCACCGGGTCCACGCCGGGGATCTCGGTGCCCGCGGCGGTGGCCGGCCGGACGCCCAGGACGTGCTGCTTGCCCTCCACGTCCCAGCCCCGCACCTGCGCCTCGGGCACCTGCTCGGCGGCGGTGACCGCGGCGCGCAGGGACAGCAGGGTGCGGTGCATCTCCAGCACCAGCGGGCTCGTCGCGGCCTTGGCGGTGGGCGCGGGCGCGGCGGTCGGCTCCTCGGGCAGGCGGAACTCCAGCCTGCCCCCGACCACCGCGATCTGGGCGCCGACCAGCGCGGCGAGCCGGGACAGGAAGTCCCAGTCGCTCGTGCCGTCCTGGCTGAGCTGGGTGTGGGGGCGGCCGAAACCGCGCACGTCGTCGACCCGCCCCACCGGGATGCGCGCGCGCCCGGCGACCTTGCGGACCACGTCGGCGATGGTCATGTTCGGGTAGGAGGCCACCCGGTGGCCGCGGAACAGGCGGTGCGCCAGGTCGTAGCCGCGGACCTCGGTGAACGTGCCGCCCGCGTCGAACTCCACGCCGAGCGCGGTGACCTCGCCGGTCATCAGCGGCCGCGGCCCGCCCGGCCCGGAGGTCTGCACCTTCAGCGCGATCGGCGCGCCGATCCGGAAGCGGCCCTTGCCGAGCACGACGTGCCCGGGGTCGCGGAAGCGCAGCACGAACTGGTCCGGCAGGTTGCGGCTGCCGTCCACGTAGGCGTGGGTGAGCATGCCCTTCACGTCCGCGGGCAGCGGACCGCCGCCCACCTCGACCACCAGCGAGTTGGCGAAGGACTCAGCGACCACCGCGCACCTCCTCCAGGGCGGGCACCAGCAGCCGCCGGCCCGGCCGCAACCGCATCGGGTCGTCGATGTCGTTGGCCTCGGCGATCTCCCGCCACAGCCCGGGGTCGCCGTAGGCGCGGTAGGCCAGGGACTGGAGGGTGTCGCCCGAGACCACGACGTGCGAATCGCGGGCCGCGAGGGCGCCCGAGGTCGGGTTCTGCCCGCCCGGCTCGCCGGCGATCTCCTCCAGCTCGACCGAGCAGGTGGCCCGCACCGGCACGCCGGCGGGCGTGAACAGGGTGTACCTGGCGCTGACGCTCGCCACGAACGCGGGGAACCCGGTCATCCCGCCCCACTTGAACACCACCCACGGCGGCGAGCCCTTGCCCTGCCGCCGGCTGTCCTCGGTGGGCACGCAGCAGGCGAACAGCTGCTCGACCTTGCGCACCACGCCGTCGTCCATGCGCTCGGTGGCGTCGAGGAAGACCTCCAGGGCGAGCCGGCACGGCTCGGAGCCCTTGAATTCCGGGGTGCCGCTCTTGGGCACGTTCGGCTGGGGCGTGCGCTCCCACCGGGCGTTCTTGGTCAGCGACAGCTGTTTGGGGTTGAACTGGAGGGTGATGTCGTGCATCAGGCCGCCGGGCTTGGCCGTGCCGCCGGCCTTGGGCGGGTGGTGCACGCTCAGCATGGCCTTCTGGAGGTTGGTCGGGGCGGCGTGGCCGGTGGCCCTGGCGGAGCCGGCCGAGGTGAAGGTGATCGGGGAGGCCACCGCGGCTCACCTCGCCGTGCCGAGGAAGCCGTGGTGGGCCAGCTCCAGGGTCTCGGTGGCGACCTTGGGCGAGTCGGCGGACAGCTGCGGTCCGCTCCACCGCACCGGGACCACGCCGGACAGGGCCCAACTGGCGATCACGGTGCCGCCCAGGGTGCGGGCCTCGATGATCGCGGTCTTGCGCGTGACGCCCGCGGCCATGCCCGCGATCCAGTCGATGATCCTGGCGCTGTCCCGGGTGACCGGGCGGGACAGCCTGACGTTGGAGTACCTGATGCGGGTGGGCAGCTGCCACACCATGCCGTTGTTGCCGCCCTCCTCGCGCTGCTCGAGGGTGAACTCGACGCCCAGCCCGTCGCAGCTGCTGAACGAGCCGAGGCTCTGGTCGTCGATGCGGACCACGAAGCACACCGAGACCGCTTCCTCCACCTGCGTCATCCCTCTCACCGCCGTTCTCGTGTCAGTGCCGTTCCCGTGTCAGTGCCGTTCTCGTGTCAGTGCCACCGGTCGGTCAGCGACCCGCGGCGTTCGCGGTCCAGCCACAGCTCGGCCTTGAGCCGGCGGACCAGCGGGTCGTAGAGCTTGTCGAGCAGTTCTTCCGGGGCCGGGGCCCGCGCCCGTGGTGGCGCCTGGTGGGGGTGCGGCGGCTCGTTCCCGTGGGTGGGCGGTTGTTCGGCCCGCTGCACGGGGGTGGCGGGCGGTGGGGTGTGGACCCGGGGCGGGGGCGGGGCGAACTCGATCCGCTCCGGTGGTGGTGGGGTCGGGGTCGTTTCGGCGCTGCGCTGGACGGCGACCGGGAGACCCAGGCCGCGGCGCGGGGTGCTCGGTGGGGCGGGGTCGGGGGTGGGACCGGGGTCCGGTGGTGCGGGCACCACCGGCATCCGCGACACCACCGGCTCGACCGCAGGCTCCACCACCGGCCCCGCAACCGACCTCATGACCGGTCCGACAGCAGGCCCCACGACCGGCCCCACCACCGGCCGCGCAACCGCCCCGGCAACCTCCCCCGACCCGACCTCCGGCCCCCACCCCCCGGGCGTCTCGACGACGCGCTGCACCACGCCCTCGACCACCCCCGACGGCCCGTCGGCGTCCACCCGGTGCCCCAGCGGCACCAGGTAACCCGGCGACCGCCACGACGCCAACACCCCCGAGAACCGCTCCACCGGGTTCACCAGCGGGTGGTCGGGCACCACCCGCTGGACCGGCGGCAGCGACCGCCACTCACCCCGGTGCACCGGCAGCGCCGGCGGCTCGGCGACGGCCTTCGCCGCCGCTCGTCGGAACGGCCACACGTCCCTCACCGCCCCTGGCTGATCCGGGTGTTGATGCGGGCGATCTCGGCCACGTACCGCAGCCGGTCCGCGTGCTCCAGGTCGAGGATCGAGTCCCACGACCAGTGGAAGTGGTAAGCCACGTACGCGACCTCCTCGTGCAGCCGGTCGGCCGCGTACGTCACGATTCCCCCGGGCGACCGCCCGCGACGTCCACGCTGAACCCGTGCCCGCACCCGGGACAGGCCACCGCCGCGCGCGTGTGCCCCTCGCTGTTGATCCGCCGGTAGACGTCCTGGAGGAACGCCAGGTCGGCCGCGAACAGGTTCTCCACGACCCCGGCGTGCACGTCGGTCACCGAGCCCAGGCGCACGACCACCCGCGCCAGCAGCACCACGGTCAGGTAGGCGGGGTTCTCCCGCACCCGGTCGTCGCGCAGCGGCACCAGCTCGTCCCGCGCGGTGGCCAGGCGCATCACGCCCGACCGGTGCACCACGCCGGTGTCGTCGACGTACCCGCGCGGCAGCTCGAAGGCGAACTCCGTGCGCATCGGTTCGGCCGCCGGGGGGCCGGAGCCCACCGGGGCACCCGCCACCGGCTCCGCGACCGGCGCGGTGGGCGGAACAGCCGTCATCACCCTGCGCATCGCGTCACTCGATTTCCATCATCTCGTAGGTGACGACCAGCTTTTCGGTGAGCACGCTGGTGTCACCTGCCTTGAGCGACCCGATCTCCAGCGACTTCGGCCACGCGTTGGTCAGCTTGTAGCGCTTGATCGCCGTGCCCTCGTAGTCGTAGACGATGATCGCGCCGCCCTTGCGGGCGTTGCCCATCTTCCCGAAGTGCGCGTCCTTCACCCACTTCTCGAAGCTGTTGTCCCCGGTCAGGCCGCGGGTCAGGGTCACCTCGCCCGCCTTGGGGCGGCCGGGCAGCTTCTTGATGATGTACTTGCCGTCGGCCGTGTTCTGCTTCAGCTCGATGACGTCCTGCTCCAGCTTGAGCCCGGACACCTCGTTGATCTGCTTGATCGCGACGCCGTCGACTTCGAGGCCGAACGAGTGGCCGACGGATGTGTCGAGGTCGGGAAGTGCCATCACGAACCGCCTTTACTCGTTGACCAGACTGGTGCCGCCGGAGATCTGCGCCAGGCGGAAGATCACGAACTCGGCGGGCTTCACCGGTGCGATGCCCACCTCGCAGACCACCTGGCCGAGGTCGATGCTCTCGGCGGGGTTGGTCTCCCGGTCGCACTTGACGTAGAACGCCTCGTCGGGGGTGAGCCCGAACAGCGCGCCCTTGCGCCACTCCGTGACCAGGAACGCGCTGATGGTGCGCCGGACCCGGGCCCACAGCGCGTCGTCGTTCGGCTCGAACACGACCCACTGGGTGCCGTTGAGGATGGACTCCTCCAGGTAGTTGAACAGCCGCCGCACGTTGAGGTAGCGCCAGGCCGGATCGGACGACAGCGTGCGCGCGCCCCACACCCGGATGCCCCGGCCGGGGAACGACCGCACGCAGTTCACGCCGATCGGGTTCAGCAGCTCCTGCTCGGCCCTGGTCAGCTGGGTCTCCAGCGCCACCGCGCCCCGGACGACCTCGTTGGCGGGCGCCTTGTGGACGCCGCGCGTGCCGTCGGTGCGCGCCCACACGCCCGCCACGTGCCCGCTGGGCGGGACGTGCAGGTGGTCGCCGCTCGCCGGGTCGAACACCTTGATCCACGGGTAGTACAGGGCGGCGTACTTCGAGTCGTAGCCCGCGCCGTTGAGCCGCCACTCCTTGACCCGCTGCGGGTCGAGGTCGGGCGGCGGGTCGAGCACGGCGACCCGGTTGCCCATCAGCTCGCAGTGGGCGATCATCGCCAGCTGCACGGACTGCACCGCCTCCAGCGGGATCTCGCCGTGCCGGTAGCTCGACATCAGGTCGGGCACCGACACCATGGTGATCTCCTCGACGGCCTCCAGGCCGCCGAAGCCGGTGCGGTCGGCGACGTCGCCCACGTAGTCGTCGGCGGCCACCGCGCGGGGGGCGGGGGGCGCGGCGGGGACGTTGCCCAGCGTGACGCTGCCCCGGTCCGGCCGGGCGAGCGCGGCGGCGGAGGTCTCCTCGACCGAGATCAGCCCGGACTTCTCCCGCACCACGGTGACCACGTTGTCCTTGGTGCGCTTGGTGGTGACGTGGTGCGTCTCGACGACCTTGCCGTCCTGCTTGACCAGCAGGACGAAGCGGTCCTCGGGCGGGTTCTCGCCCTGGGCGTCCGCGACCTCGACGGTGATCTCGCCCGCGTCGAGCCGCTTGGCGGCGAAGCGGTAGCCGCCGAGCGCGGCGGGCCGGCTCGCGGTGGGTTGGTTCACGGCGGGTTGGCCCACGGCGGGTTGGCCGTCGCCGTTCGACCGCTCGCCGCCGACGCGGACCACGTAGCAGTTGGTGCCGCCGTTGAGGAAGTACCCGTACACCGACTGGGCCAGGTAGCGGTCCGGGACGTAGTCGCCGAACACCTGCGTGTACTGGGCCCAGTTGGTCACCAACGTCGGCGTGTTGAACGGCCCCTTCGCCGCGAAGCCGACGAAGGCGGCGACGGCGGTGCCCACGCCCTCGATGGGCCGTGCACCAGCCTCCACCTCCTCGACGTACACCCCCGGCGAGAGATAGGTGGGCATCCGTTGCCTCCCCTGTGGTCGTGCGTGGTCCGAGACGGCTCGCGCCGTGCCAGCGATGTTGCTCGTGGTGCGGTGGGGTGCGGAACGTTCGCTCGGCTGTGCCGGGGTGTGCCGATCGCTGCCCGAAGGTGCAGCCGACCGTTCGGACGGGTGCAATCGCCCGTGTGGTGGGGGTGGTGGCGCGGGCAAGGCAAGGCAGGGCAGGGCGGCACGGAGCGGAGCAGGGGGAGGGCAGAGCAGGGAGGAAGGGCAGAGCAGGGGCAAGGCAGGCGAGGCGGAGTGCGGCAGTGCGATCTCAGTCGTGGCGGAGCGGTTACCCGGCTTCCTCGTCCTCTTCCCGCTGCACCGACACCGACACCGGCGCGGAGGACGGCTCGACGTACGTCTGCGCCACCTCCTCACCCTCCTCCACCACCGGCTCCGCCAACCGCTGCACCGCAGACCCGGACCCGACACCCGGGACCGGGGCCGACATGACGTGGTCGGCGTTGGCGATCGCCTCGCGCTCGAACCGGTCGGAGGGATCGCTGATCCTGACGCCGCCGCCCGCGTCCGTGCCGTCCACCGGCCCGCTGCGCTGCTGCACCACGTGGGTCAGCTCGTGCGCCAGCACGTGCTGCCCCGCATCGGACGACGGGTCGTACTTGTCGCGCTGGAAGACGATGTTCGAGCCGACCGTGTAAGCCTGCGCGTCGACCGACCTCGCGGACTCGTGCGCGGCCCCGTCGGTGTGCACGCGGACGTCGCCGAAGTCCTGCCCGAAGCGGGCCTCCATGTCCTCGCGCACGCCCGCGTCGAGCGGGCTGCCGGCCGAGTTCACCACGTCGTGGACGGACGACTCGTCGACCAGGGCGCCGGCCCCCGCGTTGCCGACGGCGCGCTGGAGGCCCAGCAGTCCCGTCGGGCCGAGGACGTCCGGGCGGCCGGCGGCCGCGGCGCGGCCCAGCAGGTCGTGGTCGTCGCGTTCGACGTGGTCGCCCCTCGGCCGGAACGCGCCGTCACCGGAGAACTCGTGGTCATGCCCGCGCATGTCGCCCCCTTCGGAACTCCTGACCCCATCCTGGACCCGGGCACCCCGCCGGACCACGACCGCGCGGGCGGCGCTCACCGCCCGAACGGGCAGTTCCAGCACCCACCACCGGGATCGCCCGACACCGCGATCACCCGCCCACGCCCTCCGCCGCCAACCCCAGGTACCGGCCGAACTCGCGCTCCCCCACCAGCCGGCCGAGCTTGCGGTACTCGCGGGCCACCGCGCCGACCACCTCGGCCATGCCCACCGGCCGCCCCGCCGCCGCGGCCAGGTACGCGGCGGTCACCGCGGCCGACCGGATGTGCCCGCCGGCCAGCTCGAACGCGGCGGCGAGGAAGTCCAGGTCCACGTCGCCGCGCGGCGCGGACGCGCCCAGGCACCGGTCCCACAACCCGCGGCGCAGCGGCTCGTCGGGCAGCGGGAAGTCGACCACCACGTCCAGCCTGCGGGTGAACGCCTCGTCCAGGTTGGCCCGCAGGTTCGTGGCCAGCACCGCGATCCCGTCGAAGGTCTCCATGCGCTGGAGCAGGTAGGCGCTCTCGATGTTGGCGTACCGGTCGTGCGCGTCGCGCACCTCCGACCGCTTGCCGAAGATCGCGTCGGCCTCGTCGAACAGCAGCACGCCGTTCACCCCCGCCGCCTCGGTGAAGATCCGCTCCAGGTTCTTCTCGGTCTCCCCCACGTACTTGTCGACCACGGTCGCCAGGTTCACCGTGTACAGGTCCAGCCCCAGCGAGGCCGCGACGACCTCGGCGGACATGGTCTTGCCGGTGCCGGAGTCGCCCGCGAACAGACCGGTGACGCCCCGCCCGCGCCCGCCGCCGGGCCTCATCCGCCACCCGTCGATCACCCGGTCGCGGTGCCGGGCGCGCCCGGCCAGCTCGCGCAGCAGGCCCGTCACCGGGGCGGGCAGCACCAGGTCGTCCCAGCCGACGGCGGGTTCGACGCGGCGGGCCAGGCGCTGGAGCCCGGCCGCGTTCTGCGCGCGGGCCCCCGCGCGCAGGTGCGCCTCGGTCACCGCGCCGCCGTCGACCAGCGCGGACACCGAGGCGGCCCGCGCGGCGCGGGCGATCTGGCCGGGGCCGAGCACGAAGTGCGCGGTGGCGGCGGCCGGGTCGGCACCGGGGGCGAGGCGGCCGTCCAGGTGGCTCCGCCACACCCGCGCGCGGTCGGCGGCGGGCAGCGGCTCGGCGTCGTGCGGCAGCGGCGGGTCGGCGTGCCACCGCGGGTCCCACACGCCCGGCCCGAACACCAGCAGCGGCACCGCGGGGTGGGTGAGGTCGGCGGGCGGCGGCTCGTCCTCCACCGGCCCGAGCACCACGCCCGCGCCGCGCAGCACGGCCTCGCGCAGCACGGCGGTCCGCGCGTGCCCGTCCGGGTCGGCGCGCACCCGGTCGGCGTCGACCTCCAGCACCGCGAACCCGGCGCGCCGCAACGCCGCCGCGGCCGTCTCCCGCGCGCCACCGCCCGGACGTTCCCGCAGGTGGACGAGGCGGACCCCGGCGTGGAGGGCGCGCACCAGCGGTTCCACCCCGGTCGCGGCGGGCTCCTCGTCGACGAGCCGGGCGACACCGGTGAGCGCGGCGTCCGGCCGGTCGTCGCCGAGCAGGTGGTTGACCACCCGGTCGGGCACGCGCAGCGACCGGGACAGGAACGGCCGGTCCCCGTCCTCCACGACCAGCAGCCCGCCGGCGGGCAGCGGCGCGGCCGGGTCCAGCCGCGCCCGGCCCGCCGCGTGCGCCTCGGGCAGGCCGCACAGGCGCAGCGCCAGCCCCGCCGTGGCGCGCCGGCGCGTGACGTCGTCGTTGAGGTAGCCGTAGAACTGCTCGAACCGGCTGTCCACGTCCGGGGCCAGCGCCACCAGCAGCAGTTCCACGTCCAGCCCGGTCAGCCCGGCGGTCCCGGCCAGCCGGCCCAGCCGCCCGGAGGCGGGCGAGTCCCGGAACGGCACGAACGGCTCGCGGCGCCCGGCCAGCAGGGCGTCGATGGCCTCGTCGGACAGGTAGAGGCCGCGGAACGGGTCGTCGGGGTTGTGGTCGGCGCCGCGGCGGGCCGCGACCGCGTCCCGGATGCGCCGCTCCAGCGCGGCCAGCCGGCCGAACAGGTGGGGCAGGCTGCCGGTGTTCACGATCGCCCGCGACCGGTGCCGGCCCGGTGCGCGACGTGGTCGCCGCCCATGGCCAGGCTCAGTCCCTCCTCGACCGGCGGCCCGGCGGCCACCGGGCGCCCGGCCTCGACCGGGGCCGACACCACCACGTCCAGTGACGGCTTCAGCTCGCCGCCCAGCGCCGACCACACGTCGGCGAACGCCCGGTCCTCGGGCGGCGGCAGGGCGACGGTCATCGGCACGGGCAGCCCCAGCCCCGCCAGGGAGCCGGTGAGCAGCCGCGCGGGCAGCGACTCGTGCCGCAGGAAGTTGACCAGCAGCTCCGACAGCAGCCGGTGCTCGTCCTCGGAGCGCTGCGTCCACGCCGTGACCAGGTAGGACAGCTTGATGTGGCGCGGCGGCAGGTGCCGGGCGGCGACCCGGCCGTTCTCGTACTCGTTGAGCAGGCCGCGCTGGCGGCGGCGCAGGTCCTCGCGGATGTCGTAGAGGTAGACGTTGACGGTGGGCGCGTTGCGGCGCGCCGACCAGTCCTTCGTGGGGGCGTCGAACGCCACCTCGACATCCGTGCCGCGCAGGGCGTCGTCGCGGACCAGTCGCCGCAGCGCCTCGTCAACCTCGTGGATCACGCTCCCACGATGGCCGGGCGGGCGGCGGCGGACCAGCGGCGGCGCGGCGGACCTCCGGGCAGTGCCGGCTGCCCGTGCGGGCAGCCGCGGGGTGCCGAAGGCCGCGGCCGAGGTGATCGGCACACCACCCCATCGGCCGGTGCGGCGGGGTCCGCGCCGTGGTTAGCCTTCCGTGGGTTTCCGCGCCGGGCAAAGGAGCTCCGCCATGCCGAGCCGTGTTCGCCACGTCCTCCTCGCCACGGCGCTGGCGGCCGGCCTCGCCGCGGTCACGCAGAACCCGGCGCAGGCCGTGACCTGCAACGCGAAGGCGAACCTGACCGCGGCGGGCGCCTCCCTGCACGGCCAGGCGATCACCCTGTGCCGCGGCGGCACCCCGCTCCCGGGCGAGCCGACGCCGGTCCACGTCGTCGACGACAGCGGTGTGGTGCAGCGCCTGGACCCGGGCACCGGCGCCTGGCACGCGGTGGCGGCCGGGTCCGGCGCCATCACCTACACCTGCGTCGGCACCGCCACGAACACCTACCGGACGGTCAACACGTCCGCGGCGAAGACCTCGGCGAACCTGGTCGCGGCCTGCGGCTGATCCCCCGCGCCCCCGACCGCCGGGGGCGCGGCGCACCCGCTCAGGCGTGCCGGACGCGCTCGTTCGGCACGCAGTGGGTCATCTGGAGCCCCTCGACGTCCCGGGGGCCGTTCGCGCCGAGGTTCTCCAGCCGCTTGCGGTCCTCGTCGGTCAGGTCCTGGCTCGCCAGCGGCTCCAGGTGGGCGACGGCCCCCGGCCCGATGCCCAGCCCCTCGCCCACCCGCAGCCCGAGGTCGTCCTCGGCGAGCAGGAGGTGCCAGACCATCCGCTCCCGGACGGGCCGGTCGCACTGCGCGAGCAGGGTGACGAGGTTGTGCACCAGGTCGTCCCGCTCCCACCGCTGCATGAGCAGGTAGCGCTGGCCGGCCTGCGCGTAGTCGTTGGTCCGGGGGATGCGCTTGCGGGTGAGCCGGCCCTGGATCACCGGCCCCTGCTCGTCGTGCGTGGGGTACCGCGCCTCGCGCAGCCCGCCGGTGATCGACGGCTCGTAGTTGACGTGCGGGTTCGTCCCGGCGGTGTCGTTGTAGTAGGCCATCTGGCCGTCGCGCTGGTTGGTGCGGACCTCCACCCCGTCCTTCGGCTGGTTGACCGGCAGCTGGAGGTAGTTGGACCCGACCCGGTAGCGCTGGGTGTCGCTGTAGGAGAAGGTGCGGCCGACGAGCATCTTGTCGTCGGAGAAGTCCAGGCCGTCGACCAGCACGCCGGTGCCGAACGCGATCTGCTCGTTCTCGGCGAAGAAGTCGCCCACGTTGCGGTCGAGCACCATGCGGCCGACCGGCTTGGCCGGGAACTCGTTCTCCGGCCACACCTTCGTGTCGTCCAGTGGGTCGAAGTCCAGCTCGGGGTGCTCCTCCTCGGTCATGACCTGCACGAGCAGCTCCCACTCGGGGTGCTCGCCTCGCTCGATGGCCTCGTACAGGTCCCTGGTGGCGTGCCCGAGCTCGGTGGCCTGGACCGCCGCCGCGTCGGCCTCGGTCATGCTCCTGACCCCGGCCTTGGGCATCCAGTGGTACTTGACCAGGATCGACTCGCCCTCGCCGTTGAGCCACTCGTACGTGTTGACGCCGAAGCCCTGCATGTGCCGGTAGTCGGCGGGGATGCCGCGCGGGCTGAACAGGTTGACGAGCATGTGCATCGACTCGGGCGTCTGCGACATGAAGTCGAAGATCCGGTTGGGCTCCTGCCGGTGGGTCACCGGGTCCGGCTTGAGGGCGTGGATGACGTCGGGGAACTTGATGGCGTCCCGGATGAAGAACACCGCCAGGTTGTTGCCGACCAGGTCCCAGTTGCCGTCCTCGGTGTAGAACTTCACCGCGAACCCGCGCGGGTCGCGGGCGCACTCCGAGGAGTCCCGGCCGCCGATGACGGTGGAGAACCGCACCGCCACGTCGGTCCGCTTGCCCTTCTCCTGGAACAGCTTCGCCCGGGTGTAGGGCGCGATGGGCTCGTCGCCCCAGCCCCCGTAAGCCTCGAAGTAGCCGAAAGCCACCGCCCCGCGCGCGTGGACCACCCGTTCGGGAATGCGTTCGCGGTCGAAGTGGCTGATCTTCTCCAGGAACTGGTAGTTCTCCAGCGTGGCCGGCCCCCGGGCCCCGACGGTCCGCTGGTTCTGGTTGTCGTAGACGGGGTGCCCCTGCCGGTTGGTCAGCACCGGGCGGTCGTCGTCGGCCGCCGACCCCTTGCTCGCCACGTCAGTCATGGCCGTCGCGTCCACCTTCCGCACGTCTTCCCGGGTCCACTGCGTCCAGGCGGTCTACCCCTGGGCCTGGTGGGGTAACGGGAATTCCCCCTAAAGGGTGAGGGTGCGGGTGCCGCGGACCCGTCCGGGCGAAATGCTCGGGAACCGGGCGGCCGGGGCTCGTCGCCACCGGACCGGCGGCACGGGTCGGGGCACCGCCCGACCCGCGCCGCGACCCGTCACGTGTAGCAGGGCTTCTCGAACCTGAACCCCTCCGCCGTCGGCCCGACGAAGAAGTCCTTGACCATCCCCACCCCCGTGGGCTCCGCCTCGTCCGGCCGGTAGATCAGCGACTGCCGGAACGTCGACTCGTCCGGCGTCCCGGCGAACCGCCCCGCGCCCTCGGGCAGCATCCCCTCGTAGTCGACCGACTCCAGCTGCCGCACCGCCGCGAGCACGCCCGCCCGGGTCAGGTCCTTGTTCGCCGCCGCCTTCTCCAGCGCCGCCTTGAGCGGGTACGCCCAGATCCAGCCCGAGGTGTACCCGTCGTTCGGGGTGACGCCCGGCAGGGCCGCCCGCAGGGCCCCGTGCCCCGGCGAGTCGGTGCCCCACGGCTTCCACGGCGCGGACTGGTAGTACAGCGCCCTGATCGCGGGCGCCGCCGGGCTGGCCAGCAGGCCCAGGTTCCACGTCGGCGAGGTGCCGATGAACTTCCCGGTGTAGCCGCGGGCCGCGGTCTGCCCGACGATCACCGCCGCGTCGGTGGGGCCGACGGTCAGGATCACCACGTCCGGCTTGCCCGACACGATCGCGTCGATCGCACCGCCCTGGTTGTCCTGCCCGGTCTGGGTGACGGTGTCGGAGAAGGTCAACCCGCGCCCCTCGGCGGCCAGCTCGGCGCCCGCGGCCGCGTCGTCGCCGTAGTCGCCCTGGAGGTGCACGGCCATGACGCTCTTGGCGCCCAGGTCGTCCGCGGCGAAGTCGACCGCGTTCATCGACTCCACGCAGTAGTTGGCGCCGGACTCCAGCACCACCTCCTCGACGCCCCACAGCGACGTCCACGACGCGGGCACGACGACCATCTGCGTGTCCTCCAGGTCGGGCAGAATGGCCGCGGTGGTCGGCGAGCCCAGGGTCTGGGTCAGCGCCAGCACCTCGCCCTTCATCTCCTGGTAGACCTGGTTGTGGATCTGCGGGTTGTACTTGTTGTCGGCGATGTGCGTGGTCATGTCGACGTCGTAGCCGCCGATGCCGCCCCGGTCGTTGACCCGCTGCCAGAACGCCTTCTGCGCGTCGACGATCGACGTGGCCAGGGCCTTGAACGGCCCCTCGGTCAGGTCGGAGATCGTGCCCAGGTAGATGCAGCCCCGGTCGGCGTGGCCGGTGTCCGGGCAGGGCTCCGACGTCACCCCGAAGTCGATCCTGGTGCCGCTCTCGTCCTGCACCGGCGCCGCGCCGTCACCACCCCGGCAGGCGACGGCGGCCAACGCCACCACCGACAGCACCGCGAGCACCGCTCTGCGCCTTGCCATCCCATCCACCCTTCGACGCGAGGATCTCAGTACGAGAAAGGCCAGGTGCGCCAGTAGTTGCGGACGCGCACCCAGATCCCGACCAGGCCGCGCGGCTCGGCGATCAGGAACACCACGATCAGCAGCCCGTAGAGCACCGCCTCGACCTGGAACACGGTCACCGCGCCGGTCGCGTCGCCGCTGATGAACGGCAGCACCTCCGGCAGCTCGCGGGTGACGCGCGGCAGCAGCGTGATGAACAGGGCGCCCATGATCGCCCCGGAGATCGTGCCCGCGCCCCCGATGAGCACCATGGCGATGTACTGCACCGACAGCAGCAGCCCGAACGAGCCGGGGTCGAAGAACCCGTTCACCACGAACAGCAGCGAGCCCGCCACCCCGGCGTAGAAGGACGACACGGCGAACGCCAGCGCCTTGTAGCGGGTCGGGTCCACCCCGATCACCGCCGCCGCGAGGTCCCGGTCCCGCACCGCCGCGAACGCCCGCCCGATCCGCGACCGCACCAGGTTCCGCGCGAGCACCGCGAACACCACCAGCAGCACGAACATCAGCAGGTACAGCTGCTGCGGCGCGGTGAACCAGGCCGAGGGCCGGTCCAGCCGCACCCCGAACAGCTCGGGCACCGCCGCGGGCCGGCCCACGCCCGGACCGCCGGTCAGCGAGGTCCACTCCCGGAACACGTGCTCGCCGAGGAACACCAGCCCCAGCGTCACGATCGCCAGGTACAGGCCGCGCAGCCGCACCGCCAGCGGCGCCACCAGCAGCCCCGCCAGCCCCGCGACCAGCCCGGACGCCAGCAGCCACACCGGCAGCGAGGTCACGCCGAACCCGAGCACCCGGCCGTCCGGGTCGCCCGACAGCGCCGCGCCCGTGTAGGCGCCGATGGCCAGGAAGAACGCGTGCCCGAGCGACACCTGCCCGGCGTAGCCGGTGACGACGTTCAGCCCGATCGCGCCGATCGCCGCGACGAACGCGGTCGCCAGCAGCACCAGCAGGTCGTCGGTGACCAGGAACGGCACCAGCAGCGCGAACACCGCCAGCGCGCCGGTCCAGGCCCGCTTGGGCCGCGTGTTCAGGAACGCGGTGTCCTGCGCGTAGGAGGTGTAGAGCTCCGGACGACCCCTCACAGCCGCTCCACCTCCCTGGCGCCGAACAGCCCCTGCGGTCGCACCAGGAGCACCACCAGCATCAGCGCGTACGGCGCGACCAGCGCGAAGTTCGGCCCGAGCCACGGGGCCACGTCGCCCTGGTAGGTGCCGACCAGCGACTCCACCACCCCGACCGCCAGCCCGCCCGCCACCGCGCCGCCCAGCGAGTCCAGGCCGCCGAGGATGACCGCGGGCAGCGCCTTGAGCGCCACCACCCACAGCTGCTGGTCCACGCCCGCGCCGGTGGCCACGAACACCCCGGCCAGCGCCGCCAGCCCGCCCGCGAGCGCCCACGACAGCGCGAACACCGACCCGACCCGGATGCCCTGGGCCAGCGCCACCTCCTGGTCGTGGGCGACCGCCCGCATGGCCAGGCCGGTGCGGGAGAACCGGAAGAACGCGAACAGCGCGACCACCACGGTCACCGTCGTCGCGAACATCACCAGGTACCGCTGCTGCACGTCCACGCCGAGCAGCGACACCGTGGCCAGGCCCCACGGGTCGCCCACCGGCAGCACGTCCAGCCCGATGAACGCGTTGGTCACCACCCGCACCACCACGTCCACGCCGATGGTGATGATCGCGACCACGAACGCCGGCTTGCCGATCATCGGCCGCAGCACGGTCCGCTCCACGCCCAGCGCCAGCGCGGCGATCACCAGCGCGGCCACCGGCACGGCCAGGAAGAACCCGACCCCCGGCGACAGGTGGGCGACCAGCACCGCGCCCGCGAGCATGAACGCCGGCTGCGCGAAGCTGATCACCCGCGTCGACTTGTAGATGATCACGAAGCCCAGCGCGAGCAGGGCGTAGACCGACCCGGTGCCCAGGCCCCGGACCAACGACTGGAGGAACTCGCTCACGTCCGCCCCCCGTCCCGCGCGCCGTCGGCGTACATCTCCTCCACCAGGTGCGCGTAGGCCGTGGCCAGCGCGGACCGCTTCACCTTCTGCGTCGCGGTCAGCTCGCCGTCGGAGTGGTCCAGCTCCTTGGGCAGCACCCGGAACCGCCGCACCCGCCCGACCGGGGCGAACCGCTCGTTCGCCGCGCGCACGACCCCGGCGACCAACTCGCGCACCTCGTCCTTCTCCGCGAGGTCGCGGTAGGTGGTGTGGGTGAGGCCGCGCCGCGCGGCCCAGTGGCCGACGGTGTCGGGCTCGATGCCGATCAGCGCCACCAGGTACGGGCGCCGGTCCCCGAGCACGACGGCCTCCTTGACGTACGGGGAGTCCTTCAGCGCGTTCTCGACCTCGGACGGCGCCACGTTCTTGCCGCCCGCGGTGATGATGATGTCCTTCATCCGGTCGGTGATCCGCACGTGCGTGCCGTCGACCCACTCGCCCACGTCGCCGGTGCGCAGCCAGCCGTCCTCGGCGAGCACCCGCCGGGTGGCCTCCTCGTCGCGCCAGTAGCCCGCGAACACTCCGGGGTGGCGGGTCTGGATCTCGCCGTCCTCGGCGATCCGCAGCTCCACGCCCTCCTGCGGCTCCCCGACCGTGCCGAGCCGGACCCGGCCGGGCCGGTTGCCGGTGGCGACACCGCTGTTCTCGGTCATCCCGTACACCTCGTGCACGGGCACGCCGATGCCCATGAAGAACCGGAGCACCTCCGGCGAGATCGGGGCGGCGCCGGACGCGGCGTAGCGGACGTGCCGCAGCCCGAGGCGCGTCTTCAGCGCCCGGTAGCAGCACACCCAGCCCACCGCGTACCGCAGCCGGGTCGCGGTGGTGTGCCGGCCGCCGGCGCGGACCAGCTCGGCGCCGATCCGGTCGGCCACCCGCAGCCAGAACCGCGTGGTCACGCGCTTGACCGGGGAGGCGTTGGCGGTGCCGATGGTGACCGCCGTCAGCACCTTCTCCCAGGTGCGCGGCACGCCGAACAGGATCGTCGGCTGCACCTCGCGCAGGTTGGCCCGCACGGTGTCGACTGACTCGGCGAAGTGCACCTGGATGCCGGCCGCCGCGTTGAGCCAGGTGGTGAAGACGCGCTCGGCCACGTGGCACAGCGGCAGGTAGGACAGGGTCACGTCGCGCGCCGAGGCGGGCGGCGAGGCGCCGGCGGTCACCCCGACGGCGAACTCCACGTTGGCGGCGGTCAGCATCGCGCCCTTGGGCGGGCCGGTGGTGCCGGAGGTGTAGACGAGGGTCAGCACGTCGTCCGGCTCGGCCCCGCGCATCCGGCGGGCGACCGCGTCGGGGTGGTCCCCGCGGTGCCGCGCGCCCAGGGCGAGGAAGTCGTCCCAGGACATCAGGCGGTCGTCGGTGTAGCGGCCCCGGACGCCGCGCGGCTCCAGGTAGACGACGTGCTCCAGGTCGGGCAGCGCGTCCAGCACGGCCAGCACCTTGTCGACCTGCTCCTGGTCCTCGGCGACGAGCACGCGGGCGCCCGAGTGCGACAGCAGGTAGGCGACCTCGTCCGCCGGGCTGGTCGGGTACAGGCCCACGGTGGTGGCGCGCACGGCCACCGCGCCGATGTCGGAGTACAGCCACTCCCGGCGGTTCTCCGAGTGCACGGCCACCCGGTCGCCCGGGTCGACGCCGAGCGCGAGCAGGGCGTGGCCGACCAGCTCCGCCCGCTCCCAGTAGTCCGCCCAGGAGACCTCCTCCCAGACGCCCAGGCGCTTGGCGCGCAGGGCCACCGCGCCCGGCGTGGCCGAGGCCCGGTCGCGCACGCGGGTGGCGATGGTGGTGATCACCCGGCGCCCCCCGCGGTCCGGGGGGACTCGCCGAGGTAGGCGCGGACCACGTCCGGGTCGCGCTGCACCTCGGCGGGCGTGCCGGTGCGGACGGGGCGGCCGAAGTCGAGCACCAGCACCCGGTCGGCGAGGTCCATGACCAGGCCCATGTCGTGCTCGACCATGACGATGGCGATGGCCAGCTCCTCCCGCACGTCCAGCACGAACCGGGCCATGTCCTCGGTCTCCTCGGCGTTCATGCCCGCGACCGGCTCGTCCAGCAGGAGCACCCTGGGCTCCATCGCCAGCGCCCGGCCCAGCTCCACGCGCTTGCGCACCCCGTAGGGCAGCAGCCCGACGGGCATCCGCCGCCACGGCGCCAGCTCCAGGAAGTCGACGACCTCCTCCACCACCGCCCGGTTGGCCAGCTCCTCCCGCCGCGCCCGGCCGAGCCAGGCGAACGCCGACAGGGCGCCGTAGCGCATGTGGTGGTGGCGGCCGAGCATGAGGTTCTCGACCACGGTCAGGTGGGCGAACAGCTCGATGTTCTGGAAGGTGCGGGCGATGCCCATGGCGGCGATCCGGTGCGGGCGCACGCCCAGCAGCTCGCGCCCCTCGAACCGGACCGACCCCGATCGCGGGCGGTAGACGCCGGAGAGCACGTTGAAGATCGACGTCTTGCCCGCGCCGTTGGGGCCGATGATCGCCAGCAGTTCGCCGGGGTCGACGTGGAAGGAGACCCCGTCGATCGCGGTGACGCCGTCGAAGGCCAGCGTCACGTCGTCGAACTCCAGGACCGGCCCCTCGTGCGGGCGGGTCGGGGGCGGGTGGGTCGGGTTCGGGCTGGTCGGGTCCGGGCTGGTCGGGTCCGGGGGTGTCACGACAGCCACCGCTTCCGCCGCTTGTAGTGCTTGACGTCCCGGAACGACCGCGCCGCGCCCTCGCCACCCAGGCCAAGGTAGAACTCGCGCACGTCCTCGTCGGCCAGCAGCGCCGCCGCCGGGGAGTCCATCACGACCCTGCCGGTCTCCAGCACGTAGCCGTGGTCGGCGATGGACAGCGCCATGGTCGCGTTCTGCTCGACCAGCAGCACGGTCGTGCCGTCGGCGTTGATCTTCACCACGAGGTCGCGGATCTGCTGGACCACCAGCGGCGCCAGCCCCAGGCTCGGCTCGTCCAGCAGCAGGTAGCGGGGCTCGGACATGAGCGCCCGCCCGATCGACAGCATCTGCTGCTCACCGCCGGACAGGTAGCCGGCGCTCTGCCCGCGCCGCTCCCGCAGCCGCGGGAACAGCTCGTACATGCGCTCCAGGTTGCGCTTGATCGCGCGGGGCGCGGTGTGGCCGCCGACGCGCAGGTTCTCCTCGACGGTCAGCTCCGCCAGCACGCGCCTGCCCTCCAGCGCCTGCTTCACGCCGAGCGCGGCGATGCGCGAGGGCGGCGCGCGGTGGATCGGCTCGCCGTCGAGCGTGACCCGCCCGCGGGTGACCTTGCCGTCGTGCACGCCCAGCAGGCCGGACAGGGCGCGCAGCAGGGTCGTCTTGCCCGCTCCGTTGGCGCCGAGCAGCGCCACCACGCGCCCCTCGGGGACCTCCAGGCTGACACCGCGGAGCACGAGCACGACGTCGTCGTAGACCACTTCGAGGTTGTTCGCCTCCAGCACCGGCGCCTCCGTGTGGTTGGCGTGGGGAGGCGGCCAGTATGGCTCCGATCACACCGTTACCTACCACTGTTCGCAAACCGTGATGAACCCACCCACGCCCTGTTCGGCTTTCACGATTCTGTTGCTCGGTCCTGTGTGGACTGGTGTAGGGCCCCGGAGGTGCGGGTATCCCCCGGCACCTGGAGCGAGAGGGGTGTTCGCCACTCATGGACGGCCCGGAGGTGGAGCTGAGGGTGGCGGCGCGGCCGGCGCACCTGTCGACGGTCCGCGCGGTCGCGAAAGCGGTGGCCCGGTCCACCCCGGAACTCGCGATCGACCTGGTCATAGCCGTGGACGAGGCGTGCACCGCGCTCATCGCCCGCGCGAGGACCGGCACGCAGCTGCTGTGCCGGTTCGTCCGGGAAGGTGATTCGGTTCGGTTTCGCGCACAGGTCCCGTCCTCGGCCGTCACCGTCCCCGACCACGACTCGTTGTACTGGCGGGTCGTCAGTTCCGTGACCGACGCGGTGGCCACCTGGGTGGAGGGAGACGGCCACTTGCGGGTGGAGCTGAGGTGCCGGGCATGAACGCGGTGGACTACCAACCGCTGTTCCACGAGATGGCGGCGGCGGACGGGGCGAAGCACCAGGCGTTGCGGGACCGGTTGGTCACCGAGCACCTGCCGATGGCCCGGCACATCGCCGACCGGTTCGCCGAGCGCGGCGAGTCGGTGGAGGACCTGAGGCAGGTCGCCGCGGTGGGGTTGATCAACGCGGTGGACCGGTTCGACCCGTCCCGGGGGATCGACTTCCTGGCGTTCGCGGTGCCGACGATCACCGGCGAGGTGCGGCGGTACCTGCGCGACCAGGGGTGGGCGGTGCGCGTGCCCCGGAGGTTGAAGGAGCTGTGCACCGCGATCGACGGCGCGCGGGTCGAGCTGGCCAGGCGCACCGGGCGCACGCCCAAGCCCAGCGAGGTGGCCCGGCACCTGGGCGTACCGCTGGACGAGGTGTACGAGGGCCTGCACGCGGCGTCGGCGCACCACCTGCTCTCGCTCGACGACGGGCTGGCCGACTCCGACGGGCTGGCGTTCGACGACCCGGCGCTGGAGGTGGTCGAGCTCCAGCACGCGCTCGACCCCATGCTGCGCGGGCTGCCGAAGCGGGAGCGGCGGATCGTGGTGCTGCGGTTCTACCGGAACATGACGCAGAGCCAGATCGCCGACTCGGTGGGTGTCTCGCAGATGCACGTGTCGCGTTTGTTGAGCCGGTCCCTGGCGCGTTTGCGCGACCTGCTCGACGATTGAGCGAACAGGGTTGAGAGGGGTTGGTCGCGGTGGTGGCGAACCTGTGCTGGCCGCAGCGGTCGGCCCTCGGGTTGGGTGTGCTGCTCGTGGTGTGGGGCGTGGTCGACCTCATCGCCGGCCGGTCGCCGCTGGGGGTGCTGCACGTGGTGACCGGCGTGGTCGCGGCGGCGTCCGCGACGTCGATGCGCGCCTCCCGGCCCGTGGGTTCGCTGATGGCCGTGGTGTTCCTGGTGGTGTTCGCGTTCGGGGTGGGTGAGGCGGGGCCGGGTGGTTCGGCGATGGATGCCGGGGTGGTCGGCAACGGGCTGCACCTGCTGATCGGCTTCGCGTCCGTGGCGGTGGCGGCCAGTTGCGCCTGGTGCCAGCAGCGCTCGCGCCCGACGACGCGCTCGACCGCGTCGCCGGGTGGGGGTGCGGTGTCGGGTGCGGTGTCGGGCGCGGCTCCCGGCTCGACTCCCGGCCCAGCTTCGGGCTCGACTCCCGGTTCGGCCTCGGGCTCGACTCCCGGCTCGAGCTCGACTCCAGGCTCGGCCTCGGGCCCGGCGCCGGGCCCGGCGGAGCGGTTGCCCTGAGCCACTTCCGGGTACCTCACCGTTGACCCGAACCGGGAGGACCCATGGACACCGCGAGTCTGCACGACGTGGTCGGGATCGAGGGCCCGTTCGTCTCAGTGTTCCTCGACGTGGGCGACCACGTCGAGCTGCGCTGGCGCGCGATGCGGGACCAGCTCCAGGCCCAGCGCGCCGACCCGTACCTGGTGGCTCTGGCGCACAACGCGATCACCAGCGGCGAGACCCCGCGCGGCATGGCGGGACGCGGCCTGGTCGTCGGCGGTGGTCGGGTGCTGGTGGACCGGTACGTCCCGGTGCCGCCGACCGGTTACACGGCGCGGTACGGGGTGCTCCCCTACCTGCTGCCGCTGGCGGACCTCTCCGAACCCCTCCTGCCGCACGTCGTAGTGCAGGTGGGCGAGCACGGCGTGGACCTGCGCGGGGTCGACCCGAGCGGCCGCCCGGTCGCCGTGGCCACGGTCGGCGCGCGCAGACCGGACCACCGCCTCGACGCGACCGAACTGGCCGACGTCGCCCAGGAGGCGACCGCGCTGGTGGACCGCCTGGGCGCACCCCTGCTGGTGCTGGCGGGCCCGCTGGCCGGCCGCCGCTCACTGCGCGTGGCGCTGCCCAGCCGGTACCACCACCTGGTGGTCGAGGTCGAGGGCCCGCCGGACCGCGCGGTGCTCCACCTGGCCGGCCGGGCCAACCAGGACGCGCGCCGCGCCGTGGTCGAACGCTTCCGCGACGAATCCACCCGGCTCACCGGGCGCGCGGTGCACGGGCTCGACGCGGTGTCGCGGGCGCTGGACGAGGGCACCGTGGACACCCTCCTCATGACCGACGTGCTGGCGGGCTCGCGACTGGTGGGCGAACACCGGGCCGACGAACTCCTGCCCCTGCGGGCGGTCGCCTGCGAGGCGGACATCGTCCTGGTGGGCGGCGCCATCCGGCTGCACGAGGACGTCGGGGCGCTGCTCAGGGGCTGATCATCCCCCTGCGCCCGCAGCCGGACTCCCCAGCGGGCCTCCCGCAACGCACCCTCGCAGCCGTCCCCCGCAGCCGTCCCCCGCAGCCGTCCCCCGCAGCCAGGCCCCGCAGCCAGGCCCGGCCGCCGAACCCCGAAGCCGGACCCCGCACCCAGACCCCTCACCCGACCACACCCACCCCGGCCGCCCGCCTGCTCACCAGCACCGGAGCGGGCCGGGAGCCGCTGTGGCGGAGGGCCCAGACCAGGTCCGGCCCCGAGTCCAGCCCCAGGCCGGTCGGCGGCGGCCCAGGCGCCAGGCCGAACCGGTCACATCAACACTTCCGTGGTTCGCGTGGTTCCTCATGTTCAACCGAGTCGCCAACCCCTCGTTTCCGTACATGCCCAGGCCGATGATCACCCGATCGTGTAACCGGCCCGCGCCCCCTCCCGCTACCCCCGCCCCCGCTTCCCCTTGACCCGCAGCATCCGCACCACCGCACGCTCCACCGTCTCACGATCAGCCGACCTCGGCTTGATCACCACCCCACTCCGCCACAGCTCCACCACCCGGGGATCGACGTAAGACTTCCGGGCCACCGCCGGCGTGTTCCCGAGGTGCTCCGACACCTCCCGCACCACCCCCGCCTCCACCCGCTTCGCCGCGCTCTTGCTCCCCGGCACCCCCTCCCGGGCGAACTCCCGGGCGAACGCCGCCGCCGCGAGCACCGTCGCGTGCCACGTCCGCAGGTCCTTCACCGAGAACTCCTCCCCCACCAGCTCCTTGAACCGCTCGTTGATGTCGTCCGACCCGATCTCGTACCCGCCGTCGTCCACGAGCAGCCTCTCCCCCGACCCCGACCCTCCCCGGAGCAACGCCTTCACCGCCCGCGCCAGCGCCGCGTCCTCCACCTCCGTCGTGAACTGGATCCCGTGCTTGGCCGGGTAGCAGAAGTCCACAGTGGACCCCCGCACCCCCACGTGCGAGCACAGCAGCGTCGCCACCCCGTGCGTGCCGTTGTCCGCCGCGTACGTCTCGCCGCCGACCCGGAACACCCCCTGGTCGAGCACCGCCAGCGCCACGGCCAGCACCCGCCGCCGCGACCGCCCCCGCCCGTCCAGCTCACGCGCGACCTCGGCCCGGAACCCCGGCAGCACGGGCGCCAGGTCGAGCACCCGCTCGTGCTTCTCCTCGTCCCGCTCCTGCCGCCACCTCTCGTGGTACAGGTACTGCCGCCGTCCGGCCGAGTCGGTGCCGACCGCCTGGATGTGCCCGTTCGGGTGCGGGCAGACCCACACGTCACGCCAGGCCGGCGGGATCGCCAGGGCCTTGACCCGCTCGACCGACGCGGCGTCCAGGGGCGCGCCGTCGGCGTCGGTGTAGCCGAACCCGCGTCCCCGCGCGCGGCGGTGCCAGCCGGGTCCGTGGGGATCACTGCGACGGAGTCTCACGCCCGCGCAGGTTCCCGCGCGACCTCCCGCCAAACACGATGGTTGGATCATGCACCGATTGGGTATAGGAGCGCTCATGAGGCAGCCGTGGACCGTCGGGGTCGAGCAGGAGTTCCTGCTCGTCGACCCCGAATCACGCCGTCCCGTTCCGCTGGCCGAGTCCGTCCAGCAGCACGCGGGGGCGAGCCTGGACGTGCAGCGCGAACTGACGCCGTTCCAGATCGAGGTCGCCACGCCGGTGTGCGAGTCGACCGACCAGCTGTTCGAGCAGGTCCTGCTCGGCCGCACGCACCTGGCGAAGGCGGCGCACGCGGCGGGCTGCCGGCTGCTGGCCTCGTCGGTGCCGCCGATCGGCACGGCGGGACCGCCGCCGGGCACCGACGACCCCCGCTACCGGATGATGGAGTACTCGCACCGCAAGATGATCGGCGGCTCCGGGGTGTGCGGCATGCACGTCCACGTGGGCGTCCCGGACCGGGACACCGCCGTGCGGGTGGGCAACGCGATCCGACCGTGGCTGCCGACGCTGCTCGCGCTGAGCGTGAACTCGCCGATCGAGCAGGCGGAGGACACCGGGTACGCGAGTTGGCGCTCGATCGTGTGGTCTCGGTGGCCGATCAGCGGCCCCCCGCCGCACCTGGCGTCGGCCGAGGAGTACGACCGGGTGGTCAGCTCCCTGGAGGCGACCGAGGTGCTCCTGGACAGCGGCATGGTCTACTGGGACGTCCGCCCGTCGGAGAACCACCCGACGGTCGAGGTGCGGGTCACCGATGTCCCGATGACGGCCCGCGAGGCCGTGGTCATCGCCGAGCTGATCAGGGCTTTCGCCCGGACCGCCGCCGATTCCGCGGACGTCGAGCCGGTGAGCGAGCTGCTGCTGAAGGCGGCCTACTGGCGCGCTTCGCGCGACGGCGTGGACGGGCTGGCCGTGGACCCCCGCACGGGTCACCTGGTGCCGGCCCGGGAGCTGGCGCTGGAGCTGGCCCGGTGGTGCGCGCCCGCGTTGCGGGACGCGGACGCGCTGGGCACCGTGGAGGGGCACCTGGAGTGGCTGCGCGGGCACGGCAGCGGTGCGGCCAGGCAGCGGCGCGCGTTCGGCGCCTCGCCCGACGCCCGCGAACTGGTGGACGTGGTGATGTCCGAGACGGTCGACGACGGCCGTTGAGGATTACCGTGGAGTACGCGCCGCACCGGGCGGCGGTGAACGAGAGGAGAACGGGCGTGCCAGAACCCGCGGCGACGCTCGCTTCCGTGCGGGTCGACCGACCGGCGGACGGCGTGGTGGTGCTGCACGTGTCGGGAGAGTTGGACACGAGCAGCGCGGATGAGCTTGCCAGGCCGCTGAAGGAGCACCTGGTCGAAGGCGTGCGAGGCGTGGTCGTCGACCTCGGCGGAGTGCGGTTCCTGGGCTCCGCCGGCCTGGAGTCGCTGGTCGTGGGCAACCAACGGGCGTCCGCGCTGGGCGTGTCGTTGGTGCTCGTGGCCACGAGCCGGGCGACCCTGCGCCCCATCCAGGCGACCGGCTTGGACTCGGTGTTCACCGTGGTCGAGTCGCTCGACGACGCGTTGGGCCGGTTCTAGGGGAACCGGCGGACGGTCCTGATGGCGCAGCGCACCGCCCCCACCGGGGGCAGTGCGCCCGCCGGGGGGACCACCCAGCGGGACGCCCGGGCCGGTACGCGCCGGGGGCCCCGCCAGTAGCGCGCGTCCGGCGGCAGGACGTAGCGCGGTTCGGGCTCGGCGTCTGGTTGGGCGAGGAACAGCCACCTCAGCCGGGGGCCGGGGATCGCCAGGATGGGTCCGAGGGGGCCGGTGGAGCGCAGCTGGTGGCTCACCTCGGCGCCCCAGCTCGCGGGCACCTCCACGGCCATCACGTCCTCGTCGAGGACGAGGCAGTCGTCCACGTAGCGGGGTTCCATGCCCGCTGATCTTGACGGCGCCCCGTGTCGGGACTGTGTCCCGGCGCGGTGTTCCGCGTTAACGCCGGCGGGTGTTCGGTCCCAACCCGTGTCGGTCCAGGTCGGTGTTCAGTCCCGGCCGATGTCCTCGAACCAGAGCTCGGGCCGGGCCTCGACGAACCCGGCCATCATCGCCGCGCACCCCGGGTCGTCCAGCAGGGTGATCTCCACGCCGTGCCCGGCCAGCCAGTCGTGGCCGCCGTGGAAGGTCCGGGCCTCGCCGATGACCACCCGGGGGATGCCGAACTGGCGGACGAGGCCGCTGCAGTACCAGCAGGGCGACAGCGTGGTGACCATCACCGTGTCGCGGTAGCCCGCCCGGCGGCCCGCGGCGCGGAACGCGGCGGTCTCGGCGTGGGTCGAGGCGTCGTCGTCCTGCACCCGCCGGTTGTGGCCGCGGCCGAGCAGCTCCCCGTCGGCGGTGAACAGCGCCGCGCCGATCGGTATGCCGCCCTCGGCCAGGCCCGCGCGGGCTTCCGCCACCGCCACGGCCAGCATCTCGCGTGCGTCCACCCGTCCAACCTAACCCGTCCGGGCGCGGCGGTGGCCTGCGCGAAGGGTGAACTGGCCGGCCCCGAACGGGCGACGTGGCCACTCCTGGCGGGCGACCCGCGGTCCTGAACGTTGAACTCACCGGTTCTGAACGTACGACACGGTGGGTCTGAGCGTACGACTCGCGCTGAGGGGGTGAACTGGGGGTCAGGCGCCGAAGCAGAGGAAGCCGGCGGCGGCGGCGAAGGCGGCGTCGCCGCCGCCGCCGCGGTGGGCCTCCTGGGCGTTGGCCAGGGCCGCGGACGGGGGTTCGCCGGCGGCCAGGCGGCGGTGCAGGTCGACCATGAGGGAGGTGGTCACCTCGGCGGGGACGGGCACGACCGGGGCGATGAGGGTGCGCGTGCCCAGGCCGAGGAGGGCGGCGGTGAAGCCCATCAGCTCGTCGCCGGGGCGGACGGCGGACAGGCCCGAGTCGCAGGCGGACAGGACGACCCGGGCGGGTGGGGTGCGCAGGCGTTCCAGGTCGTAGACGGTGAGCGGGCCGTCGGCCAGTTCCAGGGCGGAGAACAGGGGGTTGTCGGCGCGGAACGAACCGTGCGCGGCGACGTGCGCCAGGGGGGCGCCGTCCATCGCGGCGGCCACGGCGTCGACCGTGGCGTCCGGGCCCACCAGGACCGAGGCCGAGTCGGTCAGGGGGGTGATGGCGGCGATCTCGGCCGGGGCGGCGGGCAACCTCGGGCCGGCGGCCAGGACAGGGCGGCCTGGGGAAGGGGGAGGGGAGGAGGGGGAAAGGGGGGAGGAGGGGTGGGGGGAAGGGAGAAGGGAAGGGGGCGGAACAGGCGGGGTGGAGGCTCGTAGCCACACGGTGGCCGAGGGGGCCACCACTACCGAGCGGCCCTGGCAGCCCGGTAGGGCGGACCAGGGCAGGCCGCCGAGCAGGCCGGTGGGGGCCAGCACCAGGGGGCGGGAGCCCAGGCGGCGGCGCAGGGGGGCGAGCAGGCGGGTCTCCAGCAGGTTGGCCGCGTGGTCGGCGCCCGCGCGGACGGCCGAGCGGTCCACGTGCTCGGGCAGGGTCACCAGGCGGTGCAGGGCGAAGCGGAGCAGCCGCACCTCGCGCAGGGCGCCGTCGAGCCGCCCCAGGTGGTGCAGCGACGCGCGGCCGCCCGCCACCACCACGGCCAGCAGGGCGCCGTCGTGGTCGATGTACTCGACCAGGGCGGCGGGGCCGAGCGCGTGGGCCAGGTCGCGCACCTCGGGCGGGGTGGAGACGGCGCCGCCGCCGCTGGTCTGCCGGGTCAGCTCGCGCACCCGCTGCTCGCCGCGCACCTGCCGCTGCCGCAGCGCGGACACGGGTCTGCCCTCCAGCAGGGCGGTCTCCAGGTCGGCGGTCACGGCGCGCAGCTCGGCCAGGGCGTCGGCCAGGCCGGAGTCCTCGGGCGGTCGGGCGGGGGTCATGCGCAGCGCGCCGGCCCGCCACGCCTCGGCCCACGACAGGACCTTGGCCGCGTGGCCGGAGGCGACGGCCGTGCGCAGCCCCTCCAGCGCGAGGGCCTTGCCCTGGGCCCCGCTCAGCGCCCGCAGTTCGGCCGCGCCCAGCGAGACCCGGTACTCGTCGAGCAGCCGCAGGCCGCGCCGCAGGGCGATCTGCGCGCCGCGCGCGTTGCCCTCCAGGTCGCGCCGCAGCGCCTCGGCGTACCAGCCCTGCACGCGGTGCGCCGCCGTGCCGACGCCGCGCCGGGCCGCGCCCGCCACCGCCAGCTCGGCCACCGCGCGCCGCCGGTCGCCCAGGTCGCGGGCGACCAGCGCCGCGTCGACCCGCGCCTCCAGGCCCGCCATCCGCCAGCCCAGCGCGTCGAGCCGGGACGCCACCCGCACCAGCGCGGCCACCAGGGGCCGGTCGCGCCGGCCGCTGAGGTAGGCCGCGCGCAGCTCCACGTGCCGGGCGCCCGCCTCCCACACCTCGCGCTTCTCGCGCCGGAACCCGCGGCGCGCGGCCACGGCCATCCGCACGGCGTGCTCCAGGTCGCCCTCCAGCAGGGCGACGCGGGCCCGGTAGAACATGGCCTCCGAGCGGGCCAGCACGAGGTCGGCGCCCAGCTCCTCCAGCGCCCGGTCGGCCGCCGCCCGCGCCTCCTCCAGCAGCGGCACCGACACCAGCAGCTCCAGCCGGTTGATCAGCAGCGCCGGGCGGGGCACCGCCAGCCGCCGGTACTCGTGCTCGGCCTCGGCGAACATGGTCAGCGCCCGCGGCACGTCGCCCGCCCGGGACGCGGAGATGCCCGCGTTCCACCGCACGTCGGCCACCGCCAGCTCCAGGTCCAGCTCGCGGTAGAGCGCGGCGGCGCGGTCGAAGTCCTCGTCCGCGGCGCGCAGGCCGCCGGTGTAGGCGCGCAGCAGGCCGCGGTTGTTGCGGGCGCGGGCCTCGCCGAGCCGGTCGCCGGTGCGGCGGGCCGCCTCGATGGACCGGTTGTACTCGCGCCGGGCCTCGTCGTACCGGCACAGGTAGTGCAGCACCAGGCCGCGCTGCATCCGGGCGATGTCGGCGTCGCCGCCGTCCAGCTCCCCCAGCGCCGCGTTGATCGCGCGCAACGCCTGCGCGTGCCGCCCGGTGTTGGAGAGCACGAACGCCAGGCTCACCCGGGCCAGCGCCGCCGACCGCGCCGAGCGCGCCCGTTCCGCGATGCGCACCGCCCGGCGCAGGTGCCGCAGCGCGCCGTCGAAGTCGTGCAGTTCGCGCAGCGACAACCCGATCGCCCGTTCGGCGGTCGACGCCTCTTCCGCGTCGCCCGCCGCCCGCGCCGCCCGCAGTGCGGAGCGGCCGATCTCGATGGCCGCGCGCGGGTCCCGCTGCCGGGCCTCCAGCGCTGCGGCGGCGGTTTTTCCGGCCACGAGAACCACTTTATTACCAAGACCGCTGTGGTAGCTTGATCAAAGCTCGCACCACTCCCCTTCTACGCCGTTGTGAGGCCGTGGTGTCCCAACCTTCCGATCGGGCTGCCCTTTACCTCCGGGCATTCGACCAGGCGATCAGTGAGCACAAGGACTTCCGCCTGCACCCCGAGCGCGGCCGCGAATTCGTCTACGTGGCGCGGGAACTGCTCACCATCCCGGAGGACGTCGCGCGGGTCGTCCGGAAGTTGGCGCAGAACAACATCGTCGCCGAACGGGGCCGGGACTTCGCGGGGATGGCGCGCCTGGTGCTGCCGCCGCGCAACGCCGAGGACGTCCCCGACGTCGTGCGGCTGCTGCGCGACCCCCAGCAGTGGCCCGGCGAGCGCACCCCGGTGGTGCAGCCGCACCACGTGCTGTTCGGCCACGGGGGGAACATGCACGGCCACCCGGGTCAACCGCCGCGCGTGGCGGCGCCGCTGGCCGACCCGGACGGGACGGGTTCGGGGCTGGGCAAGGGCGTGACCGTCGGCATCGTGGACACCGGCATCTCGGCCACCGCCGGCGGCGACCACCCGGCGTGGCTGGGCACCGCGTTCCTGTCCCGGGCCGACGAGGTCGACCCCGCCTACTCCGGCGGCGACGTGTTCGCGGTGGAGGGCGGGCACGGCACGTTCGTCGCGGGCGTGGTGCGGCAGGCCGCGCCGGGCGTGCGGTTCGACCCGGAGAAGGCGCTCGACCAGTTCGGCCTGGGCACCGAGGAGGACTTCGCGCGGGCGCTGTCCGCGTTCGACGAGCGGGTGCACGTCGTCAACATCTCGATGGGCTGCTTCACCCAGGGCGACGTGGCCCCCGAGCCGGTCCGCCGGTCGGTCGCGGCGCTGCCCGCCGGCGTGGTGGTGGTCGCGTCCGCGGGCAACCAGGGCACGGCCCGACCGAGCTGGCCCGCCGCGCTGCCCGGCGTGACGGCGGTGGCGGCGGTGGCCGAGGAGCGCGACGGCACGCGCGCCCCCGCCTGCTACTCCAACCACGGCCACTGGGTGGACGCGTGCGCGGTCGGCAACCGGACCAGCACGTTCCTCCGGGGCCGGTGGGTGCTGCCGGGCCTGCCGGACGAGGTCTACGACCGGTTCGCCTACTGGCTGGGCACCTCGTTCGCCGCGCCGCACGTGGCCGGGCGGATCGCCGCGACGATGACCCAGTCGGGCGTGTCGGCCGCCGCCGCCCGCGACCAGCTGCTGGTGGGGCGCCCCGAGTTCTTCCCCGGGTACGGCGTCTTCGTCGCCTAGGGCGTCGAACCGGACGTCGAGCGGGACCGGATGTCACCCGAACAGGGGCACGGATGTATCTGGCGCCCGGGTCCGCACTCCGTAGTGTGTGGCAGCGACGAATCCGAAGTCCGAGACCCGGCCGGGGTCCGCGCCGGCACACGCCCTGGCGGTGGTGACACACCCCCGGGCCCCGAGGAGGGCACGTGATCCCTGTAGCCCCGATCGGCGCGCTGGTGGGCGCGGCGGCGGACGGCGACCGGCGTGCGTGGGACGAGATCGTGGCCCGCTTCACGCCGCTGGTGGTGTCGGTGATCCACCGGCACCGGCTGCGGCCCGCGGACGCGGCGGACGTCAACCAGACGGTGTGGCTGCGGCTGGTGGAGCAGATCGGCAAGCTGCGGGACGCCGACGCGCTGCCCGGGTGGATCGCCACCACCACGCGCAACGAATGTCTGCGGATGCTGCGGATGCAGCAGCGCCTCCAACCGTTCGACCCGCAGTCCGAGGAGGAGCCGGCGAGCCCGGTGGACGCGGAGGCCGAGCTGGACGAGGAGCTGGAGACCGCGCAGCGGCTCCAGGCGCTGCGCGACGGCTTCCGGGCGCTGCCCGAGCACTGCCGGGAGCTGCTGATCGCGCTGATGGCCGACCCGCCGCCGAGCTACTCCTCGGTGGGCGAGCGCCTGGACATGCCGGTCGGCAGCATCGGCCCCACCCGCAGCAGGTGCCTGGACAAGCTGCGCAAGACCCCCGCGGTGTTCCGGCTGGTCAAACCGAGGCGGGTCGACGGAGGAGGTGTGCTCGGTGCTGAAGGGCGATCCGGCGTGGGAAAGCGATGAGGAGCTGCTGAGGGACCTGGCGGTGGCCCTGGCGGAGGAGCGGGACGTGCCCGAGCACGTCGTGCAGGCGGCGCGCGCGGCGTACACGTGGCGCACGGTCGACGCCGAGCTGACGGCGTTGACCAGCTACGACTCGATCCTGGACGCGGAGCTGGCGGTGCGGGCGCGGGCCACGTCGACCGCGCGGCAGCTGGTGTTCGACGCGGAGGGCGTCTCGGTGCAGGTCGAGGTGACCGAGGCGGGCGTGGCGGGGCAGGTGCTGCCGGCCCGGCCGGGCCGGGTGGAGCTGCTGACCGCGACCGGGCCGGTGGAGGAGGCGGAGCTGGACGAGCTGGGCATGTTCCTGCTCGGGCCGCCGCCGGCGGGACCGGTGCGCTTCCGGTGTGCGGTGGGCGGCACGACCGTGGTCACCGACTGGGTTTGCGTGTAGCCCCGTCACGGGCGCCTGCCCGCCCGCGACGGGGCGTTCCGACGCCGGGTAATGCGGGGCCCATTTGTGCCCTCGCCCAATATCCGCCACGAAAGAGTGGCAGCGGTTTCTAACCCGTTTGGCGGATCGTTTTTCCCAGTAGGGTGGCTGAACCGGCGTATTCGACCGGCGGGCAAACCATCACCCGAGAGGTGCACCGTGGTCGAGCGAGCGAGCTGGTCCCCGGACGGTGTCGACGTCGACCTGCCGAGTTCCGCGCGCGTCCACGACCACCTGCTCGGCGGGGGCCCCGACCCGGGCACGGCCGACCTCTGCGCGGTCGTCGGTCGCAAGCCCTGAGCCCCGGCACCGGCCGACCGACGCCGCCGACCCATGACCGAGTCCGGTGGACCCGACCACACCGGGGGCAGCCCTCCCCCGGCCGGCGCCGCGCGCCCCGACCCGGACCCCGCCCACCCGAACCCCGCCGAGGCGTGGACGAGGGCGCTGACCGGCACCGCCTGCGCGCCGATGGCGCGGGCGCGGATCCGCGAGCACCTCGACGGGCACCTGGCGCGCCTGACGGGGCTGCTGGCCGCCACCCCGTTCGACCCCGACGACGGGGCCGCGGTCGGCCGGTGGCTGGTGTCGGCGCGGTTCACCGGGCCGCACAGCCTCCAGCGCACCATCGAGGTGCTGGGCCGGCTGCTCCCGGACCTGGCGGACGCGCCCGCGGACCGGGTGATCACGCTGCTCGGCGCGGTCGCCGCCGGGTACGCCGCCGCCGCGCGCGGGCAGGTCTTCACCGAGCAGGAGGAGGTGCGGTCGTCGCTGCTGCGGGCGCTGGAGCGGGCCCAGGACGACCTGCACGACAGCGAGGCGCGGTTCCGGCAGGTGTTCGCCGGCTCCGGCGTGGGCATCGCGATCTTCGACACCGACGGCGCGGTGGTGGAGGCCAACCCGGCGCTGGTCGCGATGCTCGGCCCGGAGGAGGAGCGGCACGGGGAGGGGCGGTACGGGGAGGAGTGGCACGGGGAGGGCCACCGCGAGGAACCACCGGCCGACGACCGGCGACCCCCGGACGAGCCGGCCGGCGACCGGCCCGGGGAGCAGCACCCCGGCGGGGCGGTGCCGGAGGGTCGCCACGGGTCCTCGGCGCTGTTCACCGCGGAGGACCTGGCGGCCCTGCGCGCGGACCAGGCGCGGGTGCTGCGGTCGGGCGACGACACCTTCCGCACCGAGCGGCGGTTCACCGGCCCGAACGGCGATCCGATGTGGACGAACGTGGCGCTGTCGGTGGTGCGCGACGCCGACGGGCGGCCGAAGTACCACGTCGCGGTCGTCGAGGACACCACCGAGCAGCGGGTGCTGCGCGAGTACCTGCGCCACCAGGCCCTGCACGACGTGCTGACCGGTCTGCCCAACCGCCAGGGCTTCCTGCCGGTGCTGGAGCGCGTGCTGAGCCGACCGGGCTCGGTGACCCTGTGCTACCTGGACGTGCACGGCGTGGGCGTCGTCAACGACGGCCTGGGCTACGAGGCGGGCGACGAGCTGTTGAAGGCGGTGGCGGGGCGGTTGACCGCGGCGGTGGCCGGTGAGGTCGCCACGGTGGCGCGGCTGGGCGGTGACGAGTTCGTGGTGCTGGTCGAGGACTCCCCCGGCACGCCCGGCATCCCGGCGCTGGCCGGGGCGATCGAGGCGGGGCTGGCCGAGCCGGTGCGCCTGGCGGACCGCCGGTTCGTGCCGTCGGCGGCCATGGGGTTCGTGCGCGCCCCGACGCGCGGGGTGGACGCGATGGCGCTGCTGCGCCGGGCGCACAGCACGCTGCGCCGCGCCGAGCGCGGCGGCCGGGGCCAGTGGGAGGTCTACGACGAGGTGCGGGACGCCCGCGACCGGGAGCGGCTGCGGCTCGTCGCGGCCGTGGCGGACGCGGTGGCCGGCGGCGCGATCAACATCGACTACCCGCCGGTGGAGCGGGACGGCGCGCGGGTCGCGGTGTCCGCGCGGCTGCGCTGGCGGGACGGTGGGGGCGAGCCGGTGCGGCACGAGGAGTGCCTGCGCTTCGCCGACGAGATGGGCGTGAGCGGGCGCCTGGCCGGGTGGCTGCTGGACGAGGCGTGCTCGTTCGCGGCGGTGGAGGGGCTGCCGGTGCTGGTGGCGCTGTCGTCGGACCAGTCGCGCGACCCGGAGCTGACCGCGCCGGTGGCCGAGGCGCTGCGGGCGTCCGACCTGCCGCCGCACCGGCTGTGGCTGGCCCTGTCCGCGCACGGCCTGGCGGTGGACCCGGACGCGGTCGAGGACAACCTGACCACGCTGGCGGACATGGGCGTGCGGCGGCTGCTGCACGGCTTCACCTGCGCGCTGGTGGAGCTGTCCGTGCTGGAGCGCCAGCTGCTGCACGGCGTGGTGCCGGTCGACCCGCCGCCGGAGCCGCTGGCGCGCGAGGCGCTGGCGGCGGCGCTGCCGCTGGTGCGGTCGACCGGCGCGCTGGTGGTCAGCGACGGTCGGTGGCCGGGAGCGGACCTGGTCGCGCGATCGTGATGACCTCCCGGCTGGTGGCGGTCAGCGGGGTGCGGTCCCACCAGCCGCAGCGCTCGACCACCTCGAACCCCGTCTCGGCCAGCAGCGCGTCGACCTGCTCGGCGGTGGTGAACCGCAGCGTCGCCCAGTCGACCCTCGGCGCCGGCCAGTCCGGGCTGCTCGCGGTCTCGCTGAGCCGCACCAGCCCGTCCTCCACGCTCGCCACGCGGTGCTCGACGCGCACCGGCTCCCCGCGCTCGCCGACGATGTCGACGCCGTTCTCGGGAATCCACCGCTCCCAGGCCCGCGCGCCCGGGTTGCGGGTCTCGAACGCGTACCGGCCGCCCGGCCGCAGCGCGCGGCGCACGGCGGTGAACTGCGCGCGCACCTCGTCGTCGGTGAGGAAGACCTGGAACACGTGCCCGGTCATCAGGACCAGGTCGAACTCGCCGTCGAAGGCGACACCGCCCAGGTCGCCGGCCACCCAGTCCACGTCGTCGCGCCGGCGGGCCCGGTCCAGCGCGTCGGGGTCGGGGTCGAGGCCCACGAGGCGGCCGGTGTGGCCGGCCGCGCGCGCCGCGCCGAGCAGCACGCCGG
Organism: Saccharothrix sp. BKS2; assembly: GCF_047689505.1. NCBI lineage: Bacteria > Bacillati > Actinomycetota > Actinomycetes > Pseudonocardiales > Pseudonocardiaceae > Saccharothrix > Saccharothrix sp. BKS2. The sequence continues at coordinate 36,478 of NZ_JAUQOL010000010.1, read as the reverse complement.
TGCCGCAGCCGACGTCGAGCACCGCGTCGGCGGAGAGCACGAGGTCGAGGTAGAAGTCGTCGGACAGGTCCCACTCGTTGAGCGCGTCGTAGCGCGCGGCCGAGTCCTGGTTCTGCGGGTTCGTCGGCACGGCGTCCGAGTGTGGCCCGGCACGGCGGCGGGCCGCGACCGGTTTTTCCGGCCGCGGCCCGCCGCCGTGCTGCTGGTGGTGCCGGTGCTGCTCGTGGTGCGGGTGGTGCGGGGTCAGGCGAACGTCGGCAGGCGCATGGCGTGCTGCACCAGCGTGATGAGCGTCTGCTTGGTCGACTGCCGGTTCCGCGCGTCGCAGGGCACGATCGGGACCGCCTGGTCGATCGTCAGCGCCTCCCGGATGTCCTCGATGCGGTGGTGCAGCAGGCCGTCGAAGCAGTTCACGCCCACCACGTACGGCAGTTCGCGGTCCTCGAAGAAGTCGATCGAGGCGAACGCGTCCGACAGCCGGCGGGTGTCGACCAGCACGACGGCGCCGATCGCGCCGCGCACCAGGTCGTCCCACATGAACCAGAACCGGTGCTGACCGGGGGTGCCGAACAGGTAGAGGATCAGGTCCTGGTCCAGGGACACCCGGCCGAAGTCCATGGCCACCGTGGTGGTGACCTTGTTCGGCGTGCCGGACAGGTCGTCCACGCCGACGCTGGCCTCGGTCATCACCGCCTCGGTGGTCAGCGGGACGATCTCGGACACGGAACCGACGAAGGTCGTCTTGCCGACGCCGAACCCACCCGCCACCACGATCTTGGTCGACGTGACGGTCGGACTCACCGTGGGTGACCCCGGCCGTCCGGGAACGCCACCGCTCATGTTGCTCTGCTTTCCCTAGTGGTCGGTGCCGTCTTCAGCCGCGCATCGCGACGTGCAGCTGCGAACGGATCTCCGGGGTGAGCTGCACGCCGACCCGCTCGACCAGCCGCGTCATGGCGTAGCCGATCAGGCCGATGTCGCAGTTCGGGGCGGCCAGCACGGCCAGGCAGGAACCGTCGCTGATGGACATGAGGAACAGGTAGCCCCGCTCCATCTCCACCACGGTCTGCTTGACGTCACCGGCCTCGAAGCAGCGCGCCGCGCCGAGGTTGAGGCTGATCAGGCCGGACGCCACGGCCGCGAGCTGCTCGGCGCGGTCGAGGGGCAACCGCGTCGAGGACGCCAGCAGCAGGCCGTCCGCGGAGACCACGATCGCGTGCGCGACACCCGCGACCCTGCTGACGAAGTCGTCGACCAGCCAACTGAAGTTGTCAATTTCTTCGGCTGCGGTGGTCACTTCTGCTCCTTGTTGTCTGCGTTGCCGATCGACAAGCCCTCCCAGGGCATGGCGCTGTCGTCGTTCGTCTCGCGACCCATCTGCACACCGCGCTGGTAGGTCGCGAACCGCTGGCGCAACCGGTCGGCCGAGCGGCGCGGCGGGGCCGCGGTCGCGAGACCGGAGGACGCCGCGCCCGCCGCCGACTGGGGCCCGGTGGGCGCCGAGCCGCGGGGCGAGGGCCCGGTGAGCGAGCCGGGGACCAGGCGCGCCTTGGGCACGCGCTTGGGCAGGCCCGCGGTCGTGGTGTCGTCCACCGGAGCCTTGAGCAGGTTCGTGGCGGCCGACCAGCCGTCGTCGCCCGAGCCCCAGCCGGGACCGCCGCCCGACGAGGGGATCGCCGACGGCGCGGGCTCGCGCTTGGGCAGGCCCGCCGGGGTGGCGCCGCGGGGGGCGGGCGGCGTGGGCCGGGCCGACTCCCGCCCAGTACCGACCAGCCCAGTACCGACCAGCCCGGTGCCGACCGGATCGGTGCCGACCAGCTCGGTGCGGTCCGCGAACACGGTCCTCTCCGACGCGCCGGGCTCCGGGCGGGACGGGTCGAGGCGGGACGCGAAGGCGGGCTCGCCCCGGTTGGGCTCGTGGCGGGCCGGCTCGTGGCGGTTCCCGCCGGGGAGCGGGCCGAAGGCGTTGGACTCGTCCATCAGGTCGGTCCGGTCGGCGAACATCGTCTTCTCGGCGGCGGTCTCCGGCGGCACGTCGCCGCCCGGGTCCCCACCGCCGCCCAGGTCGCCGCGCACCGTCGCCTCGGGTGCCTCGGCGCCCTGGAACCAGCGCGACAGCACGTCCTCGTAGATCGGCAGGCGCTGGGTCGAGGCGTCGTCCTCCTCCACGACCGGCGGCGCCGGCCGGGACGGGGAGGGCGGGTACGAGTAGTCGATCGCCGGTTCGCCCGCGGCCGGGGCCTCGACCACGGTCGAGGTGAACAGGTCGGCCGCCGAGGTCTGCTCGACCTCGAAGAACCCGTTGGGCTCGGCCTCGTGGGTGTGCACGACCGGCGGGACCGCCGCGGACTGCGGGGACGGCGGCGCGTAGTCGCCGGGCGTGGCGTCCGGCGTCCACTTGGGCACGCCGGCCAGCACGCCGACGCCGCTCTCCTCCAGTTCGAGGTTGGCCGGTCGCGGCGGCAGCGCGGCCGGCGCGGGACGCGCGGTGAGCGGCTCGGGGCCGCGGTGCAACAGGTCGACCGGCAGGATCACCTGGGCCGTGACGCCACCCTCTATGTCGTCGTTGTTGTTCAACGTGACGCGGATGTTGTGGCGCTTGGCCAGCTGGCCGACCACGTACAGGCCCATCTCGCGCGCCACCGACACGTCGACCTCGGGCGGATCGGCGAGCTTGGTGTTGGCCTCCGCGATGTCCTGCTCCTGCATGCCGACACCGCGGTCGTGGATGCGGATGGACACCTCGCCGCGCCGCGTCTCGATGGCGCGCACGGTGACCTTGGTGGTGGGCTTGGAGAACGCGGTCGCGTTGTCCAGCAGCTCGGCGATGAGGTGCGCGAGGTCGTTGACCACGCGGCCCTGGATCCTCAGCTCCGGCGCGGGGGCGATCTGGATGCGCGCGTACTTCTCGACCTCCGACACCGCGGCGCCGAGCACCTCGGAGATCGGCACGGGCCGGGTGACGCGGCGGTTGACCGTGGTGCCCGAGAGCACCAGCAGGTTCTCGCTGTTGCGGCGCATCTGGGTCGCCAGGTGGTCCAGCTCGAACAGGCTGGCCAGCTGGTCGGGGTCCTGCTCGTCCTGCTCCAGCCGGTCGATGACGGTGATCTGCCGCTCGACCAGCGCCTGCGAGCGCCGGGACAGGTTGATGAACATGTCGTTGACGTTCGCGCGCAGCGCCACCTGCTCGACCGCGAGGCGGACGGCTTCGCGCTGCACGGCGTCGAACGCCCGCGCCACCTGGCCGACCTCCTCGGTCGTGTGGATGGGCACCGGCACCAGCGCCTCCTCCGCAGCCCGCTCGGGGTCGCGGTGCTGGCGGATCCGCTTGATCGCGTCGGGCAGCCGGTTGCGCGCCACCTCCAGGGCGGTGCGGCGCAGCACGCGCAGCGGTGTCAGCATCGAGCGGGCGACGAACGCCATGAGGGCGAACGCGAGGATCAGCGCCACGGCCACCAGGGCCGCGTCGCGCCACGCCGCGGCGCGGGCGTCCTCGGTGAGGTTCACCGCGGCGGCGTCGGCCTGGCGCTCGATGTCCTGCGCGACCGTCCTGAAGAGACCCGCGGTCTCCTCGCCCAGGGTCATGACGTTGGCGCTGTCGAGGTTCACCGCGCCCTCGTCGGCCTGCTGCACCAGGGCGAGCTGCACCAACCGGTTGCGACCGTCCACGGCGGGACCGGACACGGTGTCGGCGAGCAGCTGGCGGTTCTCCTGGCTCGCGGTGCCGGCGAACTCGACGAGCGCGGCGTCCAACCGGGACTGCGCGGCGCGCAGCGCGTTCTCCTGGCCGGGGGCGAACTCGTCGCGCTCCGCGGTGGCCAGCAGGATCGCGTTCTGCTGCGACAGCTGCTCCTTCGCGTTGTACAGCGCGAGGTTGGCGCCCGACAGCGGGTTGATCGTCTCGTTGCTCAGGCTGCCCGCGCTGGCGCGGTGCACCTGCGAGAGGGCGGCGAGGAGCTGGCCGTACGCGGTGTGGACCGAGACGTCGGGGTACCGGCTGTTGGTCACCGTGTTGCGCAGCGAGGCCAGGCCGTCCAGCGACTGGAGGGCGCGCTGGAACGCGTCGCGCACCGAGTCCTCGATGCCCGAGGTGGACGCGGCGACGTCCCGCAGCTTGCCGACCTCGATGTCCACCTTGTTGGACCGCGTCACGAGCTCCGCGGCGTTCTCGTTGCGCCCGCCCGCGACGAACCACACGGCGGCGTCGCGCTCCAGCTGGAGCGCGTCGGACACCGCGGCCGCCTGGGCGGACAGCTGGAGCTCGCGCTGCACCTTGCCGAACAGCTCGACGTCGTCGAGCTGGGTGTTCAGCCGGAGCCCCGCGAGCGCCAGCGTGCTCAGCGCCGGCACCAGGAGCACCACGGCGAGCTTGCTGCGCAGGCGCCAGTTCCGCAGACGCCACCGGGAGACTCCCCGGTCGGCGGGCACGGCGCCTGTGCTGGGACCCGAGTCGGGGGGTCGGCCGTCACCGGCGACACCCGCGTCGAGTTGAATCCGCTCCGGTTCTTCCCCGGAGGCGTGGTCGTCGTGACCGCGCACCGTCAGCACACTCCCCAGCCCCCCAGCCAGTGAAACGACATCCGTCTGCAAACCCGGGCGATCTTGGTGGAAAAAACCCGGGAGTCATACCGCCGTTCGGACCAGGTAGCCGGTAGTTTGCCAATCAACCATTGTCGCGCGGCACCCTGCTGGACGCGCTAAACGATCGCTAACCGGCGTTCACGGCTATTTCATGCTGGTGACCCGAACGGGAAACACCCGAGGGGGAGCCCGACGACCAACCGGGCTCCCCCTCGGGGCGGTCAGCTGCCGGAGCTGCTGACCAACATCGGCTTCACGTCGAACTCTTCCTTGAGCAGGCCATAGGTTCGCATCAGCTCGGCGACCCGCTGCAACCGGGTGGCGTCCAGCGAGGTCGGGAACTCGCCGAAGTGCACCAGGCTGGCGGTCTCCTTGTCCACGCCGGCGTACTCGACCAGCAGCGGCTCCACCGTGGGGCGGTCGGCGGCGTCGCGCTGGCCCTTGGCCATCGCGCGCTGGAAGGCGGCGACGGTCTTGGGGTTCTCGTCGGCGAACTTGCCCGTGGTGGCGTAGCCGCCGATCGGGATGCCGTCGGTGGGGCCGGACGCCGCGTCGAGCACGGTGATCTGGCCACTGGTGCGCTGGGCCCGGCTGATGAACGGCTCCACCATGAAGGCGGCGTCGACCGTGCCGTTCTGGACCGCGGCCTCCATGTCCGGGAAGGGGAACTCCTTGAAGTTCACCTTCGTCAGGTCGACGTCGGCGGCCTCCAGGGTGGCCTTCGCGGTCAGCTCGGCGATGTTCTGGAACGTGTTGATCGCGATCGTCTTGCCCTCGAAGTCCTTGGGCGACTTCACCGGCGAGTCGGCCTTGGCGAGGATCAGGAACATGTCGGGCTTGGTCTGGTAGCCGTCGTTGATGAGCTTCAGACCGCCGACGTCCTTCGCGCCCTGCTTGGACTCGGCCAGCATGAACGAGACCCAGTTGCCGAAGCTGATGTCCAGGTCGCCCTTGATCAGGCCGGGGATGGCCGCGGCGCCACCCTGGATCTTGATCGGCTCGATCTCCAGGCCCTCTTCCTGGAAGTAGCCCTTCTTGATCGCGATGTGGACCGACGCGACGTCGAGGATGGGGAGCAGGCCAAGCTTGATCTTGGCCTTCTCGACCTTGCCCGATCCGGCGGACTCGGCGGGCTGCTCTTCCGAGCCGCCGAGCAGGCCGCAGCCCGACACGGTGGCGAGGAGGGTGACAGCGGACAGAACGCCGAAGATCCTTCGTGCCGAGAGGCCGACTCTTCGAGTCATGGGGTGCATCTCCTGTTGGAGTGGCGACTTTGCGGGGGCAGGATGCACGGGCGACGGGGCGTTGTTGAACCACTCAAAGTGACACGGGTGGCTCGACAAGACCCCAGTCGACCGACACTCGAAGGCTGATCCACTACCTTCGGTGAGCATCTTTGCACAGGCTGTCCAGAGGTTGGGGTATGCGGTGATCGATCATGACTCCGAATGGGCCGTACAGAGCAATCGACGTGCGGTGGGCATCGTCGGCGCGGGCCCGGCCGGATTGACCCTGGGGAACCTGCTCCGCGAAGCCGGTATCCCCTGCGTGGTGCTGGAGAGGAACACCCGCGAGTACATCGAGAACAGGCCCCGTGCGGGGGTGCTGGAGCACCGCGCGGTGCAGATGCTCACCGCCCACGGGTTGGCCGATCGGTTGCTCCAAGAGGCGGACAGGCACGGGGCCTGCGAGTTCCGGGTCGACGGTGTCGCGCACGAGGTGGACTACTCCACGCTCTACGACGGTCAGACGCACTACATCTACCCGCAGCAGGAGGTCGTCCGGGACCTCGTGCGGCACTACGTCGACGAGCGCGGGGGCGACGTCCGCTGGTCCGTGAGCGACGTCGAACTGCACGACGTGGAGGGCCCGGAACCGGCTCTGACCTGGACGAACGCCGACGGCACCCGGGAGCGGCTCGAGTGCTCGTTCCTCGCCGGGGCGGACGGGTTCCACGGGGTGGCGCGGCGCAGCATCCCGCCGGGCGCGGTGCAGGAGTTCAGCCACCAGCACGGGATCGAGTGGTTGAGCATCTTGGCGGAGGCTCCGCCATCCACCCACAAGGTGATTTACGCACTTCACCCGGATGGATTCGCGGGCCACATGCTCCGCAGTTCTACGGTTTCGCGCTACTACCTCCAGGTCCCGGTCGACGACACCGTCGACAACTGGCCGGACGAGCGGGTCTGGGCCGAACTGCACAAGCGGTTGGCGCTCAAGGACTCCGACTGGAAGTTGACCGAGGGGCGCATCACCGAGAAGCGCATCCTGGACATGCGCAGCCACGTGGTCGAACCGATGAACCACGGAAACCTGTACCTGCTCGGCGATGCCGCGCACATCATCACCCCGGTGGGGGCCAAGGGGATGAACCTCGCGCTGCACGACGCCGAGGTGCTGGCCGCCGCCGTGACCGCTTACCACCGAACGGGCGATGACAGCGGACTCCGTTCGTACTCCGACGTGTGCCTGCGGCGCGTGTGGCGTGCGCAGGAGTTCTCGCAGTGGATGGTCTTCATGATCCACCGTTCGCCGGAGCCGTTCCTGAGCCGGTTGGGGCAGGCCCGGCTGGAGCACCTGATCGGCTCGCGGTCGTCGGCCGGGTACTTCGCCCAGAACTACGTGGGGCCCTGAGGAGGACAACTCGCGATTAACGCAGAGGCCGGTCGGTGAGCCGACCCGCCACACCGGGAGGACAACGCCGTCCCGTTCTCCACCGCTCCCCGCAACGGGTTGTCGTGGAGAACGGGACGCACACCGGGAGTCCATTCCCGAATCCCGGAACCGATTCCCCCGAATTCGAACGGTGTCGCCGGGCGGCACCATTGCCGGACACCGGACCGGAGCACCCGCCGCACCCATTCCGCCGCCGGAATCCCCTGACGCCGCAACGAATTCCGCCGAACCCCGCGCACCGTCCTCTCCAGGCCCCGGGAACCGCGTTCCCCGCCCAGTTGACCCGCGCTTCCCCGCGCCGGCGCCCAGGGTGCCCGCAGGGGCCCGAAAACCGCCCCGGACGCGCCGCCGCCGGCCGGTCGGCGCCCGGGAAACGATGTCGAATCGTTGCCAACGACGTCTGTCGAAACCCCGGCGCCCCAACGGCTTCACCCGCCGCGCGACCAGGTCCGATGCCGGCACCGCGCCCGTCCACCCCGGACATGGCGACGGGCGACCCGGACACGGCGACGGGCGACCCCCGGCGCGGCCCTGAGAGGCCCTGTGCGCCGCGGATCGCCCGCCGACCGACTCCCTACTTCACGTGAAGGGCTTTCACGTCGCAGCGCGCTCCTCGGCCTCGACGCGCGAGACCTCGGCGCGCTCGGCCTCGGCCCACTTCGCCGCCTGCGCCTCGTTGGCCCGGCGCCGCGCCGCGACCTGCTCGGCGGTCTTGCCGACGTTCAGCAGCCGCGCGACCTCCGCCCGCAGCGCCACGAACGCCTCGGACTCGCGCGTGGTGATCTGGTCGCGCTGCGCGGGCAGGTCCACCTTCAGGTCCGCCACCACCGAGGCGGGCGAGGTGGACAGCACCAGCACGCGGTCGCCCAGGTACACGCTCTCGTCGATGTCGTGCGTCACCACCAGCACCGTGGTGTCGTGCTCGGTGCGGACCTTCAGCAGCAGGTCCTCCAGCTCGAACCGGGTCTGCGCGTCCACCGACGCGAACGGCTCGTCCATCAGCAGCAGCGCCGGCCGGTAGGCCAGCGCGCGGGCGATGGCGACGCGCTGCTGCATCCCGCCGGAGAGCTGCCACGGGTACTTGCGGTGCGCCGTGGACAGTCCGACCCACTCCAGCGCCTCGACCGCGCGGGCGCGGCGCTCGGCGCGGCCGAGGGTGCGGCGCAGCGGGAACTCGACGTTCTTCAGCACCGACAGCCAGGGGAACAGCGAGCGGCTGTAGTCCTGGAACACCACGGCCAGGTCCTCGGGCACGCCCCGGACCCGGTCGCCGTGCAGGCTGACCTCGCCGCGGGTCGGGTGGATCAGGCCGGAGATGGTGCGCAGCAACGTGGACTTGCCGCAGCCGGACGGTCCGACGACGCAGACCAGCTCCCCTGCGCCGACGGTGAACGACAGGTCGGCGATCGCGGTGTGCGCGCCGTCCTTCGCCTGGTAGGTGTGGCCCAGGTCGGCCACTTCGAGCATCGCGGTCACGCTTTTTCCTCCACCGTCGCGGGGGTGCGCTCCTGCCTCGGCTGCCAGGCGAGGGCCCGGGTCTCGAAGGACAGGAGCACGGTGTTGAAGGCGTAGCCGAGGAATCCCAGGAGGATGATCCCGGCCCACATGTCGGGGAATTCGAAGGACCGTTGGGCCAGCAGGAGTTGCGACCCGATCCCGTTGTCCGTACCGACCAGTTCGGAGACGACCATGAGCACCAGGGCCAGCGACAGGGAGACCCGCAGCCCGGCGAAGATCTTCGGCGACGCGGCGGGCAGGACCACGCCGAGGACCCACTGGGGCTTGGGGATGCGGAACACGGCCGAGGTGTCGAACTTCGTCGCGTCGACGGAGCGGGCGCCGTCGATGCTGTTGAGCAGGATGGGCCACAGCACGCCGAACACGATCGTGGCGAGCTGCATCTGGGTGCCGGCCGTGAACAGCAGGAGGAACACCGGCACCAGGGTGGGTGGCGGGATCGACCGCATGAACGTCAGCAGGGGACCGGCGAACTGCATGGCCGCCGAGGAGCGGCCGAGGGCGATGCCCAGGGCGACGCCGATCACGGCGGCGATGGCCCAACCGCCGAGGAGCCTGGCGATGCTGGGCAGCACGTGCTCGAACACCGTCTCGGTGAGGAACAGGTCCTCCACCGGACCGGACAGCCACAGCGCGTGCGCGGCGGTCGCGATCTCCGTCGGGCGCGGGAAGAACGTGTCGTCGGCGAGCCAGGTGAGCAGTTCCCAGACCACGACCAGGCCCGCGAACACCGCCCACCGCTGGATGAACCGGTTCACGACCGTCCTCCCGTCGTGACCGTGCTCCACCCGACCCAGCGGCGCTGCGCGCGCTCCAGCCCCTCGTTGAGCAGGTAGCCGATCACGCCCGCGACCACGGTCCCGGCCAGGACCAGGTCCATGCGGCCCGAGCCGCTGCGCGCGTCCATGATGAAGTTCCCGAGCCCGCCGCCCGAACCGCCCGCGAGCAGCTCCACGCTCACCAGCACCACGAGACCCGTGGTGGCGGCGAGGCGGATGCCCGTGAACACGAACGGCAGCGCGCTGGGCAGCGCCACGGAGAACAGCACGCGCACCCGGCCGGTGCCGAACGCCCGCGCCGTCTCGACGAGCAGGGGGTCCAGCTCGTCGAGCGCGTAGATCGTGTTGAACAGGATCGGCCACGTCGCCGCGTACACGGCGAGCGAGATCTTCATCTCCGGGCCGATGCCGATCACCACGATCGCCAGCGGGATGAGCGCCACCGACGGGATGGGGCGCAGGAACTCCACCACCGCCCGGGTGGCGTGGCGGACGGAGGGCACGCTGCCCAGCACCAGTCCGAGCGGGACGGCGATCCCGACCGACAGCACCACGGTGATGAGGAGCGCGAGCAGCGTCGCGACCACGTCCCGGAGGAACGCCTCGTCACCCAACAACCTCATCAGCTCCACCGCTACGACGGACGGCGGTGGCAGATAATCCGAGGGAACCAGTCGCGAACGACCGAACAGCTCCCAAACGACGAGGAACCCGGCCACACCGAGCAGTCCTCGGGTGAGCGCACGCACGCGCAACGCCTCTTCCCAGTTGATCAACGCCAGCCAACCCGGCTCAATCTAGAGAGAGAACAGCGCCACCACAATGAGTGGCGGGAAAACTCCATGATGTGATCTTGCGATCCACACTCGACTTTCCCACCCCCGGTTCCACCCCCCAACCCGCGCGAGTCGTACGTCCAGACCCCGCGAGTCGTACGTCCAGACCCCCCGAGTTCAGCGCTCAGGACCCCCGGGTCCAGCGCTCAGGCCCCGCGCGACGGGTTCACCTGCCGCACGGCGGGTCGTACGGCAGCTCCCCGAGGTACACCGCCCACTGCTCCGCGGTGATCCTCGGGTGCGCCGCGGCGCAGATGCGCTCCTCCACCCGCACGAGGTCGGTCGCCCAGAACCGGACCACCGCGTCACCCGCGCTGACCAACCCCCGCCCGTCCGGCGCGAACACCACCGAGTCCACCCCGGACGCGTGCGCCGCGAACGACGCCACCACCCGCGGCGGCCCCGCCCCGCCGATGTCGAACAGCCGCAGGGTCCCGTCCGCGCCGGCCACCGCCGCCCGCTCCCCGCGCACCGAGACCGACCGCACCGCCGACCCGAGCGGTTCCCTCGGCACCACCTCCACCGGCGCGGCGAGGCTCGCGTCCCACCGCAGCTCCGGCCGCCGCACCAGCACCGCCTGCCCGCTCGGCTCCGCGGTCACCAGCTCGCCGCCCACCGCCACCGCCAGGGACTCCACCTGCACCGCGGCGGGGTTCGGCCGGTGGCGGCGCACCAGTTCGCCGGGACCGACCGGCCGCCACTCCTCCACCCACCCGCTGAGCTTGGCCACCACCAGCCGCGCGCCGGTCTCGTCGAACGCCAGGGCGTTGACCGGGCTGTCCCGGTGTTCCCGGTCGGCCACCACCGCGGTCTGGAGCAGGGTCCGCGCGTCCCACAGCCGAGTCGCCCCGTCCGCGCCGCCGGTGGCGAAGGAGGAGCCGTGCGGGCTGAACGCCACCACCCGCGCCGTGCCGGCCTCCCCGACCAGGACCGGCGACGCCGGGTCGGTGACGCGCCACACCCGCACCGCGTCGTCCTCCGCGACGGTCACCAGGTGCCCGCCGTCCGGGCTGAGCGCCGCGGTGCGCACCTTGCCCCGGTGCCCGGTCAGCGGCCGGGCCGTGCGCAGCCCCGACGGGTGGAGGGGGTGGACGAGCCGCAGCACGCCCTCCTCGTCCACGGTCGCCACGAGGTCCCGCCCCGCGGCGACCACCACCGACCGGATCTGCGCGTCCTGCCGGAACGGCAGGTCGGTCACGTCGGTCAGCCGCACGGTCAGGTCGTCACCCGCCGTGACCACCACCCGGCTCCCGGCGAACCCGACGGCGGTCACGGGCCCGAGGTGCCCGACCGGCGCGGCCACCTCGGTCGGCGCGCCCCGGTCGGTCACGTCCCACAGCCGGGTCACCCGGTCCTCCCCCGCCGTCGCCAGCACCCGGCCGGTCGCGTCGAACGCCACGGCGCGCACGTCGCCGCCGTGGCGCAGCACGCCGAGCTGCCGCGCCGGCCCCGACGCCTCACCCACCCCCCACAGCCGCACCGCGCGGTCCTCGCCCGCGGTCGCCAGCAGCCGCCCCGAGTCCGCCACGGCCAGCTCGGTCAGCGCCCCGACCCCGGTGACGGCGGTGGTGGTGGTCGCCCCGGTGGTCACGTCCACGACCTCCACCCGGTCACCGGAGAGCACCGCGAGCGCCGTCGCGGACAGGAACTCCACCGCGCGCGACGCGCCACCGCCCGCCACGGGCAGCAGCCGCGGGTCGGACGGGTCGCCGACGTCCCGCACCACCGCGTACCGGTCCTCGTACCCGGCGGCGAGCCGGCGGCCGTCGGCCGAGAACGCCAGCGACACCGCGCTCCGGGTGGGCACCGGGTCGGTCAGCACCAGCTCCACCTGCGGCCGCCTCGGGTCGCGCACGTCCACCAGCGCGATCCGGCCCGCCCCGGCGACGGCCACCCGGTCACCGCCCGGGGAGAACGCCACCACGCGCACGCCCGCCACGGCGGGCAGCTCGCTCAGGTGCGCCGGCCGGCGCGGGTCGGACACGTCGACCAGGCGCGCGTTCCGGGTGCTGGTGTCGTCCACGACCGCCAGCAGCGACCCGCTCGGCGCGACGGCCACCGACCGCGCCGCCGGAATCCGCGTGGCGTAGGGCTCGGCGAACGCGCCGAACACCGCGTCCCGCGTCTCGGGCAGCTCCGCCAACCGGTGCGCGGCCAGGCTGAGCTGCACCGACAGCGACGGGTCCGCGGTGCGCAGCCCGGCCGCCTGCGTGATGACCTTGTGCGCCAGCGCGATCGCGGCCTGCTCGCTGGCCGACCGCTCGGCGCGCACGGCGAACACGATCGCGCTGAACGCCAGCACCAGCAGCACGGCCATCACCGACACCAGCTGCCGCAGCCGGCGGGTGCGCCGGTGCTCGGCGGCGTGCACCGCGTCGTCCGCGGCGATACCGGCCTCCAGGAACCGCTGCTCACCGGGCGTCAGCCGCGGCCAGACCTCCCCGTCGACCCACTCGCGGGCCAGCGCCAGCCGGGTGCCCCGGTACAGCGCGGACGGGTCCCGGTCCAGCGCCTCCCACGTGCGCGCGGCGTCGGTCAGCATCCGCTGCGCCCGCAGGCCCGCGCGGTCCTCCGCGATCCAGCCGCGCAACCGCGGCCAGTTGTGGATCAGCGCCTCGTGGGCCAGCTCCGCGGAGTCGCGGTCGAGCACCACCAGGCGCGCCGCCGCCAGGGTCGCCAGCACCTCGGGGTGGTCGACCTCGTCCCGGTCCACCCGGCGCTTGGTGTCCCCGGTGCCCTCGCCGACCGCGATCAGCCGCAGGAACACCTGCTTGGCGATCAGCTGCCGGGCCGGGGTCATCCGGTTGTGGACGTCCTCGGCGCTGCGCGCGATCGAGTGCTCGATGCCCCCGGCCTCCTCGTAGGCCGCCAGGGTGAGCACGACCCCGCGTCGCCGCCGCCAGGTCTCCAGCAGCGCGTGCGACACCAGCGGCAGCACCGCGGGCTGGCCCGCCGCGTCCGACACCAGGCGGGTCACCAGGGCGGTCTCCACCTTGCAGCCGACCGCCTGGGCGGGCGCGACGACCGCTTCGCGCAGCTCGTCCGCGGTCATCGGGCCGACCAGCACGTGCCCGCCGCGCAGCGCCTCGACCAGCTCCGGGTACCGGCCGCAGTGGCCCAGGAAGTCGGCCCGCACGCCCAGCACCACCCGGGTCCGGCTGGTCGGCGCGGCCGCGGCGGTGGTCAGCGCGGCGACGAACGCGGCCCGTTCGACCGGGTCCGCGCACAGCGTGAAGACCTCCTCGAACTGGTCCACCACCAGCAGCAGGTCGCCGTGGCGGCCCACCAGGGCCTGCCGGACGCGCAGGTGCAGGTTCTCCGGGTAGGCGGTGAACTCGGCGACCAGCGCGGCCGCGGGCTTGCCGGTGACCGCGGCGATCCGCACGGCCAGCTCCTCCACCGGCCGCGGACCGGGCGTGAGCACGACCGCCGGTCCCGTCGCGCCCGCCACCAGGCCGGCCCGCAGCACCGAGGACTTGCCCGAGCCGGACGCGCCGAACACCCCCGTGCACCGGCGCCGCCCGACCAGCTCGACCAGCTCGCCCACCAGCCGGTCGCGGCCGAAGAACCGGTCGGCGTCCTCGACCTGGAACGCGGCCAGCCCGGCGTAGGGGGCGCGGTCGTCGTCCGGGTCGGCGCGCGGCACGGCGAGCTGGTCGGCCAGCCCGCGCCAGCGGGCCTCCCACGAGGAGACCTCGCCGCCGCACGCCCGCACGTACGCCAGGGTGACCGCGAGGCTGGGCAGCCTGCGGCCGTTCGCCGCCTCGGACAGCGCGGCCGGCGAGTAGTGCGCCTGCCTGCTCAACTGCCGGTAGGTGGGGCCACCGGCCTCCTCGCGGAGCTTGCGCAGCCCCGCCGCGAACTCGCCCAGCCCGTGGTGCTCGACCCGTAACGGGCTCTCCCGTCTGGCCATGTCGCCCTCCCCTTCGACGAGGGCGATTGTTCAGCGGGTCCCGTTCAGCGTCTACGCGCTGACGCTGAACAACTACAGGCCGACGGCCTTGTAGAGGGAACCGACCTCCTGGCGGTTGAGCACGCGCATGGAACCGGGCCGCTGGTTGCCCAGGCGCACCTCGCCCACGGCGGTCCGGACCAGGGTCTGCACCGGGTGGCCGACCTGCTCCAGCAGGCGGCGGACGATGTGCTTGCGGCCCTCGTGCAGGACGACCTCGACCAGCGCCCGGCCCGGCAGCGCCGAGATCAGCCGGAACGAGTCGACCTTGACCGGGCCGTCCTCCAGCTCGATGCCCGCGCGCAGGGTGCGGCCCAGGTCCCGGGGGATGGGGCCGGGCACCTCGGCCAGGTAGGTCTTGGGCACCTCGTAGGAGGGGTGCATCAGGCGGTGCGCGAGGTCGCCGTCGTTGGTCAGCAGCAGCAGGCCCTCGGTGTCGGCGTCGAGCCTGCCGACGTGGAACAGGCGGTCCTTGCGGTTGGCGAGGTAGTCGCCGACGCACGGGCGGTGCTGCTCGTCGTGCATGGTCGAGAGCACGCCGCGCGGCTTGTTCAGCACGAGCGTGATCACGTCGTCCTTGAGCTGCACGCGGACGCCGTCCACGTGGACGACCGCGGTGTCCGGGTCGATCCGGCGGCCCTGCTCGCGGACGACCTCGCCGTCCACCTGGACGCGGCCCAGCTCGATCAGCTCCTCGGCCACGCGGCGGGAGGCGACCCCCGCTTTGGCGAGCACCTTCTGGAGCCGGACCCCTTCGGGCTTGTCCTGGTCAGACATCGTCGATCGCATCCACTTCGGGCAGGAGGGGAGCGATCGGGGGCAGGTCGCCGAGCGACGACAGGCCCAACCGCTCCAGGAACAGTTCGGTCGTGCGGTAGAGGATGCCACCCGTGTCGGAGTCGGTGCCCGTCTCGGCGATCAGGCCGCGCGCGACGAGCGTGCGGATGACGCCGTCGACGTTCACCCCGCGCACCGCCGCGACCCTGGCCCGGGTGACGGGCTGCCGGTAGGCGATGACCGCGAGGGTCTCCAACGCGGCCCGGGTGAGCTTGGCGCGCTGCCCGTCGAGCAGCAGCTTCTCCACGAGTGGCGCGAAGCGGTCCCGCGTGTAGAACCGCCAGCCGTCGCCGATTCTACGCAGGTCGATCCCGCTGCCCCGCTCGGTGTAGTGGGCGGCCAGCCGGTGGAGGGCCCGGGTGACGCGCTTCACGGGCTGCCCGAGGACGCCGGCGAGCTGCTCCTCCGCGATGGGGCTGTCGACGACGAGCAGGACGGATTCGAGGGCGCCGTCCAGTTCGGCGTCCTCGGACAGGTCGGGCAGGCCGTCCTCGACCTCGGCCCCGTCGGCTCCCGGGGGTTCCGGCGGGTCGAGCGCGAGGGCGGTACCCCGGCCCGGCTCGGCGGCGGTGCCCGGCGGGAGCGCGGGATCGGCGGCCCCGGGTCGGCTCGGCTCGTTGGGGGTCACCCGTACTCCTCGTCGTCCTCGGCCCGCTCCGGGGCGTGGGTCTGCCCGTCGGTCCCCACCCAGGTGATGCGCAGCTCGCCGAGCGGGTCCGGCTGCTCGAACGCCAGCGCCCTCTCCCGGTACAGCTCCAGCAGCGCGAGGAACCGGGCGACCACCTCCATGGTCTCCGTGCACCCGGCGATCAGCTCGGCGAACGTCGTCGTGCCCAGCTCGGCCAGCCGTTCCCGCAGCAGGTCGGCGTGCTCGCGCACGGACACCCGGTGCTGGTGGATGTGCTCGGTGGACACCGTCGGCGGCGGTTTGGGCCGGAACGCGACCGCGGCGATCTCGGCGAACCGCCGGGCGTCCACGCCGAGCATCACCTCGGGCAGCAGCCCCTCGTACCGCTGCTCCAGCGCCACCGAGCGCGGGTAGCGCCGGTACGCGCCCTGCTCCAGCTCCGCGAACAGGGCCGCGACCTGCTTGTACGCCCGGTACTGGAGCAGCCGCGCGAACAGCAGGTCGCGGGCCTCCAGCAGGGCCAGGTCCTCCTCGTCCTCCACGTCTCCCGCGGGCAGCAGCCGGGCCGCCTTGAGGTCCAGCAGGGTGGCCGCGATGACCAGGAACTCGGTGGTCTCGTCCAGGTCCCACTGGTCGCCCATGGCCCGGATGTAGGCGATGAAGTCGTCGGTGACCTGGTGCAGGGCCACCTCGGTCACGTCCAGGGTGTGCTGCGAGATCAGCTGGAGCAGCAGGTCGAAGGGGCCCTCGAAGTTGGTGAGCCGGACCTGGAACCGGCCGTCGCCGGGCGGGGTCGCCGGGTCGGGGGTCACCTGGCCGGGGGTGGCTTGACCGGGGGTCGCCTGGCCGGGCGCGGCCTGGCCTCGGGTCGCTTGGCCGGGCGCGGCCTGGTCGGGCGCGGGCGGGTGCTCGACGGTGACCCCGGCCGCGCCCGCCGCGGTCCCGGGTGGTGGCGCCTCTCCCCTCACCGGTCGCGCAACCTGCGCACCAGCAGGGAGTCCTCGCCGTGGCCCTCCAGGTCGTCCAGCACGATCGCGATCGCCTCGCGCACCACGCGACCCCGGTCCACCACCAGTCCGTGCTCGCCGCGCAGCGCCAGCCGGGCGTGCTCCAGCGCCAGCAGCTCCTCGTCGGACACGTACACGGTGATCTTGGTCGAGTGCTTCTGCCGCCCGCTGCCCCGCCGCGGTCCGGGCGCGGGCTGGTCTGCGGCGGGCGGGTCGACCGGCTGGTCGACGGCGGGCCGGGTCGCGGGTTCGAGGGCGGAGCTCGTGAGGCGGAACAGTTCGGACGCGCCCGGCAGAGAGGGGCGTCGGGTCACCGGCCGATCACCTCGCGCGCCAGCGCGCGGTACGCCTTCGCGCCCGCCGAGCGCGGCGCCCAGCGGGTGATCGGCTCACCGGCGACGGTCGTCTCCGGGAACCGGACGGTGCGGTTGATCACCGTGTCGAACACGACCTCGCCGAACGCCTCGACCACGCGCGCCATCACCTCGCGGGAGTGCAGCGTGCGCGGGTCGTACATGGTGGCGAGGATGCCGGTGATCTCCAGCTTCGGGTTCAACCGCTCCCTGACCTTCTCGATCGTGTCTATCAACAGGGCGACCCCGCGCAGGCTGAAGAACTCGCACTCCAGCGGGATGAGGACGCCGTCGGCCGCCGCCAGGGCGTTGACCGTGAGCAGGCCGAGCGACGGCTGGCAGTCGACCAGCACGTAGTCGTAGCGGTCGATCACCGGGCGCAGCGTGCGGACCAGCGTGTGCTCCCGCCCCACCTCGGAGACCAGCTGGATCTCCGCCGCGGACAGGTCGATGTTGCTGGGCAGCAGGTCCATGCCCTCGACCGGCGTGTTCATGATGACGTCGTTGATGCCGACGTCGCGCTCCATGATCACGTTGTAGATGGTCTGGTCGAGCTGATGCGGGTGCACGCCCAGGCCCACCGACAGGGCGCCCTGCGGGTCGAAGTCGACCAGCAGCACCCGCCGGCCGTACTCGCTCAGGGCCGCGCCGAGGTTGATGGTGGACGTGGTCTTGCCGACCCCGCCCTTCTGGTTGCACACCGCGAGGATGCGGGCCGGGCCGTGGTGGGCGAGCAGCGGCGGGTCGGGCACGAAGCGCAGCGGGCGCCCGGTGGGGCCCATGTCGCCCGCGGACTGCTCGACGGCGTCCTCGTCGACCGGCGCGGCGTGGGGCGCCAGGCTGAGTTCGACCTGGGCCCGGGGTACACCGGTCTGCTGCGGCGGCGGGGGTTGAGCTCCCCACGACCCGCTCGCGTGCCCCGGTGTCGACATCGCCTTCCGATCCTTAGTCCTCTGCCTGGGCGAAGCCTAGGCACCGGGGGGCCGGGCGGCAACGCGCCCCGCCGGAGCGGGTGCGAAGAGTTGTCACGCCGCGGTGGCGCGCGTCACCGCGCCGCGCCCGCCCGGTCGGCGGCCCGGAGCACCACGTCGAGCAGCCCCGGGAACAGCCGGTCGAGGTCGTCGCGGCGCAGCGAGACCCACCGCTGGTTGCCGCAGGCCCTGGTCCGGGTGATGCCGGCCTCGCGCAGCACCCGCAGGTGCTGGGACAGGGTGGACTTGGCCACGTCCACCAGCAGCGCGCCGCACAGGCGCTCGCCGTCGGCCTCGACCTGCCGCACGACCGCCAGCCGCGTGGGGTCGCTCAACGCGTGCAGCACCGACCCCAGGTCGATGGCGGTGGGTTCCGGCTCGTCCAAGTTCGGCACCTGGTCGGCACCTCCAGCTCGTCTGGTCGGGTGGTTTCCGGTCCGGCCCCCGGCCCCCGCGTCACCCCGAAGCGCGGGGGTGGGCGGTGGCGTAGACCTCGCGCAGGGTGTTCACGGTTACGAGGGTGTAGACCTGGGTCGTCGTGACGGAGGCGTGCCCCAGCAGCTCCTGCACCACGCGCACGTCCGCCCCGCCCTCCAGCAGGTGGGTGGCGAACGAGTGGCGCAGCGTGTGGGGCGAGACCTCCGCCGTGATGCCAGCCCGCTCGGCGGCGGTCTTGAGCACGTGCCAGGCGGTCTGCCTGGTCAGCCGGCCGCCTCGGGCGTTGAGGAACACGGCCGGGTTGGCGCGCTTGGCCAGCGCGGGGCGGGCGCGCACCAGGTAGGCGTCGAGCGCGGCGAGCGCCGGCCTGCCGACCGGGACCACCCGCTGCTTGCCGCCCTTGCCGTCGAGCAGGACGGTGCGCTCGGCGGCGTCGAGGTCGTCCACGTCCAGGCCGACGACCTCGGAGATGCGCGCGCCGCTGGAGTAGAGCAGTTCGAGCAGGGCGCGGTCGCGCAGCTCGGCGGGGGTGTCGCCGCGGGCGGTGTCGAGCAGCCGCAGCACGTCGTCCACCGGGATCGCCCTGGGCAGCCGCTTGGGCGGCTGCGGCGGGCGCACCTCGCGGGCCGGGTCGTGGGCGGTGAGGCCCTCGCGGTGCGCGAACCGGTGCAGCCCGCGCACGGCGACCAGGGTGCGGGCGGCGGAGGAGGCGGCCAGGCCCGACTCGCGCAGGCCGGCCAGGAAGTCGGTCACCACGGGCTCGGTGACCCCGCCCAGGTCGGTGACGCCGCGCCCGGCGAGGTGGGCGGCGTAGCGGCGCAGGTCGCGGGCGTAGGAGTCCAGCGTGTTGTGGGCGGTGCCGCGCTCCACGGCCAGGTGGTCGAGGTAGGCCGTGATCGCCGCACCCGCAGGGGTCCCCGCCGGTGCGCCTGCCGGGGTCGCCGCCGTCACGCATGGCAGTGTGCCGCCCCCGCCCGCCGGCGTCGAGGGCGGCCGGCGCCGCGCTGGTCCCGGCCTGCCGCCGCGCCCCCTCCTGTTAGCGTTGTGAGGTGTCGGAACCACACCAGGTGCGCATCGGCGACCAGCAGCGCCAAGAGGCGATCAGCGCGCTGAACGAGCACTTCGCGGCCGGTCGCCTGGAGATCGGCGAGTACGAGCAGCGCGTCGGCTTCGCGTCCGGCGCGCAGACCGCCCAGGAGCTGGCGGCGCTGTTCAACGACCTGCCGCACCCCAGGTTCCAGCCGCCGACCGCCGAGTACCCGCGGACCACCGGCTACGCCGCGCCGGGCTACCCGGGCGGCGGTCCCCAGACGAGCGGGTACCCGACCGCCGGCCACGTCCCCGGCTACGGGCCGCCCACCGCCGGCGCGAAGGGCTACGCCGACCCCGCGCACGCCTACCCGCCGGGGTTCGCCCCGGCCGCCCCCTACGGCGTGGACCCGCTGACCGGGCAGCCGCTGTCGGACAAGTCGCGGATCGCCGCGGGCGTGCTCCAGCTGGTGCTGCCGTTCGGCATCGGCCGGTTCTACATCGGCGACACCGGGATCGGCATCGCGCAGCTGCTGACCTGCGGCGGGTGCGGCATCTGGTCGCTGGTCGACGGGATCGTGCTGCTGGTCAACGGCGGCACCGACAGCCAGGGCCGCAAGCTACGCGACTAGGTTGCGCACCAGCATCCACGTCACCGCCAGGGCCACCACCGGCACCCCCACGGCCCGCGGCACCGGCGGGGCGGGCTCGCCCCGCCGCGACGCCCGCGCCCACCGCGCCCACAGCCACACCAGCAGCGGCAGCCCGGCCACCAGCACCACGGCGTTGAAGTGCCAGGCCGCGACGAGGTCGCCGTGCAGCAGCGCGTGGACCATCCGGGTGGACCCGCACGCCGGGCACTGGATGCCGGTCAGCGCGTAGAGCGGGCACGGCGGCAGCGGGGACCCCGGCTGGTTGGGGTCGACGACCAGCAGCACCCCGCACCCGACCACCGCCGCCGCGGCCACCGCCAGCGGACCTCGTCCACGCACACCCGCCATTATCCGCCAGCGGACGGGGCCCGCGGTCGGGGAGACTGGGGTGCGTGAGCTTCGCCGTGCACGCCCGCCGGGTGCGTGACGCCTCGCTGCCGATGGGCAGGCGGGTGTCCGCGCTGGGGTCGTGCGTGCAGCTGTTCCGGCCGTACGGGTACACCGGGACGCTCGCCTACCTCGAACTGGAGGTGGGGCCGTTCCAGTGCGACGGCGAGGCGCTGGTCCGGGCGCTGGAGCTGCTGGAGGCGCGGCGGGCGCGGTGGAAGGCGGAGGTGGCGGCGTTCGCCGAGGTCCGCCGGGTGGAGAAGCGGGCGGGACGGCGGACGCCCTCGGGGCCCACGCCGTTCAGCCGGCCGGAGGACCTGGCGGCGGGCGCGCGGTGGCGGGAGATCCTGACCGCCACGCGCCGCGCCCACCGGCTGGTCCTGGGCCGCCGCCGCTGAAAACCCGGGCCGCGTTCCCGCCCGGACGGGCGCACCGGCCCGACCGGCGCCGCCCGTGAGCCCGTTCCCGCCCACGAGCGGCCCCTCGGCACAGCCCGGTCAGTCCTGCGACCGCCGGGCGAACCGGGTCGGCCGGTCGCCGAACGGCGCGTCCGCCGGGCGGCTCACCGCGCGGCCGGCGACCACCGCCTGGGCCGCCAGCAGCCCGGACACGGCCGCCCCGTTGACGATGTCACCGGCCAGGGCCAGGGCCACCGCCTCGTCCAGCGGGAAGGTCCTGGCCTCCAGGTCGGCCTCCTCCTCGCCCTGCTCGTCGCGGTCGACCTCGGTCAGCCCGCGGGCCAGGAAGACCCGCACCACCTCGTCGGTGAAACCGGGCGAGGCGGCGACGTCCACCAGCGTCTCCCACGACGAGGCGGCCAGCCCGACCTCCTCGGCCAGCTCGCGCTGGGCCGCCAGCAGCGGCGACTCGCCCGCCGCGTCCAGCAGGCCGGCGGGCAGCTCCCACAGCCGCCGCCCGAGCGGGTGGCGGTACTGGTGGATGAGCGTGACCGCGCCGGCGTCGTCCAGCGCGACCACGGCCACCGCGCCCAGGTGCTCGACCACCTCGCGCTTGGCGGTGCCGCCGCCGGGCATGGCGACCTCGTCCACGCGCAGCGCGACGACCCTGCCCACGTGCACGTCCCGCGAGGAGACGGTGCTGAACTCGTGCCTGCCGGTCACTTCGCGGCCCCCGCGGTCTCGGGCAGCGGCAGGCGGTCGGCCAGCCGGTAGTCCAGGGCCGCCTTGACGAACGCCGCGAACAGCGGGTGCGGGCGGGTCGGCCGCGACTTCAGCTCCGGGTGCGCCTGGGTGGCCACGAAGAACGGGTGCGCGTCGGCGGGCAGCTCGACGAACTCCACCAGCCGGTCGTCCGGCGAGGTGCCGGAGAACACCAGGCCCGCGTCGGCCAGCCGGTCGCGGTAGGCGTTGTTGACCTCGTAGCGGTGCCGGTGCCGCTCGGACACCTCGGTCGCGCCGTACGCCAGCGCGACCTGGGAGCCGGGGACGAGCTTCGCCGGGTACGCGCCGAGCCGCATGGTGCCGCCCATGTCGCGCTGGCCGGCGACCACGTCCTGCTGGTCGGCCATGGTGCTGATCACCGGCGAACCGGTGTCCTCGAACTCGGCGGAGTTCGCGTCGGCGATGCCCGCCAGGTTGCGGGCCGCCTCGATGACCAGGCACTGGAGGCCCAGGCACAGGCCCAGCAGCGGGAGGCCGCGGGTGCGGGCGTGGGTGATGGCGCCGATCTTGCCCTCGATGCCGCGCACGCCGAAGCCGCCGGGGACGAGGACCGCGTCGAGGCCGGACAGGGCGTGCGCCGCGCCGGACGGGGTCTGGCACTCGTCGGACGGCACCCACACGATCTCGACCTTGGTGCGGTGGGCGAAGCCGCCCGCGCGCAGCGCCTCGGTCACCGACAGGTAGGCGTCGGGCAGGTCGACGTACTTGCCGACCAGGCCGACGCGGACCTTCTCGGTCGGGTTGTGCACCCGGTCGAGCAGGTCGCCCCACACGGTCCAGTCGACGTCGCGGAACGGCAGGTCCAGCCGGCGCACCACGTAGGCGTCGAGGCCCTCGGCGTGCAGCACCTTGGGGATGTCGTAGATCGACCGCGCGTCCACGGCGGCCACCACGGCGTCGGTGTCGACGTCGCACATCAGGCCGATCTTGCGCTTGAGCGAGTCGGGGATCTCCCGGTCGGCCCGGCACACGATGGCGTCGGGCTGGATGCCGATGTTGCGCAGCGCGGCGACCGAGTGCTGGGTGGGCTTGGTCTTCAGCTCGCCCGAGGGCGCCAGGTACGGCACCAGCGAGACGTGCAGGAAGAAGACGTTGTCGCGGCCCACGTCGTGGCGCACCTGCCGGCACGCCTCCAGGAACGGCAGCGACTCGATGTCGCCGACCGTGCCGCCGACCTCGGTGATGACCACGTCGGGCGCGACGCCGTCGGCGCCCGGCTCGGCCATGGCCCGGATGCGGCGCTTGATCTCGTCGGTGATGTGCGGGATGACCTGGACGGTGTCGCCCAGGTACTCGCCGCGCCGCTCCTTGGCGATGACCTCGGAGTAGACCTGGCCGGTGGTCACGTTGGCCTCGCCGGACAGGTCCCGGGCGAGGAAGCGCTCGTAGTGGCCGATGTCGAGGTCGGTCTCCGCGCCGTCGTCGGTGACGAACACCTCGCCGTGCTGGAAGGGGTTCATCGTGCCGGGGTCGACGTTGAGGTACGGGTCGAGCTTCTGCATGGTGACCCGCAGGCCACGGGCGGTGAGCAGCTGTCCCAGGCTGGACGCGGTGAGGCCCTTGCCCAGGGAGGAGGCGACACCTCCGGTGACGAAAACGTGCTTTGTCGTACGTGCCTGCTGCACCAAGGAGGCTCCCCGTGGTCTGGATTTCCGCAGGGCCAACGGCCCTGTCCACGGGCCCTAACGCTAACACGCCACCCATCACCCAGCGCGCTGGTGGGTCCGGTTGGGCATCACTCGGATGGCCTACCCCCACCCACCCCCGCGCGAGTCGAACGTCCAGGCCCACCGTGTCGTACGTTCAGGACCCCCGAGTTCTACGTTCAGACCACGTATGCCTCACGTTCGGGCGCCCGTGTCCCACGTTCGGGTTCCCCGTGTCCCGCGCCCGGTCCCGGCACGTCCCCGCGCCCGAGCTCCCGAACGTAGAACTCGGTGGTCCCGAGTGTTCGACACGGTCGTCCCGGGTGTTCGACTCGCGCTGTGGTCAGTCGGGGATGCCCGGGGCCGCGCCCTCCGCGTTGCCCGCGACCCCGTAGCGCCCGGCCCCGCCCTCCAGCTGCTCCCGCAGCGCCAGCACCGTCACCACCCGCCCGGCCGCCGTGTCGAGGTGGTCGACCGTCGACAGCACCGACGTCGCCGCCGTGTCCGCCCGGACCACGCCGACGGCTCCCGTGCCGTCCGCCGAACCCCGGTCGCCCGCCAGCACCGCGCCCGCCCCCGACCGGTCCAGCTGCGAGGCGAACCGGGCCACCACCGCCGCCCGGTCGCCCGCCGAGTTCCCCGAGGCCGCTCCCCCGGTCAGCACCACGGCCAGCTGCGCCGGCCGCACCGGCGCCTTCTGCCGGACGAACCCCGCGCCGGCCAACCCGCCCAGCGCCGCCGCCGACTCCGCCTCGGTCGCCCGGGGCCGGCCGTCGCCGCCGATGAGCAGCACCGACCCCAGCAGCGCGCCGGCCCGCGTGCCCGGGTCGGCCCCGGTGGGCAGCTGCGTCCCGGCGGGCTGGAGCCGCGCCACCATGTTCAGCAGCTGGTCGGCCTTGTCGGGGTCGGCGAAGGACTCGGTGAGCTGCACCTCCCCGGTCACGTCCGCCCCGGCCGCGCGCAGCAGCTCCACCAGCGCGTCCCGGTCACCCGGCGCGGCGTCGGCCGTGGTCACCAGCACGACGGTCCGGTCGGCGAGCTGCTCGCGCACCGCCGACGGCCCGACCGCGCCGGCGAACCGGTCCGCCTCGGCCAGCCGCGCGTCCAGCGCGACCCGGTCCGCCCGCAGCGCGGCGACCTCCCGACCCAGCTCGCTGTTGTCGTCGGTCAGCCCCGACAGCAGCCGGCCGCTGATCGCGGTCGACCCGAGCACCACGCCCACGGCCAGCGCCAGGAACACCGCGGTCACCGAGACGACGTGGTAGCGCAGGGAGATCACCCGAACCACCCCCTCACCCGGTCGACGGCGGAGCCGACCGCGTCGGCCGCCACGTCCAGGTAGGCCGACCCGACGCCGGACACGGTCAGCGCGGCCACCATCGCCGCGACCGCCGCCGACACCAGCAGCACGACCACGCCGGTCGAGATCCGGCCGCGGTGCAGCACCGCCACGGCCCGCCCGTCCACGAGCTTGTCGCCCAGCTTGAGCCGGGTCAGGAACGTCGACGGGTTCGACCCCGAGCGCCCCCGGTCCAGGAACTCCCGCAGCCCGGCCTGCACCCCCACGGTCACCACCAGGCTCGCGCCGTGCGCCTCGGCCAGCAGCAGCGCCAGGTCCTCGGCGTTGCCGTCCGCGGGGAACGTCACCGCGCCGATGCCCAGGTCCTGGATGCGCTCCAGGCCGGGCGCGTGGCCGTCGGTCTGCGCGGGCACCACGACCTCGGCCCCGGCGCGCAGCGCCTCGGTACCGATGCCGTTCGGGTCGCCGACGATGACGTCCGGCTTGAGCCCCGCCCGGTGCAGGGTGTCCGCGCCCGCGTCGACGCCGATCAGCACGGGCCGGTGCTCGCGGATGTACCGGCGCAGCTTCCGCAGCTCCTCGGCGTGCCGCGGCCCGCCGGCCACCACCAGCGCCTGCCGGCCGCGCACCGGCACGTCCAGCTCGGGCACGCCCACCCCGTCCAGGAGCAGGTCGCGCTCCCGGCGCAGGAACTCGATGGTGTCGGCGGAGAACGCCTCCAGCTGCGAGGCCATGCCCGCCCTGGCCTCCACCACCGCGTCGGCCACGGACTCGGCGGTCTGCTCGACGCCCCGCGCGACCTCGCGGTCCCCGACGAACACCCCGCCCTCGTGCAGGCGCAGCCGGGAGCCGTCCTTCACGTCGCGCAGCACGCCGGTGCCGGTCCCGTCGACCAGCCGGACGCCCGCCTCGACCAGCACCTCCGGCCCGAGGTTGGGGAACCGCCCGGAGATCGACGGCGAGGCGTTGACCACGCCGACCACCCCGGCCGCCACCAGGGCCTCGGCGGTGCGGCGGTCGACGTCGACGAGGTCGAGCACCGCGATGTCACCGGGTTCGAGCCTCCGCAGCAGGTCACCCGCGCGCCGGTCGACCCTCGCGACACCGGTCACGCCCGGCGGTTCGTGGTTCGTGCGGTGGAGCAACCCGGAGAGCTTCATGACCCGATGGTCGCCCACACCGCACGCGCTCCCGGGCCAACACGCCGGGCCCGGTACCGCTCCACAGTGGACGGACTACCCGGTCGGGTGATCCCGGTCGTCCTCGACGGGCCCCAGCTCGATCACCGGGACGGCGATCCCGAACGGCGGCGTGGCGTCGTCGTCCACCCGGTGCACCGCGTCCCCGGCGGGCCGTGGCGCGCGGGGCGGCCACTCGGCGCCCAGCACGGTCCCGGCGACGATCAGCGCCACGGCCACGCCCAGCAGGTAGCCGCCCGCGCCGACGAACGTGCGGACGCCCTCGTCCGGCAGGGGGCCGCCGAACAGCACCGACCACGTCTCCACCACCGCCCACAGCACGCCCGCGACCAGGCCCGCGCCGGCCCCCGCGGCGAGCCCGCCGACCGCGGCCTGACGGGGCGTGCGGACCCGCAGCACCGCGCCGGCGCCGGCCAGCAGCGCCGCCACGACCAGGGCGTAGCCGTAGACCGGGTCCTCGCCGTCCAGGTCCGCCGCGGCGTCGGGCTCGGGCTCGCGGACCACCTCCCACCCGGTGATGCCGACCGTGACGGTCCGGCTGTCCGGCTCCCGGCCGCCCGGCCCGAACAGCTCCACCTGCTCCACGGCGAACAGCGGGAACAGCGAACCGAGCAGCACCAGCAGCGCGCCCACGACGAGCAGGCCGACGGCGACCGCGCGCCGCGTCACGCGGGTGCCCCGACCGGCCGGGTCACGGCGCGCGCTCCGGGCGCGGGGTCTCCTGACCGGAACCGCCGGAACCAGGACCGGTGGGATCGATGAGGTCGGCAGGACCAGCAGGACCAGCAGGACCAGCAGGACCGGCGGAACCGGCAGGCACCGTCGACCCCGAGGCGCCCGGCCCCGGGTAGTCGCTCTCCGGCAGCCGCGCCACCTCGATCACCGGGATGCCGAACGGCGGGGTGTCCTCGTCCTCGCCACCCACCGCGTACACCACCGCGCCCTCGGCTCGCGGCTCCGCCCGCCGGGCGTGGACCAGCACCAACCCCGCCACCGCGGCCAGCACCGCCGCGCTGAGCACCCAGATCCCGCCGCCCGCGGTCTCCCTCAGGTAGTCGCGCTCGGGCCCGCGCGGCGAGCGCACCGCCGCGGACACCGCCGACCACACCGCCCACACCGCGCCGAACAGCACGCCGGTCGCGCCGAGCGCGGTGTAGCGGGTGATCCCGCGCTGGTGCTCGGGCAGGAACACCATGGCCGCGGCGACCGCCAGCAGCAGCCCCGCCGCCGCGATCGGCACCCCGTACTGGGGCGTGCCGTCGAACCTCAGCGCCTCGATCGTGTCCGGCTCCACCCGCACCGACCACGACGTGGTCGTGATCCGCAGCCCCTCGTCCCCCGGGCCGAACCCCGTCTCCAGCACCGACAGCGGCAGGAAGGTGCCGACGACGGCCCCCGCGGCGGCCGCCACCAGCAGGGCCGCCCCGAGCAGGCGTCGGTTCACCTGCGCTTCGCCCTGCGCCGCACCACGGGCACGCTCTCCTTGTCCGCCTTCGCCGCCGCCAGCAGCTCCTCGGCGTGCGCGCGGCCGGTGTCGGTGGAGTCCATGCCGGCCAGCATCCGGGCCAGCTCGACCACGCGCTGCGCCTCGTCCAGCCGCCGCACACCGCTGCGGGTCAGCACGCCGTCCGCGGTCTTGTCGACCACCAGGTGCCGGTCGGCGAAGGCCGCCACCTGCGGCAGGTGCGTGACCACGACGACCTGGTGGCTGCGCGCCAACCTGGCCAGCCGCCGGCCGACCTCGACCGCCGCCCGGCCACCCACACCCGCGTCGACCTCGTCGAACACCAGCGTGGGCACCGGGTCGGAGTGCGACAGCACGACCTCGAGCGCCAGCATCACCCGGGACAGCTCGCCGCCGGACGCGCCCTTGTGCACGGGCAGCGCGGGCGCGCCGGGGTGCGCGATGAGCCGCAGCTCCACGTCGTCCACGCCGGACGCGCCGGCGTGCAGCAGCCGGCCGTCGACCTCCAGCGCCTGCGCGTCACCCGCCTCGGCCACCCGCGGCCGCACCACGACCTCGACCGAGGCGTGCGGCATGGCCAGGCCGGTCAGCTCCTCGGACACCGCCTTGCCCAGCTCGTCGGCGGCGTCCACGCGCGCCCCGGTCACCCGCAGCGCGTAGCCCGCCAGCTCGACGGCCAGCTCGTCGCGCCGCGCGGCCAGCGCCGCCAGCGCCTCGTCTGAGGTGTCCAGGCCGGCCAGCCGCGCCGACGCGTCCTGCGCCCACGCGATCACGCCGTCCACGTCCGCGGCGTACTTGCGGGTCAGCGACTTCAGCTCGGACTGGCGGGCCAGCACCTGCTCCAGCCGCGTCGGGTCGGCCTCCAGGTGCTCCAGGTAGGACACGATCTCCGCGCCCACGTCGGCCAGCAGCGTCTCCGCCTCGACCAGCCGGGGCTCCAGCTCGCGCAGCTTCGGGTCCTCCGAGGCCGCCAGCCGCCGCCGCGCCTCGCCGATCAGGCCCAGCGCGCCCGGGTTGTCCGGGTCGCCGTCCGGGGAGCCCGCCACCGCGTACTGGGCGCCCGACGCGGACTCGCGCAGCTGGTCGGCGTCGGCGAGCCGGCGCGCCTCCGCGATCAGCTCCTCGTCCTCGCCGGGCTTCGGGTCGACCGCGGTGATCTCGGCCAGGCCGTGCCGCAGCATCTCGGACTCGCGGGCCAGCTCGCGGGCCCGGCGGGTGCGCTCGGCCAGCTCACCGGCCACGCGCAGCCACTCGTCGCGGATCTTCCGGTAGGCGCGCAGCGGCCCGGCGACCTCGTCACCGGCGAACCGGTCGAGCACCGACCGCTGCTCGGCGGGCCGCAGCAGCCGCAACTGGTCGTTCTGACCGTGCACGGCCAGCAGCTGCTCGGCCAGCTCGCCCAGCACGCCGACCGGCACGGACCGGCCGCCCAGGTGGGCGCGGGACCGGCCGTCGGCGCCGACCGTGCGGACGGCGATCACGCTGCCGTCCTCGTCGGGCTGGCCGCCGACCTCCTCGGCGACCTTCGCCGCCGGGCTGCCGGCGGGGGCCTGGAACCGGCCCTCGACCACCGCCTTCTCCGCGCCGTTGCGCACGCGTGACGCCTCGGCCCGACCGCCACCCAGCAGGTGGAGGCCGGTGACGACCATCGTCTTGCCCGCGCCGGTCTCGCCCGTCACCACGGTGAACCCGGGGTCGAGCTCAAGGGTGGCCTCGTCGATCACACCGAGGCCCTGGATGCGCATCTCGGCCAGCACAACAGGGAACACTACTGGGCGACGCCGACGAACCGTGTGCTCGGGGGCCGGGTTTCCCCAGTTGATCTACCTGGCCGAGGGACCCCGCCACCCCTGCACGGGCAGCTCGAACTTCTCCACCAGCCGATCGGTGAACGGCCCCTGCCGCAGCCTGATCAACCGCAGCGGGGTGCGGCCGCCCACCACCTCGACCCGCGCGCCGGGCGGCAGGTCGACGGTGCGGCGGCCGTCCGCGGACAGCACCGCCGGGTAGCTCTCCGGGTCGACCTCCAGCGCCACCACCGACGCGGGCGAGACCACCAGGGGCCGCGCGAACAGGGCGTGCGCGTTGCTCGGCACCACCAGCAGCGCCTGCACGTCCGGCCACACCACCGGCCCGCCCGCCGAGAACGCGTAGGCCGTGGACCCGGTCGGGGTGGCCACCAGCACGCCGTCGCAGCCGAACGCCGACACCGGCCGCCCGTCCACCTCGACCACCACGTCCAGGATGCGCTCCCGGGTGCTCTTCTCCACGCTGGCCTCGTTGAGCGCCCACGTGCTGCCCAGCACCTCGCCGCCGGCGAACGCGGTCACGTCGAGCGTCATCCGCTCGTCGACCTCGTAGTCGCGGTCCAGGACGTGCCGGATCGCGTCGTAGAGCGCGTCCGAGTCGGCCTCCGCCAGGAACCCGACCCGGCCCAGGTTCACCCCCAGCACCGGCACCCCCGCCGCGCGCGCCAGCTCGGCCGCGCGCAGCAGCGTGCCGTCACCGCCGAGCACGAACACCAGCTCGGCGCCCTCGGCCGCGTGGTCGTCGGCGGGCAGCACCCGGGTGAAGCAGGACGCGTCGAGCTCGGGCGCCTCGTCCTCCAGCACCCTCAGGTCCACCCCACCCGCCGCGAACCGCGCCGCGACCTCCTGGGCGACCAGCACGTTGCTGCGCCGCCCGGTGTGGACGACCAGCAGGATCTCCCTCGTCACCACGTTCCCCTCACCGAGGTCCTTCGGCCACGGCCGTGCGCACGAGCGCGGCGGCGGCCTCGTCCGGCAGCGGCTCGCCCCGGCGAAGCCAGGCGAAGAACTCGACGTTGCCCGACGGCCCCGGCAGCGGGCTCGCGGTCACCCCGTGCAGCCGCAGGCCGAGCCCGGCGGCGGACGCGACCACGTCCAGCACCGCCTCGGCACGCAGCTCCGGGTCCCGCACCACACCGCCCGAGCCCAGGCGCTCCTTGCCCACCTCGAACTGCGGCTTCACCATCGGCAGCAGGTCACCACCCTCCTCCAGGCACGCCGCCAGCGCGGGCAGCACGAGCCGCAGGGAGATGAACGAGAGGTCCGCCACCACCAGCTCCACCGGACCGCCGATGGCCTCCGGCGCCAGCGACCGCACGTTGGTCCGGTCCTTCACCACGACCCGGTCGTCCGTGCGCAACCGCCAGTCCAGCAGCCCCCGCCCCACGTCCGCGGCCACCACCTGCCGGGCCCCCGCGCGCAGCAGCACGTCGGTGAACCCGCCGGTGGACGCGCCCGCGTCCAGGCAGCGCCTGCCCGCCACGACCACCCCGGAGAACGCCTCCAGCGCGCCGACCAGCTTGTGCGCGCCCCGCGAGGCGTAGTTCGGGTCGTCGTCGACGCGGACCACCAGCGCGGTGTCCAGCTCGACCGCGGTCGCGGACTTGGTGGCCACGGTGCCCCGGACGGTCACCCGGCCCTCGGCGACGAGTTGGCTCGCGTGCTCCCGGGACCTGGCCAGCCCGCGGCGGACCAGTTCGGCGTCGAGCCGAGCCCTGCGCGGCACCGGATCAGACCCTGTCGACGCTGGACAGCGCGGTGGTCAACGCCGCGTGCACGTCGTCGAACCTGGCCACGTGCTCGACCACGTCCACCTGGTCCAGACCCTCCAGGCCGGCCAGCGCGTCCTCGATCCCGGCCACCGGGTCACGCGGCGGGCCGGGCGGGGGAACCTCGAAGCTCACGGTTTCACGGTAGCCGATGCAGGATCGACAGGTCCGCCGCGATGTGCGTGGGCCGCTGCCCGTCGGGCAGGCCGAGCGCCTCCTCCTCGGTGGACACGCCGGTCAGCACCAGCAGCGAGTCCATGCCCGCGTTGACCGCGCCCGCGATGTCGGTGTCCAGGCGGTCGCCCACGACCAGCGGGCGCAGCGCGCCCAGCGACTTCGCCGCCTGCTCCAGCAGCGGCGTCGCGGGCTTGCCCGCCACCAGCGGCTCGACCCCCGTGGCGGTGCGCAGGGCGGCCACCAGGGCGCCGTTGCCGGGCAGCAG
Organism: Saccharothrix sp. BKS2; assembly: GCF_047689505.1. Classification (NCBI taxonomy): domain Bacteria; kingdom Bacillati; phylum Actinomycetota; class Actinomycetes; order Pseudonocardiales; family Pseudonocardiaceae; genus Saccharothrix; species Saccharothrix sp. BKS2. Next base: position 5,023 of record NZ_JAUQOL010000010.1, on the reverse strand, counting down.
GCCCCGCTCGGTGGGCAGGGTCGCGTCGACGTTGCAGGCGATCCACCGCGCGCCCGCCCGGATCGCCACGCACGCCTCGGCCAGCTCCCGCCACCCCAGCTCCTGCGACAGCCCCTGGACCACGGCCCCGGCGCCGTCCGCGCGCTCCACCGGCTCGAACCCGCGCGAGCGGATCTCCTCGGCCAGCGCGGCGGTGCCCAGCACCAGCACGCGCGTGCCCGGCGGCACCAGGTCGATCAGCATCGCCGCGCCCGCCTGGGCGCTCGTGCTGACCTCCTCCAGCGCCGCGCCGAAGCCCAGCTCCACCAGGTGCCCGGCCACGTCCGAGGGCGACCGGGAGGCGTTGTTGGTGACGAACCGGATGCCGACACCCCGCTCCCGGGCGGCGGCCACCGCCTCCACCGCGCCGGGCACGACCTCCCGGCCCCGGTAGACGGTGCCGTCGAGGTCCAGCAGCAGGGCGTCGTAGCGGTCCAGCAGCACGGGCCGCCTCCGTTCCGGTGGTCGCGGGTGGTGCCCCCAAGTCTGGAGGCCCGACACCGGGTGGTGTCGGGCCTCCAGGGGGTGACTTCAGTCGCTCGGGCCGGTCCCGGTGGGTTCGGTCGGGAGGTTCGGTCCTGCCGGCTCAGTCCTGCCGGCTCAGTCCTACCCGGCTTGTTGCCGCCGGCTCGGTCCTGCGGGCTCAGTCCTGCGGGCTGAGGTCGAACGCGCGCTCGGCGGCGTCCGTCTCGTTGTCGTCGTCGGCCTGCGCGGCGTTGAGGAACCACCGCACGGCCTCCTCGGTCCGCCCGGCCGCCTCCAGGTTGTCGGCGTAGGCGTAGAACAGGCGGGCGCTCCACGGGTCCCGGCGCTTCGCGTCCAGGTCGTCGCCCTGGAGCGCCACCACGGCCGCCTCCAGCTGCCCCATGTCCCGCCGGGCGCCGGCCGCCACGATCCGCAGCTCCACCGCCTCCTCGGCCGACAGCGGCGAGCCCTGCGCCTCGCGCGCCAGCTCGATCGCCCGCTCGGGACGCCCCAGCGCCCGCTCGCAGTCGGCCATCACCGCGACGTGCCCGGCACCGTGCGACATGCGACGGGCGGCCCGCAGCTCCGACAGCGCCTCGGACCACTCACCGGCGTGGTAGGCGGTCAACCCGGCGGCCTCGCGCACCACCGCGACCCGAGCGGCCTTCGACCGCGCGTACCGGGCGTGCTCCAGCGCCAGCTCGGGCTCGCTGTCGACCAACATGCCGGCGGCGGCCAAGTGGCGACCGACGATCTCGGCCAGGCCCTTGGGCAGCCCGCGCAGCTCCTGCTTCACCTCGGGGTCCAGCACGGAGATGTCCGCGTCCTGAGGCAGCTCGGGCGTGCGGGACCGGGTGAACGCCCGCTCCCGATCCTCGCCGGCCTCCGGGAGCTCCCGCTCGACCTCGGGGGTCTCGTCGGTCGCGCCCTCGGTCGCGGTCTTGGTCCCGGCGTCGGCCCCGGACTCGGCGGCGTCGACCTCGGTCCCGGTCTTGGCCTCGGCCACCGGCTCACGCTCGGCCCGCGCCCCAACGGACTCGTCCGCGTCGTCCCGGTCGTTCTTGGCGGCCTCGTCGGCGCGGTCGCTCGCGTCGTCGTCCGCGCCGTCCACGGCAGTCGGCTCGACCCGCTCGTCGGCGCCGGTCGCGCCGATCGCGACCACAGCCGCGCCGGTGCTCACCGACTCGTCGACCTCGACCGCGGTGTCCTCGGCGGCGCGCTGGTCCTCGGGCTGCGTGATCCGGTCCTGGAACCGGGCGGCCCGGTCACGGCTGCGCTCGTCGCGCCGGTCGTCCCGGCGGTCTTGACGCGGCTTGTCGTACTGCGGCTTGTCATAGCGCGGCCGGTCCGAACGCGGCCGGTCACCGCTGGGCCGGTCATCGCGACGCTGGTAGCCGCCGCGATCGCCGGTGGAGCGGTCGTCACGGCGCTGGTAGCCGCCGCGGTCGCCGCTCTGGCTGTCCCGACGCGGGTAACCACCACGGTCACCGCTGGGCCGATCGTCCCGACGCTGGTAGCCGCCGCGATCACCGGTAGGTCGATCGTCCCGACGCTGGTAGCTCCCACGGTCGCCGGCGGGCCGGTCATCCCGGCGCTGGTAACCGCCACGGTCACCGCTGGGCCGGTCACCGCTGGGCCGGTCATCGCGACGCTGGTAGCCGCCGCGATCGCCGGTGGAGCGGTCGTCACGGCGCTGGTAGCCGCCGCGATCGCTGCTCTGGCTGTCCCGACGCGGGTAACCACCACGGTCCTCGCGCGGCCGGAACTCACGACGCTCACCGCCGCGGTCGTCCCGCCGGAACCCGCCCCGGTCGCTGGAGCTGCGGTCGCCACCGCGGTCATCGCGACGCTGGTAACCGCCACGGTCGCCACCGCGATCACCGGAACGGTCATCGCGCCGGTCGTCCCGACGCGGGTAACCACCGCGGTCGCCGCCCTGGTCGTCCTTGCGCTGGTAGCTGCCGCGGTCGCCGGTGGGCCGGTCGCCGCTGGGCCGGTCGTCACGACGCTGGTAGCCGCCGCGATCGCTGCTCTGGCCGTCGCGACGCGGGTAACCACCACGGTCCTCGCGCGGCCGGAACTCACGACGCTCACCACTGCGCTCAGTACCCCGGTTGAACCCGCGGTCGTCACGCCGCTGGTAACCACCGCGGTCACCGGAGCGGTCGTCCTTGCGGTCACCGGTCCGGTCGCTGCTGCGGTTGTCGGTCCGGTTGTCGGTTCGACTGTCGGTCCGGTCGTCGCGCCGCTCGAACCGAGGCCGGTTCTCGTCGCGCCGGAACCCGCCCCGATCACCGGAGCGGTCGTCGCGTCGCGGATAACCGCCGCGGTCACCACTGGGCCGGTCGTCCCGACGCTGGTAACCGCCACGGTCGCCGGTGGACCGGTCATCACGTCGCGGGTAACCACCGCGGTCGTCGCGGGGCTTGTCGAAACGGGGACGCTCGCCCCGGCTGTCGCTGCTCCTGCTGTCGCCCCGGTTGTCGTCGCGGCGCGGATAGCCGCCACGCTCGTCCCGACGCGGAGAATCATCCCGACGCTGGTAGCTGCTCGACCGCTCGCCCCCACGAGCGTCGCGGCTACCCGCCGGCTTGCGATCGCCCTGGGCTCGGCCACCGTCGTCGGATCGGCGCGGGCGGTCTCCCTGGCCACGCTGACGGTCGCCGGGTCGATCCCCGAACCTGGACACTAGCTCCTCCTACTGTGGACACGCCGAAAGGGCTTGTGGTGTTGCGGCACAACCTAATGTGCCCCCACCACAAGCCCTTTCAGGGAAGAATGTTCGGCGGCGTCCTACTCTCCCACACCCTCACGAGTGCAGTACCATCGGCGCTGGAAGGCTTAACTACCGGGTTCGGAATGGGACCGGGTGTTCCCCAACCGCAATGACCACCGAAACACTATGAAATTACCAACCCGTAGGCACCAACCCAAACCCCCGATGAGGGTTCCGGTGGTGGTCCGGTTCGGTTCTTTCAGAACCGCACAGTGGATGCGTAGCGTCTTCATGACAAGTCCTCGGCCTATTAGTACCGGTCAACTCCAGCCGTTACCGACCTTCCATCTCCGGCCTATCAACCCAATGGTCTGTTGGGGGCCTTAACCCACAAAGGGGTGGGATACCTCATCTAGGAACGAGCTTCCCGCTTAGATGCTTTCAGCGGTTATCCCTTCCGAACGTAGCCAACCAGCAATGCCCTTGGCAGGACAACTGGCACACCAGAGGTCCGTCCGTCCCGGTCCTCTCGTACTAGGGACAGCCTTCCGCAAGTATCCTACGCGCGCGGCGGATAGGGACCGAACTGTCTCACGACGTTCTAAACCCAGCTCGCGTACCGCTTTAATGGGCGAACAGCCCAACCCTTGGGACCTACTCCAGCCCCAGGATGCGACGAGCCGACATCGAGGTGCCAAACCATGCCGTCGATATGGACTCTTGGGCAAGATCAGCCTGTTATCCCCGGGGTACCTTTTATCCGTTGAGCGACCACGCTTCCACAAGCCATGGCCGGATCACTAGTTCCGACTTTCGTCCCTGCTCGACCTGTCGGTCTCACAGTCAAGCCCCCTTGTGCACTTGCACTCGACACCTGATTGCCAACCAGGCTGAGGGAACCTTTGAGCGCCTCCGTTACTCTTTGGGAGGCAACCGCCCCAGTTAAACTACCCACCAGGCACTGTCCCTGATCCGGATCACGGACCGAGGTTAGACATCCAGTACGACCAGAGTGGTATTTCAACGATGACTCCACACCGACTGGCGTCGACGCTTCACAGTCTCCCACCTATCCTACACAAGCCGAACCGAACACCAATACCAAGCTATAGTAAAGGTCCCGGGGTCTTTCCGTCCTGCCGCGCGTAACGAGCATCTTTACTCGTAGTGCAATTTCGCCGGGCCTGTGGTTGAGACAGTCGAGAAGTCGTTACGCCATTCGTGCAGGTCGGAACTTACCCGACAAGGAATTTCGCTACCTTAGGATGGTTATAGTTACCACCGCCGTTTACTGGCGCTTAAGTTCTCAGCTTCGCCCCGAAAGACTAACCGGTCCCCTTAACGTTCCAGCACCGGGCAGGCGTCAGTCCGTATACATCGTCTTGCGACTTCGCACGGACCTGTGTTTTTAGTAAACAGTCGCTTCTCGCTGGTCTCTGCGGCCAACTGGTCCTAGCCCGCAAGGGGCTTCAAACCCTTTGGCCCCCCTTCTCCCGAAGTTACGGGGGCATTTTGCCGAGTTCCTTAACCACAGTTCGCCCGATCGCCTCGGTATTCTCTACCTGACCACCTGTGTCGGTTTGGGGTACGGGCCGCGTGAACACTCACTAGAGGCTTTTCTCGGCAGCATGGGATCACTCTACTTCGCCTCAATCGGCTATGCATCACGTCTCAGCCTGTATGCCTGGCGGATTTGCCTACCAGACGGCCTACACGCTTACACCAGTACTACCACTCACTGGCGGAGCTACCCTCCTGCGTCACCCCATCGTTTGACTACTACAAGCTCGGTTCCCGCGCTCC